>CAZPOL010000207.1:0-1766 GCA_964588195.1 uncultured Pirellulaceae bacterium | reverse complement strand
GTTTCAACCAGGTCATCACCGGTGGTGTCTGGGTCAGGCTGATCTGCCATCGCTGCTGTGGTCATGTTGGTGATCGCGTTACCAGCCTGACCAACATCAACGGTACCGGATAACAAGAGTGTTGCTGTTTGGCCAACGTTCAACGTTCCGATATCGAAAATGCCAGTTGCGTCGTCGTAGGAGGTGCCGGGAGTTAAGGTGGCACCTGTGAAGGTAATGCCTGCTGGCAACGAATCAGTTAGTGAAACATTGGTTGCGTCGACATTGCCATCGTTGAAGACTTCAATTCGGAAAGTAACCGTATCGCCTTCGTCAGGTGTCGCGTCGCTGCTTTCGAGTGTTTTTACCGTTATGAGATCAGCGGTGACTTCGCGATAGGCGACTTCGCTTGTGTCGCCAGCTTCGTTGCCCAGATCTGCGGACGGATCGTTGATGTCTCCGTCGGGATCAGAGTAAGACGCGTTGACTGCATCGTCGATCCCGTCCATGTTCGCGTCGTTGCCGCTGAGTGTCAGACCGCTTTCGACAATATCGTCAATTCCATCGTTGTCGCTGTCAGTGTCCCGGAAGTCCGGAGTTCCATCGCTATCGGTGTCTTCTGGAGTGGTGAAATCGCCACCGTGACCAATTGACGAATCAAACACATCCAGGATTCCGTCACCGTCACTGTCATCGTTGGTCACATCGCCATCATTGGTCGTGTAACCAGCCGTTGGAAAAGCTTCGACGGTATCTGGAATGCCATCGTCGTCGCTATCGAGATCGAGAAAGTCGTCGATGCCATCGCCATCAGTATCAACCGGGTTGACGCCGCCATTGGCTGCGAGCGGAATTCCGTTAGCATCGACTTGCGCACCGGGGCCGGTTGTGTTGTCGTAAACGCCATCGCCATCAAGATCCACAACCGACGGATCAGCACCTGACTCTTCCAGATCGCTGATGCCATCATTGTCACTGTCCAGATCACAGTGATCCGCGATGCCATCGCCGTCGGTATCAACAAAACTTGGCGGTGCCGTGATCACGGTTCCGGAAAAGGTAGAAAAGCCGAGGGTCACGTTGCCTTGGTTACCGTTGCTCTTGTCAGTGGTAACGATGACCTGATCGACTGGCTGAGTCAAATTCAGTGCCCCCGTGTTGTCGCCAATATCGACTCCACCGACTCCGCCAGCGTTAAACAGTGTATTTCCATTTTGGACCACAACACCATCGGTTAAATTGGAAAAGTTCGCGGCAGTAATTGGTACCGGTTGGCCTTGAAAAAAGGCTTCAAAGGTTGCCGAGTCGGAATTGTTCAATCCGCCAGTCAGGAATGACAGATTGTCGATAGGATTGTTAAAGTTAAACGTGTAGGTAGCGCTATCATTAGCACCGCCCGTGTTGAAGGGCTGGACGAAAATCGAGTCACCACCAAGCGCTGGTTCATTAATAATCCGCACGCCGTCATCCCATGTTGGGGCGGCTCCGCCAGGCCCGTTGATCAGTTCGGCCTGGAAATCCAAATTGCCGTTGAACAGTCCATTAAGATTTACGGTCGCTGTATTGTTGGCCTGCAGCGGCGTGTCAGTTGCGAAACCGGGTGTGTTAAGGTTAGCGGGTATGAGCGGGGTGGTTGTCGCGGGAACAAAGCCTTCATCTACATCCAAGATACCGTCGTTGTCGTCATCCAGATCATCAACGTCAGCGACTCCATCCCCGTCTTTGTCGAAGTTCGCAGACGTGATTGATGCAAAATCCTGATCATCTTCGAATATGTCGAGATTGTC
>CAZPOL010000206.1:0-1902 GCA_964588195.1 uncultured Pirellulaceae bacterium | reverse complement strand
CTGGTTTACAGAATCCAGCGGCGTGAATCGGGTCTTGATCAATTCATCGAAGTCATCAATCGACATGAAGGCGAATCGGGAATCGTCTACTGCATCAGCCGCAAAGAAGTTGAATCGACCAGCGCCGCGTTCTGCCAACTCGGAATTACTGCCCTGCCCTACCACGCGGGAATGTCGCCAGAAGCCAGGAAAGAAAACCAGGATGCTTTTCTTCGTGAGGAGGCCAGGGTGATTGTGGCGACGGTGGCCTTTGGCATGGGAATCGATAAATCGAATGTTCGCTACGTGATTCATGCCGGCATGCCGAAATCGCTGGAAGCCTACCAGCAGGAAAGCGGGCGTGCTGGCCGTGACGGGTTGGAGGCCGAGTGCAGCATGTTCTATCGCGCGGGCGACTTCATGACATGGAGCCGTATGATCTCGCAATCCGATTCTGAATCGGGCAAGGAGGGTGCAGAGCATGCGTTGAAGGCGATCGCCGATTTCTGCAACGGTACGCTTTGCCGACACGTCCAACTGGCCGCTCACTTTGGAGAAGTACTCGACGTTAAAGACTGTGGGGCTTGCGATGTTTGTTTGGATCAGCTGGATCTCGTTGAAGATCCGCTGGTCCTCGCTCAAAAAATTGTCTCCTGTGTGTATCGCGTGGACCAGCGTTTTGGTGCGGACTATGTGGCTTTGGTTTTGATCGGTTCCCGAGATAAAAAGATACTGCAAAACGGCCACGACAAAGTCAGCACGTATGGTCTGCTGTCGACAGAACCCAAACGGAGTATTCGCGATTGGACCGAGCAATTGATTAGTCAGAACTTTCTGGCTCGCGTGGGCGAGTACAACACGTTGCAAATCACCGACACCGGTTGGCAGTTGCTTAAGGGAGAGCAAACTCCTCGCCTGCTGAAAGCCCGCGACGCAGGCAAAGCCAAGAGCAGCACCAAATCGTTGGCGTCATGGGAAGGCGTCGATCGAACCTTGTTCGAGAAACTGAAATCGCTCCGCTCAGCCCACGCCGCGACAAAGCAAGTCCCCGCCTACGTCGTCTTCAGTGACACTTCACTCCGCGACATGGCCAAGCGGCGTCCATCAACGCTCGACGGATTTCGATTGATCAATGGTGTTGGCCAGAAGAAGCTGGATGACTACGGCGAAGAGTTCCTGGCAGCGATTGTTTCGTATTGCGAGGACGGCGAAATCGAAACGGACGTCAAGCCTTCGTCGCTGACTGAGACAACAACCCGAGTCGACAAGCTGCCCAGTCAATCGTCCTTCCTTGCCTTTCCCCATTTCGATGCCGGACTCTCCGTCTCCGAGACCGCCAGGAAAATCGATCGGGCCGAATCGACGACTCGCGGGTACCTTGGCGACTACATTCGCCACAACAAGATCACGGACTACTCGCGTTGGGTCGACGAAGCGACCGGCAGCAGGATTGCCAGCGCGATCGAATCGATCGGGTTCGGACCACTCAAACCGATCTTTGTTGCGCTCAATGAAGAAGTCAGTTACGACGAGATTCGAATTGTGCAATTCTGTTTGCAAAATGCGCAACCAGACCATGCGGAATCGTAGTGAGCCAGGGTGAAGAGGAACACTAATCTTCACTAATGACATGCTGGAGGAAGAGAATTGTTTTTTCGAAATGAAAATTAGTGTCAATTAGTGAAGATTAGTGTTCTTGTTTCCAGCAACCATGAGACTAGGCCGACATCGACTTTGCGAGGCTCTCGCTGGCGAACCTGGTGGCGAACCAGTTGGCAATCCGATCGCATGCTGCTTTACGGTTTTCGATTAACCGAAACGTGTGCTCGGATTTGGGGTAATAATCCACTTGCAGCTGTGCATCGTTGGGCCGCAGTCCGTACATTTCCTTGAACTGTGAACGGCCGCAAATGTCGTCGTATC
>CAZPOL010000205.1:0-2089 GCA_964588195.1 uncultured Pirellulaceae bacterium | reverse complement strand
CCGTGTCGACTGTGCCAGGCAACGGGACACTTCATCGTCTTGGCGTTGCATTAAACGCCGGCGATCAATTCAGTCAAGCAGAAATCGACGCGGGCAGCATTACCTACACACACGATGGAAGCGAAACGACTTCAGACAACTTCGTCTTTGAACTGTCCGATGGTCTGGAAGATGGTGTTCAGCCAATTACCGGGACCTTCCAAATACAAATCAACCCGGTCAACGACCATTTCATCAGTCCAATTCAGGATTCTGACTTGGCTGTGAACCAGGTTGACGAAAACGTTGCCAACGGAACAACCGTTGGAATCACAGCTTTTGCCGACGACCTGGACCTGCCAGACACCGTTACGTATTCGTTGGAAGACGACGCGGGCGGACGATTCCAAATCGATCAAATCAGCGGCGTCGTGACCGTGAGGGACGGTTCGTTGTTAGACTTCGATACAATTCCCCAGCATGATATCACCGTGCGAGCCACCAGCACTGATGGCTCGACCCTTACTCGTGTCTTCCGAATCGACCTCAACGACATTAACGAAACTCCGTCGATCGTCCTCAACAATGGCTCGACGGTTGACGAAGGCCAAAGCGACGTGATTGAGGCAACGGAATTGCTGGTTGACGATCCTGAAGACGCACCTTTCCAACTGACCTACACCGTGACTGGTGGATTGGCCAACGGGCAACTGGAGTTAACATCCAATCCGGGCGTGGCGATCACAAGGTTCACTCAATTCGACATCGACAACCGATTGGTTCAGTATGTCCACAATGGCAGTGAAACAACAGCCGATCTGATCACGTTTGATCTTGATGACGGAGCTGGAAACACCCTGACGGGCAACACGTTCGACATTATCGTAAACCCGATAAACGACGATCCGATTGCAAACAATGACAACCATACGATCAATGAAGACATGACGCTGTCGGCAGGATCGGTGTTAACTAATGATTCCGATGTGGACAGCCCGATATTGACCGCACGCATCGCCAGTCTGCCATCGCATGCCGAGCAGTTCATTTTGAATACCGATGGCACCTTCACCTACATTCCTGATGAAAATTATCATGGGCAAGACAGTTTCGAATACGAAGTAGTGGACGACGCCGGGAACACGTCGGCAGCAACTGTCTTTATTGACATCTTGCCCATCAACGACCTGCCTTCTGCCCAACCCGATATGTTCAATGTACTTTCGGGTGATGTCCTGAATGAACTGGTTGGGGTTATGGCAAACGATAGCGACGTCGATGGAGATGCTCTGGTCGCGATTCTCGTCGACCAGCCCACGAATGGATCGCTCGTATTCAATTCCGATGGAACATTTAGTTACACACCAACAGGCAATTTCATCGGGACCGATACGTTTAGCTATGTACTAAACGATGGAACAGCGGATGGTTCACTAACCACGGTCTCGATCGAAGTCGAACCATTTGGCTTTAGTGGTGGCGGCGGGACCCCGGGCGATCCACAAGACCCTGGCGATCCAGCTGATCCAATGGATCCAATGGACCAAATAGAGGATAAGTCAACGGACCCGATGAATTCGGGGGAGGACAATTCGCCACTGGACGACATCGTGATTGGCCAGGTTGTTTTGGAAAACACTGCAGACACCATTGCGGGGACTGCTGATGATACTGAATCGCTAACGCTTGACGATCTGTTAACCGAAGTGATCAACAACCAGGAATTGCCAGACCAACGCGCGGCAGTCGAGATCCTGGAATGGTTGAGCGAGGAACGAGCCATCAAATCCAGCAAAGGTCTATCGGACCTGGACAACAGTTTTGCCAATGGCCTTACGTTCGTATACGACGCCGAAGAACTATGGGGCGAATTGGATCGTCTGGCCGATGATGTGGCCAACGATATCGCGTTTAACGTAGACGCCAGAACTCCGGTTGCCATTACATCGCTGACACTAACGGCCGGTTATATCATCTGGTCTTTGCGAGGCGGATTCCTGATGGCAACTTTGGTTCAGTCGCTACCGACATGGACGCATATTGATCCGCTGCCAATCGTCGAGTCACCGGGCGACCTGCGACGCACCCGCGCCGTCGACGCCACCGACCG
>CAZPOL010000204.1:0-2102 GCA_964588195.1 uncultured Pirellulaceae bacterium | reverse complement strand
GCCGCTGGGCCTCGCGTAAAACACCGCTCGTCGTGCATGTCCGCGAAACGCTTCTGACTAACTGGTGGGGCAAGTTGCTTGGCTGGCTCAATCGAAAATCAAAGCCCTTCTTTCTGGGCATCGATCAAAATGGACTCGATTCCATTTCCGCACCGGTCACCCGCTCAACCGTGATTCGCAACTTTGTGAATCGTGCCGAATTCAACCCTGACGCGGGTGACCGCTCTCACTTCAGAAACGAATTAAACCTGGACCAGCACGATATCGTCTTTGCATCGATCGCCAGAATCGCCGCTAGCAATGGCGCGTTGGAACTGGCTCGCTTCCTTGCCGAGCACCAGGACCAGTTGCCTGCCAATGCAAAATTTCTGGTCTGCGGTTTCGAAGACCGGTCCTCGGAATACGTCGCCTCGACACTGGAGGCAATCGAAAAGAGCCCACAAGTATTTGCTGTCGACTACACAACCCGCGTCAAGGACCTGATCGCGGCCGCCGACGTCATCGTAGCCCCGTTCCGCACAGCACACAGTGCACGTATGGTGATCGAGGGTGCTGCCATGGCTAAACCTTGCCTGGTAACTGACCTGCCGAATTTGCGAGAACAATTGGAACACGAAAAATCGGGTTTTACCTTCCATTTCGCAGACCCGGCAAGCCTGCTAAAACCCATTCGGCAATTCTGTAGCCAACCCGAACTGCTTCAGGAAATGAGTGACGAAGCCAGCCGTTTTGCCGCTGAGAATTTCGACGATCAGACCAATGCCCGCCGCACAACAACGCTCTACCAACAGTTGTTGTCCCAGGCGAAACCGAAGGAGTGATGTTTCATGGACATTGCCAGAATCACAAAAAACGAGCCGCCACCAAGAATCACCATCCACTCAGCCAGCAACATGACACCACCGAAAGTAATGCTGATTGGCGCAGGCAACCCGGCCGCCACCGGAGTCGGTGAGCAATTCATGGACGGCATGCTGGCCGATTACCCGTGCGAGTTGGTCGAGCGGTTTGCGCTCAACCACCAGGCCACCAACGAATCCGTTCCGTGGCGAGGTTCGAAGTGCCACACTCGAAATTACACTCACTCAAATCTGCCGTTCCTGGCAACGCTGGCCAATCGCAAGTTTCGAAAGAGTCGCGTCTCAGCCCTGGCGACCGAACTGATCGAACTGACCCAACGTCACCAGTCCGACGTGATTTGGGCGTTCGCCAATTCCATCCCGATGTTTTACCTGATCGATGAAATTCGAAAACAGAATGCATTGCCCTACGTCGTTTCCAGTTGGGATTCGCCAGAGTACCTGGTTTCGAAATCGGGACTGGATCGAGTCTCGGCAAGAAATGCGTTGCAAACATTTGCCGGCGTGTTGAAGTCCGCCCGGCAAGTCGTAACGATCTGCCCACAAATGTCGACGATCTATCGAGACCAGTACGGAATCGAGTCGGTTCCCATGCCGTTCTGTCCGGCTGCTGAAAACTGGTTGCCGATCGCCGAGCGTCCTTCCGCGACAAGCGACCAGCAAGAACAACCAAGCCGCCCGATCAAAATTATTTTCGCAGGGTCGTTGTATGCGACTCGCGAATGGAACCATTTTCTGGCTGCTATCGAAACGCATCATCAATCCGGCGATTTACCCAGGTTTGAAGTTACCTGTTTGGGCAGTCAGGGTCGCAAGGCAGATCGAAAAGACTGGGTGCGCTACGAACCTACGAAACCGCAAGCCGAGGCGACCGCCATCATCAACCAATCCGATATCGCCTACTTGCCTTACTGGATGGACAAGAAACACGACTTTTTCACGCGCACGGCGTTTCCCAGCAAACTTCCATTTTATGTCGCGTCGGGTACACCCGTTTTCTTTCACGGTCCCCGGGAATCAACCCCGGCCGATTTCATCCGCAAGTATTCGGTAGGCACCAATTGTCATTCACTGGCCGCCGATTCAATCATCGAAACATTGATCTCAGCCGTCAGCGGGCCGGCCCGCCAGACATTCGTAGAGGCCCGACAGCAGGTTTTCATGGAGGATCTGGACCCGAATCGCGGAGGCCAGATCTTTGCGAGAACTGTAAAAGAGGCCGCGAACAACAAGGTTTAACAC
>CAZPOL010000203.1:0-2160 GCA_964588195.1 uncultured Pirellulaceae bacterium | reverse complement strand
GCCTGGAGTCTTCCTGATTGAAATACGATTCCTTTTTGGCATAACTCTCGTACGGACTGCAGGTTGTGACTGACGAAGATCACCGTTCGCCCGCCAGAGGCGACTTCTCTCATTTTACCCATGCACTTTTTTTGAAAATCGGCGTCACCGACGGCAAGCACTTCGTCGACGATCAGAATCTCTGGCTCCAGATGGGCTGCGACCGCAAACGCCAAACGAACCTGCATTCCCGAGCTATAACGCTTGGTTGGCGTGTCGAGAAATTTCTCCACGCCGCTGAACTCGACGATCTCATCGAATTTCCGATCGATTTCTTTCTTCGTCATGCCCAGGATTGTGCCGTTGAGATAGATGTTGTCTCGGCCACTGAGCTCTGGATGAAATCCCGTTCCAACTTCCAGAAGACTGCTGACTCGTCCTTTCATCACGATGCGACCACTCGTTGGTTCGGTAATGCGACTGAGGACTTTAAGCAACGTACTCTTCCCTGCACCGTTACGTCCAATGACGCCGACGACTTCGCCTTGGTGAATGTCAAAGGAAACGTCTTTCAACGCCCACAGTGTGTCATCACTTCTGCTTTTTTCATTTTCAGCATTGGTAGTACTGAGACGGCGGAGGCGTTTGGCATTTCTAAATGGTGCGCTAATCATTGACTTCAACGCGCCGACCATCGTGTCTGGAGCTTCTTCTTGCACTCCAATTCGATAAGCCTTGGATAGATTCTCTACGGAGATGACAGCCATGATGATTTTGAAGCAGGATCCGTGTAGGCGCTTGAAGAAGCAAGCCTCTTATGCGACGTCTGCGAAAATCCTTTCTTTCTTGCGGAAGAAAGCGAGTCCGCTAACAAGAATTGCAACAGCTGAAATTGAACCGATCACCAACAGTTGCCACGGCATCGGCTGAGTTCCCAGCAGAGCCGATCGAAACCCTTCAATGACGCCGACCATCGGGTTCAAAGCGTAGATCCAATGATATTGGCCGGGTATCAACGAGGTTGGATAGACGACTGGCGAAGCATACATGGCCAACTGCATGACAAAGTTCATCGCGTGCTTAACGTCCCGGTATTGAACAGCCAGCGCTGACAGCCACAGGCTGATGCCGGCTGCCGTGGTCACCATGACCAGAATCAGAATCGGCATAGCGAAGATACCGAAGCTCGGAGGCTGACCGTAGAACAACATCAGGATTGCCAATACGCACATGGCGATTGAAAAATCAACAAGCTTGGCGGCAACAGCCGATAGCGGCATAAACATTCGCGGGAAGTAGATCTTACGCAGCATATTCGTTTCACCGACCAGACTTGCCACACCATCGCTTGTCGCATTGGAGAAGTACGTCCAGGGCACCAAAGCTGCAAAGCTAAACAGTGCGTAAGGCGCCCCGTCGCTTTCCACGTTTGCCAGGCGTCCAAAGATGATCGTGAAAATGATCATCGAGCAAACCGGTTGAATGATTGCCCAGCCGATTCCGATCGCGCTTTGCGCGTAGCGAACTTTGATTTCTCGCCAAATCAGGAAGCGGAACAAATCGCGGTAAGCAACGATCTCGTGCCAGTCAAAAAGTCGCAACCCGCGCGAAGGCTCGATGATAGTGACTCGCGGCGACGATGACGAATGATCCAATCTGGATGGAGTCAAATCCTCAATTTCAGGCGGTCGAAATTTTACAGGTTTGTTAATCGCAGTGATCTGGTTGCAGCCTGCGCTAAGACAAAAATTAGCGCGGACTTCGTCCTCTTGGGTGACACTTGCTTGCATGCCAACCACAAATTGATGGAGTGTTTTTGTTCCGCCGTCACTGATTCAGGAGATCAGTTCACTTGAATTGTCTGAACTCTTGCCACCAGCTGTCGAGTCTCATACGCCACTAGGGCGTTGTCACGTCTGCTGCAACACCGGCTTGCCAGGTTACATGAGGTGGTGCGACAACGTTCTTGCACGAGGTTTTTTCCATTTCAAATTGCCGGCTGACAAACCAATTCCAAAACCGCTCGACGCCTTCTGCCAATGCGACCTGCGGATCAAAGTCCAGCAATCGTTTAGCTTTGGTGGTGTCTGCAAAAGTTGTGAGCATCTCGGTCGACGGAGCCGGTTGTCCAACCAGATTCGCTTTTTCTCCTGCAACCGATTCCATGATCTTGATGAAATG
>CAZPOL010000202.1:1414-2163 GCA_964588195.1 uncultured Pirellulaceae bacterium | reverse complement strand
TCCGCGGGTGTTACTTGAGGAATTCCAGTAGCTTGCTAACACTTTGATAGCCACTACGCCGGCGGATTTCCTGTCCGTCCGAGTCCAGTAAGATCACCGTGGGATAGGCCTTGATCTGGTATTGCTTGTTGAGTTCTCGTTCATCGTCGCCATCGAGTTTCAGAAAAATGACGTCGTCTGACTTCTCGTAAATCGGTTGCGACGAGTAAACGAGTCGATCCATCATCTTGCACGGACCGCACCAGGTCGTCACGAAATCAATCACAACCCGCTTATCTTCTTTCTTAGCCAACGCCAACGCTTCTTCGTAATCGCTCAGAAAGACGACTGGCTTTTCGCTACGAGGCACCAATCGATCTTTGGCATAAGGATCAGCGTTGGCTTTCTCTTCCGCTTGAGTAACCCCGACGTCAACCGCGCGGATTTTCATTGTGCCCCCGTGCTCGTCAACGCTGGTGACTTGAAAGGCGACTGTATCGAACCATGCGTGCTTGCCGACGCTGTAAACGGAATTTCTGGGAGTCCGCGCTTTGTTGGGGGTTGTGCCAATACCCCACGCGTCCGCCTCGGAAAATGACCCGTCAAGGTTCATGTCACTAATGACAACGGTACAAGTTTGATCACCAAGCTTGACCTGCCCTTCGTGCCAGCCCCGGCGGCTCCAACGAACCACTGGCTCTTTTTCCGGTTCAAACGGATCGAAGACATGCCAGAGTTCCAGGGCATAAGGGCGTGTTTCGTCAGTCGCC
>CAZPOL010000202.1:0-1314 GCA_964588195.1 uncultured Pirellulaceae bacterium | reverse complement strand
TTCTCTTCAGTCGCCTTCTCTTCAGTCGCCTTCTCTTCAGTCGCCTTCTCTTCAGTCGCCTTCTCTTCAGAAGCCGCACCCTCTGTCGTTTTCAGTGAAATCGTTACTTGCGGAGTCTGGTACCAGAACTTGCCTTTGCGTTCAGTCGCTTCGAGCTCGAAAATTTCGTTTTCCTGAAACACCGAGTCACGGTTCAGGTCGATCTTCCAACTTGCATCGCCGCCTGCGCCTTCTGCGTCGTCAATTTGCAGGATCATTTCAACCGGTTCGGATTCGCCGATCGCCAGACGACCACTCAAACCCTCGTCTGATTCCGACAACTTGATCCTGGCAGCCTTGGGCGACCACGGTATCCCCATGGCGTTTTTGGCCGCCACCATTGGACTCAGTTTAACTTCAATCTCGCCCCACTGAATGGCCGCACTCAATTTCTCATTCAGCTCGCTAATCAATTCCGTCTCCAATTCCGAATCGGACTTCTCCTGAGCCTTCAATTCGCCATGAACGACCAGGCAAAACAAACAACCAAGAAACGCAACGATTGGTAATGCCAAAAAACTTCGCGGCGAGAAAAGCGATTTCAAAGGTTTCATGTTTTGCTTTAAGAGAAATTGAATTTTTGTAGCTCGTCTAAATTCTATTCGATCGCGCACTGTTGTCAATTTAGTCGATGTTGGCTGCTCGATGTTTGAACCCAACAACGCCCGCTAAGGTAAGAACCATCAAGCGAGAGTCGATCTTGTAACAAGCCGACAACTTAAGACACGCAGCTAATCGATCCTGAAATAATTGGTGTTCATTTATTTATTTAGAGTCGATTAGACTTCCCAAACAGAATCACATCTCGTGACACCTGATCAAACCCCGATCCTGCACAATCACACCCGCAAGATTTCTTTCAGCGAAGTCCCCTGATGAATCATTTGGCATTCGCGCTTACTTCAATGTCATCGGACTTTCGAGAACTTACTCAATGCTTAGGGATGAGTCTGATGAAATCCGTTCTGCGGCAGCACTAATACTCGGAAACACCTTGTATTCACGACACACAGAATCATTGCTTGCAAGAACATTTGAAGCGGAATCTGAGCAAGACGTAAAAATCCATCTTAATTGGGCTTATTGGAAACTTGGCAACAACTATGGCTACGCAAAGTGGTAACTTGACAACGGCCAACTGCCCTCCAGTCAACCAGAGTGATGCGGGCTTTGTGAAGAAAGATGTCCCGCGCCCGAAACACGCGTGATAACAATACGATGACACGGAGCCGCGGGCCGCGCGGCTTTTTCTGCTTGCAAGTCGATCGCCGCGGC
>CAZPOL010000201.1:0-2301 GCA_964588195.1 uncultured Pirellulaceae bacterium | reverse complement strand
TGGCCGAATTGCCTACGAAATTGAACGACGGTCAATCGCTCGAGTCGCAAGAGGCTTTTCTGCAAGAGCATCTGGTTCACGAGGAACGCCTGCGCAGTGAATACAATTCGGCCGAATCAAGACTGACTCAACGGCTTGACCAGCTCAACAATCTGGTGAGCCAGGAAGTTGAGTCGCAGGAGCAACTTGGACGCGCAACTGAAATCGTTGAGTCGCACTCAGGTTCTGAATTGGCTTCGCAAGTCACGCTGGCGGAAAATCAGGCAATCGTCGTTGCGTTGAAAATTCATTTGCGTTTACTGGCGGTTGAGAACCATTTGCTGGTCGCAACCGAGAAGAGCATGTTCCTGGAACGTGATTGGGCGAAGCGAAAGTTTGACCATTCCCAGTCAATTTCCAAACGACTTACGAATCTGGTGGTCGCAAGACGCGACGAGCAGATCAAGATCGAGGCCGCCAGAGCGAGACAGGAAGCTTTGGCCGCCGATCCATTGCTGCGTGAACTGGCGGAAGAGAACGCCAATCTGGCGGAACGGCGCACAGGCCTTTCCCAGACCAATCGTGCCAATGTAGCGGAACACCAGGAAATCGACTTGCTGCTGCAAGAAATCGAGGACACTCGCAAGAAACTGGATGAGTACCTGGAAGCGGCTGGTCATTCGCGAACGGTCGGGCTGCTGTTGCGAATGGAACGGAAACAGCTGCCGAGTACCAGTCGTAGCCGCATGAGAATCCACGAGATCGAGGCGGCCTTGCCCGATTTGAAACTGCAGCAATTGGAAATTAACGAGCACCTGGACAAGCTGCCTTTGCAACAAGCAGCCATCGAAAAATCGTTCGAAACGGCCAGTCAGGAACAATCGCCAGAAGCAGTAGCCGAGCTGCACACTCGCGCCAACGAATTGCTGAACCGAAAACGAGGTTTCCTGTACGATCTGAACTCCGACAATGAAACTTACCTGAACAGCCTTGCGAAACTGCAAACGGCGCACAAGCAGCTGCTAAATGAAACCCAGGAACTTCGAACCTACATCGACCAACATGTATTGTGGATTCGCAGTGCCGAGCCGATCGACTCGTCCGATTTTCGCCAGAGCGTTGCCGCGATCAAATCGATTGGGACGTCCGACCAATGGCAATCAATGGTGTCCTTCCTTTCCACTCAACTAAACGGGCGTTGGCTGTTGATTTCGATCATGTTGCTGGGGCTATTGGTCGGTGCTGGAATGCGAACACAACTGGATCGCCGATTGAGAAGTGTTTGTTTGCGTCGCAGTGAGTTTCGGGTTTCGCCCCTGGTCCGCTCTTTGTTGTTGACTCTGTTTCAGGCATCGCTGTTACCAGCGTTGGTTGGAACGCTCGGCTGGTTGCTGGCTTCCAGTTATGAGACTGGCACGATCAAAGACTCAGTCTCCGAAGGCTTGTTACTAATTACGCCGCAGCTATTCGTCGCATCGTTTGTCTATCGCCTGGCGATTCGCGGGGGACTGGCAGAAACCCAGCTTGGTTGGTCTCGCTCCGTATGCGACCTGATGCGCCGGACGACGGGCGCCATCGCGCGATATTGTTTGCCACTGATTGCCGTTACTTACGCGCTGGAATTTTACGACGACGGTCGCTGGTTTAATTCTCTCGGCAGGTTCACATTTATCGCTTCGATGTTGGTGCTGGCCGTCTGCTCATTTCGCCTGCTTCGTGGAATTGGAAACGCCTGGAAGAGCGACCCTAATTCGGCACGCAGCATCTGGGAACAAACGGTCGGACTGTGGGCTCCATTGGTGGTGTTGGGGCCAATCGCTCTGGCACTGGTTTCGGCGCTCGGCTTTATGTACTCGTCAGTATTCCTTGGCATCCGCTTGCTGATGACGTGGTGGATGATCCTTGGTGTCGTCGTCGCTTACTACCTGACTAGTCGGCTGATCGATATCGGGCATAACATTATCGTGGCCCGTCGTCGGCTACGAGCCACGATGAATCTGGAATCACATTCACGTGAAACGAGCCATCTGTCATTCGATAACGACATCAACGGGATCCGTCGACAGGTTTCGCGATTATTGCATGTCACATCGATTGCATTCTGTCTGCTAATCGCTTTTTCCTATTGGCACGAAGTCATTCCTGCGGTCAAAGCGTTGGACTATGGACTTTGGCAAGCCAAGCGTCCAATTGAACAGATGGGGCCGGACGACACGATCATCGCCGCGACCCAACTGACATGGATTACCGTCGGCGACATCATCAGATTTCTGATGGTAATCGCAGCGACGCTGGTGCTTAGCCGAAACCTTCCCGGTCTGC
>CAZPOL010000200.1:0-2522 GCA_964588195.1 uncultured Pirellulaceae bacterium | reverse complement strand
CGAAAGAACCTGAGATTTATTGCAATCTCATTCGTCTACAATCAGTACGCTGAAAATATGTAGCCTGAATTCGAATGAGATCGCCATGCGACAATCGATTTTTCTATTGCTGGTTCTGACTGCAACTCTGGTCGTCACGCCAAACTATGCTTGGCAGGATGGTAAATCGTCGCCCGCGTCCGAAGACGGCGCGGCGGAAGTCTACGACCACCACGTGCATGTGATGAGTCCCGCATTGATTGGCCACTGGAAGGCGCTGGGTGTTCCATTCAGTCGTGAAGATTCAGCATACAGTGACTCGATACAGATTTTGGAATCGCAGAATCTGGCTGGAGCGTTTCTGGTCTCGATGGCTCACATGTACACCACGGAAGATCTGGCCGGGATCGACGATATCGGCGAGAACGAGCAAAGCTGGGTCGCCAAAGAGAACGACTATGTCGCCGAAAGTGTCGCTCGAGCACCAACGAAACTGGTCGGCTTCTTTTCGGTCAATCCGCTGCGTGACTACTCGCTGGAAGAACTTGAGCGTTGTCGTGGTAACACGAACCTGACCGGACTCAAGCTGCATCTGCCGGCGTGTGGCGTTGATTTGACGGACTCGGAACACCAGGCGATGGTCGCGAAAGTTTTTGACTGGGCGATCGAGCATGATGTGCCGATGTTGGTGCATCTGTTTGGTGCCGACGAAGATGATCCGCAGGCGCTGGCGGAGCTGTTTTGGAAGCGATTGATTCAGCCAAGAGACTCGATCGATATCACGCTGGCTCATTTGGGTGCAGCCGGCGGATTCAATGACGTTTCCGAAGCGGTGATTTCCGGATTCGATGCGTTGCGAGCGGCCGATCCGATGTTTCGTACAGGTTCAGGTATTCGTTTCGATTTGTCCGGTGCGATACTCGCAGAAGAGACTGGCGGTATTCCGGCCACATCGGACGAACGCTGTCGCGCACTTTCGAAATTGATTCAACAGATTGGGCCAGGCAGGTTTCTGTTTGCCAGTGACTATCCAGTGTTTTCGACCGAGTCGACCGTTCGCACTCTGCGTGAGAAGCTAACGCTGACGGACGATGAGCTGAAAACGTTGTTGGAAAATAAATCGAATTGGTTTGCAATTAAGCGAGAGGTTGCCACGATATCGCACCCGGAAATAAGGCTCGAATTGCTAAGGCGAGTTGCGATTGACCAAAAAATGCGGCGTGGTCTGGATGGGAAAACATTTCAATCCGATCCAGAGTATTTCATGAAGTTGACACAAGTCGACAAGGAAAACCGCGAGTGGCTCGCACCGTTGGTGGAGCAGCACGGATGGTTGGGCAGATCAAAAGTCGGCAAGGATGGAGCCCGGGCTGCCTGGTTGTTGGTGCAGCACGCTGACATGGACCGAAAGTTTCAGAATCGCTGTCTCGAACTAATGACCGCCATGGGCCCAGACGAAGTGAACATGGCCAATGTCGCTTACCTGACAGATCGAGTCCTCGTTGGCCAGGGAAAACTACAACGCTACGGAACACAGTTCGGAATGAGTGATGGTGAGCTAAAGATGCAGGAGTGCGAAGACCCCGATAACCTTGACAAGCGACGCAAAGAAGTCGGATTGGGAACGATCGCCGAGTACAAGGAAGTGATGCAGCAAGCGTACGAGAATTCGTTGCCGAAAAAGAAATGAAGCGGCCCCCTCGAGTCAAAGTTTATTGGAATGTGTTGACGAGTCGTTTCGGATCGTGCGTTGATACGAAGGGATAGTTTGCTGTCGCCCCTCCGGGGCTGCGCACTTCCATTTGACCAAGAACCTTGGGCTTACGCCCAAGGCTAAACGCTGTCGCTCCTCCGGAGCTAATTCGCCACAGTCAGTGGCAGCATTAGCCATAGAGTGGCGACAGCCCACGCACCCGAATTTGTTTTGAACCAGAATTAGCCACGAAGCGCGTCAGCCAATGAATGGCCCCAATTTCGAGCCAGGAATAGCAACGCAGTGGCGCCAGCCAAGGCCACAAATTCGAAACCAGGAATAGCCACGGAGTGGCGGCAGCACTTAGCCATGGGCGTAAGCCCATGGAACCCGATACACGCGCTACGATCGTTAGCCCCGAAGGTAGCGACAGCAACGCACCGGACATATTCGACGAACCAACTACAGAGGAGCGTCAGCCCATGGTCGTATGCGCCAGCTCATGAAACCCATTTCCAGGCCACACAAAAATCCCTGGTTTTATGACGGCAATTTTTTGGCGGCGGACCCGTCCAGGTAGTAACTTACCCGCTCGGTTTTGTTTTCAGTCCCAATATAACTGGTGGGATAGGTCGCCCAGTTGGCTGTTTGACCGGCAATCTGTGCAAAGACGTCTGCCTTCGCTGAGCCGGTGATCATGAAGACGATGTTGCGAGCCGCATTGATGGTTGGTCCCGTCAACGTGACTCGCTTTTGTCCCGTTTCCGGATGAGTTGCAACGGCGCACACCGAATCACTTTCCAGCAACTCCATCTGATGCGGAAAAATGGACGCGGTGTGCCCGTCGGCG
>CAZPOL010000199.1:0-2532 GCA_964588195.1 uncultured Pirellulaceae bacterium | reverse complement strand
GCGACGAAAAACGCGGCTTGATCGAACGCGTTTCAGCAGGCGAGTGATCGATTCAAACCTCTCGATTGACGATGGCGTCGACCAACGCAGTATCGTGCTTTGGCATAACGGTCCGCAGATCCAGTAGCAGCTGATTGTTATTGATGCGACCAAAGATTGAAGGCGTTCCCATTCGCAGTTGTTGCGAAAATTCGTCAACGGAAAGGCCTTTTGGCGAGATCGCAACGCACCAGGTCGGTACGTATTGAGCGGGCAAAGTGCCTCCACCGAGCGTCGACGTGCCTTCGATCGGCGTTGCCGATTCAACGAATGCCGAAGTCGCAATTTGCGGAGCCAGTCGTTCAGCTCTCAACTTCAAATTCTCGGCCGAAGTCGACAACATCGACAACAAAGGGATTCTTTCGGTCGCCTTGTCAGGATCGCGGTACAACCGCAACGTGGCGGCCAACGCGGCCAACGTTAACTTGTCGACTCGCATCGCCCGCGTCATCGGATGCTTCTTGATTTTCTCGACCCAGTGATCCTGACCAACAATGATCCCGCACTGCGGCCCACCGACCAATTTGTCGCCGCTGAATAGAGCCACGTCTGCCCCTTGTTCCATACTCTCGCGAACCAACGGCTCGTCCTTCAATCCATATTTTTCGAAGTCGACCAACGCCCCGGAACCGACATCATCGATGACGGGCAATTTGTGTTTCCGAGCCAGTTGAACCAGGTCCGGAAGAGAAACCGACTCAGTAAATCCAACGACACGAAAATTGCTGGGGTGAACTCGCAAGATCGCACCCGTATTTTCATTGATCGCGTTTTCATAATCGGCGAGTCGTGTTTTGTTGGTGGTGCCAACCTCGCGCAGTTTCGCGCGACTGCATTCCATGACGTCCGGCAATCGATAACTGCCACCGATTTCGACCAATTGCCCTCGGGAAACGATCACCTCTTTCCCTTCAGCCATCGCTGACAGCGCCAACATCGTGGCCGCCGCATTGTTGTTAACCACGGTCGCCGAATTGGAACCAGTCAACTCGCACAACAAACGCTTCACCGCCAGGTCTCGCTGGCTACGCTTGCCGGAATCCAGATTGATTTCAACACTGGCGTAGCCGTAAGCCATCTCATTCATTTCGGCAACGGCTTCCTCAGCCAATGGAGCTCGCCCCAATCCCGTATGCAGGATCACTCCGGTTGCATTGATCACTGAACGCAAGTGAGGCTTGTCTTCGCCAGATATCCACGAAGCGATCTTCTCGGCCAGTTCTGTGGCGGTCGGAATCTGCACGTCTTCGGTCGCCGTTGTAATCTGATCTCGCAAGCGATCCATGAATGTTCGTACTCCGCCAACCACGACATTATGATTCGCTGAATCGACCAGGGCCTTCAATTGAGGACTCTCCAGCAATTGATTGACTGAGGGAAGGTTACGAAAAGGGTTCGGTACGTTTGGCATAACGGGATGCGCTCCGGGCGAAAGAACTTAAACTCTTAATACATGATGGTTGCCGAAACAAATCTGCTCAAGGGTCCCAAAAACATTTGGACGAACACTACTTTGAACTTCGTTCGAATGTTTACACCAGGCATAGTTCTGGCGACGATGAAGCACAATCTTGAGAGAATGACGCTGCCGCACCAGAACTCTTACGGTGGCCTTTGTCATTGAAGCAGATTCATTGATGCAGATCGGGCAAACTGACTAGGTTTGGGAGGGCGAATCGGGTGTGGTCGGAAGCCCTAATCCATCGGACGGCGAAACAGATCCGTCGGAACCGACAGACGACTCGTTTTTCCGAGCGTCCAGCTCCATTTGCCGAACACGAGCCTCCATCTCCTTGCCAGGCTTGAACGTCACCACGAACTTCTCGGGCACGTCCACCTTGTCGCCCGTACGTGGATTGCGGGCCTTTCGAGCAGCCCGCTTCTTTACCTCAAACACCCCAAAGTTACGCAACTCGATCCTTCCTTCGGTGACCAGCGTCTCGACGATCGCGTCGAAAGTCCGCTGCACAATCTCTTTGGTTTTGAGTTGTGTGAGTCCAATTTCCTCAGAAATTGTCTTGACGATTTCCTTTTTCGTCATCGGTCGCCTTAATCGGTGAAAAGAGTGTTTTTTTCGTGGCAAAAATCGTCACAAGTGTAGGCAGGGCAATGATTAGAGTCAACATCAACCGATTCAACCGAAGCCAATCTCAAGCTGACCTAATTGGCCTAAAGTCTTTGCTGGCATTGAGTTAAGAAAAGGAAAACCCGCACGCACGCAAAGTTCGCCGCAAACTGTTTCGTAATAATCACTTACGTAGACAGCTTGTTAATCGATTGTACCCTCGGCCACTTACTCGCCTCTGTTGTACGAGCCGAATCGAAATTTGTTCGCGGATTCTCTGTCGATTCCATTTCAGCCGAATTCCAGGAACCAGCCGTTTTGGGTGCCATGTTTACGCGCCCAGGATTCTTATTTCAATATCTCAACCCGATCGTGCTCACGCCACGCTAACCGTCGTCCGATCAAACGCGTAAGCATGCTCATGCTGC
>CAZPOL010000198.1:0-2545 GCA_964588195.1 uncultured Pirellulaceae bacterium | reverse complement strand
GTTGTTCACGGAAATGCTCAGCTTTTGTGAGCAATCGTTCATCGCGAAAAGACCGATGCGACCATCCTGACAAGTAAGGATGAATGGGCAATGAAATACGTAGGTTTGCGGCTTCTGGTAAGTGGACATTTGTACCGAATTGGCGGTGACACGGCGTCGCAGGCTACAGCAAAGTGCAGTGCGATACAGTAAGACGTCTCCAGTTCTCCAGTTCAGAAGTCTCCAATTCGGGTTTCATGAGTTATTCGGCTTGAACGTCGCCGATGGTTTGAAAGGCTCCGCAGGTTTGAGGCTCTCTTGTATATCGAGCCCATCAAAAAAACCAACGACCGCAAACGCAATCGTTGGCTCCTGGTTTTCAATTTTCGTCGATCGGAATTTGCCGATACGAGTGGTCATCCGAAGTGCCCTGCCCTGCCAGTTCGCTGGAACAACTTCGCCAACGCTCCCGATTAATCTTTGCGTGTGTATTTGACTTCCATCATCTTGTGCAGCATACCACCGCCGAAATCGATGTGCATTTCAAAGTTCTTCTGCTTGTCGTCAACGTAGGTCGTCATGACCTTTCCTTTCAAAGGATTGCCCTTTTCGTCTTTGCCAGACATTTCGTACGTGATCGTTTTCGAATCCGCATCCCACGTACCGGTCATCGGAATCGGATGCGGCGAATCAGAACTGTACCAGGTTCCAACGTAGTGTTTCTTTTCCGAGTCGAAACCGAATACGCCGTGGCCACCGAACTTTTGCCCAAAAGCCTCGTAGTCAAATTGGCTATTCAGCCAGTGTTCGCCAATCATTGAACACGTTTCCACGCCGGTCGATTCAGTCACGCCATCAGTACCTGGCATCCAGAACTTGATCTCAGCATCCCATTGACCGACCTCGTGTTTCAGAATCGCCATCTCTTCCGGTACAGCCGCCGTCTCCTGGGCACTCAAGGTTGCAGGCAAGGTTGCCGACAAACTCCACAACAGAGCGGCGGTCATCAGGCAATGGACGGTTTTGTAAAGTTTCATTTTGAAATCCTCTTTTGAAGTTCAGTTGTCCCGGAGTGACTAGATGTATCCAGGATTGTGCCGCCCCGCATTTGCTGGGCCCGATTGTTACGAATCGTACGGTGCGTCCTGTCACGAGCGAATATTGTAGGCCCTCGTGACGGCGTTTGCGAACATCTGTTTAGCTTGCCAAACCATGTTGCAGATCAGCTTCGGTCCAGCTTCAGGATCCGCGATGCAGGCTTGGTAACCCATAATTCCGTGGTGCAAGCTTTTCGTACGGCTCGGGCGGTAGTTATTCCGGACTCGCCAACATCGATAACCGTGAAATCGACTATGCTGTAGACGTCTAAGGTGCCGCCTGATGGGTTTTGGGTTCGCTCAATACTGCCGTCGGCAACCGGGTACGACACAAACCTGAAATCAACTGGAAACCAATTTATCGGGACCCCAACACAATGCCGAAAGTGAATAGAACCTTGCGTGCGATGTCGATCGCAATTTGCCTTTCGTTTGCCAGCCAGCCGTGCCATGCTCAATTTAATGAAGTGACGGCAGTGCCGGACGAACTCAAAACCGGATTCGATTCCATAACCGCCGAGCACTCGCAGGAATTGCTGCAAGTATTGGCCGGCCCCGCCTTCGAAGGCCGCGGCACGGGCCAGGTCGGATACACCCGGGCCGCCCACTGGATGGCGGGCAAACTGGCCGAGCTTGGGCTGGACCCGATCGGTGACCAGGGCACCTATTTTCAAATGGTCCCTATTATTAGACGCGAGCCCGATCTGGATGCCTGCCGAATCACCGGCCCCAAAGGGCTAAGCATCGAAGGCAAAGGCAATGTCGGCTTCGATCGCATGACCGACGTGCCCGAGTTGACCGCTAACCTGGTCGTGCTGAACGTCAGCGGCGACAACCCGGTGTTGCCCGAGGAACTGGTTTTGCGTGACAAGATCGTCATGTACATGGCCGACGACGCAGCCGCTCGCCGTATCCCCCGCATGCTGGCTCGCAAACGCCCGGCCGCTTCGATCCGTATCGTGGAAAACGAGCCGACTTCGCGATCCATCGTTTCATTTCCGGGTGGCCGTCGGCGATCCACCAGCGTTTCCGGCACCATCATCAAGTCAGCGGTGTTGCAAATCCTGGAAGCGATGGATGGCCAGACGGATTGGCTGGACGCCAGTGACGAAGCCGGCGTGCAAATTCACGAGCTCGACAAGTCGCTGACGATGAACGTTCCCGTCCGTGAGACTCAGGATGGCGTTCCCAATGTGATCGGGTTCATGAAAGGATCGGACCCGGAAGTAAACGATGAATTCGTCGTCATCGGAGCTCATCTGGATCACCTTGGTACTCGCAACGGCCAGGTATTCCCCGGAGCCGACGACAACGGATCCGGCTCAACAGCCATCTACCAAATCGCTCGCGCCCTGACGCTGAATCCGGTGAAGCCCAGACGCAGCGTAATGTTCATCTGGTTTACGGGTGAAGAGATGGGTTTGCAGGGGTCCAGATACTACGTGCAAAACCCGTTGATGTCTCACGAC
>CAZPOL010000197.1:0-2565 GCA_964588195.1 uncultured Pirellulaceae bacterium | reverse complement strand
CCGTACGAGAGTTATGCCAAAAAGGAATCGTATTTCAATCAGGAAGACTCCAGGCTGATGGCACGATCGACGAAGCCATTTCCTGCTACATGGCGTCGATTCGTCAGCGCACAGAAACTGCCGTCGCGGATCGGACAGATCGTGGTGGCACCGGACAAGCCAAACTGACTTCGGCGACCGTTGAAGGACAAGACCTGTTACCGATCGCAACAGGTTCTCCGATTACGTTCGCATTCCAGTACGAATCAAAGCTCTCCAACGTGCATTGCACATTCACGATCTACGATGATCGGGGGAATCCGCTCATTGCATTCATCAGTTCGCCCTCGGCACCATGCGACGTCGTCAACCACGCCGACGGGAAGCTATTTCTTTGCGAGTTGGATGAGTGCCCGCTTGTTCCGGGAGAATACCGCCTAAACGTAGCGTTGCATTGTGGTGAAGACAAACTGGACCATGTCGAAGGCGCCGCCGTTTTCAACGTGGTCGGCGGCTACATGCGTGGTCGTTTGATCGGGCGAGACGGTGGCTATGGCCGTTTCGCGACACCACATATTTGGACACAAAACCCTTCGAACCGTTCATGAGAATCTTAATAGAAAACGGCGGTTACCATTTGGAGAACATGGGCGATGTCGCGATGCTGCAGGTCACCGCTCAGCGAATACGCTCGGCTTTTCCTTACGCGGAACTCTTGACGCTCAGCCATGCGCCGCAGCGCCTTGACCATTTCATCGGTGGTTCCTTGCTTGATCCGCGACGGCGACAGCTCTGGCTTGATTCGCGAGCGTTACCGATCCCAGTCCGCAAGTCCTGGTTACCAAAATCGGTCAGCCAAAAAATGGATGCTGCTGAACACCGTTTTCAGGTTGGCTTCCCGCGTGTTGCGGCAACCTCAATCAAACTTTTGGGCGGCAGAGATCCAATCGCCAACTGTCAAACCAGTCAGTTTGTTGACGACATCAAATCATGCGATCTGGTCGTCGCATCGGGTGGCGGATTCTTGACTGATTCATTTTTGAACACGGCGAACGATGTCTTGACGACACTTGAATTGGCGCAGAACCTAGGTAAGCCAACATTGATTTTTGGGCAGGGCATTGGGCCGTTGACATGTCGAGATACACTTCGACACGCCAGCCGAGTGTTACCGAAAGTGTCACATATTGGACTTCGCGAGCAGCTAACAGGCCGGCCAGTTCTCAACTCTTGCGGCGTGAGTGATGAATCGATCGCATGTACCGGCGATGATGCGGTCGAACTTGCTTACGCCCGTCGACCTGCAGCGCTGGGGCATTCACTGGGGATCAATCTGCGATTGTCAAATTACTCCTGTGTAACACAGGCGCAAAAAGAGTTGATCCAACGTGAGTTAATCCAGTTTGTTGAAAGCCGTTCCATCGCATCGGTCATCGCTCCGATCAGCTACTTCGGGACAGAAGTTGATGGAGAACGTGTTCGCGAAGTCATGCGTGGAACCAATGGCTTCGACGATTTTATTCCACCTCCTTCACCAGCGGCAGTCATTGAAGTGATTGGTCAGTGTCGCACAGTGATCACCGGCAGTTATCACGCCGGCGTGTTCGCTTTGTCGCAAGGCGTCTCCGTGGTTGCACTGGTGGCATCGAAATATTATCAGCAAAAATTTCAAGGGTTGCGCGATCAGTTTGGAAGTGGTTGCCATGTCGTTGACATCTCACTTGCGAACAGTGCTGAACAACTTCGTGCAGCGATGAACGACTCATTCGAAAACGCGCCGCTACACCGAGAACGTTTACTCGAATCAGCCGCGAATCAGGTTTCTGCGTCGCGCAGTTTCTATGAACGAGCACTAAACAGCGTTGCTTAATTGGCTCATCGCGAACGTTTCAACAAAAATCATGGACCTATCCTTAATCATCTCAACTCGAAACCGTTCAGAGAGCTTGCTCCGAACTTTGCGTTGCATTGAGCAAATGCAAACCGAAGCTTGCTGGGAATTGGTCGTCGTTGACAACGGGTCGACAGACAACACCCCCGAAGTCTTACGAATGTTCGCGAAAGACTCTTCGGTCAACGTTGTCATGGTTCACGAACCGAACCCCGGGCTGGCGAACGCACGCAATGCAGGTGTTCGTTCAGCAAAAGGGAACATTCTGGTTTTCACCGATGACGATTGTTTGCCCGCAACAGACTATCTCGAGCAAACGATTGCCGTTTTCGCGGAAGACGATATGATTGGTTTTGCTGGGGGACGGATTCTATTATATGACCCGACTGACCAGCCGATCACGATTCAGGAATCGACGGTGCGCGAAACGATTTCACCTGGCCAATTTGTCGAAGCTGGTTTGATTCAAGGCGCGAACTTTGCGTTTCGACGTACCGCATTGCTCACTTCCGGAGCCTTCGATCCGTTCTTTGGCGCCGGGTCATATTATGCGGTTGAAGACATCGACGCTGTCGCCCGTGTCTCAGCGCTTGGTTGGCACGGCGTCTACGATCCACGACCGCTTGTCTACCATCATCACGGAAGAAAAACAGTCGCTGACGCTGATGCGTTGGAAAGCACCTACGCCCATGGGC
>CAZPOL010000196.1:0-2664 GCA_964588195.1 uncultured Pirellulaceae bacterium | reverse complement strand
GAACGAGCAGCAATTTACCGCCTGGCTGAAACTTCACACTCCAGGGATTCGTTACGTTGCAAGCAGCAGCGGGTTTAAGGCTCAACCTGGACCAGTTTTTCGCCCGGATCAGGTTTTGTTTTTGTCGATCGGGATCCGCCCCCGAGATTTCCGCTGCCAAAGAAAACCACATCGTCGCCAAACCTGGTTCCAGGTCCTCGCCTGAAACGATTCCCCGCGACGCGTACACATCGCCAAGCATCAAATCGGATTGATCGCGTGACGCCTGTGCTTGTTCGTTGGCATCCGCCTGCATTGCCAACTGTTTTTGCGCTGACTGAAGCCGGGTGTTGTTCAGCTCGGTGTTCTTGTTTTGCAGCCAAATCCATGCGACCCCCGACACCAACAAGGTTGTAGCTACCGATGCAACCAACCAACGAGCAATCGTGCGCCGTCGTTTTTCCTCTATGGCCTGAGTTCTTTGTCGAGTTGTCTCTAGTTCGGCGTCACGCAGTTTCTGATCAACCGAATCAAAATAGCTGGCCATCCGATCAGCGACGATTCCGGCGTTGGCCGGTCGCATTTGCGGGTGGTACTCCAGGCACATCCGGGCGAGTTCGACCAGTTCGGTTGCGGCATTGCAGTCATCGAGTTCCGTTCGCAATTGACTCTGATTATTCGCAGCCTTAACCGGGCTTGGCGGGCGACCAGTAAGAATTTCACACAAGATTACGCCCAACGAAAAGACGTCCGCCCGTTCATTAATCAGTTCAATGTCGCCCGATGATTGCTCGGGCGGCATGTAGGCTGGCGTGCCCATCACAACACCGAATCGCGTGTGGCTATGCAGGGTACTGTTATCATCGGAGCCAACCGTCCCCACATCCTCCGACGATATCGCCTGAGGGTGATCCAGCGAGTTTGTGTCTCCATCGGCAGCTCTCGTTGAGCGGGCTGTTCCCTTGGAAATTTTCTTGGCTAGCCCCCAATCCATGATTTGGACTTCGCCAAAGGCACCCACCATCACGTTTTCCGGTTTAAGATCTCGATGGATGATACCGCGAGAATGAGCGTAGGCCATCGTTTGACAGACTTGCCCGAACACATCCAGCAGCCGGCCCATACGATTCTCGGAATCGGCTTCCTGCTTGATCAGTTTTCTGAAAGTCTGGCCGCGCACCAGCTTCATAGCAATGAAAGGACGACCGTCGGACAGGTGCCCCAGTTCATGAATCGGCACGACGCCGGGATGTTGCATCTGCCCCGTGATCCGTGCCTCGCGCAAAAACATGGACACGTTCGATTCGCGGATCGCACCTTTGGCCAACATCACCTTCAACGCCAAATCTCGCTTCAGCTCATTGTCATACGCACGAAAAATGACACCCATTCCGCCTCGGGCGATTTCGTCGATGATCTTGTAACGAGCTTGTCCGTTGTTGTCCACGTGGTAGTCGTTGATGATGTCGCGCACATTGACTGCGGCCAAGTCCTCGTCGCGACCATCCGCATGACCATTCGCCTGACTGCTTTTGCAATCCGGGTCCTGACGATAGTCCTTCAAGTCTTTCAGCAACGACTCGATTGATTCCTCTACCGCACATAGCTGATCGAGTTTGATTTGGCATTCATCGCATTGCTGAATATGTTCGACAATCGAATCCGATTCACTGCTGGAAAGCTGGTCGTCCAGATAAAGAACCAGTGAATCTTGCTTTGGATGGTAAACATTCATAATCGCGGCATCTTCGAATTCAGAATCGATGGCTGCCTGGGAATCAGGCCGACACGTTGGACGAATCGCTCGCAAACAGATTCGCGTTCAAGAAGGGTTCCAGGTCCGACGAGATCATTCCGGACGCTTTTTGCTTTAGCCTTCGCATCACGCGGAATTTGAATTTGTAGATCTGTCCAATGGGCAAGTCCAATTCATTAGCAATCTTCTCAGCAGATTCGCCTTCGATGGCAAAGCGCCGAAAAACGGTCATCGTTTCTGCGCTAACTTCTTTGCCGATCAGCTTCAAAATGTGATTCAGTACAAACTGATCGTGTTCGCGGTCCCAGCGCCCCGACAGATCGCTGGATGGGTCGGCGAGTTGGTCGAGCATCTGAACGGAATTCAATTTCTGTTCGACCGGCAAGCGATTGTTCTTGTCCCAATACCGACGACAGCGAAAGATCGTTATCGATTTCAACCACTTTCGAAACGCGCCGGTTCTGCCATTGTGATCAAATTTGGAGATCTGATCGATTACCGCACAAAAGACCTCCTGGGAAATATCTGCGACGTCCGAATCGGCGACTCCAAATCGCTTTAGCCAACCAGCGATCAGGGGCTCGTAGCTGTTCACCATGCGAATCCACCCATCGGAATCCGGGCCTGCCTGGATATCTCGCAGCATCGTTTTGCTGGTCTTCATGTCTTTCACCCGGAAAAATCAGAATTCCAGAACATTCTACAGAATTTCCTGGAAGATGTTTGGCCGTTTGCCTGCTTCTCTTTTATCGGCGGATAGTGAGAAGAGAGCAGCACAAATCTTACCGATTACTGCCTGATGGATGAAGACTTCTTTTGACCACAAAGGAATCGGCAGCCAAATGTGAGTCGGGACAGAGTGCGGCGCAGAACGAAGAGTGTCAAGAAATCCCCTTGGCTCTTTTCGTTTGCTGCTGCGCTAACAGTTA
>CAZPOL010000195.1:0-2677 GCA_964588195.1 uncultured Pirellulaceae bacterium | reverse complement strand
TCGTCAACCTTGCCGCTGGTGGAACCGTGAGTGCAACGGACGTCGTCGGCTTCGATTTCCAGACCAGGAATCGAGTCGGCACGTGCCTTCGTCGACAACATCAGGTTGTCGTTACGCTGGAAGCCGTCTGTTTTCTGGGCACCCTCGTCGACCTGAATCATGCCTCGCCATACGGTGCGAGACGTATCTTGCAAGGCTGCCTTGTACAGGAAGTCGCTGACACAGTGCGGCTTTTCGTGTTGCTGCAATGTGTGATACGAGAGGTGTTGTTTGTTCTCGGTGAACATCACGCCGTTCACCTGGCAACTGGAACCTTCGCCGGCCAGCGAAACGTGCTGGTTCACTTTCGACAGTTTTGAACCGAGCGCGCCGACGGTCCACTGAATCGTGGAGTCCTTGCCGACGATCGCTTTCTGGTGGGCGAAGTGCCAGGCACCTTGACCCCAATCTTGCAAATTCACGTAACGTAAGTGAGCGTTGTCGCCGATGATCAATTCGATCGCTCCGCAATGGAATCCACCCGAGTTGATATCGGGACTGGCAGATTCGCTCAGCAAGGTCGCTTCGGCACCGTCCTCAAGGATGACCAGGGTATGAGCCAGATCGCTGCCACCGTCACTCATCCCGGCGATGCTGTGCAAAGGCTTGTCGATGACCACGCCTTTGGGCACATACAGAAACACGCCGGTCGACCAGAAAGCAGAGTGCAGGGCACTGAACCGATCAAAGTGCGGATCGACGACTTTGTTCAGCAGATGCTTTTGAATCAGGTCGCTATGCTCGTTGACCAATTCGCTGAGGCTACCAAAGATCACACCCTTCGCGGCGTACTCAGGGTCCAGTTGGTGTTGCAACGTGACACCGTCCATTGACGAGCAACTGCCAGCCAAATCGACGCCCTCGGAAAGAACCGCCGTGGGCAACGGGTTACTGGTTTCGTTTGCCAGGTTGAATTTTTCCAGCTTGAACAGGCGGATGTCAGTCCGCATCCATTCTTCTTCCCGCTGCGTCGGCCAGTGGCCTTCATCAAACGACTTCCACGCCGCTTGTCGCAGTTCGGTAAGCCACGATGGCTCGGAACGGTTTCCGATGAAGGCGTCGAAGCCTTGTTGGGTAAATTCTGTTTGAGTTGTTGTTGTTGTCATATGATTTACAGCTTCAAAAAATTGTCACGCGGAGACGCGAAGACGCGGAGTAGATGAGGGGATACTCGATCTTAGCCGCGAGCCGTTTCTCCGATATTTTGGTCGATTTGATTAACGACTCTGTTGACACCTGTCTTGAACAAAGGCGAACCGAAGTTCATCAAATATCCAAGGCGACACCCCGAGAGTCTTAAATAAGTGAGCAGTTGTTTTCCGTGAACAGGATGCAGTTCTTCAACTGACTTCAATTCCACGATCACTTTATTTTCAACTACAAGGTCGGCTCGAAAGCCCTCCTCAAAAGTCACATCTTTGTATTGGATCTCGATCGGTTTCTCCCGATCAACATGTAATCCCCGGCTCTCAAGTTCGTGAGCCAGCGATATTTTGTAAACCGATTCAAGCAGGCCCGGCCCAAGGGTCTTATGCACCTGAAATCCACAATCAATAACGATCGTTCCAATTTCATTTTCATGCATCGGGCACCTACTCCCTTCCTCGTCTTCTCCGCGTCTCCGCGTCTCCGCGTGACACTTTTACTTGAGGCAGTTTCTTTATCCCACAGAACCTTCCATCTGCAACTGAATCAACCGATTCAACTCAACCGCGTATTCCATCGGCAGCTCCTTAACGAGCGGCTCGATGAAACCGTTGACGATCATCGTACTGGCTTCTGCTTCGGAAAGCCCGCGACTCATCAGGTAGAACAATTGCTCTTCACCGATTCGTGACACACTCGCCTCGTGTCCGATCGTGACGTCCTGTTCCATGATCTCGATGTAAGGGTAAGTGTCACTACGACTCTCCGGATCAAGGATCAGAGCATCGCAAACGACATTACACTTCGAATTGACCGCACCCTTTTCGACTCGAGCCAAACCGCGGTAGCTACTGCGGCCGCCGTTCTTGGAAATCGACTTCGAGATAATTTGGCCGGTCGTGTTTGGAGCGGCGTGAACCAACTTGGCACCCGCGTCCTGGTGCTGGCCTTTACCTGAGAAAGCGATCGACAGAATCTCGCCACGAGCACCCGGCTCCATCATATGGACGGCTGGGTACTTCATCGTCAATTGACTACCGAGGTTACCGTCGACCCACTCCATTACCGCATCCTGATAGGCCATCGCTCGCTTGGTCACCAGGTTGTAGATATTGTTGGCCCAGTTTTGAATCGTGGTGTATCGGCATCGACCACCCTTCTTGACCAGCACCTCGACGACGGCCGAGTGCAACGATTCGCTGCTGTACATCGGAGCGGTGCAGCCTTCGACGTAGTGAACCTGAGCTCCCTCGTCGACGATGATCAGCGTCCGTTCAAACTGGCCCATGTTCTCTTCATTGATCCGGAAATAGGCCTGCAACGGGAACTCGATCTTCACACCTTTGGGGATGTAGATGAACGAACCGCCCGACCAGACTGCCGAATTCAATGCAGCGAACTTGTTATCGTTGGTTGGAATGATCTTGCCGAAGTACTCGCGGAGCAACTCGGGGTGTTCGCGAACCGCCGTGTCGGTGTCGGTAAAGATCAC
>CAZPOL010000194.1:0-2967 GCA_964588195.1 uncultured Pirellulaceae bacterium | reverse complement strand
GTTGGGCAGGATGGCGGCGGCCAGCGCCGGTTTCTTTTTCATGCCGTGCGAGTACTCCAGCGTCAACTTGGTGTGCTCCTTTTCCAACCGCATCATCGTCAACAACTCTTCGCTACGTTGTTTGATCGTCGGCTTGTCCAGCAAGAACATGCGACCGACAAACATCAGGTAATCACGGGCCGTCAGGTTGTCGAACAACGAAAGGTCTTCGGGCACGACGCCGATTCGCCGTTTGATCTCCAGCGACTGATCCGTGTCAAACGGATTCAGGCCGAGGATTGAAACGCCACCAGACGATGGAGCCAGCAAGCCGGTCAGCATCTTGATCGTGGTCGACTTGCCGGCGCCGTTTGGGCCCAGGAATCCGTAAAACGTGCCAGGCAGAACCTGCAAGTCAACATGATCGACCGCGCACTGATCACCAAACATTCGAGTGAGTCCACTCGTTTCCACTGCAAAAGTCATCGCTCTCCATTAGTTGAATCCAGTCAGCACCAGATTGTTCGTCAGACGAGTGTGCTATTTTCGTCTTGTAAGTTCCGTGTCAAACACGGTGCACCTGGTCGCTTTGCCATCTTCTCCGAATTCGAACTCGACAGGGTAATTTTTATCGCCGTCGAAGAAGCCAACTTTTCCATCACCCATCATGCCCAACGGCCCGCGAGTCACCGGTCCGCCCCAGTGGAATTCGCCAGTAAGAGTTTCCGCGGTGTCAGGGATCGTAAATGATCTGCGTCCGGCGACGTAGGTGCCTGAAATCTTCGCCAGCATTTCGCCATCGATCGGGCCAAGCAATTGGCCTTTGAGTGCCTGGTCGAAATATTGCGCCAGCGGCCAGACTGCCCGCCCATCGTCGCTGTTGGTCAGGATGATGTAGTGGCTTTTTGTGTTAGGGAAGTATTTCATGACACTGACAAACCCTCGAACGCCTCCGCTGTGCCACCACGCCAGGTCATCGTCCTTGCCTTGTATTTTCCAACCGAGTGCGTAATCGCTTTTTCCAATCGTCGTCATTTCCACGATCGATTCTTTTGTTAGCAGGGATTCGCCGTCGAGCACATTGAAGAATCGGTTTATGTCCCACACGTTCGTGACCATTCCGCCCATCGCCCGATACGAAAAGTCATACGAGTCGCTATAGGGATGAGATAGTGCCGATCGTTTCGGGCCTTGTAACGACTTGCCGACGGCGACTTGCCGGTCGGCCGGAGCATCGTCACCATTGAATCGCGAGCTGGTCATTTTGACAGGTGCGAAGATCTCTTCTTTGCAAAAATCGGCGAAGGACTTTCCGCTGGCGCTGGCGATCACTTCGCTTAACAGCGCGTAACCCTGATTCCAGTATTCGTGTTTCGTGCCTGGTCGCGATTTCGGCGCGTTGCGAAGAAAGGCAGCGACCGCTGCGGAAGCGTCGCTAGTCCGAGGGCCGTAGGTGTCGCCTGGGATTCCTGAAGTGTGTTGAAGCAGGTGGCGAACCGTTATCGATTTGCAGTGGTCGGGTACACCTGGCAAGTGTTCAGCGATCGAGTCGTCCAGATTCAGTCTGCCTTGTTGTTGCAGCAGTACCGCGGCTACGCCTGTAAACGATTTGGTGCACGAGGCGATTTCGAACAACGTTGTGGTTTGCAATTCGTCTTTGGCAGAATTGTCCTGTTGACCGGCGGCGTGAGCAAGAATGACCTCTCCATCTTTGGCCACCAGCACCGCACCTGAAAAACCAGCGTCCTTCGCTGCCGCGTCGACTCTCGATTTAATCTGTTCCGCAAGATCGCCTTCGCAAACCGGCTGATCCGTTTTCTCCTGAGCCCTCAAGACTCCGCCCGATTGGCACACCAACAGCGTTGCGAATACGCCAATGGTGATTTGTCGCAAAAACAATCTTGTGATTCGATCCTGGGAAATTTGCATTTGTAATCCTCGCACAGTATCAAAATTGAGCTTTTGGTCGGTATGCAGTTCAGGCGATTGGTTCCGCCTTGACGATTAGTCCTCGTAAAGTTTCCAGATTCATGACGTCCAGGTCTTTGCCCTCTTCTTCGCCCTTGGCAGTTTCCAGGTACATCGGAATTTTGGCGAATCGATCGTCGTTCAGCAGGTTGCGAAACGGTTCGAGGCCCATCTCGCCTCGGCCAATATGTTCGTGGCGATCTTTTCGCGAACCGAGTGGTTGCTTACTGTCGTTTAAGTGAAACGCTTTGACTTTCGCCGTGCCAACATGTTTTTCCAGCTGCTTGATCGTTTCCTGGTATTCAGTTTCCGTTCCCAGCGCGTAACCCGCGGCGAAGGCATGGCAGGTGTCAATGCAAACGCCGACTCGATCGGTCGCCTTGATCCCCTTCAGCATTTGCCCGAGTTGTTCGAATTGCCATCCGAGATTGGAACCCTGGCCAGCGGTATTCTCCAGCAGGATTTGGCTGGTGCAATTTGGCAAGCGGTCGTGAATCGAATCGATCGAGTTGCAGATTGTCTGGATGCCAGTGGCCTCGTCGGAAGTCGTGAATGATCCGGGATGCAGCACGACAAACGGAATTCCCAGCTTTTCTGCTCGTTCCAGCTCGACCACCATGGCGTCGATGCTTTTGTCGAGTAGCTCCTGTTTCGGGCTGGCCAGATTGATCAGGTACGAGGCATGGGAAAGTGTGTGTTTAACTGACGACTCCGCCATCGCCGTCTTGAATTTTGCGACATCGTCATCGGTGATGTCTTTCGCCTTCCAGCGATTATTGTTTTTAGTGAAGACCTGAACGCAATCGCAGCCGGCGGTTTGCCCGGCTTGAATGGCCTTGAAGTAGCCTCCCGCGATTGACATGTGAGCGCCAAGGATTGGCATGGTTTAAACTCCAGTGAAGATGTTTCCGCGCCTGCCAAGCCTGACAGGAGTTTCTAACTAATTACAGAGTGACGTATTCTGTAGCGTAATGCCTTGTAGATACAGCCATCTTACCAATTTTCGGGTCAACCTAAGAA
>CAZPOL010000193.1:0-3084 GCA_964588195.1 uncultured Pirellulaceae bacterium | reverse complement strand
GCTCGGCAACGTACGTTGCGTTGTTTAAACCCGTTTGTGAGTAAGCAACTTGACCACAGTTGGGACATGGACTCCGCGACGAACATATCCTTACAAAGAAAAAGCGAATCGAAACGATAACCTGTGTATCGATCGATCGGAAGCAGGACAACCAGAATTATGTGAATAACCTAACCAGCCTTGTTTAGGAAAAATGGGCAATAACACCCCAATTATTCTAGCCAATTTGGGCCGTGCGGAAGCGGTTCGCGGGTGACTTAAACAGCTGTTTCTTGCTCTGGTCGTGGGTTTTCGGCCCCAACTTCTTCCGGAGCGGGCGCCCCGTTTTCAGATTCGGCAGGCTCAATTTCTGGACCAGACTCTTCCATTTTTTTCACTTCTTTTTCTTTCAAATTTTCACTCTGTTGGGCAGCGTTCTCGCTCGGATTCTGGTCCGATTCACTTTCTTCGACTTCGGAACCTCGGTCGCTTGTTTCGCCAGAGAACCACCGGGCGAGTCCGTTTTGAAAATCAACCATGAGTGTGAACAGTGTCGGGATCAGCAAGAGAGTGAATAACGTCGACACCAACAAGCCGCCAAGGACGACGCTGCCCAAACCGCGATAGAGTTCACTGCCTGCACCAGGAAAGAAAACCAACGGCGAGAGTCCACAGACGGTGGTTGCAGTGGTCATGAAGATTGGCCGGATCCGTTTTCGAACGCCTTCCAGGACGGCAGCGGACGGAGTTTGTCCTTCGCTGCGGATTTGAATCAAAGCTTGATGCACAATCAGGATCGCATTGTTGACCACCGTGCCGATCAAGATCACAAAACCCAGCATCGTCAGAACGTCCAGGTTTTGCGGCGGGTCGTTGCGAAACGCCAAATAGTATCCGAGTAGTTTCAATCCCAGCAGGCCACCAACCGCACCCATCGGTACGCTAAGAATGATGACGGCCGGGTAGGCAAAGGATTCGAACAGCGCGGCCATCAACAAGTAGGTGATCAGGATGGCCAGCAGGATGTTCCAGCTTAGGTCGGTCCAGGTTTGGGCCAGCTTGTCGGCTGTGCCGCTGAGAATAATCTGGTATCCGCCTTCCAGTTCGCCCCGGTTTTCGAGATCGCCAACGATGTTGTCCTGAATGATCTGGATCGCTCGTTCCAAAGAGACGTCGTCGGGCGGCGTGACTTCGATTGAAATTGTGCGTTGGCGTTCGCTGTGATTGATTTGCTGTGGCCCTGACCCAAGCTTGACATCTGCAAATGTATCCAGGCGAACCGGGTTGGGCTGGGTCGGTGTGGCGACGTATTCTTGTCGCAGGTCTTGTGTCTTGCCGCGGTACGAATCTGATCCCAGGACCACCAGGTCGACCTTTTCACCTGCCAGGAAATAGTCGCCGACATACGATCCATCGATCAATGCATTGATGGTGGCTCCGATCTCTGAATTGGTCATTCCTAATTGGCTGGCAGTCGTCGGTTTGGCGGTCACGTGCAACTCGGGGCTGCTGAGATCCAAACTGGGAACCGGGCGTGTTTGAGTGTCTGGTGTGAATTCCTGTTTCACCATAGTCATCACCTGGCCACCAATGTTGACCAGTTGTTCCAGATCCGGGCCGACGACTTCGACCTCAATATTGCGTCCGCCGCCGAGTCCGCGACCGAAGATACTGCTCTGCGAGGCAACGACAATTCCGCCGGGAACCAGACCTTTCAGTTTTGATTGCAATAACGGGATCAGCTCTCTGGCTCGCATTGCGTCGTGGGCTCGCAGACCGACGAAGACCATTTGGCCGCGGGCGACGTAGAAAAAGTCCGCAATCGCAGGATAATCCAACTCGGCTTCGGCCGCCGATTCCATGTCCAGGTCCCAATACGGTCGCAAAGCCGTTTCGACTTGCGATCCGATCGAGCCCATCGTCTCGGGGTTGTAGCCAGGCGGAGGCAGCACTCGACAAAAGATCAGGTTGCGATTGCCGGAAGGCAAGTATTCGATTTCGGGTTTCAGCCACCAGGCCATTCCAACCGCCAAAGCGATAAGACCTGTCGCGACGAAGACTCGACGAAATGTTCCCTTTTGAATCCAGGCGTTGACTCCCAAAATCAGGTTGCCAAATCGCTGTCCCATTCCGCTAATGAAACTTGCCAGCCGCGTTTCTGATACCTCGCGTTTTCGATTGCTGAGGATTCTGGACGCGGCGGTCGGGATGACCACAACGCTGACCAACAACGACAAGGCAACGGCGGCGCTAATGGCCAGCGCGATGTCGGCGAACAACTGGCCAGCCTCGCCTCGCAAGAACAGGATTGGCAAGAATACGAACAGGGTCGTTAAAGTCGAAGCCAGAACGGCGCCCCATACTTCACCCACACCCAAGCGGGCTGATTCGCGAGGGCCGTGGCCCTTCTGGTAGTAGCGATAAATGTTCTCAAGAACGACGACGGCGTTGTCGACCAACATGCCGACGGCAAACGCCAGACCGGCAAGACTGATTACATTCAACGTGCGATCCATACTCTTCAGGATCAAGAATGTGCCGATGATACTGATCGGGATAGCCACCGCGACGACCAGCGAACCACGGGCAAACCAGAAACCGGCCACCAGGATCAACGCCAGAGTCAGCACGAAAAACCAGGGCGAAACAAAGACCGCCGCCAGGGCCGAGGCGGCCAGCAACGGTACGAATGTCAAAGTTCGCGCGCCGATGTGCAGAAACAACATCAGGATAATGACGGTCAACGCACTTCCGAGCACAATGTTCTGATTGACCAGGCTAATTGCAGAATCGATGTACACGGTTTCGTCGTAGACCTGAGTCAGCAGCAGGCCGCGGCTTTCCAGAACCGTTTCGTTCAGTCGTTTTTGTTCGCGCTGCAGGCCTTGCATGACATCGAAAACATTGGAGCCGATTTCCCGCGAAATACTGATCGAGATATTTGAAACGCCATAGCGACGCACAAATCCTGTGGGCTTTTTGAAGCCGAGTGAGACTTCCGCGACATCGCGAACATAGATTGGGTTGCCGTTTTCGTTACGAATGATCTGGTTTGCAATCTCAGCCTCGGACTGGTACTGCCCGAGAGTCCGCACGACGTAGCGA
>CAZPOL010000192.1:0-3173 GCA_964588195.1 uncultured Pirellulaceae bacterium | reverse complement strand
CCACAATTCGCAGGTTGCCGCCCGCTGAGGCCCGGAAAACTCCTTCGTTGATCGTAGCTTCCATTCCGGTCCGCGGATCGATTGTTAGTGATCCCGTGTTGTCGTTGGCGTCAACCAGGCCGCCTGCCTGGTTGATGAATTGCAGAGTGTTGACTCCGATCTGACCTCGTCCCTGAATGGTATTGCCGCCGGCGTTGGTCAGAACGCCGTTGGCACCTGAGTTGTCGAGGATCCGGCTGTTATCGCTTGTGCCGCCCAGCGTGATCGTGCCTGTACCGTTCAACAGAACATTGCTCTGGATGATCAGATCGGTAAAGTTGCCGGAGTTAGTCAATGAAATCGAGCCATTGTTGTTGAGGATACCGCTCATCGGCCTGGCTACATCGGTCGTGATGGACAAGTCTGCGTCATTGAGCATGGTCAATGAGTCGCCCGCGTCGATCGTCAGGCTGTCGAGCGTAATGGTGGTGCTGGACTGGACCGCCGAATTGGTGGTTGTGTTTCCGCCATCCAGGAACGCATTGAACGTTCCATTAGGAACTCCGCTGCTCCAATTACCGGCGTCGAACCAATTGACTCCATCACCGGAACCGGTCCAGGTACTGTCGGTTTGGGCGTAGCTGGACGAGGCAAATGCAAGACTGCCTGTGGCAGCGATCGCCGCGGTAGCCAGAATCCGAGCCAGGCGGCGTCGGCGTCTGGTCGTTTTGTTGGGCCTCATCGGCCGTGATTTTCGTTGCTTTGTGTTGCAGTTCGCATTGTTCATTTTGGGTCTCAATTTGGTGTGGTTATCCGTAGCGCGTACTTCTTTCCTGCGCAGGAAAAGCCGCGTTCTTCAAAATCAGGAAGGGATAAACAGACCTGAAACCCCTCGCCTATCCGTCGTCTGTAACCATTAGGCGAAAAGAAACGATGTTGAGGCTCAAATTTTTCCGGAAATCTTTTTGAATTAAAAGCTCGCGGCAGTGATAATGACCAATCGAAACCGCAGCGGTTGGACCGTCCAGTGGATGTCCGGGTTTGCGACCAATTGGGAGGTTGGGCGGTTATTAAATAAACGGCGGCAGTTCTGGCGGACTGTTCTGGTCGGCAATTCAGGCCGGCAATTCAAGAAGATGAGCAGGCCAGCTGTTTCTGGGGAAGACAAAGCGGTGAATTGAAATGAGTTTAGCGCCAACCATGGCAGATAACCCGGACAACAATATTCCGAAGCCGCGAATCGAATTGGATTCCATCTTTCCGCGCGTTTACGACGAGCTACGCAGGTTCGCTTCCCAAACATTGCAAAACGAACGCCAGGACCATACATTTCAAACGACGGAGTTAGTGCACGAGACCTATGTGCGGTTGGCTCGCCTGAATGAAATCAAGTGGACGAACCAGGATCACATTGTGCGTGCGGCGGTAGGTGTGATGCGGCGAGTCTTGATTGACTACGCCAGGGCTCGCGGTGCAAAGAAACGGGATGTCGAACAGCTGTTCCTGAATTGCCCAAGCCAGGGATTTTCCGAATCGGTTGACGACACGCCGGCGATTGATCTGTTGGCGTTGGATGAAGCTTTGCGAAAGCTGCACAAGCTGGACGATCGCAAAACCGAGATCGTCGAACTGCGATATTTTGGCGGGCAGAATATTGAATCGGTCGCTCGGATCCTTGGCATTTCGACCGCCACAGTAAAACGGGATTGGGCGTTGGCGAAAGCCTGGCTGTTTCGCGAGTTGAGTGAAGACACGATAAAGGCTTGATTTCAAGTCGTTGCGACTGACCCCGTAACTGCTTGGGAAACTGTTTGGGAAACGCCATAAAGGGAAATGGCTTAAAGGGACATTCATGGATCCAGAAATATGGAAAAACGTCGAGTGTTTGTTTCACGAGGCGATCGAATTGCCACTGCAAAATCAGCGGCAATTTGTGTTGGAACATGTCTCAGATGATGGGCAGGTTGCACACGAAGTTCTTTCGTTGTTGGCCAGCCACCACAACAGCGACCATTTCCTGGAATCCGCCAATTCTGATTTGCTGGCTAAGGCGATTCAATCAAAGTCGGAAGACTTCGCAAGGTCGGCCAGCCAGGGGACCTTGGTCGACAATACGCCCGCTTTAAGCGACACGGAAAAAGACCAGGAGTGCGGAAATGATCAAGGATTGAATTCGGGAAGGAACCGTTTCAACGGCTGGCAAGAACTTGTGGCAAGCCAATTAGCGGCGGACTTTGAAATCGAAGGCGTGATCAGCAGCGGCGGTATGGGAACGGTTCTTCGAGCCACCGACCGGAAATTGAATCGACCGGTCGCCATCAAGGTCATCTCTGCTTCTGAGGCGGATGAAGCGGACAAACGTCGTTTCATCCGGGAATCAAAAATTGCCGCTTCGATCGCCAGCGAAAATGTGGTCACGATCTATTCGGTTAGCGAAGGAACGGGTGACTGGGCGGGAGCCGATTCGCCGACGATTGTCATGGAGTTGTTGCAAGGACAATCGGTTCGCGACTTGATCAAACAAACAGGAACGTTGCCGTTTCGTACCGCAGCGACGATCGCCCAACAAACCGCCAAAGGCTTGGCCGAAGCTCATCGACAAAAACTGATTCACCGTGACATCAAGCCAGCCAACCTGATGTTGGTTGAGCAATTGTCGAATATGGATGAACACCAGGAAGATGACTTCAAGGTCAAGATCATCGACTTTGGAATCGCCCGTGACCTGCAATCCGATGAGATCACTCGAATAAACGACATGGCCGGGACTCCATCGTTCATGAGCCCCGAGCAGATCTTTTTGCCGGCGTCGGTGGATCATCGTTGCGACATTTATGCCACCGGTGCCACGTTGTACCAAATGTTGACTGGCGAACCGCCCTATCGCGGCGCGCCTCATACGATCATCCGCAAGATGGAATCGGGCGCTCCCGTTCCACCAAGAAGGTTGGACGATCGAATTCCGATTGGACTGGAAAATATTTGTTTGAAAGCGTTGTCTTACCTGCCTGCGCGGCGTTATCAATCGGCGACGGAAATGGCCGAAGACTTGCAACGGTTTTTGGACGGAAAGCCAACGTTGGCCAGGCCCGTTTCGCAATGGAGCAAGTTAAGGTTGTGGCAGCGACGCAATCGGGGTCTGGCCATCGCTTTGTCGCTGTTGTTTGTGTCGTTACTGGCAGGCACGATTGTCA
>CAZPOL010000191.1:0-3338 GCA_964588195.1 uncultured Pirellulaceae bacterium | reverse complement strand
GTTCCAATGCCTCCTGGTATTTATGCAGCTCTGCCAACAACATTGGACCCAGGTAGTTGTCCAGTTTTGCTTCAATGGCAAAGTCGGCCAGGGACTCCAGCAGGTCATCATTTTTGACGTGGGTTGCAGCGTCCGCCAAACTGAACAGCGTGTTGGTAAGGGCTTTCCTTTCGTTGTCTGGCCACAACCGAAGCATCGATATCACAGATTCTTCGGCGCCGACCCGAATGTTTGCCATGGCAATCAAGTGGATTGCGCCTCTGCTGTTGCTAGTGGCACGGCTAAGGGCATTGTCGAAAGCGGAGGGCTCGTCGACGGTATCTGTGGAATAAATGAACTCGTCAAGCAACTCCTCTGCCAAGTCGACTTCGTCGTCGTAGCAAAGTTCCTTGAGCGTTTTATAAGCCACATCGCTGCGGTGTTCTTCATCGATGGAACGCAACAAGTCCATCGCTTGTTGTTTCTGATCGTGCATGAACAAAGCGTGGGCAACCGAGGGTACCAAATCGTTGTAAGTGTAGGTGTGGCTACTAAATTCGGACAATCGATTGAGTGCTGAGTCGATATTTCCGGATGCGACCTCTTTCCGCAGCAGCACTTCCTCTGCTCGCCTGATATATCGATCGACGCTGCCTCGTTGCGGATCAACTTGTACCAAGACAAACGAGTGTACGTTTTCCCTTGGTTGTTCGAAGCCAGACCACTGATCAATCTCATGAGTATTCAAAATACGGGTCAGCGCGAGCCCCTGCCAAACCGGGCCCGACATCTTGTTTGCCAAATCGAACGCTTGGTCGAAATGCGAATCTTGTAACATCTGATCCAACACCTCTGACAACGGGTGTTCGTCGAACACGTCGTATCCATCGGATTTCCTTGTTACGAGTCGGAACGGGTTCGTATCGGGATTTTTGCGGCGGTTGCTACGCCTGAAAATCGACACGTTGATAGATGGCAATTTACATCCTGTCGCGATCGCCAACTGACGGACTCCTGAACGCAGCAGCCAACGAACGATTCTCTCGTCGTAAGACCAATCCGGACTCTTCGACTTTTCCACAAGCAGCATCTCGATTTCCGCGAGTCGCTCAGGCGTTGGATCTTCGTTGTATTGCGAGATTGCGACTGCAATCCTGGCAGAATTCCAACGGCCGCGCATTCGGTCGACGTTGCGATAGCCTGCATAAACTTCAGGAACTTCTTCCGTACTCCGCCTCAACGGATCCCGTTTACTTGTGATCGCCTCTACTGCTGTATCGAATTGCTCTTCGGATGGCAGAAAAGAGTTCAGGCGATCCGGGTCAACCAGCAAAGTGAGCTCGTTGATCAAGTAGCACTTCGTGTAGCACAACGCAGGGACATCCTCCATCTGCAGGACGATCGACCAGGCCCGATCAAGAATCTCATCGCCGTTTTCCTGATTGCTGCTTTCTTCTTGTGCCCAATTGTCCAGATATGACCGTAGAGTCAAACGATACTGGTCTCTAACAATCTGTTCGTCGCTGTCGTTGATGATTTGCTCGATCAGATCAAGGTTCTGAAGTTCGATACCGTTCGAAAAAATCTTTTTCGCGACCTTTAAATGGTCCGGGTGATCGGATGGATAAAGGTCAAGCAGTCGATGCAACAAGTCGACATCCGGGCGTTTGATTGCCACGCGCAATACTCGATTGACACATTGATCGATCGTGGGCGGGTTGTTTATGTTCCGCTTGACGATATCAAATGCTTTTTCGTCTTCGCCAAGGTTCAAGTACGTACGGACCCGGTTGCTGGTCGATTCCATTAGCCAGTTGTCGTCGCCGGTTGCTTCGTATGCTTTGGCAAGCGCTTTGAGTGCTGCGTCACGGGCCAGCTTTCGCGATTCGATTTGCTCTTTTGACTGTGCCAGACTTACCTGGTTCGCCAAAAGCAGAAACGAAAACGCCAGGATAAAGGCGACGAGAAATTTAAGTTGCGGACTTGTCATACGGACCTCGTTCATCAATTTGAACCGATCCTATTGAATCCGAAAGAAAATGTCAATTTTTTGGCATAGCGACCGGGCGGAGACGCACCCCGCATTAGTCAGTTTCGCGAATCTGGCGGATCCGGCAGCTATTTTTTTCGTCGCTAATTGTTTTTTGGATAGGGTCGCAGACCCAGCAAAACCTCGGATCGTTCGGTCAGCGGTTGTTCCGCCAGTTCCGTCTTTGTGAATTCAGCCAGGCTTTGGGCAACCTGTTCGTATACTGCCTGACGATCCTGGCTGGTATCGATTTCGACGCACTTGCCTTTGCTTTGAAACAGCTCGACGATTGGCAGCGTTTCCGTTTTGAAGGTGTCAAATCTCAGCTTCATGCTTTCAACATTGTCGTCGCTACGGCCCGAGTGCCTGGCTCGGCCCATGATCCGCTTTTCCAGCACATCGAACGGACATTCCAGGTACAACATTTTGGGCAGCTCGGCATCCTTGCCAAAGATCTCGTACCAGACTTCCAGGTTGTTGATTGACCGAGGATATCCGTCCAGCAAAAAGTTCTGGTTGCCTGTTGTTCGCGTGGTTGTCTCCATTGCGTTTTTCAACAGCGTGACAATGATCTCGTTGGGAACCAGCTTGCCAGCGGTGATGTGCGATTCGATAACTTCCGCCGTCGCTCCACCTGCCTGACGTTCTGCTCGACACAAATCGCCAATCGACAAATGCGTCCAGCCAAGTTGAGTCTCCGCGAGCTCGCACATGGTTCCCTTGCCAGCACCCGGACCACCTAAAACGAAGATCACATTCGGCTCGGGGCAGGGCAGTCGCGGATCAAAATGATGCAACACAACCTTGGGCGCTGGTGCGACTCCCTTTTTGTAAACGTGCCACTCGATATCGGTGGGCGGCATTTCGTTGTCGCAAGTTGCATCGTAGGCGAGATGTCCATCCAGCCGACAGATTCTCCAGGATTTGTAACTGTTGGAATAGGAAAGTGCCGGGCTCCTTTCCGATTTGCCGTCCGCGCGATCCCAGGCCATGCGACCGTTCCAGTACCCTGGACTGGAGAGTGTGCCCGATTCCGATTCTTGCGGAGGCGCGGTCGAGGGGACAAACAGACCATCGACTTCGGGAATCCCGGCTCCGGAGACTTCGATAAAGAATGTGTTGGGTGGCAATTCGTTTGATTCAGCCATGGTTTCGATTCCAGATGATGAGACTATTCCAACGAGCAATCCGAGCAACCATACAAGAATCTGTCGAAAGATTGTGATGACTTGTGATGACAAAAGAAAAGCCCGCACGATGGCGGGCTATGTGTTTCAGGCTTTTTTGACGCCTGATAATTTAGCGCTCCCGCAAGGACTCGAACAAACTC
>CAZPOL010000190.1:0-3810 GCA_964588195.1 uncultured Pirellulaceae bacterium | reverse complement strand
ATATGGATGTACTGTGCCAGGTACTTAACCGACACCGCGAAGGCCCCGAGCGCAAAGATCCCGGTGTACATAATTCCGATCGCTGTATCTTGTTTGACTCGCGACACGCTAGTCACAAAGCTGACCATTGCCACAGTGGCAATGCCGGCAAGCAAGGCGCCCAGCAACATCGCACCGACATGTGCTTCCACATTGAACAACAACTTCATCAGCAGGTAACCAGCAACAACGCCGGCCAACATCGCGTGCGCGATCGCATCGGAAAGGAACGACAGTCGCCGCAGGATAATGAAACACCCCACGATGCTGCACACCAGCGACACCAGCGTTCCGACCACCAAAGGCTTGATCAGATGCCCGTAAGCCAGGTGAAATTCCGTGAACGATTCCATCACAGACGTTTCCCTCCGGCTGCGTCATCTGCATCCCGCGAGCGGCCTGTCACTTCTTTCAACGCTACGTCGATCGACTTGTTTGTCAGAGCGGCAAAGACTCGCAGTTTGCCTTCGTAGACTTCACTAAGCAATTCAGGATCAAGCACCTGGTCGGGCGAACCAAAGGCGAACATTCTTTGCTTCAACAAGATCAACGAGTCAAAATATTCGGCGGCTGTTTCCAGATCGTGATGCACCACGACCATCGTTTTGCCTTTCTGCTTGGCTTCCGTCAACACATTCAAGATAGCTCGTTCGGTCGACGCATCCACACCTGCGAAAGGCTCGTCCAGCAACAGAATGTCGGCGTCCTGCGCCAAGGCCCGCGCCATAAAGACTCGTTGTTGTTGGCCACCCGACAACTGGCCGATCTGTCGCTTGGCGAGATCACTCATACGGACCTGCTCCAACGCACGATCGGCCAAGGCGTAATCGTTTCGGGACATATCCTGCCACCAACGCTTGGTGCCATAACGACCCATCAAGGCAACCTCTCGCACCGTCACTGGAAAATCCCAGTCGACCGAACCGCGTTGCGGAACATAAGCAACCCGCCCTTTAGCCTTCGCGGCATCCTGGCCAAAGATCTGAACATTGCCGATGTCTGGCTTAACGAATCCCAGAATCGATTTTATCAGCGTGGACTTGCCGGACCCGTTAGGACCGATCACGCCAACCAACTGGCCCGCCGGAATAGAAACTGAAACATCCAACAAGGCCGGAACCGGTCCATAGCTGACCGTGAGGTTTTCAACCTGGATCGCCAGGTCGGCGGCCTTCGCCTGATCTGATTGGTTGCTGGAATTAGTCATGGTAATTTTCGTTAGTGCCGATGACCGTCTTTTTCGACCTGGATCTTGACCAACTCGCCGAACGGTCCGCTACTATTCGACCAAATCAATTCGCTGGCGATCAGGTGTCCTTCGTGCAGGATCTCAACCCGCACCGCCCGAGCGATCGATGCGGCACTCGTCTGCTTCTGCGGTTCCAGGCTGAATGCACCTCCGTCGGCAGTCCCCGAATCCGCGTCCTCGACCGGCGTGACCTGAACATGAAAGTCGTTCAGCCCTTGTTTGACATCTGGCACACCTTCGATCGTGACTACCTGACTAGCCGGGACCAGATCCTTGCGTTCGATCAGGATGCGATCTCGGAACTGAACCTTGATCGCCGGAAGGCCAAAGTCGTTACCTTGGCAATCGAAAGTACAAACCACTCTAACGTCGTACCGCCCCTGGGCCTCGACCTCCACAATTTGAATCGGTTCGGGCCGAATGCGGTCGATGAAGGCAGCGTATTGCCAAACGAACAGAATGATCGCCGTCGCAATCACAACGGCCATGATTGGACGGATCATATTATTTCAGTGCCGAAACAATCGTAATTACATTTTCTCGCATCATGCCAATGTACGTCGCGCCAGCAGTCCCCTCGGCGCCCATCGCGTCCGAATACAGGTGCCCGCCAATTTCAACGCCGGCTTCTCGGGCAATGTCGCTGATCATTCGATCATCCAACGACGTTTCCACGAAGATAGAACGAACTCCAATTTCACGAATTGATTCTACGACCTCTTGTCGTCGCTCAAGGCTGATCCCGCCGATCTCTTCCGTCGTCCAACCGGCCGGCGCGAGCGACTTGAAATTGTACTCGTTGCAAAAATAGCCGAAGGCGTCGTGGTGAGTCACCAACACGCGCTGCTCAGCCGGAATCTGACTGACCTGGCTATCGATCCAGTTGTTCAGCGCGTTCAACTCGCCCATATACAACTCCGCTCGCTGCTTGAAACGGTGAGCGTTTTCGGGATCCAGCTTGCTGACGGCCCCCAGAATATTGCGGACGTAGACGACGGCATTGACGGGGGTAAACCAGGCATGAGGATCGTCGACCTCGCCTGCCTCTTCCATCGTTTTCAATGGTTTAATGCCTTTGACACAAGTTACGATCGGCTTGCTACTGGCGTCTGCCAGATTTTGCATCCACTCGCCACCTTCCAGGTGCCAGCCGTTTTGCAGACACAAAGTGGCCCGCTTGACCATGTTCGTATCTTCAATCCTTGGGTCGTACATGTGAGGATCCTGACCCGGGGCCAGAACACACTCGACCTGCCAATCATCACCGACGATTTGGCGAGCAAAATCGGCAATCTGGGTGGTGCTGCACACCACAATCTTCTTTTCTTGTCCGGAGTCCTGAGCATGAGCACGACTTCCGGAAACCAAGATGGACCACAACAGAACAAACGTGACCATCGCGACAAAGCAAACGCGGCGAGGCATGGCAAAAAGTCTTTCTACCCCGATTTGTTTCGGGGACTAATACATTGTTTAACAATCGAATTCTAGGACCCTCAATTCGGCTGGTCAACGCGGGCGAGGCCTTAAACACCCATGAGACCTGCAAAACTAACGGGAAATCGCCAACAAGGCCCGGTCACAGTGAACCCTCAGTGTGGTAAAAATGTCAGTCCTCGCTGAAGACCGTTAAACTGCTCGGCGAAGAATCATGACGACTCAAAATTTATCTACCAAACCGACGAACACTCATTCGGAAAAGTCTGTGACCGATACCCCATCTCCTTACGCGGCTGTTGATCGGCGAAACCCCGAGCGCAGTCTTGAATTGGCTTTGGCTGCCGCGAAAACGGCGAGCGAAAACGGCGGCACCGACATCAAGGTGCTGGACATGAGTCGCCAGACCGCACTGTTCGATTATTTCGTTATCGCAACCGGCACCAGCCGACGACAACTGCATGCGATCAGCGAGGAAATTGATCACAAACTGGAAGACGACCTGAATGATAAACGGATGAACATCGACGGCTACGACGAAAGTCGCTGGATCGTGCTGGACTACGGCACCGTCGTCATTCATTTGTTCGACAGCGAAACTCGCGAATTCTACAGCCTGGAAGGACTGTGGGCTGACGCCGAGCCTGTCGATCTGAGCGACATTATCCAAGGCGATACCTAAGTGAATAGGCCAGATTCAGTTGGCCTGCTCCACATCCTTCAACATCTGCTGGTATTCAGCACGCGTATTGATATTTCGCAGCGTCTGCAATTCCGGATCGACACGACGCAGATCGTTGCTGGAAACTTCGCAAACCTGCACCTGCGACAACAAGTCTTTCACGCGTAGTTGCTGATTCGCAACCATTCGTGAAACTTTCCCCAGCACGCTCGTCCTATAAACGGCCGTCAGGGGATAGTACTGATCGTCGACCATTGGCAAAGCGACCCCCGCGTTCGAATCGACCATTCGCTGCACCATCGATCGATAAACATCCGGTACGACCAACGGGGCATCGCAAGTACCTACCATCACAAAGTCGTGCTGTTGCAAGTGCTGCAACCCGACTCGCAAACCTTCCAAC
>CAZPOL010000189.1:0-3818 GCA_964588195.1 uncultured Pirellulaceae bacterium | reverse complement strand
TCGTCGAGTCACCGGGCGACCTGCGACGCACCCGCGCCGTCGACGCCACCGACCGCTTGTTCGAGTAACCCATTGTTTCCGCCGTCTTGTTGACGTACCTTAAAAAGTGTCAATCACCTTTTAAAGACACTCGTAGCCCCTCGTAGTCTCTTGCCAATCCTGAAGAAAGAAGACGACATCTACCCCGCTGACCTGTTGCAAAACGCGTTAGTGTTGGCAGATCAAGATCGACGTTGGTACTGTCTCTATACCATTTCGCGTCGAGAAAAGGACCTGATCCGAAAACTTGTGGCCAAGCAAATATGCTGCTACCTGCCGATCGTTCCCAAACGTTTCCGCAGCCCTGCCGGTCGACTTCGCACCTCGTTCATACCGTTGTTTCACAACTATGCATTTCTGTTTGCCAACGAGGCCGAGCGACTTTTCTGCCTGACCACCAATTGCATTTCGCGGATTCAAGAAGTCAAGCATCCCGAACAGTTGGTGCGCGACCTCAGCCTGATCCAATTGGCAATTGGTCAGGGAACCCCGCTGACCGCCGAAGCCCGGATTGAACCAGGCCAGCGAATTCGTGTGCGCAGTGGTCCGTTTCAAGGTTATGAAGGGCAGGTGATCCGACGAGAAGGAAAAACACGCCTGCTACTCTCTATTCAGTTTCTGGAGCAAAGTGTTTCGATGGAAGTCGATGAAGCGGTCCTTGAGATTTTGTAACCTCTACCCGGGACAACCAGACCAGCGTCCAACACGACAGCATTACGGTTGACGACACACCAGAAAATACCCGCTAGGGCGCACGATTCAACTCTTGAGGCGAATTGGGCCGCGATATCAAACCTGCCATCAAGCGGGCGCATGCTACCCCCTCTTTTGCTTCTTAATTAGGTAACCTGAAGGCGATTTTCTGTCGAAGCTAGTTACAATATAGGCCCCACGGCCCAGACGTTTCTGAGGCCGGAAACTCCGAAAAGTCAATCGTTTGCCGCTTTTTGGTAGTCGTTGACTTTTTGAGCTTTTTTGGGTCTGATTGATTTTGACCCGCGAATCGCCGCTTCCAAGCTGCAACCATGTTTGCTAGCTCCGCTATGCGCTCGCGATCGGTCACTAAAACGTCTTAAGGTGATTGGTCCTTTTTTTTGGATCAATGGTCACCCACGGGCACGGAGTGCGCGCCGAATCAGCCGTTAACCTACGCTTGTTGACGCTGAATCAAATGGCAAACTGCCACTATACTACGGTCTCCGTAGCTCACAAAATTCCTCGTCCAAACTCATACGTATCACTGCATTGAGTTCATTAATCCACGAACCCGTATACGTCGCAGGTCACCGAGGCATGGTGGGCAAAGCGATCGTTCGCCGCCTGCAGACTCTGGGGATCAAGGACGTGTTGGTCAGGACCAGCAAGGAACTGGATCTACGCGATCAAGCGGCCACCAATGCGTTCTTCGACCAGCATCGTCCGGGCACCGTCTTGTTCGCAGCCGCCAAAGTCGGAGGCATTCACGCCAACAACACGTATCCGGCCGAGTTCATTTACGACAACCTGATGATGGCCAGCAACGCCATCCACGCCGCCCACTCGCACCAAACCAAACGGTTCCTGTTTCTCGGCAGCACATGCATCTACCCGCGGATGGCTCCGCAACCGATGGTCGAAGATTGCTTGTTGACCAGTCCACTCGAAAAAACAAACGAGGCCTACGCCTTGGCCAAGATCTCTGGCTTGAAAATGTGCCAGTTCTATCGCCAGCAATACGGCGCGATGTTCCATTCCGCCATGCCGACCAATTTGTACGGACCCGGCGACAACTACCACCCGGAAAACTCACACGTGCTGCCCGCGTTAATCCGCCGGTTCCATGAAGCAAAACAAAATAACCTGGACGAGGTCGTCATTTGGGGTACAGGAACACCGCGTCGTGAATTCCTGCACGTCGATGATCTGGCTCAGGCCGTCACGCATCTGGTTCAGGTTGACGATCCGCCCGATTGGGTCAACGTCGGAACCGGCAAGGACCTGACGATCCGCGAACTGGCGGAGTTGATCGCGGAGACCGTTGGCTACCAAGGCAAGATCTCGCAAGACACCGACAAACCGGACGGCACACCCGTCAAGCGTACCGATATCTCGTTGATCGAATCGACTGGCTGGAGCCCGCGAATCGAACTGCGTGAAGGAATCCAACAAACCTATCAATGTTTCCTGACCGAAACCGAAAACCAATTGGTAAGAGAGGTCTAACCATGTCAAAAACAGCACTCATCACCGGAATCACAGGACAAGACGGATCGTACCTGGCCGAGTTGTTACTGGAGAAGGGCTACGACGTTCATGGAATCGTCCGTCGCAGCAGCACGTTCAATACGTCTCGCCTGGATCACATCTATCGTGACCCGCACGAAACGGATGCCCGTCTGCATTTGCACTACGGCGATCTGACCGATGGCCAGAACATGACCAACCTGGCTCTGGATGTGGAACCGGACGAGATCTACAACCTGGGAGCCCAGAGTCACGTTCGCGTCTCATTCGACTCGCCCGTCTACACATTAAACACGGTCGGCGTCGGTGCCTTGAACGTCCTGGAGGCCGCTCGCCAGCTGAAGAAGAAAGGCAAAGACACTCGCGTCTACCAGGCCTCGTCATCCGAGATGTTTGGCGACGTAATGGAATCGCCACAATCGGAAAAGACTCCGTTCCGTCCACAGAGTCCTTACGCGTGTGCCAAGGTTTACGCGTTTCACCAAACCGTGAACTACCGTCACGCCTACGACATGTTTGCTTGCAACGGGATTCTGTTCAATCACGAATCACCGCGTCGTGGCGAGACGTTTGTGACTCGCAAGATCACTCGCGCGGCCACTCGAATCAAACTTGGTCTGCAGGAAAAACTGTACCTTGGAAACCTGGACGCCAAGCGTGACTGGGGCTACGCCAAGGACTATGTCGAAGGCATGTGGATGATGCTGCAACACAGTGAACCGGACGACTTCGTGTTGTCGACCGGAGAGACTCAATCGATCAAGGACTTCCTGGGATATACCTTTGAGTACCTCGACTTGAAATGGGAAGACTACGTCGAAATTGATCCACGATACTTCCGCCCCACCGAGGTCGATCTACTGCTGGGCGATTGCAGCAAAGCCAAAGACAAGCTCGGCTGGGTTGCCAAGACGTCATGCAAGGAACTGGCTCAACTGATGGTCGACCACGACCTGGAACTGGCCAAACAGGAAGCAGTGCAGGGCAGCCTGAATTAAAAGCCAGGCATCAACGCCTTCAGCACTTTCGATGGCCGATTCACTCGACCGGTCGATCGGATACTGGCTGCTTTCTCGCGAAGTAAAAAACAATGACTGGTACTGAATCAGCGCTAAAGAAGGACATCGGAAGAAAGTCCGCACGCAGTGCGATCTGGGTTGCGCTGGCTCAATTCGTTTCTCGTTCCTTAGGGTCCATCAGAATCATTGCTTTGGCGGCATTGTTACCGCTGCCAGAATTGGGGCTCTTTGGCGTTGCCCTGGTCGTTATGCTGTTTATGGAACGGATGTCTGACACTGGAATTCGCCAAGCGCTTGTCCAGTATTCGGGGGATGTTTCAGATTACCTTGGCACGGCCTGGACGACTCAGATATTCCGAGGCGTTTTAATTTCGCTGATAACAATTGCGCTCGCTTTTCCACTCGAGACGTTTTTCGAGAAGGAGGGAGTTGCACAGTTGTTGTTGCTAATGGCTGGTTTACCCTTGCTGCAGGGATTCTACAACGTCGGCATGTTGCACCTGCAACGGGAACTGAAATTTCAGAGAGTGGTCGTTG
>CAZPOL010000188.1:1547-4171 GCA_964588195.1 uncultured Pirellulaceae bacterium | reverse complement strand
GCTTTCCACGAGGCCAATCCAAAACCTGCTGAGATACCGCAATTGTGAATTTCAGTAGAAAATTCTAGACTCAAGGACGGATGCATACCCACCATTTTTGCAATTAGTGCTTGGGCCAGGTCGTACCCTGTATCCATCCCCCCATTGCTCTCACAGAAAAAATCAGGCGATTATTAAATGACCGACTACTTCGAACGCAGCTCCATCGTCCATCGACAATTGAGGGGCAAGATATCGCTGGTCAGCAAAATGCCGATCGAGACACGGGACGATTTGTCGATTGCCTACACGCCAGGTGTTGCCGGGCCATGTGAGTTGATCGCCAAGGACCCAAGCCTGGCCAGAGAGTTAACGATCAAGCGGAACACAGTGGCTGTCGTCAGTGACGGTTCGGCGGTTCTGGGGTTGGGAAACATCGGACCGCTCGGGGCGTTACCTGTCATGGAAGGCAAGGCGTTGCTTTTCAAACAATACGGTGACATCGATGCCTGGCCGATTTGCCTGGACACACAAGATTCACAGGAAATTATCGACACTGTGCGACGCATCGCACCAGTATTTGGCGGCGTCAATCTGGAAGACATCTCGGCGCCCCGTTGCTTCGAAATCGAGGCGGCTTTGCAAGACATCGGTATCCCCGTCTTCCATGACGACCAACACGGAACCGCCGTCGTGTTGCTGGCCGCACTGATCAATTCGAGTCGGGTGTTGAACAAGCCGCTGGAGAAAATGAAAGTCGTTATCAATGGCGCGGGCGCAGCCGGAACGGCGATCGCCAAGTTGCTACGCTGCGTTGGCAACGATCCGAATGTGTGTGTGCCAGTCGCAGACGTTGTGATTTGCGATTCCAAAGGTGCAATTCACAAGGAACGTAGCGACCTTTCGCAATACAAGCAGGATGCCTTGCAATTCTCAAATCGGGAAGGCCGCAGTGGCAAGTTGCAGGATGTTCTGGTCGGTAGCGATGTGTTTATCGGCGTCAGCAAGGGTGGCTTACTGAATCGCGATGACATTGCGACGATGGCAGACGATGCGATTGTTCTGGCCATGGCTAACCCGGAACCTGAGATCATGCCGGACGAGGCCAAGGCCGGAGGTGCGGCGATTGTTGGAACCGGGCGGAGTGATTTCCCAAACCAGGTCAATAACTTGTTGGCTTTCCCAGGAATCTTTCGCGGTGCATTAGATGTCCTGGCACCTCGCATTACCGAAAGAATGAAAATCGCTGCCGCCCACTCCCTTGCCCAAACGATCAAAGAACCGACTGCCGAACGGATCTTGCCGGATCCACTGGACAGACGAGTCGCGCCCTGTGTGGCCAGCGCGGTTGGCGCGGCGTGGAGCGAAGACGAGACGTAAGCAACGCAAAAACCAAATGCAAGCGAAACGGATTGTTTGGAGATTGCGAGCAATACAAGCACGAAGCGCAAGCGAGTGGTTTTTTGCGGTTTGGCACTACCTCGCGTGCACTGTTCCTCCATCAACCAGAGGCTAATTTGATCCATGGAAGAATTTCTCCTCTTAATCGGGTTGGTCACCTTCGGTTTTGCGCTCGTTTCCAATCAAGTGTCGCGTTCATTGATAACGCCGCCTATGATCTTCACGGCGATCGGTGTCGTGATTTCACTCTTCTTTTCCGGGATTCTCAGCGAGTTTGACGCCAAAGCCGTTCTGGAAATCGTCGCCGAATTGACGCTCGTCATCGTTTTGTTCACCGATGCTTCAAGGATCCGTTTGCGATTGCTGGCCAGACAGTACCGAATTCCGTTGCGGTTGCTCGGCGTTGGTTTGCCACTGACGATTTTGCTAGGCGCGGTGGTGGCCAAGTTGATCGTTCCAGAGTTTTCGATTTGGGAGGCTGCATTGCTGGCCGCCATTCTGGCGCCAACGGATGCCGCACTTGGACAAGCCGTTGTTAGCAGCCCTTCCATTCCGTTGCGTATTCGCCAAACGCTGAACGTCGAGAGTGGCTTGAATGATGGAATCGTGTTGCCGATGGTGATGTTGTTTGCCGGATTGGCCAGCATCAATCCAGAGTCGGGTGAATCAAGCTGGCTCGTTTACTGGACTCTGCAAGTCACGCTTGGACCGCTGGTCGGAATCGTTGTCGGCTTGGGCGGTGGCTATTTGTTGAAAATTGGTCGTCAAGCGAACTGGCTGGACGAAAACTTCCAAAAGTTGAGCGGCGTTGCCTTGGCGCTAATTGCCTGGACCGGTGCCTTGCAGGTGGGCGGTAACGGCTTCATCGCGGCGTTTGTCGCCGGCATGAGCGTCTCTGTTTATTCAGATTGTATTGGCGAAGCGATGCGCGACTTTGGCGAGGCCGAAGGCCAGCTGCTTAGCCTGACAACTTTTCTGTTGTTCGGTGCCACACTTGTCGTGCCCGCATTCGAAGGGTTCACCGTCGCGTGCTTGATCTACGCAGCCTTGAGTTTAACAGTCATCAGAGTGTTACCCGTCTTTGTGTCACTACTTGGTATTGGTCTGAAGAAGCCAACGTTTTGGTTCATTGGTTGGTTTGGACCCAGAGGGCTGGCTTCGCTGTTGTTTGCTTTGCTGGTCGTTGGCGAATTTGAATTGCCGCACGGTGAAACGATTCTTAGCTTCGTCGCGGCAACGGTTCT
>CAZPOL010000188.1:0-1447 GCA_964588195.1 uncultured Pirellulaceae bacterium | reverse complement strand
GAGGGAATTTCCAGGGTGTTCGCAATCCTGCAGGCCTTTCTTGGGATGGCCGTTGTCGGAGCGGTGATCTCCAAAATTCTCACTCGTCATCAAGGTCAAACCATTATCGAGACAAATCGGATCGCGGTGGCTGAACGATCGGCCAGTGTTTTTACAGCACTCAACGAACAACTGGTCGAGTTTCAGGAGATCTGTCGATCAAGACGGCATGACGATCATGACAACGCCGGGCATGTCAGCCTGACGCGACGGTGGGCTAACGCAGAACTGCGATTCAATTACTTGTTGGAGACGATCCAAAATTTGCTGTCCAAACGGGAGATTGACCAGTCGACCAAAACGAAAATCCTGAAAGCGCTTGGCAACACGGTTGCGGAATTTGGCTCGGTCAGCAATGTGTGCGATTTTTCAGTGGAGCCATCGAACACCGTTTCACTGTTGTTGAGCATCTGCGAATCTGTTGGCGAGCCCGACGACCTGCCCAAAGAACACAGCATTGATGGGGTGCTTGAATACTTGAATTCAATTGAGCCTGCCGCTTGACCGCACCGCCTCAACCGCACTGCTGTTTTCAAACGGAAGTCTGGCTGTAGTGGCGACGACCCGACGTTTCCACGAATCAAGTACACCTTCGGCCGTTTCCCGTTTTAGCAAAGACGGTAAATAGTTGGCGTCCAAAGTCAGACGATTGCCGTAAAAGTTAATGGAGAAATTAAGCGGCACCGTCGCACTGCATGGCGGCGAAACGTGCACCGATTTTACCACCAGTGACTTGACCGCAATTTCGCCTGCGCTATTTAGCAAATGGCTTCCACTGAATGCTCGCCCCAAATTCGTCATGACGGTTGTCGTCACGGGGCCCATTTTTTTCAGGCGATCTTTTTTTTGACGATGTTTGCGGCTCATCCGGCGAAGGTCGAAGAAATTGATGATCGGCCAAATCCTGCTGTACAAGTTAATTGTCTCGACCCATGAATACTGAAGGTTCCACCGACGAATAAAATTGAATTGCCGGGCAAGGTCTGAGACTAAAACAGGATTGTTCAGACTGTCAGAATCCAGGACCTTTTCACTCGCCTCCACGTAAGTCATCGAAACGCAGTTTGCAACCGGCATATGCTTGTGCCGATCGTCTCGCAACGAAAACGGAATCAGGATTTGGAATTCGCGACGCTTGTCGTCAGATTCAGTGGCTGCAGTTTTTGTGTGCTCATTTCGGAGAGCTCGCGGCTCGGTTTTGAAGCAGTCATTGACGGCTTGAAAAAGCTCGCGAGCCAAGATCGTATTGCTGGATGCTGACATCGTTTGTGTCAGAGCACTGAATTGTCTGGTTTCTTCCCGACTCAATTCGGTCGAGCATTGTCGTGGCGGGTCGACATAAACCCCTTTGTCGTCAACGTTTGAAATTCTTGAGTACTCGGTAAACAATCGCGGCCTGGAAAACAGC
>CAZPOL010000187.1:0-4208 GCA_964588195.1 uncultured Pirellulaceae bacterium | reverse complement strand
ACGGCCTCCATTGAAGAACCTGGCCCAGCATTTGAAGAATTCGAGATTCCGAAGGAAGATTGGGAAGGGGTGTTGAGCACAATGCGCGACGCGACCGAAGATGACTCCCCGGCAAAATGGGAGGTGGCTGGGTGGATGCAAATCGACGATGGCACAGAAACATCGGTGAGTATTTGTATCTACTACACATCAGGGATAAATGCATTTTCAGTCGAAACGTCGGAAAATCGCACCTACTACCGAACAACGAATGCCAATGCGACCGTAAACGCTGTTAGGAAGTCCTACCTGGACAATTCCAGCAACACCAAAAATTTGGTCGCAAAACGCGAAATGACAATGTGATGCACGCGAGGCTGGACTTGCGTGGTTTAGAGTTGGGTGAACGCTCGTTCCGGCACTGTGATCGCAATATTTTTTTTGCTCAGTGTAAATTGAGGTCAATCCACAGCTGCTTACATCATTCTATCGCTGACGGTTCGCCCGCCTTGCGGTTGGGCTTCATTGTTTTGCGAGCTACCCTCGAAGCGAATTTGACGGCAATTGAAAACATGTAATAATCGTGACATAACAATGTTTTGCAGTCAGTAAGTGAATTTCTTCGTTCAATCGCCAACGGTAACAATCGGTACACGCAAGAAGGTGGTCTAAATGAATAACGAGACACGAAAAAAACTGGTCGTAGTAAACGCCGCTGTCCTTGCGTTGGCTGGGTTGGCTTCGTTTGTCCTGCCAATGGTCGCTGAATCCATCACAACAGGGCCGGCGAACTTTCTTGTTGCCATGGCCCAGGTTGTTCCCATATTTGTAGCGATCCCCATTTCCTGCAGCCTGGTTGGCAAATCGCAAGCGAACTCTGCAGCTTAACGCGAAGCCGGGGCCCCCGAGGCCGCTTATTCTACCGTCACGCTCTTGGCCAGGTTTCGTGGCTTATCGACATCACAACCACGCATCACCGCTACGTGATACGACAGTAACTGCAACGGCACGACTGAAACGATCGGTTGCAGGTATTCTGCGACGGATGGAATGTAGATCACGTCATCGGCGACCTCGGCGATCCGCTCGTCACCCTCTTCGGCAATCGCAATCACGGGGCCACCACGAGCCTTGATCTCCTGCACGTTCGACATCACCTTGTCGTAAATGAAGCCGCGAGGCATCACGAAAACGCTAGGAGTGTGTTCGTCGACCAAAGCGATCGGTCCGTGCTTCATTTCGGCGGCTGGATAGCCTTCGGCGTGGATGTAGCTGATCTCTTTCAGTTTCAACGCACCTTCCAGAGCCGTTGGGAAATTGTAGTGACGACCAAGGTACAAGAAGTTCGTCGCGTGTTGGTACTTCTCCGCAACCCGCTTTAGCTCATCGTTCGTTTTCAGCGTCTGAGTGATCATATCGGGAAGTTGTTTCAGGCTCTCGATGATGCGTCGGCCTTCGTTGTAGCTGACATGTCGCAGGCGACCGAAGTACAACGCCAACATCACCAATGCGACACATTGGCTGGTATAAGCCTTTGTCGAGGCCACACCGATTTCTGGTCCGGCGTGCAGGAACAAGCCGCCATCGGCTTCTTGAGCGATCGAGCTACCAACGACATTACAAATCGCCATGGTCAGATGTCCCTGACGTTTCATCTCGCGCAAGGCGGCCAGAGTATCTGCCGTTTCACCACTTTGCGTGATTGCGAAAATCAGCGTGTCGTTGTCCATCGGCGGATTGCGGTATCGCAGTTCACTCGCGTATTCAACTTCGACCGGGATGTGTGCAATCTCTTCGAACAGGTATTCGCCAACCAGCGCCGAGTGCCAACTGGTTCCACATGCTGTGAACACAATTCGCTTGATGCGGCGTAGGTGATGTGGGCTAAGATTCAGGCCTCCGAAGACGGCCGTCGCATCGTCGTCGCTAAGCCGCCCTCGCATCGTGTTGGCGACCGACTGCGGCTGCTCGTGAATCTCTTTCAGCATGTAATGGTCGAAGTTACCAAGCTCGACTTGCTCGGTGTTAACATTCAGTGTCTGGACGTCGGGGCTGATGCTTCCTTGGTCGCGATGAGAGACTTGTAGCTCGTTGTCAGTGATGATGGCCATCTGGTGGTCGGCGAGATAGACAATCTTGTCTGTGAAGCCTGCCAACGGAGCCGGGTCACTGGCCAGGAAAGTTTCGCCATCGCCAACACCGATTACCAGTGGACTTCCCAGGCGGACCGCGAAGATCGCGCGAGGATACTTTTTGAAAACGACAGCCAATCCGTAAGTCCCACGCAATTTTGCGGTTGCGGCACGAACCGCAGCGGCCGGCAGGGCCAGGTCATCGTCAGCAACGCCGTTCTTTTCAACTTCTGCTTTCATGCAATCCGCAATCAAGTGCGCGATCACTTCAGTATCAGTATCCGATTTGAATTCGTAGCCTTGTTGAACGAGCACGGTTTTCAGTTCATTGTGATTCTCAATCACTCCGTTATGAGCGATCGCCAGTTCCAGCTGGCCGCCGAAGTGCGGGTGAGCGTTCGCTTCGTTGGGAACTCCGTGCGTTGCCCAACGAGTGTGACCGATTCCCACCGTTGCCGATGAGGGACTCCGGGAGATCTTGCTGGCCAAACCGGAAATTCGTCCAACCGCCTTGATCACGTCGATCTCACCGTTGCCGGTCATCGTCGCAGTCCCGGCGCTGTCGTATCCTCGGTATTCCAGACGTCGCAATCCTTCGACAAGGAATTCGTTAGCGACTTTTGGACCTATATAACCAACAATGCCACACATAGCTGACTCGAAAAAACGTGATAAGTGGATGGGGAGTACATCGCTAGAATAGCATCCTCTTTAAAACCCCGACAATGGATATTTTGCCGATAACGCAATGTAGGCGTGGCCCAGGCACGGCCGTTTCCCCTAGTATTGTCGTACCGAGCACCCTAACCTGCCCATTATTTGAACCCGTAGCCCCCAAATCGACTGTTCAAACGAATATTGCTTTTCATGAAAAACACCAACGGTTACCTGCGTTCGGAGGTGATTTCGATCGGCGACGAACTGACTAGCGGCCAACGCCTGGACACCAACAGCCAATGGTTAAGCCAACAATTGGGCGATATCGGGTTGCAAACCATCGTGCACTCCACCGTTGCGGACGATCTGCAGGAGTTGAAATCCGCGATTTCGCTGGCCAGCCGCAGATCCGATATCGTCGTCGTTACGGGAGGGCTCGGGCCGACCGCCGATGATTTAACGCGGCAAGTGATCGCGGATGTCGCTGGCGTTGATTTGATTGACGATCCAGCCAGTGCAAAACACATCCGTCACATGTTTGAGTCACGTGGCCGTGAAATGCCGGAGATCAATCTGGTCCAGGCCAGATTTCCTGCGGGCTCAAACATCATCCCCAATCAAACCGGCACTGCTCCTGGAATCGATTTCCATTTCCACAGCGACGATCAGAACTGCCGCCTGTTTGCCTTTCCGGGAGTGCCCGCCGAACTGAAACCGATGTGGCACGATTACGTCAAGCCAACGATTCTAAATCACTTGCCGGATCTCGGTTTGATCGTGCACCATTCGATCCACTGCTTCGGATTGGCGGAGAGCGAAGTTGAAACTCTGTTGCCTGAAATTGTTAAACGAGGTCGCGTGCCCGTCGTCGGGATCACGGCGACCAAGGCGACGATCACTTTAAGGATCTCGGCCAATGGGCAGGACCTGGCCGAGTGCCAGAAACTGATCGAGCCGACTGCCGCGCTGATCCATGAAAAACTTGGCGACTACGTCTTTGGCGAGAACGGGATCGAGCTGCAGGATGTGGTAATTGAGAAACTGGTTGAGTCCAAAAGGAAATTCGCCGTCGTCGACCTGGCGGCGTGTGGTCTGATCGCCGATTTGTTGCAGTCTGCCGATCCACGCGGCGTGGCGTACCGAGGCACCATTAGTCCAGCCGGTTTCAATCGCGACTCGGCAAACGAAAAAGTTGCTGCGGAAGTTCGAACACGCTGGATTGAGATCGCCAGAGAAACTTTTGACTGTGATCTGGTTTTGGTGATAGGCCCCGCTTTCCAGCACACGGACATTCTGAAACGTGACGTGCACTTGTGCGATGGCTCCCAGAGTATCTCGCACCGGTTCAATGCCAAGTCCAACCCTTCAATTACAGTTCTGCGAACGATCAAGCAGGCGATGAACTTTATGCGGCTCGCTTTGCAACGCGGAAAGATCTAG
>CAZPOL010000186.1:0-4225 GCA_964588195.1 uncultured Pirellulaceae bacterium | reverse complement strand
CATGTCGACTCAGACTATTTATTTGTGTCAGAAATATCTTCTGTCACCGCATCGATTTCGGGAACTTCGCCCGTGGAAGATTCCGCCCGGCGAACACCGGATGAACTCAAGGAAACTTGCCCGGTATCAACATGGCCTTTTGGTCACTGCGTTGATTCTGGGCATGGTTGCGTGTTGCCTGGTACAGCCAACCTATGCCGCTCAACAAGAATCGGCCAAACGTGCTCAGCCGCCATCTACTGAACCCGCCAGGAAACAGTCGACTGGCGGTTGTTGCAGCGGAAACTCTCAGGCTGTCAAAACTGCTCAACAAGGCGACACTGGCCATTCAGTATTGATCCAGGAATCAAAGCTGGTCCCATCGCAAGTTCAGGAAAAGCAAGTCGGTAGCCAACAAGTCGGTCCACCGGGCGGAGGTGGCGATGGAGGTGGTACAGGTGATCCTTGTGACCAATACACCACAAAACTGAACAGCGTCACGGGCACTGGCCAAACAACCGTTCAAGTCGAATACGAGCTTGGTATAGATTATCCTTCGGCGGGTTGCGAATTCCCGCCCGGTCGATTCCCGTACTATACAGTCTTTCGAATGTGCGAGGGCAACTCGACTGGCCTGGACGAACAACTCATCCACGAGCCATTGCCTGAAACCGATTGTGGCGTCCACACGATCGACATCGATTTGGAGAATCCTTGCGGCAAATACGCGATCATTATTGGCCCCAACAATCCCACATGTTTCGACGCTTTTGGCGGAGGATTTATTTTCGCTGATGGAATCGCCACATACTTCCCGCTTGATCCCTGGCCACTTTTAGAAGGCGAAGTCCAGTCTGGCGGCTGTCTGCTGCGTGAATCGTGCCCTCCAGCCGGCTGCGGACAAGGAAGTTGTCCAGCCGGTCCCAATTCGCAAGGCGACTCGGTGGCCTCGTGTACACAAATTATGCGTCCCGGCGAGTCCTTTGAAACCGGTTCTTCTGCCGGTTCTTCTTGCAGTTCCTGTTCGGGTGGTGGATCGTCGGCAGTCAGCAGCGACCCCAACGTCATGCCAACGGTCCCAATGGGATTCGAGATGTTGACGCACCTTTCACCCTATCATTCCAGCTTGGGACTTGGCGGCTTTATGCCCTTTGACTATTCGTGTTATGCAATGGTCCAGGAGCCGAACAACGAGATTCGCATTCGCATGGTTGACCCATGTGGCGAACGAGTCACCAACTTTGAATCCGACCCAAACGTAGTCGGTGCGATGTCGACTCCAGGAAACCTCTGCCGTTCCGCCACATTGCTGGCTGGAACATCGCCGACCGATGACCTTGATGCAGCGTCTCACTTTGAAATGATTGGTCACGAAGGCCGAGTCTTCCGTTTCGAGTTGTTCCAGAAAATTGGCAACACCGAAACGACCAAAGACAAACATGGTCGCATCCAGTCGATCAAGAATCGCTACGACTTTGGATACGACATCACCTACGCGTCCGACGACTACATCTTTGACACGATCACCGACGGTCATGGTCGCGAATACGAATTCCATTACGGTCCCGACCAGGCAGGCCGACCGGCAGTCAGCTCGATCATCATGCCAGACGGGGCCTCGATTCAATTCAACTACGCATCGATGGTGCTCAGCCAGATTCGGATTTTCGCTGACGGCTCACCAACCGCCTCATGGGAGTGGACCAACAACGTCACCAATTCCGGCGGCAAAATCATCATGGATACCGTTAGCCCAACCGAAGGCCATCGTGTCTATGCGTTCTACGAGGACTACCAGTGTGGCAGTAACGACTACCTGATCAACCCACTGAAAACACTGGCCTCGGTCAAAGGTCCTGGTGGAGTGCCGATCATGCAGGTCGGGATCAACCCCTCGGAAAGTGACGAGCTGAAAATTGTGCTCGGCTCGGGCGCATCGCCCAACGACGGAACAAAGGTTGGCATCTACAAAACGGGTCACTACATCAAGTGGTCCGAGAACTGGAACCTGGTTTCCGGTCAGTCCAGCCTTTGGAGCTCCTACTCCGCCAGCTTCCCAACCTACATTGAAAAGAACAACTGGTCGGGCGGAGTCGGTGGAGCCTCCCTGAATGGACAGGTTTCTGCTCAGAACCTGTTGCCACCTGGATTCACCGCCGGAGCACCAAACAGTCGCCAAACGATTCACGGCGACCTGATCAACATCGAATACGATGACGACTACTACGTCGAAAAACGTACTTATGGTGATGGATCGTTTGAAGAGTTCTCTCGCAACCAGGACAAGCAAGTTACGCGTTACCGTGACCGCATTGGGAATGTTACCATCCTCGTCTATGACAACGATGGTCAAATGATCGAACGGCGTGTTGGCTTGAAGGAAGTCAGAGGGTCAGATGTTCAGCAACCGGAATACGCGGTTTACAAGTATGACTACGATGGAACCAGCGGCAGAGTCAAAACGGAATTCAGCCCGCTCTGGAACGGCCAGGCGGACATGTATCGCACCGACTACGAATATTACACTGACGCACCACGAAAGGGTCGCATCAAGAAAGTCATTCAATCGGCCGACATCGCCGGCGACCTGCGTCCCGAAATCAACTACGTTTGGGACACTGAATCGGGCCGGTTGATTTCTATCGAAGATCAAGTCGAACGCTTGGTGTCGTTGCAGAAAGACGCTCTTGGTCGCGTGACTACGACGACCTACAACGACCTCTCTACCGAACAGGTCTTGTACCTGACCGGAACACAGGGCGGCCTGGTCAGTGCAACCAAGGATCGCAACGGTGTTGTTACCAGCAACACCTACGACGCCTGGTATCGACTCGACATGCGAGTCACCGGATCGGCCATCGATGGCAACATCCTGGACGGCAATCCACACGACCAAATCGTCAACGACGTTTTGCAGCAATCGATTACGAAATTCGATTACTATGTGGCTACTTCCATCCCGCAGTTCATCACGACGGACGGTCGCAAAACCGAACGAGTCGTCGATGGTATGGGACGAGTGAAAGAGACCAAACGGTTCCCGAACGATTCCACGACTCTGGTAACCAAGCAATACTATGATGGTTACCGGACTCAGTGCACCGAAGATTGGCTTGGTCGCCGATCATACACCGGCTACGACACCGATGGACGAGTCGTAACAACCGTGGTCGAGACCATTCCAGGTGGAAGCGGTTTTAATCCACTGAATGTTTCGAACCAGAACATCGTCAACAAAACTCGAGATCTCTCAAACAACGCCGACTTCATTGTCACCGAGCGTAGTTTTGATGCCGAGAGTCAAATGATTGGCACAACCGATGCTCGTGATATCGAAAGCAGCATGTTCTACGATTCACGCGGCCGCACGTACCGTCAGATTTCAGCCATTGGCACCAATGTCGAAGCGAAATCGGAAACCGACTACGACGCCTCCAGTAATGTCGTGGAAGTTCGTGGTCCCCGCTACTTTGACATTAACGACGATCAGGCACACAACATTGCCAAGACGACTTACACGTACAACGGTCGCGAAATGCGGGCAACGGCCTCAAAAGTATTGAACACCGACCAAACGGCTATCTCGTCAACCGAGTACGCTGCGGATGGTCGTGTACTCAAGCGAACAGACGCCCGCGGATTCGATTGGGAAACAGAATGGCACGAATGTTGTGGACGCCTGATGGGTTCTCGAGATCCAGAGGGGCACGGAAGTTTCAGTAACACCGATTTCCGTGGCAGCGTGACTCACTCGATCAGCGTAGAAGACTACGACGCTCACGCCAGTAATTCGCACGATCCGATCGACGCCAAAACGATGCGTGAAACGACCGTCAAATACGATGCGCTCGGTCGGCAGACTGCCAGCTGTGTTTGGTTGACTGCTCAGGGCAACATCAATCCCAACAACGTCCCCATCGCCGGCATTGACGCCGATGGAGACGGAACGATTGATGCACCGCTGACTGATGGTCTACCTTCGATGACGTTTTACGATTCCAACTTGACAGACGGAGTCGGCTTGGACAGCACATTGGGCATCCAGGTCCCTGTATATGACAGCGCTCTGTCATCCTCGGTATCCATATCCAGCCTGCTATCGCAACTTCAAACCGAAACCGGCATCAGCTTCGCCGCCGGATCTGCCGGCAGCGCCGTGCTGTCCGTCAACGGCGAACAGGAACTTTCCGTCTCCATCAGCGACGGCATGGGCCGCACCGTCATGGTCGCCCAAGTCGAACTAGCC
>CAZPOL010000185.1:0-4437 GCA_964588195.1 uncultured Pirellulaceae bacterium | reverse complement strand
AGGCATAAGTGAGTGTTCAGATCAATGGTTGCCTGAAAGGGATTTCTTGGGCAAAACCGAAGTCGGCAAGAGGCTGGCGAGTCATTGATGTCGGGCGATCCGGATTCGGATTGTCGAATTTTCATATGACCATAGATGCACGGAGGTCCAGGATGTTGGTATTAACGCGTCGCAAAGATCAAAAAGTTCTGTTCCCTAATCTGGGAATCGCTGTCGAAGTCGTGGAGGTCCGCGGTAAGTCGGTACGGTTGGGTGTTCATGCTCCACGCGATGTGCGAATCGTCCGAGACGAACTCGACTGCTTCCCGCAAGCTCCCGACGAACCGAAAGAGCCTGGTCCTGGTCCAATGTTGGCTGCCGAAACTTTCCGGCGTCAACTGGATGCCGCGAATCTGGCTCTGCACCTTGCTCGCAATCAAATGCGACAAGGCTTGCCCGATCTGGCAGAAGTTGCGCTGGATCAAGCGTTGGAATGTCTGCAATCCGTCGACGATTCATTGGTCGGCGGCTCACCCGTCTCATCCGACTCATCCGGCAAGTCCTTGATTCCGAGTAACGAATTGGCGGTTCACGAATCCCGTACTGCCTACGCCACTTCAAACCCACCTTCGATCGACAACGACGTTTTGACTGGAAATCCTGGTCCGCAAGTCGGCATCGTCTTTTCCATCGATTCGCAAGACCTGCAACTCGATGCGGTCGCCAAACAACTCAGCCAGCCCGGTCGCAAGATCGTTCCACTCTCCAGTGCGGGTCAATTGGTTGACTGGATGTTGAACCACCGTGCACCCGACTTTGCTTTGATGATCGGCGACACTCCAACAACCGAAGATGGGTTCGACGCAAATTCCTTGTGCCTGGGCGGCCGTCTGCGAAAGCAAGTTGATCCGCTGGCAATCGCCGGTATCCAGGCTCAGGTTTGGTCGTCACGGGAATGCCCGATCGATTTAGCCAGCTAAATCGGGCTCAACGTCAAACCGACCCGGCACGTCTATTCGCCAAGCAGACTTTTGCTCCGTATACTACTTACTGTTCCGCCGTGCGCGATTCACAATCGATGGATGCGCAGTCGTTGGGATTAATCCGGAGTTCTACCTTTGGGCATTTGGTCAGCCGCCTTGTTTGGCAACGATATCGCGATAGATGTTCGCACCAACTATATGGAATACTTGCGTTCCGGGATGTCGAACGCAAAAGCCACTCGTCAAATCATCACTGACTACGAAGACGAACTGGCTGATGAATACGAAGCGTCAATCGTGTGGTGCGCTCTGGCGGCGACTCAATGGAAAGTCGGACGTCTTCAGAAAAACGTCCGCAACAAGGCGTTGCGAGCGATCAAAAACGGCGGCGACCTGCCACGCTGGGAAGAAGAGAACACGCCTCGTGAAGTCGCCAGCCGCCGCCGAGTACTGGCCGCGCTTCGCAAAAAACTGGAGTCCGATCCTCCGGCCGAAACCAGGATTCGTATCCAAAAGCCAACTCAACAACCTGCCCGGCAAACGAGCACTAAACCGCCCTGGAAAAAGGGCGAGGTCTTTGCTTTCGAATTATCGAAAGGGGACATCGCTCTGCTTTTCGTCGAAGGCAATCGCGATAAAGGGGAACTCGGCCACACGACCTACTTCACCGTCATGGACTGGAAAGGCAAACGGGCCCCTGCCGCCAACAAGTTGCAAAAATTGAACCTGTTGCTGGACGCCGCCTGTATCTGCAATCAGGAAAGCGATCCAATTCCCTGGGATCGAATCAAACGGTTGAACGTCAAACGTCGCGAGCGTGGCAACATCTTCATGAGTGAACACGGTGTCGGTGGATTCCAAACGGGTTGCACCTGGCAAGAGCTTCCCAAGTGGATTAAGAAAACGCGGACCAAAAAACGGCAAGACTATCTGGAATTCCTCAGCTAAATTTACTGACGTCAGTTCGCAAAAGTCAAATGGCTTGCTTGATTATCGACCTCCTGCTTAGCACCCACACATCAAATGAACTCTCGCCGTCCAACTACAATTTGCCAAAGTCGTTCCCGTCGTTCAAATCATTTGGCCGTCGTCATGCTGCTCACATGCGTGACGACCCTGCACACCTTATCGGCGCAGGAAACACCGCGAGTACTTGACGATCGAATGCAGCTGACTCTTTTTGCCTCCGAGCCCGACATCGTGACTCCTACCGGTGCCACTTTCGATCATCAGGAACGGCTGCTGGTCATTGAATCTCATACTCACCAGCGCCCAAAGAACTACGAAGGTCCCGAATCAGACCGAATCCGCATCATCGAAGACACCGACGGTGACGGAAAGGCGGACCGCTTTCGTACTTTCTATGAAGGCACCGAACATACGATGAGTATCCGCCGTGGCCCTGACAACTGGATTTACGTGGCGACACGTGCCAGGGTTTTTCGAATTCGCGATACGGACAATGACGACGTGGCTGACGACAAACAGACACTGGTCTACCTGGACACGAAAGGAAATTATCCACACAACGGCCTGAGCGGTTTGGCACTCGATTCCGAAAACAACTTGTATTTTGGGATGGGCGAAAACCTGGGTGTTCCGTATCGAATGATCGGCAAGGACGGAATCGAACAAACCGGATCCGGCGAAGGTGGAGTCTTTCGATGTGATGCCGACGGCAACAATCTGAGTCGCATTGCCACCGGGTTCTGGAATCCGTTTGGCATCTGTGTCGATCCGGTCGGTCGCATCTTTGCTGTTGGCAACGACGCCGATGGCCGGCCGCCCAGCAGGTTGGTACAAATCGTGGAAACCGGCGATTACGGATTCCAATACCGTTACGGTCGGTCGGGGATTCATCCGCTACAAGCTTGGGACGGCGAACTGCCTGGAACGTTGCCGATGGTAACAGGCACTGGCGAGGCGCCGTGCGAGTTAGTCGTCCACAATGGCCGTCTGGTTACTGGTTCGTGGGGCGATTTTCGAGTCGAGCGGTACGAATTGGTTCCCGTCGGTGCATCCTTTCAGGCTCGTCGTGAAATCGTCGTGCAAGGCGACGAGAACTTTCGTCCGGTCGCATTCACTGAGGCCGCAGACGGTTCGCTCTACTTTACCGATTGGGTCGACAAGAGTTATCCCGTCCATGGCAAAGGTCGAATCTGGCGACTGTCGTGGAAACAGACTCCTGCGCCGCAACAAGTGCCGGCTCTGTCTGATGCCGAGCGGCAAGGTTTGGCCGCCAACCTGACGGTCGATTGGGATGCGCTCGGTTCGAACGATCGATTCCTGCAGCAACAAGCGATCATCGGGCTCTATCAATCGCCGGAACTGAAAACGATTGAATGGGATTCGCTGGCTAATCCGCAGCAGAAGGTCAGTTTGTTGCAAGCGTTGCGTTGGAAGCTGGATCATGCGGTCGCCGAATCTGCACCAGCGCCACTGGCTATTCTTGAACGCGCCTTGGCGGATTCGGACCCGCAAGTCCGCCTTTTGGCCGTGCGTTGGGTTGCCGATGGCGAATTGAAATCGCTGCGCAAGCTGGTCGAAAAACAGCTGACCGATTTCGACAACACCTCCTCTGAGCTCTTTCAGGCCAGTGTTGCCACTCTGGAATTTCTGGATACCGGCAAAACGACTTTCGATCCAAAAAATACGCTGACGTATTTCACTCAAACACTAACCGACAACAATCGGTCTGCCGAAATGAAAGCCATGGCATTGCGGATGATTCCCATCGCCGAAGTTGGAAAGGCTCTAAGCGTAGATACTCTTGGCGGATTGGTCGATAGCCCGAATCCCCGGTTGCAACGAGAAGCAATACGCACGATGGCTCTGGCGGATCATCCTGATGCTCGAGCAGCATTAAGCGAGTTCATTCGCATCCGTACCGAGCAACAAAATCAAGCAGACGACCTGTTGCTGGACGCTATGTCAGGAAATGACACCTTGCCCAAAAACCCCGATGCCTCCAATCAACCGACGTCGAAGAGTGTGAAAGAGTGGATTCCGCTGGTCGAGGCCGGGGGCGATGCCAATGCCGGTTGGCGAGTGTTTCACCGCGCTGGCAAGTTGAACTGCGCGACCTGTCATTCCGTAAACGGGCGTGGTGCACGTATCGGCCCGGAACTTACCGGAATCGTTTCACGGACTTCGCGGCGTGACGTACTGGAATCGATACTACACCCCAGTCGCAACATCGCTCCGAAATTTGTCTCCAGCATCATGGTTACTGCTGATGGCAAGACACTGACTGGTCTGTGGCAGGGTCACGATCCCGATGGAAAACTGGAAGTGTTCCTCGATTCCGACGGCAAAAAATTCACGGTTGATCCCGACCAGATTGACGAGCGGCGCACGTCTGAGATATCCGTGATGCCCGATGACTTGCACAGCGAACTAACCGTACAACAAATTCGCGATCTGCTGGCTTTTCTTGAATCGCAATAGTTGTCTAATCGCAATAGTTGTTGAATCG
>CAZPOL010000184.1:2398-4623 GCA_964588195.1 uncultured Pirellulaceae bacterium | reverse complement strand
CGCCTTTGAGTTAACCAATAAAGATCCAAGTCTGAAGATTGCGGTGATTGGTCCTTTCGACCAAAAGGGTGGGGCCAGCCAGGCTTCCGGAGCGATGCTTGGATGCTTTGGCGAAATTACTGATCAGACCTTTTTCAATGATCAGGCCGAAAAACGATTCATGATGGCCTACGATGCGCACAAGCGCTGGCCAAGTGTTATCGAGAAACTTAACTCTCTGGTTCCCAAGGCGCACCAGCAAGAAATCAACCAGGGTACTTTCGTTGTCCTGAACCCCTGCTCCGGGCAAATTGAGAGTGACAGTTTCAGAGAACTTCTTGCGGCGCTTGAGCGGTTTAACGAACCGTACGAGGAGATTGATCCGAGAATCATTGAGGGCTTCAACCCCAATGAAAATCTGCGCCCGTTACGTTCTTTGGTGATTCCGAATGAAGGTTCACTGGACTCAAGACGATTCATGTCTGTGCTGCGGTCGCTTCTGGAACAACGTGGGGTTCTATTTGTTGAACAAAAGGCACTTGGCTTCTACCCGGAAGGATCGGGATATGCGGTCGAGTTGGAAAGTTCCGAAACGGTGCAATCGTCGAAATGTCTTTTGGCAGCTGGCGCTTTCACGCAGGACCTTTTGGACGCTCACCCCGATATTGCCGATCAAATCCCACACTTGTTCCCGGGCGTTGGCTTTTCGGCAAGCATTGAACAGGTCCCCAACAACCCAATTCGGAAAGTTGTTCGCACACCCAACCGGGCTGGCGCTTGCGGCTTGCATGTCGTGCCTCAGAGTGATGGTTCACTGTATTTGGGTGCTTCCAATGATTTGTACTTGAGGCCGCAGACACGACCGATGACCGGCATCGTTCACTTCCTGTTGGAATGTGGAATTGAGCAGATCAACCCGGCTCTGTATCGCTCCCAATTGCTGAAAACACGTACCGGTAATCGTCCTGTTACAGCCGATGGATTCCCTCTGATTGGGGAAACATCGATGGAAGGCTTGTATATTCTCTCGGGCACCTACCGCGATGGCTTCCACAAAAGTCCTGTTTTGGCTGAGACGATTGCCGAAGAGATTCTTGGTGAAGAACTAACCTGGCAGCACGATTACCAGCCTGAACGCAGCCTCATTCCAACCGTCAACAAGGAAGAGTCAATCAAGGTTTATCTCGATCACCTGATCGCTGCGTACTATGAGCACGGTTGGCGAGCTCCCAAGATTTCCAGCCAGGATGCGACCCGGCAGATCGCTGAAGAAAAGATCCGGAAGTTCTACGACACGCACGGCTTTGAATTCGGCATCTCGGCAGAAATCCTGTTGATGCACGAGTTAGATTCTAACCCCGACGAAGCCTTACCATTGCTCAAGCGAATCTTCCTTGAAAAGGAAGAGGTTGCTACCGGTCATCTAAATGGGGCCACCGCAACAGTAGCTGAGTAATTTTCGGGGTTCGATGAAAAGTCAGTCAGGGTGCCATGTTTACGCGGAGCGTAAGCATGCTGTACCTCCATTGAGTCGTCTGGCAAAAAGCCAATTCGAATTTGCATCTGCAATCGTCAGTTTGCATAGCCCCACAAAACACAAAAGGTTGATATTCGATGGGCATTGTTGGTCAAATTAAGTCTCTGGGGTTCAGTTACGTCTTTGAAAGAGTCTTTGAGCGAATTGTCCCAGCCTGGATGTTTCGTTTTTCTTCGCTGGCGGTCTACCAAATCGAGTCAAGCAAATTTTCGGATGGCCCGTTTTCGAATGCCGTCGTCAAAATTTGTGACAGTGCACAGGAGTTCGAAGGACTAAGAGACGTCACGAGTGCCGACGGGGAAGAGGCTCAAACAATCGGTTTTGTTGCCAAGATGGATAGTGAGGTGGCGGGAGGCCTGTGGGTAGCGCTTGGCGACTACCGGGACGGTGACCTGGGTTTGTCGTTTACGCTCGGCCACGAGAGAAGCTGGATCTACGGCGCGAGGGTCGACGCTGCCTTTCGTCGTCAAGGAATTTATTCGCATTTGATGGCGGAATCGACTCAATCTCGTGAGAGCGAGGGCCATGCCGCGCCGTTTATTGGCGTCAGCAAATTAAACCAGGGCTCGCATAAAGCGATCCAACGATTTGGGACATCGGTTGGCCAGGTGTTCGTTATCCGGCTGGGGTCAATGGTCTGGGCACGGACAAAAGGTGACTTGAAACAGAACCAAAGCCTGACCCTGCGCTGCACTCGTCGCCCGATTCA
>CAZPOL010000184.1:0-2298 GCA_964588195.1 uncultured Pirellulaceae bacterium | reverse complement strand
TTTAGAAGGAGTGAACGGTCGCCTTCCGGCTCGTCGTTAAACTGGAAACGTGAGGTCTTTACCGGGCACCCGAACCTGCAAATCAGTCAGTGCGGGCGTTGAGATGAGCTTTCATTATCTCAGCCACATGCCCAATATGGTTTTTGTCCAGGAAGTCGTGGTGCCGCAGTGGGACAACTTCGACCAGGGTGTCGCCAGAGACTGCCTGCTTCCAGCCCAGATCAAGTTCGAACGGGCCCTCGAATGGATCGTGGCTGCTGCGTATTAGCACAACGTTCAGCGGACGACGGCGAGGTTGAAAATCTTCCGTGGTATCCAGATGCGCTTGCATTCGAGCCGCCTCTTCAGAAGTTAGTTCACTCATGCCCGCTCGCTGGAAAAGATTTTCCACATGAACATCGGCTTCTTTGGCGGAAGGCCAGATTCTGGTCCACAAGCGTTGCATTGCCGGCTTGCCGCGATTGATCAGATTCCGGAAAAAGTTCTCTCCTTCGAAAAGTTCCTTAATTCGGTCGATCGTCGTGCGACCAAGACGCCAGAAACGACGTGGACTGCTAAACGGCGACGCGATGTTGATACCGGACGGGACCGAGTCGAGCATCATCATCAGGTCAATTGTTTCCCCCTGTTCGTGAAGTGCTTCTGCGATTGCCAAACTGACGGTACCACCGGCCGAATAACCGGCCAGGCTGTACGGCCCTTCGGGTTGTACCTCGCGCATCCGTTCGATGTAAAATTCGGCGGCGTCACGTAGGTTGTCATGCATCTCCTCGCCATCCCGCAGACCTCGCATCTGCAAGCCGTACATCGGTACGACGCCTTTGAGCAATTCGGACAGGTGGAAGTAATCCGTAACCTGACCGCTTACTGTCGGTGCAAAGAACAGTGGCCGAACATCTGCCGGTTCCTCGGCAAGAGTCAGCAATGGAGCTTTGAAATCAGTCGTGTCGTTACTTCGAATCAGTTTCGCGAGTGTTTCGACCGTGGGATCGTTGAAGAACTTTTGTGGGTTACATTGAACCTGGAGTTCGCGTTCGATTTCAACAAACAAGCGAACGGCCAACAGTGAGTCACCGCCGACCTTGAAAAAATCGGCTTGAGGGTCTGAAACCGGCTCATCGAGCATCTCCGACCAGATGCTCAATAGTTTCTTGTGCAGTGGATCATTGACCTCCGTGAGGTCTTGAGTGGCCGAGTCTTGCGCTGACAATTCGGTACTCATCGCGATCAACGCCTGTCGATCGACTTTACCGGCTGGAGTTTGTGGCAGTACAGGCAGGACTTCAATCCGTCGCGGTATCATGTACGCCGGTAACGTGTCGCCTACAAATTCTTGTAAGCCATTTTCAACGATGGACTCCTGAGCGGGCGATTGAACAAACGCCACAAGCCGCGTTGACCCACCATGGCTAACAGGGAATACAACCGCTTCTTCCACCGCTTGGTGACTTCGCAAGCGAGTCTCGATTTCGCCAAGTTCGACGCGAAAGCCCTGGACTTTCACCTGATTGTCAATGCGACCGATGTAGACAAGGTTTCCCTTGGCCGTGTGGCGCACCACATCACCGGTGGCGTACAGACGCGCGTTGGGCCGAAATGGGTGAGCAATAAATCGTTCGGCGGTCAAGGATTCCCTGTACAGGTAGCCCCGCGCCAAACCGGCGCCGCCCACGTAAAGCTGGCCGGTTACTCCCGGCGGCACTGGAACCAGGTTTTCGTCCAGAACAAAACAGGAAGCACCAACCATCGGCCGACCGATTGGAAGCATGGTTGAATCGTGGTCCCCTTCATCATCGACGTAAGCGGTACACGCGACAGTGGCTTCGGTGGGGCCGTAGCTGTTGATAAAACAAACTTGATCATCGACCAACTCACGAAAGTTGGCATGCAAGCCCGGATCAACTCGTTCGCCGCCGACAACGACCACTCGTATCGACTCCGGCCAAGGCAACTGCGAATGTACCAGTTGATGCCAGAACGCTGTGGGGATCGAAGTAATCGTCTGTTTCGTTTTTCCCACCGCTTCAAAAAAAGCTCTCGCACTGGTGATCATTTCGTCCGAGCGAAGCCACAAACTGGCACCTTCGGCCAGCGACGCAAAAATGTCCTCCATCGAGGTATCAAATGAAAGGGAGGCAAATTGAAGCCAGCGGTCCTCGGGAGAAACATCGTACAACGCGGCGGTCTGCACAATGTGGTTAGCCAGTGACCGGTGTTCAATGCAAACGCCCTTCGGTTTACCAGTGGAACCCGACGTGTAGATAACGTAAGCCAAACCCTCGGCTGGCGTCGGGTCGG
>CAZPOL010000183.1:0-4746 GCA_964588195.1 uncultured Pirellulaceae bacterium | reverse complement strand
GTTTTGCAACAGGGGTGTTTGAGTTTCAAACACTTCCGTGGGAACGCCACCGACGCCGCTGGGAAATCCAGTTGTATTCAATCCGTCTTTTGTCGGTCGGGCGCCAGTGCCACCGAGCATGAACAGTGTGAAGTTCGATTGCTTCGTTGGTTCAGATTGTGCCGAGTCGGATTGTTTCTCAGCGTCCGTTTGCTCTTTCGATTTGGCCCAGCGAGCACGCCAAATACTCATCCAGATCGGATCGGCACTGCCGGCAATCACTCGATCGGGAATGATCTGCGCCAAAGCACCGAAGATCGCACTGGGTAGAAAGTGGCCGACAAGGTGACGCGAGGCCACGGCGGCGGGTCGTCGGCAATTCAGAATCGAACCTTCCGGCGCGGTGATGTGCACCGGTCGGAAGGCGCCTTCATTGTGTGGCACGTCCGGACTGATTGCCGCCTTCATCGCAAATGACGCATAGCCTTTGGTGTAGTTTAGAACGACGTTGATCCCGCGATTGCTTTGGGGCGAGGATCCGTCGAAGTCAATGAAGATATCTTCGTCTTCAACGGTGACAGCGACCTTGATGCTGAGTGGTTCTTCGAAACCGTCACTCCATGTTTCATGTTCGTAGCGACCATTGGGCAATGCGCGGATCCCGTCCCGCATGGCTCGTTCAGACCGGTCGATAATTTCGTCAGCCAGCGGGTCAATCGTTTCCAGTTGAAACTCATCCATCATTTGCAACAGGCTACGCGCGCCCACCGCGTTGCAAGCGGCTTGAGCGTAAAGATCGCCAACCGTTTCATCGGGCGTTCGTACGTTGGCTCGAATGATTTTGAAAAGTTCTTCGTTAGGCTGACCTGCGTTGAATAGTTTTGTGATCGGGACCTGTAGCCCCTCTTCAAAAACTTCGTGCGCCTCGGCAGACAGAATCCGACCACCGATATCTGGCGCATGACAACAGTTGGAGAAGTAGCCAACGATTTTTTCTCCGCGAAAGACGGGTGTCATGACCGTGAAGTCGTTGACTTGTCCAGCCGTTTGCCAAGGGTCGTTGGTAACCATCACGTCACCAGGCTTCAGAGTTTCCGGCGGATACTCGTTCAACAAATGAATCGCGCCGGTGGCCATCGGATTGATATGGCCCGGTGTCCCGGTCAAGGATTGACCAATCATGTTTCCGCGTGTGTCAAAGACGCCGCAGGCCAGGTCAAGCGACTCGCGCACGATGGTGCTAAATGCCGTTCGAATCAAGGTCGTTTGTTGTTCGTTGGCGATCGAAAGTAAACGATTCCAAAGAACTTCCAATTGGATCGGGCTAAGCGACATCGGCGCCCTCCAGGTCAATGACCAGATTGAATTGGTCGTCGATCGTGCAGGTTACTGCTGGCCCGACGATCACAGTCGACTCACGTTCTTCGACGATCGCTGGTCCCTGAAACGTCATACCAGGTTTCATAAGGTAGCGATCGTAAACTTTCGTGCTGTGGTAGCCATCAGTTTCCGGGAACCATGCTTTGCGTTGTCCCTTGACCGTATCTTCGGCGGTCTTTGCCGAGTTACCTTCGTCCGAGATGTTCAGTTTTACCGTTGGCTTGGGTCCACTTGATACGACGCGCCAATTAATGATCTCGACATTAACCGGTGGGCCGGGTCGTTCGTAGAGTTCTTGATAGACGCGATCGAATTCTGTTTTTAGTGCAGCGACGTGGTCGGGGCCGAGTTGTCCGCCGGGAAGGTTGACTCGAATCTCGTGCCCTTGTCCAACGAACCGCATATCGACCTGACGGCGGTGAGTAATTTCCTCCGTGGCGACCGATGATTGAACCAGTAGCGAATTGCCGTCTTGTTCCATTTCATCCAACAAGCGGTTGGCATGCGACCAATCGATTTCGCTTAGGTCAGTTGGCCATGATCGGACGAAGTCGAATGCCAAGGGAGCAGACAAGAACCCAACAGTGCTCATCACACCAGCCCCAAGTGGTGCCAGCAACTGCGGCGTTCCCAGTGCTTGCGCGATTCGATAGGCCTGTACCGGACCCGCTCCGCCAAACGCGATCATTGGAAACTTGCGTGGGTCCTTGCCTCGTTCCAAAGCGTGGACGCGAGCCGCGTTGGCCATGTTCTCGTTGGCAATTTGATGGATGCCCCATGCCGCTTCTTCTACGGAAATACCTAGCGGCTGGGCAATCTTGTTCGAAACCGCTTCGCGACATGCGTCCAGGTCCAACGACATCTCGCCGCCAAGAAACCAATCAGGATCGAGGTAACCGAGGATCAGGTTGGCGTCGGTCACGGTCGGTTCGGTTCCGCCGAGTCCATAACTGACCGGTCCCGGAGACGCGCCTGCCGAATCGGGTCCGACTTTTAGTAGTCCTAGCGCATCCACTCGTGCGATCGATCCACCACCGGTTCCGATTTCAATCAGTTCGATAACGGGCAGCTTGATTGGCAGGCCCGAGCCTTTTTTGAATCGGTAGATTCTGTCGACCTCGAAGTCGTGCGCGATCAGCGGTTGCCCCTGGTCGATCACGCAGATCTTGGCAGTGGTACCACCCATGTCGAACGAGATCACGTCATCGATTCCGGCGGCAATCCCGTATGCGTTGGCTGCCAAGGCGCCTGCGGCAGGCCCGGATTCAAGCAAGCGAACGGGGAATTTTACCGTGGTGTCGACCGTTGCGATTCCTCCGCTGGAAAGCATTAAATAAAAGCTGCCTGCGAAGCCGAGTTCGTCGAGTCGTTGTTCCAGCTTGCGGAGATATTTTTCGACAAGCTCCTGAACGTAAACGTTGGCAACCGTGGTTGAAGCTCTTTCGAACTCGCGTATTTCCGGCACCACGTCTGACGAAATCGAAACTCGCATTTCCGGAGCGACTTGTTGGATCGCTTCTCTTGCCAGGCGTTCGTCAGCCGGGTTGGTGAAGCTGTGCAGAAAGCAGACCGCCACAGCCTGAACATCGTTCTCGACGAGTTCGCCGGTCAGCCGTTTGACGAGATCGGTGTCGAGCGTTCGATGGGAATCGCCGTTTGCCAACGTTCGCTGGGGGACATCGAATCGCAGGTAGCGAGGCACCAGCGGTCGCGGTTGTTCCAGCATTAAATCGTACAGGTCGTAGCGCGTTTCGCGACCAATTTCGATCGAGTCACGGAACCCGGCCGTCGTCATCAAGGCCGTGCGAGCTCCCTTGCGTTCGATCATTGCATTCGTGACCAGGGTTGTGCCGTGAATCAAGTGCTGAATTTCGGAGGTTGATGCACCGAAGGATTTCAGTGTGTTGACGAGCGCCGTCTCAACCGCTTGCGACGGGTCGTCGGGCGTGGTCAGGACTTTGCCAATCGCGAATCGGCCGGTTTCGTTGTCGACGATGATCAGGTCGGTGAACGTGCCGCCAATGTCCGCACCTGCACGGTACCGCTGACTCAAGATTGCTCTCCAGTCGAGTTGGCAACGGACATCTTTGGAAAGTCTTTGGGCGGCCTAATATCAACGGTCGCTGAACGCTGTTGCGACAACATGCCGCCATCTACCACGATGTTTTGGCCGGTGATATACGAAGCATCATCGGAAGCCAGGAAAACCGCTGCACCGGTCATGTCGTCTGGCTCGCCGATGCGACCCAGGGGAATGTTCTCGCCTCGCAATTTGCGACCGGCTTCGTCGATTCCCGTCGTGTCGATCGAACCTGGTGTCAGGATGTTGACTCGTACGCCATACAATCCCAGGTCCAGTGCCATCGCTCGGCTCATCGCTTCGATTCCGCCTTTGGTTGCGTCGTAGGCAACGAAACATCGATGCGCGCGAGTCGCACCGCCGCTGGACAGATTAATAATGGAGCCACTTCCCTGCTCTGCCATCAGGTGACCTGCTCGCAGACTGCACAGAAATGTTCCCGTCAAATTTACGCCAACGATCATGTCCCACCATTGCTTGTCGGCTTCCAGAAAGTGTTTCATCGGCGAGATCAAGCCTGCGTTGTTCACTAGAACGTCCAGACGTCCAAAGTCCGTGACAGTTTTGGCGAACAGCTCGTTGACCGAAGACTCATCCGAGACATCCGTGTGGACAGCGATCGCGGTCCCGCCTTCGGCAACGATCGATTCGGCAACCTGCCTGGCGTTGTCGTGGTCGATGTCAGCGACAATGACGTGAGCAGATTCGCGGCCAAACCGGCTGGCGATTGCCTGGCCAATGCCTTTACCTGCACCGGTGACGATCGCGACACGGTTTTCAATGGATCGAACGGGCGGTTGCATACTGGAATCGACTTGCAGGTTGAACGGAGTGGGAAGTAGCCGTCAATCTAACGAGCCGAATTCGATTGGTGAATACTTCAATTACATTCCGCCCCAACTTTTTGGACAACGTCCTGAAAATTCACGCGTGTGGTGAAGATTGGGCAGTGCGAAATCGAACAAGCCTGTGCAGCCGACGATGTTTTTGGTTCCGGATTCGTCGCCACGGACGATGATTCTTTGTTTTCCAGCCACCGTTGTTGGGCGTCGGCTGGGTAGAAGGATGTGGGGCTGCGATTGAACAATTGTCTTTGACAGCGGTGCCTGGTGCGAATTCTCTGGCTTCCGATCTCTATCGATCGATTAATCGGAATCACGATCTCGTTCCAGTTTTCGGATTTCAAACCGGCGGGTTTCATGATGGCATCGAATTTCGTATCGGCCTGGTTCCTCGAAATTCAGAACATGTTTCAACTCGATTTCGTCATCACCTTTCACTGCCAGAATCCAATCCCGACCGGTTTT
>CAZPOL010000182.1:0-4811 GCA_964588195.1 uncultured Pirellulaceae bacterium | reverse complement strand
CTTCACACCCCCCAAAAGTATGCGACACTTTACCGCGTCGACGATATTCAACGATTGTTTTAATATCTGTCGAAATAGAAGTGTTACATGGCGGGCTGCGCGAGCATTGCGACCGCCGATTCGCATATCGACAGGATATTGGTTTCGACCATGCAAGAATTCCATTTCCCCAACTGGGTTAACAAGTTCACTCTCTTAATACTGGCAAGCGTCGGAGTCGTGGGTGGATATTTGGCGACCTGCTTGTACGCCGCTCACTTGCCGACGACGGTCAACGTGGGGCATCGCCCGATTCAGCCGGTTCCGTTCAGTCACAAACTGCATGCCGGTGACCTTAAATTGGACTGCCGTTTTTGTCACAACACCGTCGAAAAAGCTGCACATGCTGCGGTGCCTCCGACGGAGACTTGTGGTAATTGTCACGGTGCGAATCGTGTCGCCAAAAACCTGGATGGCTCGCCGCGTGACCTGGGAGTCATTCACCCCGACAACCCGCTTCTGAAACCGGTTCGCGACAGTCTTGATTCGGGTGATCCGATCGAGTGGATTCGTGTTCACGACGCTCCGGACTTTGTTTACTTCAATCACGCTGCCCACGTGACTCGTGGCGTCAGTTGCGTCTCTTGTCACGGTCGCATCGACAAGATGGAAGTTGTCCAGCAAGTCATGCCGTTGTCGATGGCCTGGTGCATTGAGTGTCACCGCAATCCAGCCGAACACATTCGCGATCCTGAACTGGTCACTCAGCTTGACTTCGTACCACCGGATGGAAAGTCATTCGAAGAGTACGGCAAAGAGTGGGTCAAAAATCTTAATATTCAACCAAACATCAGCTGTTCTACGTGTCATCGATGATTCAAAAACAAAACGGTCTGAACAAAGACGATAGCTCGGCACCCAAACCGTCAGTCAAGAAGTACTGGCGCAGTCTGGATCAGTTGTTGGGCAACCCGGAAATCAACGAAGTCGTCGATCACGACTTTGGCGCTGCCGCTCCGCCACCGACGGACGGACTTTCACGTCGTCGTTGGTTGCAGTTGATGGGTGCCTCGATGGCTTTCGGTGCCGTTACCGGTTGCCGTTACCCCGACGAAAAGATCACACCTTTCGCGTTCCGCCCTGCCGGTCGATTCCCGGGAATCCCCGAGAATTATTCGACGATGATGGAATTTGGCGGTATCGCTCGCCCGCTGATGTCGGTCAGCTACGACGGCCGTCCGATCAAGCTGGACGGTAACCCGGACCACGCCGACACGCTGGGTGCTTCGGATACATTCACGCAAGCTACGATCCTGGAACTGTACGATCCGGATCGCAGTCGTGGACCAGCGCGTGCCGAAGGTGGCACGATGAAGCCAACAACCTGGGACGACGCGATCAACACGTTCAAGTCCCTGGCCGCTGGCTCGGGCGTAGCAGTTTTGAGCGAGCCGTCCAATTCGCCAAGTCTGCAGCGGATGAAGGGCGAGATGTTGAAAGCCAACAGTAACGCCAAGTGGTTTGAGTTCACTTCGGTTTCCACCGACAACTCGGACGAAGGATCACGGCAAGCGTTTGGCAGCGTCCATCGTCCGGTCTACCGATTGGCAGACGCCAAGGTCATTGTGTCAATCGACGCTGATCCATTGGGCATCGACGCGGCTGGTATTCGATTGTCGGCTGACTTCGCAAAATCGCGAGACGCCGATCACGGAAAGATGAGTCGCCTGTATGCGGTTGAGAGTGATTTCTCAGCGACTGGTGCCATGGCCGACCATCGCGTTCCGGTTCAATTCAAGCAGATCGGTTCGTTCCTTGCCGCTTTGGAAGCGCTGATCGATGCCGGGACCACGACCGTCGATTCTTCGCTACCGGAAAAAGAGAAAGTCCTGGCCGCCATGGCCTCTGACTTGCTGAAACACAAGGACCAGGGGGCCGGCGTCGTGATGGTTGGTGCCTGCCAGCCCGCTTCCGTGCACGCTCGTGCCTTCCGCATCAATTCCAAGCTGAACAGCATTGGCAAGACCGTCCACTTGCACGCCGTCGAAAATGCGGCTGCCAAATCCGGCGTCGATCAACTGAAGGAACTGACCGAAGCGATCGAGTCGGGCGCCGTAACGACGTTGATGATCCTTGGCGGTAACCCCGTCTTCTACGCTCCTTCCGATTTGAAGTTCGCCGAGACGCTGGCCAAGGTCGCCAACTCGATGCACTTGAGCGTCTACCGCGATGAGACTTCACGAGCCTGCAAATGGCACCTGAACGCCGCTCACCCACTGGAAAGCTGGGGCGACGGCCGGTCTTATGATGGATCGGTTTGTATCGCACAGCCTTTGATCGAGCCGCTGTTTGATGGACGTTCCGCTCTGGAATTGCTGGGCACGCTAACCGGCTACGGTGATCACAGCGAAGCCGACCAAGAACATGACGACCACGATCATGGCGACGACGCCCATAACCTGGGAATGATGTTCGTTCGCGAAACGGTAGCTGCATCGCTCGGTGACCACCCGGATGCAGCGTGGCAGGAAGCCGTTCGGCTTGGGTTTATTGCCAACAGCGAGAGCCCATCGGCCACTCCTTCGGTCGGCGCGATGACCTTGGAAGATGACGCCGAGTCCTGGAAAGAAGAGTGGTTCAGTGGTGAACCAGAATTGATCTTCCGCGCCAGCAAGTCAATTTACGATGGCCGTTATGCCAACAACGGATGGCTGCAGGAACTGCCCGAGTTCATTACCAAGCTGACCTGGGACAACGCGGCACTGGTCAACACGATGACTGCCGAAAAACTCGGCCTGACGCAGGGCAAGCTGGCCAACTTTACCGTAGGCGATCAAAAGATCACTCTGCCGGTTTACGTTCTGCCGGGACTTCCCAACGGAACCATTTGCACATGGCTGGGCTACGGTCGTGACTCGGCCGGTAAAGTCGCCGGGGATGCCGAGTTCTCAATCGATTCGATCGGCCACGATGTTCGACCGCTTCGTACCAGTGGCAATTGGTGGTCAGTGCCTGCCGTGCAAACCGATCCAACCATCGACAAGTACTTGCTGGCCACGACACAGGATCACTTCCAGATCGATGCCTTGGGTCGTGCGGAAATCAATCGCCGTATGGCTCCCGAGCAGACGATGATTCGAGCCGGCAGTTACGACAGCTACGAAAAATTCCTGGCCGAACATGGGCACGACGCAGATCACTCTCATGAGGAAGGCCATGAGGGCGACGGGCATGAAGGTGAAGACCATGAGGGCGAGGAAAAGCATGACGATCACCACGCCCACAGCTGGCCCGGCAATCATCACTTGCACTTCAAAAACTTCGATCTGACTCGCGCCGGCTGGTTGGACGAAAAGGTCCCGTATAAGTGGGGCATGAGCATCGACTTGAACAAGTGCAATGGCTGCAACGCTTGCGTGATTGCTTGTCAGTCGGAAAACAATATTCCAGTCGTTGGAAAAGATCAGGTCAGCCGCGGTCGTGAAATGCAATGGATGCGAATCGATCGCTACTTCATCACCGATGAGGGTGACGAGGAAGGTGCTAATCCAAAGATTGCTCACCAACCGTTGACTTGTCAGCAATGCGAAAAGGCCCCGTGCGAAACGGTTTGCCCGGTCGCCGCGACGACCCACTCGGACGAAGGCCTGAACGACATGGTCTACAACCGTTGTATCGGTACTCGTTACTGCGGCAACAACTGTCCGTACAAAGTACGACGCTTCAATTATTACAACTACTCTGACGCCCAGACCTTTATCAAGATTCCTGGTGCCGACCGTCTGGAGAAAGCGGACTTGCAGCTGCAAAGTATGATGATGAATCCGGAAGTCACGGTTCGCAGCCGTGGTGTGATGGAGAAGTGCACGTACTGTGTCCAACGAATCCAGAATGTAAAGATCCTGGCCAAGACCGAAGGCAACCGGGAAATCGGTGCCAACGAGATCACGACTGCTTGCCAGGACGTTTGTCCTTCGAAGGCAATTGTGTTTGGCGATATCCAGAACCCGGAAAGCGACGTTCACAAGAACCACGCCAGCCCACGTGCTTACACGCTGCTGGAAGAATTGAACGTCTACCCACGAACTCGCTACCTGGCCCGTGTCACCAATCCCCATCCGGCATTGGTGGATACGTCAACCGCGGAAGCACACTAAACCAAAAGACATCCGGACGGATCCGAACACCCGCCCGGTTCAACTCAATCACAACCGTTATCAGAATTGAGACAACTCGATGGCATCCACCATTGATAATTTATCCAACAACACGTACGAAGATCCGTCACGTCGCGCACCGCTGGTCACCGGCGGTCTGGACTACGACGGGGTTACCGAAGTCGTTACTGATCTGACGGAAAGCGATAAGCCTCCCAAGATCTGGTACGTCCTGCTGGCCATCTCGGCCGCCTTGGCCAGTGTGCTGGGTCTGTTGATCCTGTTGCTGTTTTTCAAAGGCGTCGGCGTTTGGGGTAACAACAACCCGGTTTACTGGGGTTGGCCGATTGTCAATTTCGTGTTTTGGGTCGGTATCGGACACGCTGGAACACTGATTTCTGCGATTCTGTTTCTGTTCCGGCAACACTGGCGAACCAGTATCAACCGTGCTGCCGAAGCGATGACGATTTTCGCGGTGATTTGTGCGGGAACATTCCCGGGTATTCACATTGGTCGTGTCTGGGTCTTTTACTGGCTGTTCCCGATTCCCAGCGAACACCTGGCGATGTGGCCGAACTTCCGCAGTCCGCTGTTGTGGGACGTTTTTGCGGTCTCGACCTATTTCACGGTCTCCTTGGTGTTCTGGTACATGGGTATGGTCCCTGACCTGGCAAC
>CAZPOL010000181.1:0-4871 GCA_964588195.1 uncultured Pirellulaceae bacterium | reverse complement strand
GTACTCCAGACGAGGAAGTTCCCAACGACGACCAGCCGTTTGTGATCGTGCTGGGTATCGCGCAGGACGGAGGGTACCCGCAGGCAGGTTGCCAAAAGGATTGTTGTCGCGAATTGCTGGAACAGGCTACGGGTTCGGTCGAGGGAACATCCTGTTTGGCGATCGTCGATCCGGTCAGCGGACAACGTTGGCTGTTCGAGTGCACTCCGAACTTTCCGGCGCAACTGCAAAAACTGAACTCCGCATTCCCGGTCGACAACTCGCCGGGCATCGACGGCATCTTTCTGACTCACGCCCACATCGGTCACTACGCCGGGTTGATTCATTTGGGGCGCGAGGTGATGGGCACGCGGGACATTCCCGTGCACACGATGCCTCGCATGAATGAGTTTCTGAAAAACAATGGCCCGTGGAGCCAGTTGGTGGAGCTGAACAATATCGACCTGAAACTAATGCAGGACGGCAAGTCGATCCGTTTGAACGAGCGGCTGTCAGTGACTCCGATCACCGTGCCGCATCGCGACGAGTTCTCAGAAACGGTGGCGTTCAAGATTACGGGTCCCGAGAAGTCCGTTTTGTTCCTGCCTGATATCGACAAGTGGAGTCGGTGGGAAACGAGTGTCGAGGATGTAATTCGCGAAGTCGATTTCGCCTACCTGGACGCGAGCTTCTTTGATGGAACGGAGTTGCCGGAGCGCGACATGTCAGAAATCCCTCACCCGTTTATCGTCGAGAGTATCGAGAGGTTTGGCAGCTTGCCGGCCGATCAACGCAGCAAAATTCGCTTCATTCACTTGAACCATACTAATCCAGCGTTGCGAGCCGATTCAAAAGCCGCGGCCCAGATCGAGCAGGCCGGTATGAGCGTGGCAAAAACGTTGGAGAAGCACGGGCTGTAGAGGTGCGGGCTATAGAAGGGGGTTGGGTATTCTGCGAACTCGACGGCAGTTTGAACATGCGGTCCCGCAGACCTACAATAAAACAGGCTTCTGCCCACTCTATATAAAACCGATCTTATAAAACCGATCTGACTATCACTGAACTGACGATGGGAGCCAAAAGGAATTGCTCAATCCGCAGGAACAAGCAGACCAGCCCGAGTTCTATTCTCGCTTGCTGGATCTGATCAACGATTTGGTGCTCTCGGTTTCGGTCGACGGCCAAACGTTGCAGTACATTAATGCTGCGGCTCAGGAAATCTACGGGCGCGAGCTGGGGGAATTCACCGAGAATCCACGGCTGTGGTACGAGGCGGTCCATCCGGATGACAAACACGCACTCAGTACGAAGTACCAAGAGGTACGCGAACAGCGGCGAGTCACTCATGACTTTCGAGTCATTCAACCGTCTGGCGATACGCGTTATCTGCAAGCCACGATCCGCATGGTCAATGACAAGGACGGCAACCCGTCGGGCATCGGCTGCATCGCCAAGGATGTGACGCGCCGTGTGACGACGGAGATCGCGTTGGAAGAAGCGACCGCCATCTACCATTCATTGGTCGAGAGTCTGCCGATCAATGTGTTCCGCAAGGACCGCGAAGGACGAATTATCTTTTGCAACCAACGTTATTGTGACACGTTGGGAAAGACCTTGAAGGAATTGGTCGGTTCCAATGATTACGAATTGTTTGCGAAGCCATTGGCTGACAAATATTGCAACGACGATCGCTGGGTGTTGCAAACTGGTTTGCCATTTCATGATATCGAAGAGCACCCCGGCCCTGACGACTCGAAAGTTTTTGTAGAGGTGCTCAAGGCGCCGATCACAGACGCCGATGGTCGTCGAGTCGGAATCCAGGGAATGTTTTGGGACGTGACGACTCGCAAACGTGCCGAGCAAGCGTTGCGTGAAGCGAAGGAGATGGCTGAGTCGGCTAACCAGGCAAAGGGCGATTTTCTGGCGAACATGAGTCATGAGATTCGCACGCCGATGAACGCCATCATCGGTATGACGGATCTGCTGCTCGATTCGAAGCTCGATAACACGCAACGCGAATACCTGACGATGGTGCAACAGTCGGGTGAATCGTTGTTGAGCTTGATTAACGACATTCTCGACTTTTCCAAAATCGAAGCCGGCAAACTGGAGCTCGACATTCAGACCTTCAGTCTGGCCGATCGGCTGGGCGACACGATGCGGACGTTGGCGCTGCGTGCTCATATGAAAAATCTGGAGTTGGCGATGCGGATTGACAACCGCGTGCCGGCTCGCGTGCTGGGTGACGTCGGACGTTTGCGGCAAGTCCTGGTCAATCTGGTGGGCAACGCGATCAAGTTTACGCATGAAGGCGAAGTCCTGGTGTCGGTCGACGTTGACTCGTTTAATCAAGACGAAGTTCGCCTGGTGTTCTCCGTCGCAGACACAGGGATCGGCATTCCCGACGACAAGATCGATCACATATTCAAGGAGTTCGAACAGGCGGATGGTTCGACGACTCGCCAGTACGGTGGAACGGGACTCGGGCTGGCGATCGTTTCTCGCCTGGTCGATCTGATGGGCGGGAAACTTTCGGTCGACAGCCAATTGGGAAAGGGCAGCAAGTTTACCTTTTCGCTGAACTTCCCTGTCGACGTGATCAACGAAACGGATATTCCGACCGTCGATCTTGTGAACATGACGGCGTTGATCGTCGACGACAATCAAACGAACTTGCGAATTCTGGATGACATGGTTCGCGGATGGGGGATGAACACGATTACGGCGAGTGATGCCAAGCGGGCGTTTGCATTGTTGCAGAGTCTGGCTTTGGCTGACCAACCGGCTTCGATTCTGTTGAGCGATGTAAATATGCCGGAGCACGACGGATTCGATTTAGCGAACTGGATTCGAGGTGAACCTTCGATCGCCGAGACTCCGATCGTGATGCTGACTTCCGGAGGTCGTCGTGGCGATGTCGAGGCGCGACGCGAACTGGGAGTCTTCGCTCAATTGTTCAAGCCTGTGAAGCAAGCGGACTTGTTGGATACCGTTGTGACGGCGCTCGGCAAGTCAAGTAAAGATACGCCGGCAAGCACTACCGATGGCGCTCCGGCACGAGTCGCCTCGCTGAAAATCTTGTTGGCGGAGGACAACCGCGTTAACCAGCGACTTGCGATCGGGCTGTTGGAAAAGCACGGGCACGAAATTCATGTGGTCGGTAACGGTCGCGAGTGTATTGATCGGTTTCAATCCGAGCCGTTCGATGTGATTCTGATGGACGTGCAAATGCCGGAAGTTGATGGGTTGGAAGCGACCAGAGCGATCCGGCAAATTGAATTCGATAAACACACTCGCATTCCAATCATCGCCATGACCGCGCATGCCATGGCCGGCGATCGGGAACGCTGTATCGAAGCCGGGATGGACGATTACCTGTCCAAGCCGATCCGTATTCGGGCATTGATGCAGGCGCTTGGCGACAACATCCAGGACTCTGTCATCGCTCAAGGAGATCTAACGGACGACCAGCATCGTCAACGGGCGTTCGTCGACTGGGAAAACGCTTTCGAAACTGTCGGTGGCGACAAGAGCCTTTTGTGCGAGCTGATTCAGGTATTCGTGGAAGAGCGTGAAAACATGATTGCGGATATTAAATCGTCGCTGGACAAGAATGATCCAGCCGAATTGCGGCGGTCCTCGCACGCCATGAAAGGGGCGCTCGGGCACCTGGGAGCCATGTCGATCGCCTCGGTGGCGGCCAGGATGGAGTCGATTGGCGAAGCTGGCCAGACGACCGGTGCCATGGAAGATTTTGAATCGCTTGATGAACTGACGAAACAGTTGACTGTGGAACTTGAGGCCTTTACAAAAGACTTCAACAATAAAAGCTGACCCAAAAAGCTGAGCCAATGGCGATTCGGTTGGGCTGAACAGCAGGTCTAGCGTCTACAATACGTTCGGTCTCGATAATCCGTTTCCGTTCATTCGCCTGTATTAACCTGGTCGCTTTCTAATCGAAGCAAGGAACAGAGCTATGCCACGAGTACTAGTCGTCGACGATACTGCGGTCGATCGCCGCTTGGCCGGAGGGTTGTTGGAAAAGTCCCCAAACCTTGAAGTGGCTTATGCCAACAATGGCAGCGAGGCGATCGAAGCGATTCGCTCGGAGATGCCTGATCTGGTTTTAACAGACTTGCAAATGCCAGACATTGACGGCTTGCAATTGGTGACTTCGATTGCCGAGCAACATCCGGATCTGCCCGTCGTTCTGATGACGGCACACGGCAGCGAAAACGTCGCGGCCCAGGCAATTGCCAACGGAGCGGCCTGTTACGTTCCAAAGATTGATCTGGCGGATGAGTTGTTGGCCACCGTGTCGCAAATCCTTTCGATGTCGGATTCTGACCAGCGTTACAAAAAGCTGATCGCCTGTGCCAGGAAAACAGAGTTCGAATTCGATCTTGAAAACGACCCGTCATTGATCGAGCCATTCGTCGACTTGATTCAGCAAGTGATCTCCAGCAAAAGTTTGTTGGATTCTTCAGGGCGAGTGCGCCTTGGGGTCGCGTTGGAGCAGGCCCTATCGAACGCCCTGTTCCGGGGTAACCTGGAGATCCAACGCAACGAAACGAATATTATCGATCGACAATTAGTCGAAACTCGAATGCACGAAAAGCCCTGGTGCGACCGGCGTATTTATGTCAACGCTTTGATTACGCGTGAGTTCGCTCAATTCGTGATTCGCGACGAAGGGCCCGGCTTTGATGTGTCAAAGGTTCCGGAACCGAATGATCCGGACTCGTTCCGTGCTGGTGTGGGCCGCGGGTTGGTGCTGATCAAGAACTTTATGGACGAAGTGGAATTCAATGACGTCGGCAATCAAGTGACAATGATCAAGCGTCGTAGCTAGTTTTTCAGCCACGCAAACGCCGAAGGTTTGTAGTACCGTC
>CAZPOL010000180.1:0-5173 GCA_964588195.1 uncultured Pirellulaceae bacterium | reverse complement strand
ATCCGCTTGTCGTTGGCGGAGATTCGAGTTCAATCGAGTTGCCAACCGATGTCAAAACCGTTTCGTATTTTATCTCGGACGAACCCTTGCAGGACGAGCTGCAGATCGGGCAAGACGTCAATTCCAGAGGTGGACTGTACCGCCGCGAACTCGATCGAGCCGTTGCCTCATTCTCGCCCGACCTGGCATCAGCCCTGGCAACACTCGGTAACACCGACTTGATCGCCACGGAAGTGGTCGAGGTTCAATTTCGATACTTTGACGGCGAGGAATGGGTCGACGAATGGAACAGCGATGACGAAGGTGGCTTTCCAGCAGCGGTCGAAATTTCGGTCGTCATCGACAACGCTCCCGAATCCGCAGATCAGCAACAAGGTTCCAGTCAAAACGACAGCCAAACCAGCGAGACCTGGCGAACGGTCGTCAATCTGCCGGTCGCAGAAATCGAATCGGATGATGAATCAACCGATAGCGGAGGTGGTCAATAATGCGAATTCCTCGCCGACCCCAGCCAGCAGTTTCTGCCTGCCAAAATTTGCGACAAGGTTTTGTCCTGATCGTTGTGCTGATCACGATCGTATTGCTGACCGTGTCCACGTACACGTTTACGCTGTTGATGCTGCATGAACAAGAAGCGACTCAGTTGATGGGGCGTCAGATCCAGTCTCGATACCTGGTCGAATCGGGCGTCGATTACCTGCGTCTTTACCTTTCAACTGATGACGATACGATCCGAGCGCTCGGTGGAATCTGGGACAACCAGGAACAATTCCAAAACAAGATCGTTAGTATCAATCCACTGAACCCGCTGGAAATTGGGCGATTTTCGATCATCGCCAGCAATCTGGATACCAATACGGGAATCCCGGACGGCTTTCGCGCCGGGATCATCGACGAGTCGTCCAAGTTGAACCTCAATACACTGACGCATGCCGACACATGGTTTCCCGATACCGGCGAAGGCGGTGGTGGTCGGCAATTGTTGATGGCTCTACCACTGATGACCGAAGATATTGCGGACGCGATTCTGGATTGGCTGGACGCAGACAGCGAACCAAGGACTCTCGGGATCGAAGATTACAGCGGACAATCGCCTCCCTACGGTTGCAAAAACGGACCGATGGACAGCATCGAAGAATTGCTGCTGGTTCGCGGCGTCACGCCACAGCTGTTATTTGGTTTGGATAACAACCACAACGGGATCCTTGATCTCGACGAACAGTTTGCCGAAGGAAATGCGGTGACCACCGAACCTGACATGCAACTGGGCTGGGCCAACTACCTGACGTTGTTCAGCAAAGAATCCAACCTGATTCCAGCTACCGGACTGCAACGTGTCAACATCAACTCTTCCGACTTGCAGCAAATGTCGGATGACATGGGCAGTACGCTCAATTCGACCTGGGCCAATTTCATCATCGCTTACCGACAAAACGGACCGGCACCTGACGATCTGGAACCCCTGGATGGCCAACCAAATTTCGTCGAAGCCGATACGTCAATCGAGGGTTCATTCACGTTCACCAGCGTTCTGGATTTGATCGACGCCCGAACGACGCTGCCCTACCTGGACGAAGAAGGCGAAGAGCAAACCGCTTTGCTGGTATCTCCCATTACGATGAGCAATCTCGCAACAACTCTCCCGCTGTTGATGGACAATCTGACGACCATCGACGGCGACAACGTACCCGGGCGAATCAACATCATGCAAGCTCCTCGAGCTGTGCTGCAGGGCATCCCGGGCATGACCGAAATGGTTCTGGAGCGAATTATTGAAGAACGACAATTCGAATTGGACGGCACAGCCTTCAGCGAACTGTTCGAATACGAGACATGGCTGTTGCTGCGGGGAATCGTGGACCTGGAAACGATGAAGGCGATGATGCCGTTTATTTGTTGCGGTGGTGACGTCTATAAGGCCGAAATTGTTGGATATTTCGACGATAACGTCGCAACCAGCCGAGCGGAAGTTATCCTTGATACAACGGTGCCGTTGCCCCGGATTCTGTTTTGGCGGGACAAAAGCCATTTGCAACGCGGTTACACGATCGACATTCTGGGCACCGATCTGAACACAGATAATTAACGCCCACCTGCCTTAGCACACCTTCAAGACCTACAACTGGATTCACAATGGCTCAGATCGCAATTAAATGGGACAACGACTATATAAGAGTCGCGGTTGCCAATAACGCACGAGGCGCAGCACGCGCCCAGTTCGATCGCGCTTTGGCCGTTGAGTTGACCGGTGAGCACGAATCGTTGTCGCCTGCTCAAATGGGCGAAAAGCTGAAGGTCATTCTGGAAAAAGTCGGAGTCCAGCGAGGCGACGCAACGGTGATCGTCGCCAGACGTGATGTCGAAATGCGTCAGTTCCAACTGCCTCCCGTACCACCGGAAGAACTGCCGGACATGGTCCGCTTCCAGGCTCGCAACCACTTCACATCTTTCAACGAAGATTGCCTGGTCGATTTCGTTCCGCTAAGTACCAACGAAGAACATGCCACCGTGCTGGCCGCTGCCTTGTCAGCCGAAGAGTCCAAGAACATTCGCGACACGGTCGAGGCTGCTGGTCTGAAACTACGACACATCGTGTTACGCCCTTTTGCCGCTGCCGAACTGGTTCGTGGAGCCAAACCCGATTCAGATTGCCGAATCGTTCTGGAAATGATCGGCCGGGAAGCGGACATATCAGTTGTCGACAACGGCTATGTCCTGATGACTCGCACCGTTCGAGTGCCGGACACCTACACCACAGAACAATTCGATGCCTGGATGCCTGGTGAAATTCGCCGCACGATCACCGCCGCGCGTGGCCAGTCTGGTGCCGGTAAAGCCTGTGAGATCATCGTATGCGGTAGCAAATCCGATCACCCGAAATTGGCAGACGAGCTAAACGAATCATTCGATGCGCACACTGAATTCCTGCCACCGTTTGATTTGGTGCAAACATCCAATCGCTTCGAGCGTCCCGCGCATGACGACGGCTTCGCTTCATTGCTGGGAGCTCTGGTTCAAGCCAAAAACACGGAAAGCCATGCACTCGATTTCCTGCACCCACGCAAGCGACCGGAAAAGAAACTCGACAAGAAAAAAATCTACTGGGCTGCGGCCATCGCCGCCAGCATTGGACTCATTGGCCTAATGCTGGTCTGGTCGATGTTCAAGAGTAAGGATCGGCAGATCGCCACGCTGGAAGAGAGTATTGCGAAATTGGAAAAGACGACATCGTTTACCGACCCTGTCGTGGCGAACGCCAAACCGCTGGATGAATTCAATACCAGTCGCGTGGATTGGCTCGAAAAAATGTACAGCATCAGCCAAATCGTTCCGGAACCCGAAAACACCCGACTAACCCGAATTGTCGGTGCCAATTCAAAAGCGACTTTGAGCGGCCTGTTGACCGATCACTCGATGCGTGAACTGATCGAGACATTCTCAAAACAATATGCCATCACACCTGACGACAGCCCCACTTTGCAGGAGGGGTTTGATCGCGAATACAACATTCAGATCGACATCCCGGATGCAATCATCGGGCCGGACGGAAACCTGATCGTTGAATCAACGGAGACAAGCGAAGACTCCTCGACGAATGAATCGAATGAGGGGGACAGCGAATAATGTTTGACAACATGACTCAACGAGAAAAGTACATGGCCTTCGCGGTTGCCGCGATGCTGCCAATTGTGCTGCTGTTTTTTGGTGTGACCAGCATTTCCAAAAACCTGAAGAAGAAAGAAACCACACTCACCCAGCTGAAGAAACAAAAAGAGGCCTTGAAGATCCAGCAACTGCAGGGTGAATTGGCACTCGTTCGTTACCAAAAGTATTTGCAAACCAGCCTGCCATCGGACACGCAGAACTCGGTGACGCAATACAAACTTTGGCTTCAGGAATTGGGCTCCGAGCTGGGGTATATCGTCGACGTCAAGAATCGCGATAGTCCGCTTCCGTTGATTGGCGACAATCGCCAGATTATCGGGAGCGTCTACCGCTTTGAAATCAGCAGGTGCGAATGCACACTGAAACAACTCACCGACCTGATCTATCGAATCAATCAGGCCAAAATGCTGCACCGCATCAGCCAACTGACGATCACCGCGCGAACGGAAGGCAAAGGAACCAACCTGACTCCTAACGGAATACTTGGCGTGAAGATGACGGTTCGCGCAGTCTGCTTGAATGAAGCGGCTCAACAGCGACAGTTTGAAAATGAGCTGGTCGAGGAAATGCCACGCTCACTGGACGAATACCACAGACTGATCACTCGCCGCGATATGTTTGGGTTGCCAAATACAGCGCCGGAACTGTCTGGCAAGTCCAGCTATGAATTCAATGTCGGCTCGAATGTCTACATCGACGTGGACGGTTACGACGAAGACGAAGGGCAGGAACTGAAACTTGAATTTTCCAAGCCTGTTGTCGCCGATTTAGCCAACAGTGACGACAGCTTCGATCCTGCGTCGGTCATTTTCGAAGATGGCACCGTGGAATTGGGGCGAGCCCCCGTAGGCGTCTACACCTTTTCCATCACCGCCACGGATAACGGATGGGGTGAGAAACAGGCCGAGAAGAGATACAGAGTCGAAGTCGTACCGGTTGCCAGTGCTCCGGCAGCAACTGCTCGACTGGAGTCACGGGACACAAAGATTAGCGCCAAACTGCTGCTGGATGGACAGCCACTAATCGTGCTGGACATTCGTCCGATCGGCGAGAAACCTGAACTGGGAGTCGGCGACGTTTTCGAACTGGACAAGAAGACCTGGAAGATCACAGACATCGGCGAGGACTCCGTCACGATTCAGGTCGAAGGAAATTCAATGACCTATTCCATTGGCGCGTTTCTCTCAGACCCGAATGAAACGATCGCTGTCAAAGACGACGCAGACAGCGAAACTCAGGAATAACCAGTTCTTCAAGAAATAGTAGCACGGCCGTCCGCGGCCGTACCAGCATACTTGGCATTCATCCTGCCTCATAAGAAACGGTCGACTAAGGTGCCTGGATTTTTCAAGCGAGCACCGGGAATCTCGCCTCGCTATATTTTCCACTAGTGGTCCGTCAAACCTGAAGTGAATAGTTTGTAGTACCGCCAATAGTTTGTAGTACCGCCTTTAGTACCGCCTTTAGGCGGAATTCCGGCTGAAGCCGGTACTACGAACACGTCAAC
>CAZPOL010000179.1:0-5174 GCA_964588195.1 uncultured Pirellulaceae bacterium | reverse complement strand
AGTGAGAGCGCAGGGGCTCGAACCCTGGACCTACGGATTAAAAGTCCGTTGCTCTACCGACTGAGCTACGCTCTCTTACTCGCCGATTCCTTCAGCCGTCCATATGGCAAGCTGTAAAACATCTGCGAGAATGGAATAGTCTAGCGATTTAACATTACTCGGCAAGGCCTTACTTAGTTCGTATTTCTCGCGACAGAATTGCACTCAATTCCACCCGCTGAATCCGTAAAACCTGCCCGTCAAAATTCCCTTAGCTTCAACAAGATTCCTTGAACCCAAACTCGCAAAAACACTTGCCAGCCCCCGAAATTGTCCACGAAAACCAGAAAATCGTGGCGGTTTGCAAACCGGGTGGCCTGCTGACTCAGGCTCCCTCTGGCATCGACAGCATGGAAGTTCGCCTGAAGCGATACCTGGCCGAAAAACAGAACATCACCGGAAAAGTTTACCTTGGCGTGCCACACCGTTTGGATCGACCAGCCTCGGGGGTCATGGTTTTCGCGAAGGACAAAAAGTCCGCTCGCTTCCTTGCAGAGCAGTTTCAACGTCGCCAGGTTCGCAAGATTTATTGGACCCTGGTTTCCGGCAACGTAGATCCCTCATCGGAAACCTGGCAAGACTGGATGAGAAAGGTCCCGGACGAAGCCCGGTCCGAGATCTGTGAACAGTCAGATGACGGGGCGCAAAAAGCGATCCTGCATCAAGAGGTCATTCACCGTTTGCCCGAGAGTTCACTACTGCAAATCCGCCTGGAAACAGGACGCAGCCACCAGATCAGGGTGCAATCGTCGTCTCGTGGATTTCCGATACACGGTGACGAACTATACGGCAGCCCCCTGCCCTTCGGACCTCAAACCGAAGACATGCGACTTCGTTGGATGGCGTTGCATGCCCGAGAGTTGACGATTGTCGATCCTCAATCGAAACAGGAGATCGCGCTGACGGCCGATCTGCCCGAACACTGGCCAAAGATTTAGGTTCGAAGCGAATACAAGCACGACGCGCAAGCGCGCAAGCGAGTGGTTCAGGATGTCAAAACCACTCGCTTGCGCTCTTGCGCTTCGGGCTTGTATTGGACCTGCATCGGTTCAGGCACCGCTGCCTTACCCGCGAATTGCCCATTTGACCATGTCGCCGAACTTTGGCGTCTTGCCTTGCCACAACAAACCGACGCGGAAGATTCTGGCAGCGATATAAACACCGATCATGGTGGCAACGACTAACAACACCAGCCCGGCCAGCGGCTGCCAGATCGGTATCGTGGCGCTGGTCGACATCCTTAGCATCATCATCGTCGGAGTCGCGGGCGGGAAAAATGAAAACCATGTTGCCAGCGGTCCATTCGGCTCGCGGATGACCATGAACCAGATAAACATAGGCGACATCAACAGCATCCACACGGGCAGCAACAACGACTGTGCCTCTTTCAGCTGCGAAACGGACGCACCAACCGCCATAAAGATTGCGGCAAAAAACAGCACGCCCAACACTTGAAATACAATGAACCAGGGCACGATATCCAGCGGCAACATGTCCGTCCAGCCTTTTTGAGAGGCCAACAAAAACCCGCCCGCCAGGTACACCACCAGGATCGTTAGCGATCCGCCAACCGTGCCCAACAACTTTCCGCTCATCAATTGAAACGGATTCGCGCTGCCCAGCAACACCTCAGCAATCCGCTGCGACTTCTCCTCCAACACGCTCTCCAGCATCGGCTGGGCGGCCATGAAGATCACCATGAACATCATCATCATGACACCCATCGGCAACAGAATCGCCGCCATGTCATCCTTCTCTTTACCCGCCGTGATTTGTCCTGACGCGTCCTTGTACAACAAACCCAAACCGCGAACAGGGGTCGGAACGCTCAGCTTTTTTATCCGCTCAAAATCAACATTGTCAGCCGCCAGCCGCTCCGCCTTCACCGTTTCGCTGATGATCACCCCGAACCATTGGCGGGCGTCGGAAAAGTTCGAGTCCTCGGAATAGAATTTCACGAACGGCAGACTCTTCGGGTCCGCCATCAATTCTTCGACCGTAATCTCGACAGTATCCTTCGGAATCTCGATGAAGGCGTACAACTCTTGATTGCGAATTTTTTCGGACAAGGCAAAACGATCCTCGTCGGTGATCCCCTCGCCATCCCATTTCTCTAACAAAAATCGTTGGCCTTTGGAAAAGTTGCCAAACGAATCCTCGCCATCCTTTTCATCGCCCGAGCCATTGGCCTTGCCCTTGATCCGCTCAGACATGATGCCACCCGAATCCGAATCATCTGCATCGCCGTCTGGTTTCTCCAGAGTGGCATTATGTTTATTCGCAGCCAAAGCCAGCACTGGAAACAATTTCCCAGTGTGATCGATCACTACAATTTTCTGATCCTTGATGTCGCCGGCCTTCGACAGAAATTCCATGGCGAAGATAGCACCGAACATTAACAGTGGCATCATCAGCATCGAAAAAAGAAAAGCCTTGGTTCCGACCATCGCTTGGTATTCGCGAATGGCGATCGTTATTACTTTTCTCATGAGTTGGCCATCTCCACGGGATCTGGTTTGGCGATTTGAATAAAGATGTCATGCAGAGAAGGCTTGACGACTTCAAAATGATGCAGGTCACCGGCGGCTGCCAGACGTTTCATCACTTTGCCTGAATCGTTCACGTCGCTCATTGTCAACAGATGGTCGCGCCCTTGAACGATCGTTTCAGTGACTTCCGGCATCGTCGGCAGTTCCGATCTGCCATCGCCGAAGCGAACACGCAGGCGATTCGCAGGAAACTGTGCCTGAATTGAATCAATCGTTCCATCCAGCACCTTCTTGCCTTTGAAAATCATGAAGATCGTGTCACACAATTTCTCAGCCATGTCCATGTCGTGCGTCGAGAAGATCACCGTAGTGCCTCGCTCGCGGAGCAACAACACTGCGTCGCGTAACGATTCCATATTGATCGGGTCCAGCCCGCTGAACGGTTCATCAAGAATCACCAGACTTGGCTTGGCAGCGACGGCGGCCACGAACTGAACCTTTTGTGCCATCCCTTTGGAAAGCGTATCGATACGCTTGTTCACCCAGGTACTGGCATCCAGGTACTCTAGCCACTCATCGATGTGCGACTTGCAATTGTAGAAGCCTTTTAGCTTCGCATAATATTTCAATAACGCACCAACCTTCATGCGTTTGTACAACCCGCGTTCTTCGGGCAGATAGCCCAGGCGATCGTCGGCGGTCTTGCCAGTCTCCCGCCCCAGTACTTCGACCGTGCCGGTATCTGGCTGAAAGATCCTCAGAATCATTCGTAGCGTCGTCGTCTTGCCGCTGCCGTTTGGGCCGATGAATCCGTAAATCGAACCGGTTGGTACGGATAAGTCCAGACTGTCGACCGCCACCTGATTGGAAAACGTTTTGGTGACACCGGTCAGTTTTACAGCGTTTTCCATTAGCAATTGCCGCCATTCATTGGCGAGCCATCCTGGTTTTCAAAGGGACGAAAAATTCAAGCCGCCGCAGGCCTGAACCTGGTATTCGTGCTACACCAACAATTCCTGGGCACAATATTTACAAAATTTCGCATCTTCATCGTGTCCTTCGGTCATGCAGTTATCACAGAGTCTGGTCGTGATATGCTTCCGAGTCTTCTCTTTCAGAAACTCTGCCGACACAAAACCGGTAGGCACGATGATAAGACTGTAACCCAGCAGAATCAACAACGCCGAAAACCCCTTTCCAACACCCGATTCGGGCACGTAGTCTCCGTAGCCAACCGTCGTCATCGTGACGATCGCCCAGTAAATACCTTCAGGGATCGATTGGACCGTCGGCTCGTCCAGTTTATTGACCGCGACGCCATTGGGACCTTCCAGCTCGTACATCACAGCACCGGCGATCGTCACCGCGACCACGACCACCATCATGAAGACGATGATTTTGCCACGAGCGCTCCAGATCGACCGCCCAAGTTCGTTGGCTTCGCTGATTAACCAAACCAGCTTCAACACACGGAAGACTCGCAGCAAACGAATCGCTCGCAGCACTGCGAAAGAGGCTCCGGCGCCCATAAAAGCCGCGGCATAAGTCGGAATGATCGACAATAAATCGATGATGCCAAAAAAGCTGAAAATATATTTCGTCGGTTTGCGAACACAAACAATACGGCACAGGTACTCTATCGTGAACAAAATGGTGACGACCCATTCTGCCTGGTAGAAAAACGGATGGCTTTTCTTGACGCCGTCTGGCCCCTCCACCTTGAATTGAGGCATTGTTTCGACACAAATAATAATCACACTGAATACAATCAGGATCAGCAAGGTGACGTCAAACAACTTGCCAAGCGGCGTGTCCGCCTCAAAAATGATCTTGTACAAACGCCGCTGCCACGGAGCGTAATTGGATTCCGGAGCTGACTGGTCGGACATGAACTTGTTCAGTCAAATAAATGAATACGGTTTCGTGATCGAAATAGAACTCAAAGTGTCGTCAAAGCAGACGCCCGAATCAAGCTCGACTTGCTACGATTCGTCGTGTTGAACCAAACATTTGGGAGTTTCCAATTTGGCTGTCGAATTTCCATGTCAACAATGCCAGTCCAATCTTCGTATCGAAGTGAAAGACTCCGGCAAAAAAGCCCGCTGCCCGCGTTGCGGCATGATCCAGGCTGTCCCCGCCTCGGCATTGGAACCGACGGCCGATGCATCATCATCAGACGGCCCGAATGTCAACAGCCCGACGAGTGAAGTCGCTGACCACGACGTCACGGTGTATCGACCTGCGACGGCCACCGGCGAAGCCCTGGACTCAAAAGCGAACGACTCCACGTCTTCAGCGGACAAACTTTCGACCGAGAACACGGGCCCCAATCAAGACAGCGGAAACGACAAAGAGATAGAGATCCTTGCCGACAACGTGTCGATGCTGCGTTGGTCGATGAAGACTCCCGATGGAACCGTTTACGGACCAGTCGAACGCCAGGAACTTGACAACTGGGCGGCTCAAGGCCGTGTCTCGTCACAATGCCTCGTTCAGCCCGAAGGCGAAACGCGTTGGCGCGCCGCCATAACGCTATACCCGCATCTCGCAGGACTCCGCCAAACCGGCGGGACAACGACTGCTGCCAGGCAGGCACAACCAGTACAGGCCGAACGGTATAGATTTGTCGACAACACAACCCTGGGC
>CAZPOL010000178.1:0-5215 GCA_964588195.1 uncultured Pirellulaceae bacterium | reverse complement strand
CTGCTTATCCATTACGCCGAAGAACGGAGAATCTGCGATCTCACCTTCATACGCGCTAAATCGCTGGACGACCTCACGCAGACGACTCAACGCCGCCTGATCCGATACGCTGTCCTCCGCTGGGATCGTGTCCGGATTCGTCGGCACCCCCAGCGGAAAACCATTGTCCAAAATGTTTTGCAACATCGCTTTTCCCGCCTCAGCCGCTTCCGGGTCAGCAGCCGAGTCAGCCGGACTATCCACTTTTGGAAAACCATCCATTGGATACGAAAGCCAGTTCTCAAGGTGCCCGCAAACCTGGCCAAAGTTCCAGTTACCTGCTTTTTCGTAACCAGAGCCAAGCAATTGCTCAGCTTCCAGAATCGCGGCGTCCAAAGAAGCAAAGGTGATCTTACGTGGCTCAGGCATGATGATTCATTTCCAATAAAATGTGTTCGAAGTAAATGGAAATTGTAAACGGAAGGGCACATCAGCCGAAACCGTACATGAAGCTTCGCAACTTTGTGAGCCGGACCGAATTCAATGCAGTCAACTACCGCTTCGCCGTCATCCAATCCGCTGACGGGCTACCGTTGTCAAGCAAGAACAACTTCGCAATGTCGTCAGCTGTCGCACTCTTTGGAACGACAATCGCACGACCATCTGCCATCGATACCACCGTCCCGTCAGACGCTGGAGAATTCTTGATAACTTCGATCGCTTCTGCCAGAGTGAGGTCTCGCGGTTCAGCCCAATGGATATCCGAATTTGCAAATTCCAGAAACAGCCCCGTATTGGATTTGCCATCTCGGTTCTCGACGTCCTCCAATGTCACTTTTTCACCGGACATTGGTGATTTGGGATCCACAACGCAAACGAAATGCGTAATCGGATCGGCGGCGCTCGCGCCAAGCGGGCTACGCAATGCTTCGACACGCGAATTGAATCCCTCGACATGGCCTGCCGAATCCCACGCCAAATCAGGCATAGTGCAATCGGCCACGTTAGCGGCGCCGGAAAAAGGGAGCAGTTGATGACGCCAACTCAGCAACGCCTCACCACTTTCTTTATCGACGCGATTGAATGGCAATCTCCGGAACGCCTTGTGTTGTTGCTGGAGGGCGCCGGCTAAATTGCGACCATTGCTGTAGGCCTGAAAACGACTCTCAAATTCGTTTTTCTTGATGACCGAAAGAACCACCACCGAAATCAAAACCGCCAGAGCGATGGCAGCCAAGGCGATGATCTTGCCACTCGATGATTTTTGTGGCTTACCCACCAAATCAGATTCTTGATTTTTCATATGCAACTACTGTCCAGCTAAATCCGTGATCATCGAGCCGAATTCGACGATCATCCTTTTTCCAGTACAAACTCATTTCCGGCATCACGAGCATCATATTGTCTCCTGCAACCAGGTTCAATTCAGGCAGCGCCGCCGCACGACCAGTTAAACGACGAGCCGGAAGGCGACCGTGTTTTTGCCACCGCCATGCCCCGGCATGCGCCTACGCCTTCCGGCTCGTCGTTAAACGGAGCTAGCCGAATGTGGAGGCGGCGACCGGGAGAACGTAGGTTGGGCACTCCTGCCCGACCCCTCATGCACTGACGGACGACCGACGGGCAAGAGTGCCCATCCTACGGAGGGTCAGTCAACTGGCGGACTCAACGTCGTCCAATAGAAAACGACCGCAACCATGTGGCTGCGGTCGTCAAACTGTTTGTAACTAAATCCCGACACCTCAAATTGGATTCGACCGGGAGTTCTTGTATGAACCAAGCCCGGGTATTACCGACCTCCTCGGCCGCCATTTAACCTGTCGATGAATAGTGAAATGTCGAGGAAGTTAATAACACCGTCCTGATTCATGTCGCCTTGTGCACGATATGGTAAGACATCGTTTAGCATGCTAATGAACGGGTTGATGTCCAGGAAATTGACTGAGCCATCGCGATTGGTGTCGCCCAGCAAAATCGGCTCGTCATTCACGTACATGTGGTAGTCGTCACATGTGGCGACAAACATGTCCAACTGGCCGTCACGATTGATATCGATCCAGCACATGTCGTGACTACCCTGTTCATTCCAGGGAATTGGATTGATGCCATTGTTAGGATCAGTGAACGTCGTTCCGTTGTGTCGCAACAACGCGAATCGCCGGTCACAACCAGGGATATCGACGTCTACATCGCACACCGCCATGTCCAGAAATCCATCGCCGTCGACGTCGGCCGCGTGAACGTTGCCGCTAAAGCCCTGGGTCAACGAACTCTGGCTGACCATTTCAACTTCGCATTCGACCGTGCCGTCTCTGTTGGTGGAGCGATTGTAAATGATGTAATCCTGAACATCAGAGACAACGTACAGGTCATCTCTTCCGTCATTATCGAAGTCACCAATCTCCATCATGTATGTCAAATCGGAGGGCAAGACCTGAACAGTATTGAAATTGCCGGTGCCGTCGTTGATGCAGAATTCAATTCCACGTCCTTCCTGGCCACCACCGCCCTCGACGGTACTCTCCAGACTGACGATATCAGGCGAGCCGTCGTAGTTGAAATCGGTAATGAAAGCGCCCGTGCCAAAACCGACGATTCGAGCGTCGCTCGACAGCCGTGTAGCCGACTCGTCTGTAAAAGTTGAATCACCATCATTGATCAGCAGGCGATTCTCCAGGGTGTTGTCATAATCAACAAAGTAGAGGTCGTCGAAACCGTCGCCATTCACGTCGCCAACTCCAACTCCACAAAACTGTGGCGGGATCGGAAATGCGGGAGAGAACCAATTGGCTTGCTCCTGGTAACCTTGCCACTCACCATTTCTATTCTCGCCCTGGTTAATGTAAAGAGCCGGTGGGTCGCCAAAAGTGGTAACCGTGACGATATCCAGCCATCCGTCATTGTTCGCATCGAACAGCTGCACGTCGCGGTCATCCGCGTCGTTTAAAAAGTCGGGAATGAAATCAGATGTGCCATCCGTCAGCACTCCGTTGTCATTGATCAGCAACAGGTTGGGCAATCCACCAGGTACCGAAAACGGAATCTTGCGAACAATTACGATGTCATCGTCGCCATCGTTATCGACATCACCTGCGATAATGTCCTTTTCCTGTGGATCATTTGTGTTGAACTGAAGCCGGCTGCGGTCATCGTCGAAATCTACCCAATTCGAATCCTGAGCCACTGCTGTGTTACAAAACACGATCACTGATAAGGCCAGTAAGACAGACCTGACCAGGGAAGAAATTTCAACCATTTGAGTCCCTACTTTTATAATATGGGGGTGAGAGAGGAGTGTCGCAATTGTCTCGCAAATTCGCGACGCAAGCAAGCTCTTTTAGCAAGACGCATCGTGTTATCTAGCGGCGACGGCGAAATGCCATGCCGATTACACAAAAGGCGACGATTCCCGCAGTTCCAGGTTCTGGAACGGCTGTAAACGTTAGCTGAAAATCGGTCAGAATTCCTGCTTGATCAATCCAAACTCCATCATTTGGGTTAGGATCGCCGAATGCGTTGCCGCCCACGTTAAAAACTGCCTGGTCAAAATTGTCCAACTCGTCCACCGTATTGTTTACGATCGAGATCCAATACGTGACATTTGCGTCAAAGCTGAAGTTGATGTCGGCAGAGTAGACGAAGACATCGGTACCGGAAGTTGGATCGTCAATTCCCGAATCGATTCGGTTCACATTGTTGCCAACCGCAAACGAATCAACCAATGATCCAGGCTGGCCAGGAGCGTCATCGTAAATGCGAATCTCGAAATTGTCATCCGATGGATCCACCGTGGAATCACCTCCACCGATATCAGGTGAATAGATGCCAGCCCAATTCACACCGTTTACAAAAGTGATCTCTGAAAACGTCACGTCATCGGCCAATTCGCCACCAACGGTTGCCGATAGGTCGGAAGATGCAAAGAAGGGAGCAGAGGCCCCGCCGGCTCCGTTGTCGAACACGACCACTTCGGCAAATCCAGCCTGAAAACTGAACACGGTCAACGCCAGCCCAAGCAAGTAATGGTACATTCTCATGTCGTTTCCTCAGGGTCAAGATTGGCAAGCTTGTCTATTTGTAGCCCTTCATCCTAAACCAAAAAAAAATTTAATCCAGCACTTCAGGAAGTAATAAGAGGGCAGGTTGGTCTGCCGATTTTTTGACGATAAGCCCTCTTTTTCGTGCTTTCTTCAGTCGCCTTGCCCCCGACTATCTGCCGCCAAAACAAGAGAACACAAATCGGCACTAATCTTTCACATCAAGAACGTAGGTTGGGCACTCCTGCCCGACTGCGTGTGCGCTGACGACGGGCAGAGTGCCCATCCTACGGACCTAAATATCCTACGGACCTAAATAACTACGAAGAGCTAACGTTTGTCCTGTTCATTGGAAGCAGTCACGGTTGGCTTATCGAACAACTCCTGCGCTTCGGCCAGCAAGACCTCGGCCATTAGCCAGTCGTGCCATGAATACGGAAACGCGGGCTTGCGCTCACTGCAGGCTTTCTTCGCTGCTTGCAACTTCGCCTTCGCAGTCTCCCGGTTGCCTTGTTGAAGGCTTGTCATCGACTCGAGCGATAACACCGCGACGATCACTTCAGGAATATCATCTCGGTTGGCCACGACAAGACTTTCCTGGCAATAGCTGGCCGCCTTGTGAAAATCTCCCGAGCGGTAGGCGTGTAATGCCGACGATCTTCGGAAAAAGGGATAGAAGTAACTGTCGTCTGCCACAGTGACGATCATCTCGGCGGCGCGGACAACCGGGTCAGATTTAAGTAACGACTCATTCGGCATCAGCAAACTGGCGATCATGTTCCGTTCAGCGATTGTCTTATCGTTCGTATTGCCCCATTCCTCGGCCAATCTTTCGCAATGCTTTTGGTATTCGCCCGCATCACCAGATTTTGCGTAGACGGCAGCCAATTTGTAGAGCGACCAATGGTTACTGGATGTCATTAGGGCATTTTGCGTCAAATCCCTTTTAGCCTTTTCCAACGCGAACATTTGTCCATAGACGTCACCTCGCTGGAAGTAACCCTCGGCATCTTCCGGATCATGTTCTATCGTCTGACTGATCGATCGCAAGCGAGCCCCCAACTTCCATTGCGAAATCATATTCAGAGCATCCTGATTGGTCTTTTTCCCAATCCGTTCGAACAATTCAATCGCCACATCGACACAAGCCGCCTGGCCAACACGTTGTTCCAATTGACCAAGGCAATTCAGGTAGGCCG
>CAZPOL010000177.1:0-5373 GCA_964588195.1 uncultured Pirellulaceae bacterium | reverse complement strand
CCTCTCGCTTGCGCTTCGTGCTGGTATTGCGTTAGGTCTACAAGCACGACGCGCCTGCAAGTGGTTCTGCGAGCGTACCCTGCTCGGCATATCGACCCGCCAGTCGTATAGAACCTCTCGCTTGCGCTTCGTGCTGGTATTGCGTTAGGTCTACAAGCACGACGCGCCAGCGAGTGGTTCTGCGATCCTGACATGCGCAAGACCACCGACGCGCCGACATAAGGAACCTCTTGGTTGCGATCTTGGGCTTCGTGTTGGTATGGCGTCAGAATTGCGAACACGACGCGCGCGGGCTTGTTGTTTCAGACTCTCCGGAGGGCTAAAATCTCCCACAGCTGAACTCTCCCGTTTTTTGACGAAGCCACCCGACAGAAAGAATGCCAAATACCAATCGACGAAACATGATTCGCGTTGGCCTTGCCTTTGTGGCACTCCCCAGCACCGTCCTGTACCTGGGCTGCGGTCCCAACCAGGAAGACGCGAACAAAACCAAACCCTCTGCTGACAACCAGTCGAAAGAACCGGGTGGAAGCGGACAACAAACTGAATCGAACACCAAAGTGAACTCAATGCAAATCCAGTACCTCGAAATCGTTACTCCTGAAGTCGATGCCGTCTGCGAAACCTATTCGAAAATTCATGGCGTGACATTCAATGACGCCGATCAAAACCTTGGCGGTGCCCGTGTCGCCAAACTGAAAGATGGCGGCATGATCGGCGTGCGGGGACCTTTGCGAGACACGGAAACTCCAGTCGTGCGACCTTACATGCTGGTTGAAGATATTCAGAAGGCCATTGATGCGGCCGCAGAAGCCGGCGCCGAAGTTGCAATTCCTCCAATGGAAATCCCCGGCCATGGAACTTTTGCGATCTTCATTCAAGGCGGGATCGAATCAGGATTGTGGCAAAATTGATCGACGATTTTGTTCAGGTGACGTCTGTACTTCAGAGTAGCGTTGCTTTTTAGCGAAGTCGATTTTGTTTGCAGAGAAAGGTGAAGCGTTATGAAAATGCTGTGGTTGATCTACCCGTTCTGTTCCATTTTCATCCTGATCGGAGCGGGTCTGTCCTATACGACATTGCGAGGCATCCTGAAGGCCAATGCGATTACCAAATGGCCGACCGTAAACGCAACCATCTGCGAATGTGACATCGAAACGAGTTCGGGTTCCGAAGGCGGTGAATCGTACGAAGTGACCGTTCGCTATGAGTACATGGTGCATGGCAAGAAACACGAGAACGACAAAATTCACCCCGCCTATTCTGGGTCCAGTTTCTCTGGCCACCAGCCGTTGTTCCAGCGTCTGAAGGGCAGCAACGTGGTCGCCGCTCGATATAATCCTGTCGATCCAGCGGAGTCCTACTTGCTGGCCGGCTCGTTCAGCGCTCACTTGGCGGCATTCTTCGGCGGCTTGCTATTCCTGAGTTGCGGAGTGTTCTTTCTGTTGATCTTCCATTTTGCGATCGCGGGCAACTCGGACTACGCGTTGGCGCTGGAAGTCATCAAGTAGATTTGCTGATCTCGAATTTCACGCGGTCTTCATTTCATGTGTTGATTCAGCGCAAAAAAACAGGGCACCAAAAATGGCGCCCTGTTGTCTTATTAATTGCGTGCTATTTAGCTTACTTAAAAGCGTTAAGCTTGCTCATCAAGCCATCAACCGCTGGCTTCAGTTTGGAAAGAATGCCCTCGTCGGAGATTCCACCCATGGCTTTCTCGACAACGCCACTGAACGTTGACATTGCTTTTCCAACGAAACCCTTGGCCGGGCCAGTCAACTTGTCGACGCCCATTCCGTCGATCGAACCGCTCAGGTCGCTGATCTTCGATGTCAAACCGTCGACGTTGTCGGCATTGACGTCTTTGAATCCATCAGTGATTCCGTCGAACTTGCCTTGCAGGCCTTTCATGTCGAAGTCGCCAAAATCAATGTCGGCCATATCAGCCATCTTGTCCTTGGCGTCATCGGCAGCTTTCTTGGCTGCGTCACAGCCAGCGAATGCGACCATCAATCCCAGCATCAGCATGCCGATTTGTGTCAGTTTTTTCATTATTGAAATCCTCGAATTGTTTGTTGAATATCATTGCAACTAATTACGTAGCAGCATAAAGGTACGCCATCTCAACCCCTCTGAAAAGAGCCTGCAGCGACCCCCAATGTTTTCCGGTGTTTCCGGGCAAAATTGCCAACCGGACAGGTGGAAACTACCTATCTTCAAGCCGGCATCAGGGCGTTTGCTGGTGTCGTTTCGCCAATTTTCAGGCGTGTTTTTTGCCACCGGCTGACGAATACAAATCCCGGCAATTCCAATCCCCATCTTGGTGGTTTTTGAAGCAGCAAATACGTGCACATCGAAAATCCCCACCCGCCTTGTTACCACCAGCCCTGACGTCGACTTGCACATCATTTAATTGACCGGGCAACTCAAGTCCCTTAAGTTCATGCCAGGTAATCAATGTTCCAGGCATTTGCGGAATTGCGGCTTTGAGGCAGATCAAGCAAACGATACTCAACTTTAAACAGGGACGATCGGACAAGATCTACGAAGTCTCCCTGTGCGAAGTTGGCGACAATCAGTTCGTCGTTAATTTTCGTTACGGACGGCGTGGATCTGTCCTTCGCGAAGGCACACGGACTGCGTCTCCGGTCGCCCTGCCCAAGGCCGAGGAAATTTATGACAAACTGGTTCAGTCCAGAATCAGTAAAGGGTACGTCGAGGGTTTGGCAGTTGACCCGATCGCCGTTGTCAAGGAAATCAAACCTGCCAACGTCGACGATCGCAAAGCGGCGGTCCTGGAAAGGATCCGCGAAGGATTTAACTCCAGCAGCAAATGGCGACTCTCGCGCGCCGTCTGGCGGGCGGGTGAATTGAATCTTACGGAAGCGATCCCGCTGTTTGACGGCCTGGTTGGTCGGGAAGAGATGACCGACTACTGCATCGCCTGGTCGTTGGGGCGTATGAAACAACCCGGTTCCGCCGACCTGTTGCAGCGTATCGCAAGCTCGCCGAAGAACCGCGAGCACGTCAAGCAGATCGCTTCGCAAGCCCTGCGATTGGTCGTCGACGAACGCCAACGAGAGTCAATGGTCAATCAAGTCATCGATTCGTTGCCGCAGCCGCTTGGCTCATTATTAAAATCAGGCTCTGCCGAGGTATTTCAAAGCACGTTCCTGGCAGGCGTCGGTCAGCAATACAGTGCCGACTTGCTAAACGCTCTGTACTACATCGACAACGATATGGCTCGCCAGACGCTGATCACTGCCATTGAATCCGTTGAATTGAGGCCACCGTTTTTTCGTCCACTGCGCCGCCTGTTCAAAGCGGCCGAGATTCGCAGGGACGGTCAGATGTTCGGTTTGCTTGCGCACCGATTCGAACAACAACCGGGTAACTTCTCTCGCCCTCGATATGCCTATTCCAGCTATCGGCTGCCTTCCTTGGGCGAGGATGCAAAAAACGCATTTAGTATTCAGACCAGAAACTATCTTCGGCGCCGCGTGTGGCGACAATTGAATCGCATGGGTGAACTGGGCGATTCCAATTTCGTGCCGATGGCCGTTGGCACTCTTTTGCCCTACCGCGACGACGATGGCCAGTCGGTCACGACCGGTTCGCGTTACGACTGGCAGACCAATTCGTACCGCGAGTTTCACATTCATCCGTTCAGTCGTTCCTGGGCGTTCAGCAGACTGTTGTTCAGCAACAGCGGGCGTTTCCAGTTCAACTCGCGGAGCATGTCATTTTCAGCGACCGATGGCTATCGACCCGATTCGCCCTTGCCGTCTCGCAGTGAAGCTGCGTTTTTGAATCTCTGGCAAGCACAACCTCGTGGGCTGTTGCACTTGTTGACCGATAGTCGATGCCAGCCAGTACACGAATTCGCGGCGCCGGCGTTGCGAGGTTGTCAGGAATTTTGTGATGAACTTCCGCTGGATGTCGTTCTGGTGTTGCTCGCATCGAAATACGGGATCACAAATCAACTGGCACTTGATCTGGCGGTCGCTCGCTACAACCCGAGCCAGCCGGACATGAAGTTGGTGCTGGCGCTGGCCCAATGCCCACTGCCAGCGGCGCGACTGCAAGCCAAGAAGTGGATCGACGCGAAACGCCATCTGTTCTTCGCCGACATCGATTTCGCTTACCAGATTCTGACCTCTCCATTTTCTGACACCAGAAACGTTGGCCTGGAATCACTGCATTCCTTGCCAACCGACGCTACCGAGATCAAGGCATTGGCCGGCCGGCTGATTGCGTTCCTTCAGGGTGCCGTTGAAAACGAAGAAATTCAACAAACAGAAATTGCAGCAGACGTGGTGGTGGCTCTGGAAAAAAGACAGTTCACTGAACCGCTTTCGACAGTCAGCGAGTCGGTCATTTGCGATTTGCTGGCCAGTGAACTAGCGGTCGTTCAACTGTTCGCGGGTTCGATCGTGTTGAACCATGAGACCTTTTCCAGTCAGCCAACCGAACCGATCCTGCGTGCCATGTTGGATTCCCAGCACGCACCAGTGCGATCGATGGGCATCAAGATCATATCGAGACTGCCGGACGAGGCGCTGTTGAACAACGTCGAAATGCTGGTTGGTTTAACCTGTCATCCCCTGGAAGATATTCGCAGCGAAATTCGCCCGGTCATCAAACGCCTGGCTAGTAGCCATTCCGAATTTGGAAAAGCGATGGCTGATTCACTGATTCGACGCCTGTTAACACCGGGTGCTCCCGAAGGCGTGCCGACTCATACCTCGCGTGTCGTTCGCGAAGACTTGCGAGACCATTTGAGCCATGTGACTTCCGAGACCGTGCAGGAATTGCTCGGCAGTCGCAGTGGACCGGCTCAGGAATTGGGCGGGTTGCTGTTGCCAACACATATCGATCCTGCGGAACTGTCCGTCGCCGACATCGTCAAACTTGCCAACACACCGGTCGTCACCGTTCGTCGCGCTGCGTGGTCGATGTTCGATTCCCAGGTCCAGCGGATTCGGGAGGAATTGGCGACGGCGGTACGGATCCTTGATTCCAAATGGGATGATTCGCGCGAATTCGGATTTGAGTTTTTCGAACAACGCACGCAACCAACCGACTTGACGCCGGAAGTCCTGATCAGCATTTGCGACAGTGTGCGAGAAGACGTGCAACAATTCGGCCGCACCATGATCACGCAACGATTTGCAAAACAGCACGGCCCCGAGTACCTGGTCAAACTTAGCGAACACCCGTCGACCGACTTGCAATTGTTTGCCTCCAACTTTCTGGCGGAATACGGTGCCGACGATCCCCAGCGGATCGAGAAACTGACTCCGTACTTCGTCAGCATCCTGTCTCGTGTCAACAAGAGTCGCGTGGCCAAGGATCGAGTGCTGCAGTTTCTCA
>CAZPOL010000176.1:2489-5605 GCA_964588195.1 uncultured Pirellulaceae bacterium | reverse complement strand
AGTATTGGGGAAGCATTGCCGGTCCCTTACTCAATCGGATCGACATTCATATTGAAGTGCTGGCCGCGCAGTTCACGGAACTGGCATCCAAAAACCTGGTTTTTCGTCATTTAAAACGCGCAAGCAGGTGTTGTTGAATCGCAATGCGCAGGCTGAACGCTTTGACTCAGCAGGATCAGACAGTTCGATCTACAGCGCGAATATTTCTAGTCACCAGGTTCGCGAATACTGTCCGCTGGGCAAGCCATACCAGAACGTAATGTCGGCTCGAGCTCATGACAAGACTCTCCGCGTCACCCGCACCATCGCTCACCTGGACGCCAGCGACAACATTGAACGTTCGAACCGTGGCTATCGCCCGACTATCGCCGACTATCGCCAAAGCGGCTGATCCTGAAACCAGATCGTTCTCTGAGAAGCTTGTTGGCAAGATTCCTGTATTTACAATGAGGCCTGGTTTCGATCTTCCAATGACACAACACCATTGAGCGAAAGTACCACGATGGGCGACCAGCAAATTAGTCCTTTGACCAGTCAGGACAAAAAGGAATTCCTGCGTCATCTTCTGGACGACATTCAGGCGCTGGAAACGATGTTGTGCGACGGGTTGATCGAAACGGGCAAAACACGGATCGGTGCCGAACAGGAATACTGTCTGGTTGGCGACAATCTGCGGCCAGCCATGACCGGTCCGGATATTCTGCCTACGATCGAGGACCCGCACTTTACGGCCGAGTTGGCGAAGTGGAATCTGGAAATCAATCTGGATCCGCAAGAGGTTGGCCCCGGCTGTTTCAAACGCATGGAAAAGCAGCTGAACCGATTGCTAAAGCTGGCTCACAAGTCGGCGGATCGGTTCGACAGCAAAGTCATTCTGACCGGAATCCTGCCGACGATTCGAAAAAGCGAACTCGACTTCAACAATATGACGCCCAACCCTCGCTACAAAGTGCTGGATAGCATTCTGAAAGAGTTGCGTGGTGAAGAATTCATTTTGAATATCGAAGGCGTCGACGAAGTCTGTGTGAAAACCGATTCGATTCTGTACGAGGCGTGCAACACCAGCTTTCAAATCCACTTGCAGATCCAGCCGGATGAATTCGCGGATCAATACAATTGGGCTCAGGTGTTGGCCGGGCCAGTGCTTTCGTGTTGTGTCAATTCGCCACTGTTGCTCAGCAAGGAACTGTGGATGGAAACGCGTATCGCGTTGTTCCGTCAAAGCCTGGATATTCGTCACGCGGGAAATTACATTCGTGACAAACACCCGCGAGTTGCTTTTGGGCACAAGTTTCTGGACCGGTGCGTCACCGAAATCTATCGCGACGATATTTCGATGTACCATTTGTTGGTCACCGGCGATGTGCAAGAGAGTTCGATGGAGATTCTGGAACGTGGTGATACTCCCGATTTGCGAGCCCTGAATCTGCACAACGGAACGCTGTACAAATGGAATCGCGCTTGCTACGGAGTCGGCGGTGGTGTGCCGCATTTAAGAATTGAAAATCGATACGTTCCCTCTGGCCCAACCCCGCATGACGAAATGGCGATCACGGCTTTTTGGACCGGGCTGATGCTGGCCATGCCGGACAAGTGCCGTGGAAACTGGAACAAGTATTTTCATTTCCGCGACGTTCGCCACAACTTCCTGAAGGCCGCACAACATGGACTCTCCAATGAATTCAAGTGGTTTGGAAAAACCGTTACCGCGTCGAAGTTGATTCTCGATCAATTGATCCCTCTGGCTTACAAGGGCCTCGCCAAATTCGGTATCTCGAACAAGGAGGCCAAAACTTATCTGACGACGATTGAAAAACGAGTCAAACGAAAGCAGACCGGCGCCGATTGGATCGTCAACTCGATACGCAAACTGCAATCGCGGTGCTCGATTGACGAGAGCATCCTGATCGTCACGGAACAAATGAATGAGAACTGTCGCCAGGGTATTCCGGTTCATGAATGGGAATTGCCAAAACGGAAAACGCTGAAACGGATTCCCGATCGGTACGAACGAGTCGACAGTGTGATGAGAAGCAACGTGATGATCGTACGCGACGACGATTTACTGGACTTCGCTCGCTCCATCATGAACTGGTACGACGTTGTTCGTCTGCCAGTGGAGAACGCTCGCGGCCAGATTCGAGGCGTGATCACGGCCAAGGACCTGGCCAACTTTGACGATTCCGCGCTGGGCGTCCCGGCGCTGATAAGAGACTGCATGACGGCAGATGTCTTGACTATCGCACCGGAACATTCGCTGGAGAATGCCGAGAAAGTCATGCTGGCCAACAAAATCGGCAGCTTGCCTGTGGTGACTGACAATCGGATCATCGGAATCATCACCGTCGACGATATCAAAACCGCGAAAAGCCGATTGGTGGACTGAATGACCGAATTCAGGCGTACCTGTTGCGTTTGCAGAATTCGCGAAAGAGAATGTGGCCCTTGCCAACATACTTGTGGCATCTCGTTTTATTTCTTTTGCAATTTCCCTGGAGTCATCAATGAAGTCTGCGTTTCTATTCTCAATCGTTTCCGTCGCCATGTTCGGTCTATCCAGCTTTTGTGTGGCTCAGGAATCAGCGACACAGGAGACCGAGACTCCGGCCGCTTTGAACTTCACGATGAATACGATCGATGGCCAGAAAAAGTCGTTGTCTGATTATCAAGGAAAAGTCGTGGTGATCGTGAACGTCGCCAGCAAGTGCGGGATGACGCCCCAGTATGCAAAATTGCAAGAGTTGCATGACAAGTACGCCGACAAGGGACTGTCGATTCTCGGCTTTCCCTGCAATCAATTCGGAGGCCAGGAACCTGGAACCGATGAAGAGATCAAGTCGTTTTGCGTTTCGGAATATGATGTCAAGTTCGACATGTTTTCCAAGGTTGATGTCAAAGGCGACGACAGCTGCGACCTCTATAAACACCTGACCAGCCTGGAACTGGAGCCCAAGAGCGCTGGTGCCGTCGGTTGGAATTTTGAGAAGTTCTTGCTCGATCGCGAAGGCAATGTGATCGGTCGCTTTGGAACTCGCACCGATCCCGCAGGCGATGACTTCGTTGCCGCTATCGAAAAGGCTCTGGGCTCGGAGTAACGATTTAATTCTGACGACTCA
>CAZPOL010000176.1:0-2389 GCA_964588195.1 uncultured Pirellulaceae bacterium | reverse complement strand
AATTCTGACGACTCAGTTCTGATGACTTAAGCCTGACGATTTGCAGGCCTGCGAAACAATCTGAAATCCACGAGAGGACGGCATCGAGAGAGTGTCGTCCTCTTTTTTAATGCCTTCGACAGAACCATTCGCTGACGCTGCGTGCCGGCATTCGCCAGGTGCGATCAGGAAATTTTTTTATTACGGTGTAACACTTAATCTCGAACTGCACTTGCAAAGGAGTTAACCACAGAAATACTCACTTCAAGAAAGGTCATTGACATGATTCGCTCTGCAATTTTTGCCGGTTCTTCATAAAGGAACCGAAGCATGCTGAACGGTCGAGACGGGCGGTCGATCCACCAACTCAGTTGCAAGACCGTCAAACGTTTGCCGGAAAACGGACCTTCATTCGATCGGCACCCAGAGTCAGGTTGTGATAGATGGAATCGACCGTCGCCAGGTCGAGTGGCGGGTTGGATTCGAGCAATGGATTCAGGTGAACGATCACGGCTTGCTTGACGTTCGCCGCTCGACAAACTTCGGCGACAGGTGTCAAACAGCTGTGCCCCGTTGTTTCGGCCAACTTTTCCATGCCGTCCGGGAAATGACACTCATGCAACAACAAGTCAACGTCCCGAATGAATGGGATATAGTTAGCGTCGACGCGGGCGGTGGTATCGGTGATATAAGCCAGACTTTGCCCGGGCCATTCCAATCGAAAACCCAGACTTCCGCCAGGGTGTTCCAGGGCGATCGTTTTCGCTGTGCCTTCCATCGGCAAGGCAATGTCATCACCCGTCAAAGGTGTCCAGTGAAAGTCCGGTTGCAATGGAAACAGATCTTCTGAGAACAAATGCTGCTGGATCGATTTCAGCTTGTCCTCTGCGCCGTAGACAAAAATGTTCTCGATGTTCTTTTCATGAATCACGTCGATGAAGAACGACAGACCGACACAATGATCCAAATGGCAGTGGCTCATGAAGATGTGCAAATCAGGCGTCTGGATCAGATCGCGAACTCGAAAGAAACCAGTACCGGCGTCCAGGATCACACCGGCTTCGGGAACCATCATGCAGGCGGTGTGTCGGTTTTCGTTGGGGTGATATCCAGCGGTCCCCAGCAAATGAACTTCCATGGTGCTCTATTTGACCTGTTTGGCGTGGTTTGGAACTGGTGCGAACTGAAATGCGCGTGATCTGGAATGCAGAACGGTGTATGATCGTTTATTATCGACATGTAGACCTTCTTGTCAGCGCGGAGCACACAGGAAACTCCTGTTTTCTGCCATATTCCAACTGAAAATTGAAACAACTCGGCGTTTAGTTGCGTATTTTCATTAACCAGCGGCCAACTCGATTGGAGATCATTATGAACCTAAACGTTTCTCGATTGAATCTGTCAAGAATTTTCAAGGTAACAACCGCATTGATGTTGCTCAACTTTGCGGTCGTTACATGTCACGCTCAAGAGGAAGAGCCAAAATGGACTGACCAAATCATTGGCGCGTGGCAATGTGACATGGAAGAGACTTTGGCTGCGATGAACAAGATCAAGCCGCTTACCGAAGACCAGACAAAGTCCATGAAGGAGGTGTTACCTGGCATCGGATTGGTAGTCCAGAAAGACAGCCTGGTACTGAAAACCGAGATCGATCGTTTATCGGATGAGAAAACTGCCAGCTACGAAATTGAATCTTCTGAAGAAGAGGGTAATACGCTCACTCTAAAAGCGAAATTTTCTGATGGCAGCGAGCAGACTGGAAAAGTGACCTTCGTCAAAGTGAAAAACAAGGACGGCTTATCGCTGGAATTCGAGGACGGCGGAGTCCTGGTCTTCCTCAAGATTCTCGTGCCGGAAAAAAAATAGACCGGGGATAAGCGGGCTTCGTACTACCGATCGCCGCCGAACAATCCTTGTAGTCCTTTGGTCAGTTCTTCTTCCAGACGTTGATTGCCCTTGTCCAACAGTCCCTGGACCTGGCCTTGAACTTCCTGGTTGATGGCAGCGCCTGCGGCTTGTTGCACTAGCTGTTGCGACATTTGCTGTAGAGCTCGGTTGTCGACTTGTGGCTTGCTGACTGTGCCACCGATTGGTATCTGTAGCGTTTGTCCACGTAGCCCCTGTGTCCAACGACTGGTGCCGACCCAGCTATCCAAAATCGGAATTTGCGCGACCATTTGCATCGTTTGGTCCAGACCCACGCTTCCGGTCGTTTGAATCAGGACGTCATCGATTTGAAATTGCATTCCTTGATGATGCACTCTGCCTTGCTGAACGGCGAACGGCACGTTTTGTTCCGGCATCCTGATCCATGTCGAATTGCCTGAAGCGGTTGCCGCGGATAGTGGTTGACCTTTCGCCAAAGCCTTCACCTGGGCCACGACGGCGATCAATTGTTGACTGAGTG
>CAZPOL010000175.1:2190-6149 GCA_964588195.1 uncultured Pirellulaceae bacterium | reverse complement strand
TCTCGGGCAAGAGTGCCCAAGCTACATTTGCTGACTTGTCAAAAAAAAACAGGCTGCTCATTGAGCAGCCTGTCATTTTGTTTTCAACTTGTTTCAACTACCAGAGCGAACACTCTAGGCAGCTGTCTTGCGACGTCGACGAAGTCCAACGGCACCCAGTACCAATCCGGCCAAGCCTGCACCCGAAGGCTCAGGGATGGCGCCGCCAACGACAATACTAGTTCCTCCGCCCTGATGAAATTGGCCACCAGTAAACACAAGCTCATCGGTTGCAGTCGTTCCCAGGTCAATACTGAACCAACCAACAGCACCTCCAGCAACAAAGCCGATGTATCGGATTCCGGTTTCGGATGGGGCGAAATTAAAACCGTAGCTGTTTGTACCGGTAGTAAAGACATCGCCGAAATTGGCAAGACCAAAATTGATTATCCCGCCGTCGAAGCCTGTAAAGAATTCATTGACGATTGTTACGCCATAACTGTTGTTGAACGCACCCACTGCGGCATTGGCTACGCCAGGAATGTTGTAGGAGCCAGATATGACATTCGTAAACTCAATCGGGGTGAGCATGGCTTGTGATGCAGGGCCATTGTCAAAGTCAAGAATGCCTGGATCGAAAACGATGTTAATTTGAGCATTCAATTCAGGAGCTGCGTACAGAGAAGTTAGAGCTGCTCCGAAAGAGGCGGCTGCGAACCTGGTTTTGCTGGTTTTCATAGGAATTCCGAAAGACAAGAAGTAAATCATGAATGAAGATTGCTCAGTTAAAATATAATGCGCTCACGATCAGATTGCGAGAAAAAACAACGCATTCCCCCACCCATCGACCGAATATTTGCCAAAAACACCGCTAATTCTGATGTTACCAGGCACTTCCGTTAACCAGGCAACTCTGTTCTTTCTCGCTGCAACGATGGGTCAATGGCTGCAACCATCGCTGAAATATCCAGTTCCATGCCAATGAACTGAGCAACCAGTCGGGCAACCTTTTCCGGATCCTCAAGAGCACTGGCATAGCTTACGGGCAGCAGGGCATTTCTGTGACTGACGATAAGCCGGCTGGCGAAAAGAGCTTGTTGAAGAGAAAGCTCGCGCAGTCGCTCCTCTTCAATATCGCCACCCTTTTTGTCCATGCGACCTAGCATGCGATTTTGGGAGGAGACGATTTCCTTGATATCCCGTTGCATAAACACGACCCGATATCGCTCTTCCTGAGGCAGATAAGGAATAACCGGTGCCACGACTTTGATGACCTTGCCCCGGCAGTCCTTGACCCATGTGTTGTCGGTCGCCATTGACTTGACCGCATCCGCTTCGAAGTAACCCTTTGGATTATTTTCGTCCGGCTTCCGTTCGTTGTCGGTATAAATTTCCAGCCCTCCGGCCGCCAACATCTGCATCATCATCGAAGTTCCTGAACGCGGAAGACCGGAAACAACTATGACTTCCTGCTTCTCCAATCTTGATTCGATGGATTCCAATCGCAGAGCATTTGACAGTCGGGGCAAGATCCCTGTTTTGGCGAATGCCTCCTCGGGCATTTCTGGCAACATTTTTGCAAAATCAAGGTCTGCCAAAGGTGGAAACTTGATCGTTCCCGCTGCCTCCTGAATCACGTCCTGGTTGTCTTTTGCCAGGTTTCTTGCTGCGCCTCGATGTTCAATCGCCAACTCCCGATCACCCGTAGTTGAATCATATATCGTGGCCAACAATTCGTGAGCTTCCTGAAAATTGGGGTTCTGTTTGAGCGCCGTGTTCAGTGACCTGATCGCTCCGTCAACATCGCCACTCCGCCTCTGTGCTCTCCCGTAAAAATAGTGTGCCGCTGGAAATCGATACTGCAAACCGATGGCCCGCTTGCCAAACTCCAGAGCCTTGTTGACTTTGCCCGATTCGATGTACGTGCGGCATAATCCCATCAGGCAATTTGGATGATACTCATCCAGCTCCAAACCGCGTTGAAAGGTCGCTTCGGCGTCTTCGTATTGCTCCAAACCGAGATAAACATTACCCAATTGAAACTGGAATCCGGGATTGGCAGACTTTGTCAGTTTGGCCGCTTCAAGTAACTCCAGAGCATTCTGAAAATCATCTTCAGCAGCCGCGACGGTGGCCGCTAAAAAGTTCAGTGTTTGCGGGTTTCCACGAATAATGCCCCGAAGATTTTGAATCACCTTCAACTCATCTTCTTCGAACAGCTTCGGCTTGTTCTCGCCAGTGACCATTGCCAATGGCAGGGCATTCTCGTCAGTGTTTTCGTCGTCCAGTTTCTTTAGTTTCTTCCACACGGCTCTTCGTTCGCGAGCCAGTTTTGCGATGTCTCTGAGTTTCTCACGTGCGGCACCAGCGGCAACCAGCCAGCGTCCATTGAGGTCTTCGATCAACGACTTCAGGTCTTCGTTGCGAGCCGTGGCACGTAAACAATTCGCTAACTGGACTCCAAAACGAAATTCCAGTGGATTTTCCAGATACAGTTTTTGCAAAAGTGGAATCGCTTCGCCGTGCTTGTCTTCATCCATGTAGGCACGTGACAGGTTGTAGTCCAATTCGCGCTGGCTATCGGCAATAGCCTTTCCTGCGTCCCGGTCAGGGCGATCGATGTAGCCCAATGCCACCAGCTGTTCCAACGCAGCCTCTGATTCGGCGGCGTCAACGACCATGTCCTTGGGATGCCGCCCATCGTTGCCTTTCACGTCTTCCCAACTGGAGATCCATTCGATTTTCGGTTCTTGCTCAAAAGCATCCACCAACGGTTTTCCATCCATATCCTCGGCGATTGGCAACCCAAACAGGGGTAACAATGTCGGAGTGATATCCAGCAGGCTGGCGCCGTGAATCAATTTGTCTTGCCGGATTCCTGGGCCTTTCAGTACAAAAATGCCGTAGTCGCGATGCTCAATCGCAGGACCTGCTGGCTCCGCAGGAAGACCAGCGGGGCGCAGGTGGTCTGGATGAAAGCCGTGGTCGGAAATCAACATCACCGTCGTGTCTTCATCGATCAATTCCAGCAGACGCCCCAACATCATGTCGTGATAGATGTATCCCGTTGTCACGACATGTTGATACATCCGAAAATCATGGTCGTTGACATGCTTTTGCTGCGGAGGATGATACTTCATGAATCCATGACAAAAGTGATCGATGGCGTCGTAGTAGATCGCTGCAAAATCCCATTCCTGTTTTTCCAGCAATTCCGTAGCCGTGGCATGAACTGTCGCGCACTCGGCCAGCACTCTCATGACCATCGCGACACGGCGATCGGTGGTCTGATCGATATCGGATCCTTCGGGCAAAAACGGCAAGATGTCTTCGCGCGTCAATTCCAGGGGATGAACCCGACATTCGGAAAGCTCGGATGTCAACTCACCGGGATGGACGCATTTAGGCAACAGGCTCCAGGGATCGCTGGGCTTCCTGGGCGCCTTGTGAAAAAAGTCGGAAACCATCACACCGTCGATTGGCTCAGCGGGGTGACTGGGCCACCAACCAACGACCAGTGAACGGAGATCGTTTTGATTGAGAATGTTCCATATCGCTTTGCACTTCCGCGACACGTTGGTCATCGGCTGAACGCCCGTGCGATCCGCATTCGGTTCAGAAAAGCCGTAGATGCCATGTTTGGCAGGGCGTTTACCGGTAGCGATCGAGGTCCACAGCATCGGAGACAAAACGGGAGACAGCGTTCGCAAGTTCCCCATCGTGCCGCCTTCGACAAGCTTTTGCACGTGGGGCATCATCCCACGATCTATCAAATCCTGGATGATTTTCCAGTCTGCAGCGTCCCAGCCGATCAACAGAACTTTTTTCGAATTGGGCATGTTTAAGGAAGGAAGAAAGGTCTTGTGTCAAAATTCCAATCGGTCAGACGCGACCAAGCCAGTCACAACACCAACCCAAACGCTTCGAACCGCAATTCGATTTTAATTGTATTGTATGTAAGCGCGTAGGATGGGCACTCT
>CAZPOL010000175.1:0-2090 GCA_964588195.1 uncultured Pirellulaceae bacterium | reverse complement strand
GAACCGCAATTCGATTTTAATTGTATTGTATGTAAGCGCGTAGGATGGGCACTCTTGCCCGTCCGTCATACTGCTCTCGGGCAAGAGTGCCCAAGCTACGGTTATAGCGCATGAATCGCCTTGAGGGTGGGTGCCATGCTTACGCAGCCAGTTGCTATTTTAAGGGTACCACCCAATGTATGCTCGCGTCACTTTGATTATTGCCACATCGTCGATCGCGTAAGCATGCCGTTGCTGCATGGTGGCACCTTGTTTGAAATGCGCACGTAGGATGGGCACTCTTGCCCGTCCGTCATGCTGTTCTCGGGCAAGAGTGCCCAAGCTACGGTTCCAACGTGTGGATCGCCTTGAGTCTGGGTGCCATGCTTACGCAGCCAGTTGCTGTTTTAAGGGTACCACCCAATGTATGCTCGCGCCACTTTGATTATTGCCTCCTCATCGATCGCGTAAGCATGCCGTTACTGCATGGTGGCACCTTATTTCAAATGCGCACGTAGGATGGGCACTCTTGCCCGTCCACCATACTGGTCTCGGGCAAGAGTGCCCAAGCTACGGTTATAGCGCATGAATCGCATTAGGCCAAAATGGGTGCCATGCTGGATAGACGTCAGTCCAAATCGTCGACGTAACGCTTGAAATGAGCTTCCAACAATTCGAAGTTACCACCGAATGATTGGGCAAAGTCGGCCAGCCGATCGCTGGCGCTGTAATTGGAGGAGCGATCACGCGCGGCGATTCTCTGCAAATAGGAATCGAAATTTGAGGGCTGAGTCTCGGCCAGGTAGAACGCCAGACCCCAGGCTGCTGAGTAGGCCAGTGCGATGTCCTCCTGAAAAACGCGATCGGACGCGACCAGACGGCGGATCTGCCCATCCAGCTTGTTTTCGGCAATCGAATGTTTGAGCAAGCGAACGTAGGTCGAATTCAGCTTGTCTTTCTTTGAGTTGTGCAGGCGAGCGTTGTTGATACCAGGTGCTTCGAACATCGACGCCAGCCCTTCGGCGCACCATTGTGGCGTAGGAGCCCAGCGTTGATGGATGCCATGATTGAATGCGTACTGATGCAATGCCTCGTGGATCAACGTTTCGTTTTTCTCCCAACTGCCATTGGTCTGACCCGAATTTTTGTAAGTCACAATCCAATTGGACACGGCGGAATAGTATCCTGCATACGAATTCGGATCGCTGACTCCCTGCTTGGAAGCCACCTTGTTGAATTCTGCTCGAGAATCGAACACTACGACGACCATCGGAAATTCAGGTTGAGTCAACGTGTAGCCACGAACATTAAAATAGTACTGAAACCGGTCGTAGAGCTCTTCAAACGGTTGAGCCCATTGCTGGTTCAAACCTGGCGGATGCACAACGACATAGTTGCGAGTGCGAGTGACTTCATAGTTCTTGCCAAACAACTTGCGGTAATGCGATTGAAGTTTCAGAGACGAATAGGGCTGAAAACTTCCGACTCGCTGCATTTTGTCAATCTTGCTGCGTTGGTACTCGACCATCCGGCCATCCCGACGCAAAATTAACACTCGGTATTTATTGGCTTCCACCACGCGTCCAATAACCGATTTACCATTGATCGTGATCTTCACAGTCGTCTTGGCAACGATGGAATCCGCGGTCGGCGAGTCTGTTGCGCAGGCATCGCTACTGAAGAATCCGCCCAACAGAAATACCAACAGCAAAACGAACCAACGTGTAGAATGCGGGCTGCTTTGATCACGGGTGTTTTGAACTCGATCGGGCCGAACGACAATAGCGTTTGGCAGATCGGCAAATGCGGATTTAGACTGGCGAGTCATTTCGGTCTCTTTTGCGATGGGTCAATTGACCCGTTGCGCAGATAAAACCGTCGCTAAAGGGTCAGATAGTAGGCGGTCTTGAAACTCTAGGACGGCAATTTTGCAATGAGACACAATTCCAATCCCATAATGAAAAGTCTGCGAAGACGGTCGCGCGATGTTTTCTGGATGCCTCATTTCCAGCCGTCCAGGCAACCGTTAATCGTCGCAATCGTTACAGCCCTTAGCTTGCTGGCCGCCTCGGTTCCCGGCGACTTGTCCGCGCAAACCAGCCGGAATGACG
>CAZPOL010000174.1:0-6210 GCA_964588195.1 uncultured Pirellulaceae bacterium | reverse complement strand
GCATTCCGCATTCCGCATTCCGCATTCCGCATTCCGCATTCCGCATTCCGCATTATTTTTTTTAACCTTTCGGCAAGCCGATCGTCTTAGGTTCGGGTTAATAGCAGTGTCCCTGCAATACCTGAAACCATCTGGAAACGATCAGCCTCGTGCAAATCGACTTTGACCAATACGTCGACGGCCTCTTTCGATTTGCGCTCAGTCTGACTCGTGACCGGCATCTGGCCGAAGATCTGACTCAGGAGTGTTGCCTGCGTGCTCACCAACGTCAGAGCCAGTTGCAAGACAAAAACAAAATCAAGCCGTGGCTGTTTCAAATCATGCACAACCTGTGGAAAGACACTCTGAAAAAGAAAAGGCCATTGCCTGATCAAGTGGCCGCAAACCAGGTTTTGTCGGCAAATGTGTCGCCGCAGAAAACAGCCATCATGCGGGAGCAACATCAACACGTATTTCAGTTGATGCAAGAACTTCCCGATCGCCAGCGAAACGCCCTGTTTCTGAGCGTGGTCGAGCAATTCAAAAATCGAGAAATCGCCGAACTGCTTGGCATCACGGAAAACAACGTCAAGGCGACCCTAAGCATCGCCCGAAAAACGTTGCGTGAGAAACTCGCCGACTCGCTGGACTTTTCTCTTGCCAGAACCAGAACGGAATCGAAATGAACAACAACGAACACTGTAAACATCTCGAAGAGTACCTACATGGCGAAATTAGTGACGCTGATCGATCTGCGTTTGAATCACACTTACTTGATTGCCTGAACTGCTGCAACGAAATTCAGGAAACCGACCGAGTGGATGATTTGATCCGGGATGCCTGGTCCGGTGTGGTTTCGCCAAAAGGCTTGACCAACTTCGTTTTTCCATCGGACGGCGCGAAGAAAAAATGGTGGCAGGTTCACAGGTCGACCATCGCGGCAGTTGCTGCGACTGTGATCCTGGTCGCCTCACTAACATTCTTCGTTACCCGACCTGACGTTCGCGACAATAAATCGGCGGAGCAAACGGGGCCAGAATCCGTATCCGTCACTGAATCGATAGAGATCGCCAAGGATCCTGTCGTGACGTTTCATCAAACTGGTTCTGGCAATGACGCCATTTTAGTTTCCTCAACCGATCAACAATCCAATTTCACAATCGTGCACGCGTACCGTCCGATTTCCGATCCAAATATCAAAAACGAAACTCAAAATTAGCCGACATCTTTTGCCCGGAGTACAAAACATGAACATCCCACATGAACCCAACCTGACAATTCAAAAAATCCTGACTGGTTGTTTGATACTGGCTTTGTGCTTGTTCACGGCGACGCCAGCCATCAAGGCTCAAGAAGTCGAGCAGGTCTTCAAGATTTTCTCGCTGCGATATGCTGAGCCAGAGCCAATTCTCAGCGTGCTAACAACAATGATGGCAGGAAAGCAGTTGAAAATGGATATCGACAGGAACTCAGGCAAGGTACTGGTTTATGGTCCCCAGGACGACCTGCGGATAATAGAGGATTTGATTGTGCAGCTGGATGTGCCGTCCGATGATCTCGAGGCTGAAGATATCAAGCCGGTTTTTAAAGTATTCAATCTGAAACATGCTGACACCGTATTTGCTTTTCGTGTCCTGCAGACAATGTTGGCAGGAAGGACGGTGACTTTGGACATGGATTCAAAAGCAAACAGGATACTGGTTGCCGGTTCCCCGGAAGACCTGGATCGAGTTGAGCAACTTATTCGACAGCTGGATGTTGCTCCAAAAGTTCAAACTCGCACGGAAATGTTTGAAGTTTCCGATGGTCGTGCCAGCGAGGTTGCTGACATTGTGAAGCAATTGACAGCCTCCGATGGTCCGGGTTCCCTGGACGGTGAGGTTCGAATTGCAGTCGAGCCAAATTCGAATGCACTCATCGTTAGTGGCAAGGAGGACGACGTAGCGATTGTCCGGGAAATGCTCTCCGAACTTTTGAAAGCCAGCAAGGCCGAGGCGGCCAGCGCGCCGGCTGTCAGCTGCGCGGTGCGGATTAGTTGGCTGGTCGACTCCACACACATTAGCGAAAGTGGTTTTCTTGACGAACCGAACGCAAGTTTGGTGGAACTGGTGGATGCGTTGCAAAATCAGCAAGTCCTGAACGGCGCCAAAGTTATTACTTCCACCCAAACCGTTGTGCAGGTCAGGTCGGACAACAGCGCATCGAATGGTGAATTCAACACTTCCAGCTTGCGAAACTTTTCTGGCAGCAATGGCATCGGACAAGTGTCCGTAAATGCGCAAGGCAGCTTGACGACAACCGCTAATGGCAAATTCCTGCTCAACCTGACGATGGATGTTGCCGACCGCGAGAATCCAATTTCCATCGGTACTACGTTGACTTTGCCAAAGAACCATCCAGTTGCGTTCAGCGTTTCCGATGTCGGTTCTTTCAAATCGGCGTTTGTAGTTGAGATCCTGGATTCGAAGTGAGCAGCGAATTCAACGTGACACGGAATTCATTCCGTGAATTGAGCAAGCAGCTTATCGGGACAACGGAATAAATTCCGGTCTACGGTTAGGTGGCAGAAATCGGACGGCAAGTTACGATAGAACGAACGGATCTGTACTTCAAATCCGTTCGTTTTCGTATTTCAACAGCTCGCTTTGCCGATGAATCAATCCAATTCACCGATTCTGGAAGTGGAAGCTGTTTGCAAACGGTTCCCAGGCGTCGTGGCTCTGGACAACGTCTCGCTGCATTTGAACCCATCCGAAATTCTCTCGGTAATCGGCGAGAACGGTGCCGGCAAAAGCACGCTGATGAAAATTCTGGCTGGCATTCAAAGTCCGGACGAGGGGCGAATCCTGATCGATGGCGTCGCCAAACAAATCGACTCGGTGCAAACCGCCACCGCCAATGGGATCGCCTTAATCCATCAGGAACTGAACCTCTGCCAGAACCTCAGCGTCGCCGCCAATGTCTTTCTGGGTCGCGAACCCAGCCGATTCGGTTTCGTTGATAAACATCGGACGCAGTGCGAAGCACAAGCTGTGCTGAAAAAAGTCGGTCTGGAAATTCCCTCTGAGACGCTGGTCGAATCGCTGACCATCGGCCAGCAACAGATGGTCGAGATCGCCAAGGCAATCTCTAAAGATGCTCGAATCGTGATCATGGACGAGCCGACCAGCAGCCTCTCGCAAAAGGAATCGCAAAGCCTGTTCGAGATCATTCGCTCGTTGAAGTCGAGTGGCGTGAGCGTAATCTATATCTCGCATCGGTTGGGCGAGGTCGAATTGCTCTCGGATCGAGTCGTTATTTTGCGAGACGGCCAGAACGCCGGCGACCTGGAAAAGGAACAGATCAATCATCAAGACATGGTTGAAAAAATGGTCGGGCGCGAACTGTCGACTTACTACTCGCGAACTCGAAACCCAACGGGCCGTACCGTTTTGAAAGTCGATCAGGTTCGCACCACCGCCAACCCGGACTGCACCGTCAGCTTTGAAGTCGGGGCTGGCGAGATCGTCGGATTGGCCGGACTGGTCGGTGCTGGTCGCACGGAATTGCTGACAACCTTGTTCGGCGTCACGCCCGCACTGGAAGGCAAAATTCTGATCGACACACAGAATCAAGTAATCGACAGTTGCCAGACGGCGATGCGACACGGAATCGGACTGGTCCCCGAAAATCGAAAACGGCAAGGCATTGTCCTGCCGATGTCTGTTCGCGAAAACACGTCGCTGCCCACTCTGCGAAATCAGTCGAGGTTTGGTTTCATCGACGCCGCTGCCGAACGATCGTTGGCGGTTGAAATGAAAGAGCGACTACAAACGCGGACTCCACACATTGAACAACCTGTCAAGTTTTTGTCGGGCGGTAATCAGCAAAAAGTTGTGATCGCCAAGTGGCTGGCGATGGAGCCAAAAATTTTGCTGATGGACGAACCAACTCGCGGTGTCGATGTCGGCGCCAAACAGGAGATTTACCAATTGATGGACGGGTTGGCACAAAACGGAGTCGGCATTCTGTTCGTTTCCAGCGACATGGAAGAGGTGTTGGGTATGTCGGATCGCATTCTGGTGATGCACGAAGGCAAACTCTCGGGCGAGTTGCCTCGGGAACTGTTTAGCGAAGAGGCCGTGATGATCCTGGCGACTGGCGCCGAATGGAATCCCGGCGAATTAGTCGCGGAAGGAACCGCCGAATGAACTCGAACAAAATCCTGGGCATCCTGTTGCTGTTGATCTTCGTTTGCGTTTCCACGGCGCTGCTAAACGATGCGTTCATCAAGCCGTACAACTTGCAAAACCTGTTACGCTCCAGCAGCATGTTTGCCATCATCGGGATTGGTGCAGTACTGGTAATCGTCACGGGCGGGATCGATCTTTCGACGGGCTCGTTGATCGGTCTGGTCGGTTGCACAATGACGATGAGTCTGAAGTCATTCAGCGAATCTCCACCCTCCGACAACGGAGCATGGTTGTTGTGGGTGGTAGCCATCGAACTTCTGGTGGCGGCGGTCGCCTGGTTCCTGTGGGACGTCGTTGTCAAGAAACGTGGCCCTTTGACCAGCGGAGCACGCGGCAAGTTGACTCTGACGATTGGCGGCGTCTTGTTGGCGGCTGCTTCGTTTGTGGTTGGCGGCATGCAATTTGGAAGTTGGCTGACGATGGTTGCGGCCGTGGCAATCTCCCTGCTGCTGTCCGCTCACCTTGGCCTGCTGCACGGGCTGTTGATTACCAAATTGAAATTGCAGCCGTTCGTAGTCACGTTGTGCGGGCTGATGTGTTATCGAGGACTTAGCCGATATTTGACCGGCGACAAAACGCAAGGACTCGGAACCGAGTACAACGATTCACTCAGGCTGATGGCGATCGGCAAACCGAGTACGGTAACGGCGGTCATGTTATTCATGTCAATTGTTTTGTTGCTGGTCGGAATCTGGAAAGCGTTTATCAGCAAACGTTCCAGAGTGGATTCTGACAGCAAGACAAACGGGCTGGTTTTGCTCGGTATCGGTTTGGTGCTGGCCGTTGTTTCCAGTTCCCGATATTGGGACGGCTGGCAGGTCAACACAGGCGAGGCAATCGCCAGCGTGGCCGGGACGGATGTGAAGTTGTTTTCTGTCGAAGTTCCTGAGCAAGCCGTAGCACGTCCCGCCAAACTTATGAGCTACTCAATCTTCCCGTTGATCGCCTGCTTCGGCGGGTTGTTGTGGTTGAACCTGGTACGGACGTTCTCCGTTGGCCAAATGAACTCCAGACAAAAACTGATGCGCAGTTTGCCGCTGGCGTTGTTCGCCGTCGCGACGGCTTGCTTGCTGTTGGCCAAGAACTGGATTGGTGACCAGACGGTTTCGCTCTCAGACATGACGGCTGCATTCGGTAGTTGGGCCGAAGCCGATGCACCCGATCAGTATTTCGCTGGCGTGAATGTTATTCTGTTGAAGATGCTGAGCGTGTTTGGATCGATGGCGGCATTGATGGGAGCCATTCTTTGGCTCGGGAAAACGTGGACGACGGATACCGGTAACCTCGGCCGCGCTCTGTGGACCATGAGCGGTTTCTTTGCGGTCCTGTGGTTGCTCAGCAAGACGGCGATTCATGAAACCGTAGTGCAGACGCCATTCTTCTTTTTGCTAATCATTGGTGCAATCGCCGCCCTGTTCCTGAATACAACGGTCTACGGCCGATACTTTTTCGCGCTTGGAAACAACGAAGAGGCGACTCATTACAGCGGCATCAACACTGATAACATCACAATCCTGGCGTATGTTTTGTGTGCTCTCTGCGGAGGCATCGGCGCCGTGCTATTCACGCTGGACAGTAACAACGTCGAGCCTTCCGGCCATGGCAGCTTCTACGAACTGTATGCAATCGCAGCGGCCGTGCTGGGCGGGTGCTCGTTGCGAGGCGGAGAGGGATCGATTCTTGGCGTCATCATCGGCGCTTCGATCATGCGGGTGTTGTATAACGCTCCGGATATGATCGGCATCGCCAGCCAACTGGAGATGTTTACGATCGGCTTCGTCTTGTTGATCGGAATTGTCGTCGATGAATCCGCACGACGAATGGCGGCGAAACGAGACCGGAGAGGGAAATCGGTAGTCGGAAATCGGAAGTCGGAAGAATAGAGGATCAGTCTTCCCCATTCCGCATTCTGCATTCCGCATTTCTTTTTACATCGTTTTACGATCCAGCGCCGATTTGTTCGGATGCACCAAATCCTTCACCAAACCAATCTTCTCAA
>CAZPOL010000173.1:0-6238 GCA_964588195.1 uncultured Pirellulaceae bacterium | reverse complement strand
ACGATGCCACCGGTCTACCAGTGACCATTGCTGCTGGTGATGTGCTCAGCCCAACCGAAGCGGCTTCGATGGAGTTCACTCCTGTCGCTGACTTTAACGGCATGGTCGCAACGGTTGCTTACACAGTGACCGACATCAACGGCGAAATGTCAGATGCGAATATCGACATCACAGTAATCCCAACTCCTGATGCGGTTGATGATGCCTATAGTGGCAACGAAGATACGCCAGTTCCACTGGATCCACTTGCCAACGATGACTTGGGTGCGGGTGCTGCGAGTGTTGAGATCCTCAACGTTCCAGATCCTGCAACCGAAGGTGCGTTGACCTACATCGACGAGCTGACAGGAAATGAACTGCCAGTTACAGCGGGCACTGAACTGACACCGGCTGAGGCTGCCACGTTGACGTTCAATCCGGTTGAAGACTTCAATGGACCAGTCGATCCAATTGGTTACGAAGTGACCGATGTGAATGGTGAAACTTCGCAAGCTGTGATCGATATCAATATCATCCCGACTCCGGATGCTGTTGACGATCCGTTCACGACCAACGAAGACACTCCGGTTAACGTTAACCCGTTGACCAACGACGACGACGGAGCTGGTGTTGATTCGGTCACTGTAGATACGGTTCCTGATCCGGCCGAAGGAGAACTTACCTACACCGATGCTTCCGGCAACATGGTTGTTGTTGCACCGGGCGATGTGCTCAGTCCAACTGAAGCGGCCACGCTGACGTTTACTCCTGCTGAGGATTTCAATGGAACCGTTCCGCCGATTGAGTACACGCTGACTGATATCAACGGTGAGGAATCGTCGGCTGAAATTCTGATCGAAGTCACTCCGACTCCGGATGCTGTTGACGACATGGTCGTTACCAATGAAGACACACCAGTTCTGTTGGACCTATTGGCCAATGATGATTTGGGAGCTGGCGCTGACAGTGTCACGGTTAACAATGTTCCTGACCCGGCTACCGAAGGTGAATTGACCTACCTGGACGCGACGGGGAATCCGGTTGTTGTGGCCCCGGGCGATGTTCTGACTCCAGAACAGGCTGCCACTTTGACGTTCGTTCCAGTCGAAGACTTCAACGGCACGGTGCCGCCGATCAACTACACCGTTACTGACATCAATGGAGAGACTTCCAATGCGGACATCCTGATCGAAGTCACACCGACTCCAGATGCAGTTGACGATCCGTTTACGACCAACGAAGACACACCCATTAACGTCAACCCGTTAACTAACGATGACGATGGAGCGGGTGTTGATTCAGTTACCGTTAACACGGTGCCAGATCCTGCGACTGAAGGAGCGTTAACTTACATCGACGATACTACTGGCCTTCCGGTCACCGTCGCACCTGGCGATGAGCTTAGCCCGACCGAAGCTGCTTCTCTGGAGTTCACTCCAGTTGAGGACTTCAACGGAACGGTTCCGCCGATCGAATACACACTCACCGATATCAATGGTGAGACTTCGGACGCCGAGATCTTGATCGAAGTGACTCCAACTCCAGATGCTGAAGACGATGTTTATGTGACCAACGAAGACACGCCAGTCGCCGTTGATCCGTTGGCCAATGATGATGTTGGAGCGGGTGCTCAGTCTGTCACGATTAACAGCGTCCCGGATGGTGTGACCGAAGGCGTCTTTACGTACACCGATGATATGGGCGTTGTGCAGACGTTGATGGCTGGTGATGTACTGACACCGACTGAAGCTGCGTCGATGGAGTTCACTCCTGTCGCTGACTTCAACGGCATGGTTGCAACCGTCGCCTACACGGTGACCGACATCAACGGCGAAATGTCCGATGCCAACATCGACATCACTGTCGTTCCGACTCCAGACGCGATGGATGACACTTTCAGTGGCAACGAAGACACACCAGTGCCGCTCGATCCGCTGGCTAACGACGATGTGGGCCCAGGTGCCGACACGGTCGAGATCCTGAATGTTCCGGATCCAGCGTCTGAAGGATCGTTGACTTACATCGACGAGCTGACAGGCACCACGCTTCCTGTTACTGCCGGTACTGTGTTGACTCCGACCGAAGCGGCATCGCTGCAGTTCACTCCGGTCGAAGATTTCAATGGACCGGTCTCGACGATCGGCTATGAAGTCACCGACATTAACGGCGAAAATTCGCAAGCCGTGATCGACATCGACATCACTCCGACTCCGGATGCCATGGATGATCCGATTGTCACCAACGAGGATACTCCGGTTCTACTGGATCCGCTGGCGAATGATGATCTCGGTCCAGGTGCGGCTTCAGTCACGGTGAACAATGTTCCCGATCCTGCCATCGAAGGCACGCTGACTTACACCGATGATATGGGTGTGGTGCAAACGGTTGCTCCGGGCGATGTTCTGACTCCTGCCGAGGCCGCCACACTGACGTTCAACCCGGTAATGGACTTCAATGGCACCGTTCCGCCGATCGGTTACACAGTTGAAGACATTAACGGTGAGACTTCGGACGCCGAGATCTTGATCGAAGTGATTCCGACACCGGATGCAGTCGATGATTCGTTTGTCACAGGTGAAGACACGCCGGTCTCGTTCGACCCATTGGCTAACGACGACGTTGGGCCGGGTGCGGCGTTTGTCACGGTCAACAATGTTCCGGATGAAATGACAGAAGGCACATTGACCTATACCGATTCGGCAGGCAACACGGTTACTGTCGCACCGGGTGATGTGTTGACTCCGGAGGAAGCGGCTACGCTGACGTTCACCCCTGCCCCAGACTTCAACGGTAGTGTCACGCCGATCAGTTACACGGTCGAAGACATTAACGGTGAGGCTTCCGATGCCGAGATTTTGCTGACGGTTACTTCAGCACCGGATGCGGTCGATGACTTTAACGCCACTTCCGCCAACACACCGGTTGAAGGAAACGTACTGGCTAACGATCTTTCCGACCCGGTCGACGTGTTGACTGTGACGGAAGTCAATGGCATGCCGATCGGAAACGGCCCGATTGCAACGGATTGCGGTATGCTGGAAATAAACCCGGATGGCAGTTACATATTTACACCGCTGCTGGACACGGCGGGGGTCGACACGTTCACCTATACCGTGGTCGACGCGAACGGCAATGAGTCGACGGCGACAGTGACGATCGAGATTGCGGATCTTGGCTTGGCCAAGTCGGTTGTGGGTCAGCCTGTTTTGTTGGCTGACGGCAATTATGAAGTGACCTACCTGGTTGTCGCTCAGAACACTGGTGCCTTTGACACAATCGACTTGAGCCTGGTCGAAGATCTCGCAACACAGTTTGGTGGCGCGTTTGTTTCGGCTGGCGGTTTGACAATCGTTTCGCCAGCCAGCGATTTGGGCAGCTCGATTGCGATCGATCCGGCTTGGGACGGTGATAACGTTACGGAATTTTTGGCCGGTGGGTCAACGCTTGCCAGTGGTGATTCGTTCATGCTTGAGTTCACTGCGATCGTCGACGCTACGGCGTTCGCTTCGACCGCCGACACAGCCAACTCGGTTGTCGGAAACGGAGTCGCTGCGGATAGCAATGGCGACCCGGTAACAAACGCCAACGGCGATCCAGTTCTGGTTAGCGACCTTAGCGACGCCGGCACGGATCCGAATGGGAGTAACATCGGCGAGCCTGGTGACACGTTTGGCACTGATGATCCAACCTTGTTACTGCTGCCAGGTGTTGGACTTGCCAAGTCGGCAGGCGATGCCGTGATCAACGGGCAGAACTTTGATATCACATTCACTCTGGCCTACGAAAACACGGGCTCGGTTGATCTGACGAACCTGACGTTGTTTGACGACATCGGGTCACAGTTCGGTCCAATGTTGCTGGACGTCAGTACGCCTGTGATTCAAAACTTCTCAGGTACCGGAACGGCGCCGACAGTCAGCGGAGCGTGGACTGGCGATACTTCGCAATCCATAATCTTCGGCGGAACGGCAAACGTTGGCGACAGGTTCGAAGTCGTCTTCACCGTCACGGTAGATCCGGATGCTACCGGAACAAGCCAGCCGATCACCAATTCTGCCACCGGCGGAGGTGAAGCACTGGACGAGAATGGTGCCCTGATCACCGACGCGAATGGACAACCGATTGTTGCCTTTGATGTCAGTGACAACGGCTCCGACACGTCGGGTGAAAACGGCGAAGACAATACCGATGGCGTTTTTGCCAATGATCCAACGGCGGTTGTGATCGCCGACCTTGGAATCGCCAAGGCAGTCTTTGGTGAGCCTCAGGTTGTTGATGGCAATTTCCTGGTCACCTACCAATTAATTGTTGAGAATACCGGAACGGTCGACCTGGCGGATCTTAGCTTGATAGAAGATCTGGTGGCTGAAGTAGGTCCCGCCTTCGTCAATGCCGGCGATCTGTTGTTGGTGAGTCGTCCAAGCGGACCGGGTAGCAGCATTACGCTAAACTCGGCCGACTTCAACGGTCGTTCTAACACTGAGTTGATCGATCAAACGGCCGACAACGTATTGCAAGTCGGTGACTCGTTCACTCTGCTGTTGACTGTTGAGGTGGATCCGGACCGATTGCCAGGACAACTGATCAACCAGGTCGATGGTACAGCGACCGCAGTTGACCAGACCGGGCAACCGCTACTCAACAGCGCCGGGCAACCGATCATTGCGGTTGATGCCAGTGATGGTGGAACTGATCCGAATTCAAGCAACCCAGGTGCGTTGGGCAACCTTGGTGGTTGGTCTGATCCGACGTTCTTTAACTTGCCGACACAAGCAGGAGGAGCTTCAGGCAATCCACCACAATTGCCTGGACTACCGCCGATCAGGATTCCAAACATCGGCAGTTTCACTAGCGGGTTCCTGGGTTCAGCCGGTACGATCTATTCGGGTGTACCGATCAACGCCAACGCAAATCCAATTTCACTGGACAGCGGACGCGCCGTCTCCGGTGGTTTCAACAGTATTGGTGGAATGGCGTCTGAGGATTGCGGTTGCCTGGAACCAATCTCGCCAAACTTCGAAGGGATCGAATCGGACGGCGAGACGGTGCCGGGTGAAGAGTGCATTATGGACCAGCCAATGAGCGTGCCCGCGGAAATGCACAACGAAGAGATGATCATTGAGCCAGGCGTAATGGATGGCGAAATGGAAATACTCGAAGGCGAAGTCCAGCAGGACTGGTCATCCGAAGCAACGACCGAAGATGGCGAAGTGATTGAAGAGGACGGTGAGTCGGTCATTCATGTGGCACATGAAACGATTCGCAAGCCGGGTTTCTTGCAGCGTTTCAACAACTGGCTTTCAAGGTAGTTGCAGGTCGATCCAGCAAAAAGGGATTTTTGCTGGACAGATTGAATTAACTATGGCGGTGTCATTGGACACCGCCATTTTTTTTGTTTGCGGTAAAGGTCAGCTTCGATAAGCAATTCAAAAAAACAAGCACGAAAGCGCAAGAGCGCAAGCGAGTGGTTCTGAACGGCAAAAACCATTCGCAATCTCCGCCTCGTCTCAGCAACATCGCAAAAGCCTGTACTTCCAGCCACCGTGAATTCGTATACATTCGATAGCGGACAAATTCAAATACTTGACTTAGTCCACAGTTTTCCTAAGATGTTGGCATGTCACACGATCCAGCAGAATTACTCCGCAAATACGGGCTTCAAGTGACCGCGCAACGCTGTGCGGTCCTGCGAGCCGTCGCTGCCAATCCGCACTGCACCGCCGACGAGGTTACTGAATTGGTGCGTGCCGATTTGGGCACGATTTCCCGGCAAGCGGTTTACGACGCGCTTGGTTCGTTATCGGAAACAGGTCTGTTGCGGCGGATTCAACCAGCTGGTTCGCCGGCGCTTTACGAAGATCGCACGGGTGACAATCACCATCATGTGATCTGTCGCAAATGCGGAAAGACGGCGGACGTCGACTGTGCTGTCGGCCACGCGCCATGTTTGACGGCTGCCGACGATTCAGGGTTCAAGATTGATGAGGCGGAGGTGATCTACTGGGGCACTTGTCCAGATTGTCTTGGCTTGGAACAGGATTAAATTCGGCACGTTCGTGCACAGGATCTGGCGGCTTAATTTAAGCGGCTTAATGGTTGGCGACGCGTCGACAGAATTTCCGAGGCGTCCTGTTTCTTCCGGTCAGAAAAACTAATCATCCAAACTAAATACAAATTCATACTTACATTCAGGAGATTTAATAGATGTCAGACTTTGGCGTTAAATTACCAGTCCGATTTCCAGTCCAGTTAGCGAGTC
>CAZPOL010000172.1:2382-6977 GCA_964588195.1 uncultured Pirellulaceae bacterium | reverse complement strand
AGGGCGCATCTGGAGTCGGCATGATGTTGCTGCAGATTCACAAAATTCGAGAGGGCAAGAAATACAGTCTCTTTAAGGATGTGTTGAAGTAGCAGATCCACTGGCTTTCTTTGCGCCAACTTGGCAAGGCACTCTCGCCACCGCTAATCGTCGCAGTAATATCGTGCATGCATCATCAATCGGAGGCATGATTCGCGGCAGAGCGGATTTTTTCCAGCGACTCTTCAAATGTTTTTCCGATCGACTTGGAAAGCGTGATCAACCAACCAGCTTTGGCGACACTGATCGCCAGTCCGGTCAGCAGGAAGCCGGCCGAGACGATCAGTCCAATCCGTGAGTGCGTCGGCAAGCCTTCCATTTGTCCGATCAGGCTGGTCCCACCACAAGCCAGAGTCATCGCCAGGCAAGTCATGGCTGCCGGCAGATAGACTCGTGTTTTCGTCAACTCGTAAACCAGCAAGCACAGCATGGTCAATGCAAAGCTGCCCTGCACTGCTCCGTTCATGTCGACCAAATTGAATAGGCCAGCGATCACGAAGCAAGTTAACGACAAGGGAATTGCAATCGCGTATCCGAGACGCAGGATATGTGCCCAGCGATCAGAATTGATGATGGCGCAAACCAAGACCAGCGACAGGTAACCTGCCACCGTTAGCCATATCAAAACGCCTGGCTCGATCATTGTCTGCAACATTACCTGAAACGACAACGCACCGGGAACCAGAGCCCATGCGGCAACATCAGTTCGCTTTTGACGCCGCGCTCGATCCAGTTGCAACACACAAATCAACATCAAAGGCCACCAGTTGGTTAGCTGGCATTGCGAAAATTGAATCGCATCGACCGGAACGAAACCCGATACGAACAGGCTGACTAAAAAATAGACGCGACCCTCTGGTAGACTCGGCTTGCGAATGATGTCATTAAACCACACCACCAGATAAATGACGGACAGTCCGCTGATGGCAAGAAACAATGGGCTGGCCAGCGTGCCGGTAAATAAGCTTGTGAATTGTTGGCTGACCGGACCGAAATCCAATGGCAGAGTTGTGGCCAGGACTAATGGGACAGCGTAAAACAGTGCGGCGGATTTCGATGTTTCGTCTTTGTTAACGATGGCGGCATGCAGCCACAGAATTACCAGTGCGAATGCCAGAGGTGTCAGGAAGAACAGGCAGTAACCGGAACTGACCCCTTGTTCCGGAATGAAGGACAGGCAGAGCGTGTAACTGCGCAACACGACCGCCAAAAACAGAATCGCAAAAATCGACCACGGGTACAGCGGCCAACTCCAGGGCGTGCCGTTATCGGCAACATACGTTTTGCCGTACTTGATGGCTGGCAACAGCGTCATGAATCCCACGGCACAGGCCGACGTGAATCCGAGTACCAGCCAGGAACTATCCATCCTGCTGACGCCGCCGAACCAGGAAGTGAAGACGACCGGGTACATAAAGATTAGTCCGAGCAGCAGGTAGTATGACACGCGGTAACGTCCTGGAAAGCGAATGCGCAAACAACCGAGAATGATCTCGGTAACAAGCACGATGGCCAGAAGTGCGCCGCCGCTATAGACCAGTGCTGCTGCGGGATTGGACAGCCACATCATGTCCAGGCTGACGGAAATTGCGAACGCGATTAACAGGATTGATAGAAAGATGGAGCGGGCGTCTTCCCAGATGCCTCCAAATTTTACGACGCCGATTCCGACGACCATTAACAACCCGACGAAGCCGATCAGGACCAACGCCAGCGTCGTTGGCGGAGAGCTTTCTGAGATCCCGCCGGTCGATTGCCAAACGTGCAACGCGTAAAGGATCGCCAGCGTGCTAAGCAGATAAAAGGGATTGTGGTTGTAAAGAAACGAAAACGGATTGTTCGATAACCGACGACTCATCCCGGCCCCTTTCAGGTGATGGAATAGGAAGGAAAGTAATCGGAGGTGGTGGTTTGTTGACGAGTTCCAACGAATTTGACGTCAAGGATCAGGCGGTTGACGTTGAAGGGTTGCCGACGACGGCGGAATTGTTGGACTGAGTCTTTGAAGTGGAAGTATTCAAATTCGAAATGACAGCGAGTTGTTCAACTGCGTCAAGGAATTGTTGCCAATCAGGTTCGTGAGGGCAAAGTTGCGGCGCGGCTCGATTTGCCTCTTTAAGCCTCGTGAAAGATCGAAACTGGCGGAGAAATTGAATTGTCAATTGGTTGTAACGTGATGTCGCAGCCGCAAGACACTTCAGCAAAAACGGCTCGATCAATGTTGGCTTCGGGGAATCGGGCGATTTGGGTATACTGACCATTCGTCACTCGAAATTCGATACTCCGCATCAAGAAACGCAACTGAAAGCCACATTCGTGAAAGCTCTCGTGACCGGCGCCAACGGTTTTTTGGGTTCGTATATCGTCAAGCAACTGTTGGATCGTGATTACCACGTTCGAACGTTGACGCGACGTAAAAAAGACGGCATGGCGGTGACCAACCAGGAGTGTTTCCACGGCGATATCCGCGACCTGGATATGATTGAAAAGGCGTTTGATGACGTGGATGTCGTCTTTCACACGGCAGCCATTTCCGGCATCTGGGGATCGTGGAAAAAGTATCATACGAACAACACGGTTGGGACTCGGAATGTCGTCGAGTGTTGTTTGCGGCATCAGGTTCCGAAATTGGTTTACACCAGTAGCCCGAGCGTTACGTTTACCGGCGATCACCAGATCAACCAGGACGAGTCGGCTCCGTATGCCAAGCAGTGGCTTTGCAATTATCCGAAATCAAAGGCCTTGGCCGAACAGCACGTGTTGGATTCCAACGATCCATCCGAGTTGATGACGTGTGCATTGCGACCGCATTTGATTTGGGGCCCGGGAGACCGGCACTTGATTCCGCGGATCATTCAGAAGGCGCGGTTGAATCAGCTGCGACGTGTCGGAGACGGAACGAACCAGGTCGATGCGACTTACGTTGAGAACGCCGCTTACGCACACATTTTGGCGGCCGAGGCGATGAACAAGACTTCGCCGGTCTGTGGCAGTGCTTACTTCATCAGCCAGGGCGACCCGGTAAATTGTTGGGGCTTTATTAATGAAGTGTTGGCTGTGGCTGGAGTTCCCAAGGTGAAGAACAAGATTTCTTATTACTGGGCCTATCGATTGGGCGCGATGATGGAGACCTGGTACGAGATGTGGAATAAGGAAGACGAGCCACGAATGACTCGTTTTTTGGCAGCACAGTTGGCCAAGAGTCACTACTTTGATATTTCGCGAGCTCGCCAGGATTTCGGCTACGAACCGATTGTTTCACACGAAGAGGGCATGAAAAGACTCGCCGCTTCGATTACCGCCGATGTTGCGGCGTAGTCCTTGCCGTAAGCCGGGCTTTGTGGCAACGAAGCGAAGGTGAACGAAAGGCGGCTGGCGGCCAGCTTGCAAAGACCGCAGGAAACAGCCGTGTTTCGCACAAAACGCTCACGTCATTCGGGCGGTTAACGGTTGCTAAAAGGCCGCAAAAGCGGTAATTTTATGGCTTCGCCAGATCTCCCCATTGCGTCGACGTTGCCCTTTTCTTCGGAACTTGGAATTTGCGTTACCGTGTGGCTGATGTGGGACTATTTTCCAGTGCATTGCGTAATTCGGCTTTATGATTTCGGCAGCAAAACAACAACTCCCCGATGACCAACGGATCGTTATTACCGGTATCGGTTTGACCGCTCCGAATGGCAATGAACTGGCTGACTTTCGCAAGGCACTTTTGGAGGGTGTTAGCGGTGTCAGCGAGTACGAAATTCGCTATTTCGGCAAGACTCTCGCTGGAGTGTGCGATTTTGACGTCCGTCGACATCAGACTCGCAAAGACGCACGACGTGGCACCCGCGCGGGCAGCATCGCCGCCTACTGTGCCAATGAGACGATCGTGAACTCGGGTATCGACTGGGAAAACACCGACAAGGATCGCGTCGGAATCTACGTGGGAGTTACCGAGCACGGTAACGTCGAGACCGAAAACGAAATCTACGAAATCAGCAATTTCGAATACGACACAAAGTTCTGGTCGCATCATCACAATCCTCGCACGGTGGCAAATAACCCGGCCGGTGAGATCGCGATCAACATGGGAATCACCGGTCCTCATTACACGATCGGCGCAGCCTGTGCGGCTGGGAACGCCGGGTTGATTCAAGGCGCTCAACAGCTTCGTCTGGACGAGTGTGATATTGCAATCGCCGGTGGCGTTTCCGAAAGCATCCACACGTTTGGCATTTTTGCAGGTTTTGCCAGCCAAGGCGCGTTGGCGACGAACGACGATCCGACCAAGGCTTCTCGTCCGTTCGATGTGAACCGAAACGGAATCGTGGTCGCCGAAGGTGGTTGCTTGTACGTCCTGGAAAGATTGAGCGACGCGAAGGCTCGCAAAGCAAAAATCATTGGCGAGCTTGTTGGCTATGCCATGAACACCGACGCCACCGACTTCGTATTGCCCAATCCGGAACGCCAGACTCAGTGCATCAATCGAGCACTCGGTCGCGCGGGTCTGGAAGCTGAACAGATCGACATCGTCAGTACCCACGCCACGGGAACGGCGATGGGTGATTCGCTGG
>CAZPOL010000172.1:0-2282 GCA_964588195.1 uncultured Pirellulaceae bacterium | reverse complement strand
CAGATCGACATCGTCAGTACCCACGCCACGGGAACGGCGATGGGTGATTCGCTGGAATGCGAAGCCATTCGGAACGTCTTTGGCGAAAGCAAGAAGACTTTTGTTAACAATGCCAAGAGTTTCATTGGGCACTCAATGGGGGCTGCCGGGTCGTTGGAACTGGCCGGAAACCTGCCAGCGTTTGACGATGGAGTCTGCCACGCAACAATAAACGTCGACGATCTTGACCCGAGTTGTGCTTTGGAAGGTTTGGTTCAAAATCAACCCCGTGAAATTGGCAAGAAAGCCGACTATATTCTGAACAACTCGTTTGGAATGTTGGGCATTAATTCGGTTGTGATCATTAAGCGATTTACCGATTAGCGTCGTACACCTACTGAAATACTGTTGCCGATGACGGCATGAACAAGAATTGATTTAAAAACAGCGACGGGAACCCGTCCCTCGATAAATGGAGTTTGGCCAATGGCCCCTGAAGAAATACGCGAAGCCATCATTGAGATCCTTGAAGACATCGCTCCCGATGAAGACCTGACCAGCCTGGTCGATGCGACCGCGTTTCGCGAGCAACTGGAATTGGACAGCATGGATTTCCTGGACATCGTGATGGAATTGCGCAAGCGATATCGAGTTCAGGTTCCAGAAGAGGATTACAACCACTTGAACTCGATGGCCTCGACGGTCGAATACCTGACACCGAAGATGGTCGACATCGCGGTTTAAGTCAGTTGAGACATTGGGGCAGTTAATCGAGGGCAATCCGTCCTCGATCAATCCGTCCTCGATCAAGCAATGGCCAACCGGATACGAAGTCCGGTTTTAACATCAACGGTTCTGTAACCGGTAGCGAATCCGGGTGCCCATGTACGACACGATAATCATCGGCGCAGGAATGTCGGGGTTGGCGGCCGGAATCCGCTTGGCTCATTACGATCAAAAGGTCTGCATTCTTGAGCGGCACTATACGATTGGCGGCCTGAATTCTTTCTATCGCACGGGCGGTCGCGACTACGACGTCGGTCTGCACGCCGTCACGAACTTTACAGAAAAAGGTGCCAAGAAAGGCCCGCTGGCAAAGATCCTCAGGCAATTGCGATTCAAGTGGGAGGAATTCGCGCTGGCGCCTCAGCTGGGTTCACGGGTCAGTTTTCCAGGTGTCGACCTGCGTTTCGACAACGATATCGAATTGTTGAGAAGCGAAATTGAATCGCGATTTCCAGGTCAGATCGATGGCTTCATCAAACTGGAATCAATGATCGCCGGTTACGACCAGCTGGATCAGGAATCATTCGAACGATCCACCCGTGACATGCTGGCCGAGTGCATTACCGACCCACTACTGACCGACATGCTGCTGTGCCCGTTGATGTGGTACGGGAATGCGCGAGAGCACGATATGGACTGGGGCCAGTTCAGTATCATGTTCGAGAGTATTTATCGCGAGGGATTTGCCAGGCCTTTCAAGGGCGTGCGGTTGATCCTGAAGAATCTGGTCAAGCGTTATCGCGGATTGGGCGGCGAATTGATGCTGAGGAAAGGCGTCAAGAAGATTCACGTGGAAGACGGAAAGGCTCAGGCGGTTGAGCTGGACGATGGCGAGGTCATCGTGGGCAAGCGAGTCTTGTCGTCGGCCGGTCGAGTCGAGACGTTGCGGATGTGTGAGGACGTCAGCGAAATTGATCCACGTCAGGCCGGGCAATTGACGTTTATCGAGTCGATTTCGATACTCGATCGCCAACCCAAATCGATTGGGCTGGATGAAACGATCGTGTTCTATAACGACAGCGATAAATTTCATTGGGAGCGTCCTGATTCCGATCTGTGCGATGTCAGGACGGGCGTCATCTGCTCGCCCAACAACTACGAATATGAAGATGGCCAACAGCTGGAAGAAGGCGTCGTGCGAATTACTTCGATCGCGGAATTCGATCGCTGGAACAATCTGGACGAATCGGCTTATCAGGTCGCCAAGGCCCGTTGGTATGACAAGGCGGTCGAATCGTCCGTCCGTTTCGTACCTGACTTTCGCAGCAATGTGATCGCCACCGACATGTTTACTCCCACTACGATTCGGCGGTTTACCTGGCATGACAACGGTGCCGTCTACGGTGCCCCGGACAAGCGGTTGGACGGCACGACGCATCTGGATAACGTTTTTCTCTGTGGAACAGATCAAGGATTCGTAGGAATCATCGGCTCGATCATGAGCGGCATTTCGATCGCCAACCAACACTGCTTGAGATGATTCGCGAGATTTTTGTTGGTCAGGCTGGATTCAAAAT
>CAZPOL010000171.1:0-7269 GCA_964588195.1 uncultured Pirellulaceae bacterium | reverse complement strand
CTAGCTGGAACAGATCACAGATCACATAGGCGACGTAAAACGTAATGAACAGAAAGAACAAAAAACGTGGAGAATGCGCAAACGGCAAGTAAAACATGAATGCAAATGAAACATTCGCTACGCGACGAGCGAATCATTAATATCATCGGCCACGGGTTTTAACCCGTGGTTATTGCAAGGCACACCGCTCGTCGCGTAGCGACCGATCAACAACATTCAGGATTTGGGGCCATCCCAGGAATTGGCGCTACCCATTGATTGGGAGAGGGTGGTTCCAGGCCGCAAAACCACTCGCTTGCGCGTCGTGCTTGTACTGATAGGTCGTGCTTGTATCAATCACCATCTCTCCACCACTGTTCGATCAGTATTTGACTGACCAGTGGTGGAGTATGAACCTGGAATGCGACGTACGAAGGTCGCAGTTACTTGAAGGGGTAACTGATTTCCAGATCGCGAGGATCTCGCAGGCCGTCGCCGAGTTTACGCAGTGCTTCGGTTTCGATCTGGCGGACTCTTTCACGAGTCAGTCCCAATTGCTCGCCGATCTCTTTCAGCGTGTGCGGTTCAAGGTTGCCCAGGCCGAATCGCATTTGCAGTACTGTCGATTCGCGAGTCTCCAGATCGTTGAGCATGTTCATCACGCTCTTCAACACATCCGATTCCAGCATCTCGTCATCGGGCGTTCGCATCCGCTCGTCAATTACCATTTCACCGAGCGACCAACCAGAATCAGATTGATCGGATTGCGGAGCGGCGTTGTAGATCTGAATCGCCTTCTTGATGATCGGCAACTTTCGCTTGGGCAGACCCAACAGACGTCCGACCTCTTCGGGCGTTGGCTTACGACCCAGTTCATCGACCAGTCGCGTGGTGGCGCGACGCCACTTGCTCAACAACTCCACCATGTACGCCGGGATGCGGATCGTTTTGGCCGAGTTGATCAGTGCTCGCTTGATCGACTGCTTGATCCAGTAACTGGCGTAGGTGCTGAAGCGGGTTCCGACGTCCGGATCGAAGCCTTCCACAGCTCGCATCAATCCGAGGTTGCCTTCCTCAATCAAGTCCTGCAAACCCAGGCCTTTGCCCGTGTAGCCGCGAGCGATATTGACGACCAGGCGAAGGTTGGCACGAACCATTCGGTCACGAGCACGAACGTCACCCTTGGCGATTGCCCGAGCCAGGTCCTTTTCGTCCTGTGCCGTCAACAGGTTCGTCTCGTTGATTTCGCGGAGATACGTTTCCAGCGGAGTTTGCAGACCCGAAGATCTTTTGGTTTTCTTGGCCGGCTTCTTGTCCATCCCTGACGTTTTTGCTTTTGCCTTCGTTGTGGTCGACTTCTTTGTCTTGGTGGTCACAACGATCTCGTTCTCCGACGAGTCAATTCGACTGTTGTCTAGGGTTGCCATTATGGTTTTGACCTTGCGTTCATTGCTGGTTCGGATGGTGCTACAAAAGTGCTATCGTCGACAAGTGTGGTAAAGATGAACCCCTGGCAAAACGAAACCGAATAAGTCAAGCGTGACGACCAGCAATGGTTTGACGATTAATTCGGTACCAATGATTGGTAGGGTGTAGATTGCCGGGGTTTCCAGCGATAAAGATTGAATCGTCCACGACGAGCGGCCTGCTGCATGTTGCGTCAACAGACCGGCATCGATTCAGTAGTCGGGTTGACCCGTGAAACTGTTGCGTCCTGGCGAACGTAAAAACTAACCCGGCATTCAGCCGCGCAGGTATCCGCAAAAACCGAGCGTGGAGTAGAATCCACCTGAATCAACAAGCAGGCCTATTGGAAACAAGGTCGACGTCATCGCCAAGACGGTTACAGGTCAAAGCGAAACGTCTTACATGCGAAACGCCAGATGCGTGAGCCGACCGTTTGGTTGCCCGTGCGAATTCTGGCCATGCCGGTTGATCCGTTGGCAATCATTGAATCGACTTGTTCCAATGGAACACGGACCTGGAATGTTGCGCTGCGGGGAACGTCGTTTCCGTCTGGTCCTTTTGTAGTGGCAAGGTAGCCTCCGTTGGCGCTGCTGAGGGCTCGCGGTGCCTCTTGCATTTCGACGGGTGAGATCAGGTCGATTTCGGCACTGAACAATTCGCCCGGCGTTTGGCAAAGCCAGAGTTCAACCTGGTTTCCACGTGTAATGAACTCGATGTCCGCTTGGTCGATTGCCAACAAGGCCTCCAGCGATTCGTTGTCCGGGGCGACCTGGCAAACGACAGTTCCCTCTTGCAGGTAGGCGCCCCGATTACGCGGCTCGAGCGGATGACCGTGCCAACTTTCGAGTTGGCCGTCTTCCGTTTCGCCGGGACTGACGTAGGAGGCAGTGATCACCTTACCCGGAATCGGCGAGGTGACTTGAAGCTGGTCAATCGCCTTGCGTTGTTGTTCCAGTTGGCTGGTGACGGCTTGCCATGACACGAGTCGAGCTTCCACGTCGGCCTCGGCCGCCTCGTCGTAGTGCGATTGTTGTTTGGTGGCGTAGTAGCGGGCTTTGGCCATCTTTTCTTCGCCTTCCAACACCGCAATTCCCTCGAACAATTCTGGATTGGCCAAGGTCACCAACGGTTGACCAGGGACGACGGATTCCATCTCCTGAACGTGGATCGACTGGACCATGCCGGGCATTTCGACATAAATGTTTGCCGAATCTTCGTGCTGGACAATGAAGCTGCAGCGAACGTAATGCGGAACAGGAATCAACAGGATGCCGGCAATGATGGCGACGACAATGGCTGTCGTGATTCCGAATCGAACAGGTTTCACGGCTGAGATTCTCCCAGGAACAGAAAGGAAGCGATACAGTTGCAACAGCGGCATCCCGATCAGGCCCCACAGAGCCATCATGGCGATTGCCTGCCCGATCACTTTCAATCCATAGGGCTCCAACAAGTTGTAGAGGAACCAAAAGATAGAAAGTGTAATGAACCAACGATACAAAACGGCCAACACGGAATAAGTAGCGAACAGCCAGCGGTGACGTTTCGGCATGAACGGGTCGGGTGTTGATTCAATTCCCAACATGACGTGGCTGCCCAATCGACGTAACACGCTGGACGCTTTGGTTCTTAAGTTAGGAACTTCGATTAGATCGGAGAGGATGTAGTAGCCGTCGAACTTCAATAACGGGTTCGCATTGAACAGCAAGGTTGAGATGGAACAGACGAAGACGATGTTCAACGCCAACATGTTGACCCAACCGGGTTCGCTAAACCACCAAACGAACGCGGCAAAGGAAGCCAGTATGAACTCGAAGTACATCCCGGCCGCAGCGATCGCAATACGTCGCCACTTGCTCTTCAACGTCCATGAATCACTGGCGTCGCAATACAGGCAGGGCATCAAAACCAGGAACATGATTCCCATGCTGTGGCACTGGCTGCCAAATCTTTTGCAAGCCATCCCGTGGCCGAATTCGTGCAGGACCTTGGTTGTTGCCAGGACGATTCCCAGCCAGATCCAGTTGGAACCGGAAAAGAATTCCTGGAAGCCGGGCAGGCGAGTTTGAAATTGTTCGAAATTGGTCAGGATAAGTGCCAGTGCCGACAGCACAAACAGGCAGGTCATCAGGACGATCGGCGTGCTGAAGATCCAGCCGAAGCAACGGTTCAGCAGTGTCAGAATTCCGTCCGGGTCGAAGCCACGCAGGCGGAGTGCCAGGATATTTGTGAACTTGCCTTTCAGTTCCTGTTTTCGTTGCTCGTCGCTACGTTGCAATAATTGACTGGATTGTCCAGGTGCGTCGGAGATGACCAGCGAGCTGCGATAGAGCGAACCGATGAACTGAAACAGTTCACGATTAGTGATTTTTTGTGGCGCGAAGCGGCGGTCAAACTGTTGGCGAATATCATCGGCGCTATGTTTTCCGTCCAGCAATTTCAGCAGCGCGTATTCTTCCTCTTCAAAACGATAGAACTTCAACGACAACGGGTCTTTGACAATCCAGTAGTCGCGGCCTTGCCAGGTTTGTTGCACGAAAGTCAGGTCGCTGCGCATGCGGACCTTCAAAGGTCGGCTGGAACTGGATACGAGCGAGCTGTTGGACATGATCTGATCGATGATCTGCGCGGAAAAAAAGGGCAGGCATCTATATCATCAGGCGGCGGGTGGCGACAGGTCGTTTATGTCCCGTTTATGTCTCTGAGACCGCTAGCGTGCGTTGGTGAGTCGTCGGTGTAAGCATTCAGTTGACTGCTGCCAGGTATTGCGGCAACGACTTCTCGAGTTACGGTTCGCCATCTTCTCTATCGTGAAAGTCGCCGTCTTCACCGTACCTGTTGCCGGAACTCTTACCTTTACTCTTGGCGAGCAACGCGATCAGCAGCGCCAGACCGACGACAAAGACCAGCAGGCAGAACAGAACGATGGCCACGATCTTTAGCACATGAGCAGCCCCTTTGGACATGACCTTCAAGGCAGGCTCTTTCGGCCCGACTTCCGCTGGATCGAATCCGAAGGCGGCCACTGAGACTTCGTCAGGATCCAGTTTCCCCGCTCGATCATATTCGATAACGCGGACTGGTCCGTTGAAGTCACGTGTGCCCTCAAAGTAAATGGGCGGAGGAAGGAGGTCCGGCTCGGCAGAGTCCGCGGCGTAATAGGCCTCGGCTACGAATACCCTGCCTTGCTTGTCGAATTCCATGCATGAAACACATGCGCCAGTGTCGGGGTCAAAGTCGGCCTGAAAGATCTCGTTCCTGGAGTATTTTGGGGCACGATAGTAGAGGCTCTTGATTTTCCTGCCTTCGCGAGTGGTCGCGTCGATCCAGTCGACAAATTTAATGTCGGTGTCGTTCATGATCTCTTCGAATGTCTTGTGCAGCTCAATACTTGAGATTGGCATCAAGATATACGGATTGAAAAAGAGTCCAGCGATAGATTCGTTTGGACTCACTTCAATTTTTGTACCTCCGCTCCGCTGCTTAAGTCTGAACGAGTAGCCAAGTCCTGGTTCGGGTTTGTCGGTGATGTACCCGCCCGATTCTTCCGGTCGCTGGGATTCGTCGAATTGGCTAGTGAGCTTGGATAGCTCGATGTTTCGGAAGTCATCGCCCACGTCCTTGACCAGGAACCATCCAGCCGTGCGGCTGTCGAATACAAAGGCGGCGCCCTGTATCGCGCCGCGAAACGAAGTGACTCGAATCTCGTTTCGTGTTTTTGTAAACGCTCCGACGAAATACCGCACGTTGGAGTAACTGGCCGTTAACTTCGGCACTTTCCGTTCGTAGAATTTACGGAACTGTTGCCGGATCGATTCCGAGCTCTGCGCAGAGACCGTCGCCGTTGGTACGAAGAATTGCACCAGGAGAAACAGGGTAAGCGTAACCAGCAGATTTTTAGAAAGTGATCGCATACCCAATTGTTCACCGGTGATCGCCGACTGTAAACCGGGGAGATGTTCTAACGGTTTTCAGATTCCCGGTTTAGATGGTCTTGCCATGCGTCGGTGAACGAACGCTGTTTGTTGGCTTTGTCTCGTTCGATCGCAGCTTCCCATTCTTTTAAGCGTTCGTCACTGGCCCACTTTCGGTGTGCCGCCTCCTCGTTCCTGGCAACGATATCGCTTGCTGTCAGGCCGTCGGCATCACGATCTCTACCGTCTCGAGAGGCTCGGTCACCCGAGATGCTGTCAGACACGTTCGAGACCAACACATCGGCCAGCCAGGTGCATCCAGAGGCGGATGTCATCAACACAGCGAACAGGATGAGTGTTGAGAATTTGAATATTGAGAGTCTGAGTATTGAAAGTTGTTTCATGACGTGATGTCCTCAAAACAATAAATGCTCGAACAAAATGATTCAAAACAAAAAAACGGACTGTTGCCTGCAACAGTCCGCGTGATTCGATATCGGTCGTGGGATTCGTTTGCCTAGTTGCAATCGCAATCCGGATCCTGACTGACGTCACCGACATGATGGAAGTGGTTATGGTCAATGTAGACGACTTCCACTGAATCCTCGTCGTTCAGCATGTGGCGGTGAGGCCAGCCGACAATTTTTCGCTCGCTGAAGTAAATTGTGCACTTGTAGTGAGCGTGATGCAGTTGGACAGGGCCCAGCAGTGGAACCACTCGCGGCGGATCAATGTAGTCGGCGATGCATTCGGTGACAATGCGAACATTGTTACGTTGTGTCTCGTGCAAGAACGGAATTCCGCCCTGGACAGGTCGAGCTCGTTCGAGTGCCCACCAGACTTCGTCATCAGTTGGTGGATCGAGTGCCTTAACCGGACCGCCTGCGGTAATTGGGCCGAGGATTGGTACACGGGCATAGCGTTCTTGGATGTAGTGTTCATCCTCGTAACTCTTGTGCTTAAATGGTGTGACCGGAATGCAGCCGACGTAAAGCGGCACAATGAGACCAGCCATAATTGCCATGAACCAGGTGAGTTTTGTTGAGGCCATATCAGTAACCTTGGTAGTGCGTTGTACTTCCTACGAACACTTATCGTGTTAAGCTGTGCGGAACTTTCGGATTTTTCAGATGTTTCCGATAATTACGCTAAAAAGCCGCTGAATATTGAGACGGGATGTTGAACGCTGGTGATCGGTGATAGCGGATTGTTGCGATCGAAATTTGAGCATCGTGTTTCGTTGCCAGCTGCCTCAGCGAACCAGATCCATTCGCTACTTCGCAGTTGTCTCTCAGGCCACTGCTGTTCCTGAACGGCTATCCCGGCACGTTGCTCACCGATGTCAGCGGCCGCTACCGGACTCGCTGCCACTGCCATTCGACGAAAAAAACCCCTGCAAGCATCAGTTTGCAGGGGCTTCGTGGTCAACGTCGTACTTATACGTTCGGCCGATTTTTTGCTCAGCCGATAATTTCAGCCGTTCGGGCTTTGCAGCCATTTGATCGACCAGTCGACAAGCAACTGGTCAAACGGTTCGACTACTTGTTGTGGAAATCCAACCACCACCAGCCGTCATCCCATTCCAGAGAGACTTTACGCCATCCCAGTGGAACTTGTGGATAAGGGTAGAATGGGCCAATGTAAGGCCATGCCGAAGCTGAGTACTGACCTGGGTAGCTGACACCGGCGTAGTTTGGGTGAGCAGCGTAAGAAGGCCATGAGTAATTTGGCAGTGAAGCAGCGTCGCCAGATGCAGGTGCTGCGACAGCGGATGATCGAGCCAAAGGCATTGGGTTGCCAGGGTTTCCAACCGCAGTCTGTGCAGGAACTCCACCTTGATAAGGTTGAGGGCTGAACTGAGCTGTCGATGGCAACGCCGGTTGAGGAGTCGTGTACTCCTGGTAGGCGG
>CAZPOL010000170.1:0-7365 GCA_964588195.1 uncultured Pirellulaceae bacterium | reverse complement strand
TTGTGAAAATCAATGTGATTTAATACTCGATGAGAGATACTAAGTACCGGTTTGGAAAACTAGCGAAGCTTCTTGGGTCTGCCGCGAGGGCGAACAGTGAGAGAAAAAAGTGGACGCAGCTCATTGTTTTCTACCTTCCAGTTTTGGTCTCCCACGTTCTCTCAGTGTATGTTTCAATTTTAGCCGTGATGAAGCTTGTGTCACAAATCGGTCCGATCCATAGGGACTTTCTTTTTTCACGCATTTTCAAATTGCCTTTAATTTGCGTTCATTTTGAGGTCGATTGACCATGGCTCGCCAAGTTCGCGGCTTTGGGATTGGCCAGGCGGAAATAAGAGAGTCATTGGCAAGGTTCATTGCCCGCCATAAACTGCCAAACTTCCAGTCTTCAGCTTGTTCCACCAAGTTTGCCTGCAATGCATTCCGCTCAACATAGCGTAGCACGGCAAGCAAGTGCTCATCTTCTTCGATCGGAAATGTTTTGAAGCGACCCTGGTAAAGGTGACCGCTCCCCCTGGGTATGGTAATGAGCGTGCCACCGCATCGTGTGAGTGTGCGTCATCCAGCGGGAAATCGCTCAAACCCGAAGAGGCGAGAGAAAAAAATGACCTGCGATTCATCGTGCGCTTAACGATCATCGCGTCGGATTTCCAGCAATATCGCGACCCGTCGCTCGAATACTGAATAAAGATTTCGATGACATGTTCCTTGTTCGAGGAGTTAAGTCTGAGCGCCCTCAATACATTTAGAATGTGCTCCGATCACAGGACGCTTGGCCTGGCGGTCGGTTTCATGTTCACTGCATTGTATTTCGGGTTCTTCTGGGCGTATGTTACCAGCGAATCGCCACCCCAACCTGTTGCCGCGATTCTTTTCATGACTGCCTTTTGGCTGCTATTCTCTTCACTCGGCTGTTACCTGTATTTGGCCAGCCAAATGCACGAGTTAACCATTGCCAATCAGCACATTCACCTGCGAGACGTGTTTCGGGACCGCCGATTCCGAATCAAGTCCGTATCGAAGGCGACCTGGCGACTGCATCCGCAAGGTGGCAGCCTGGTTCTTGAATTGTCAGGGAAATCAAAGAAGAAAGTCCTGGTCAGTTTTGCCAACTACGATTTATCGCAACGCCCATTGATTCGAGCTCTTTTGAGGGATCGAATACCTGATGAAGTTCAACAGGGATGGGAAAAATTCGCTGCCTCCATGGCGGTACTGAATGTTGGCGCTCAGAAAAAATCGTCACCCATGAATCAGCTTAGTATTCACTTCAGTTTTCTAATTCCGTTCGTCCTGGGAATACCATGCGTGGTCGTTGTTGGCTTCCTATGCAACGAATGGCGGACGGTGATCGCCTTTCCAATCTTCACTAGCGGGCTCTGGCTGTATGTCTTTTCATCCATGCTGAAAGCAGAAGCGTTCGAAACATAAACGCGAACTCACTCTTCGGCATCGATAAATTGCCAAAGATACCAACAAGCAATCGTGGCGTAGGGACGCCAGGGCTCGGCCAGCGATTCCATTTTCGCTGAGTCAGGAATCTGCTTCAGCCCATACGCCTTGACCATCGCGTTTTTGATTCCCAGGTCATCGACTGGCAAGATATCCTTACGCGTCAGTGTGAACATTAGAAAAATCTGCGCCGTCCAACGGCCGATCCCTTTGACTCGAGTCAACTCGGCAATCACATCTTCATCCGACTTGCGGCCAAGTTGATTCAACACAACGTCTCCGGCAAGCACCTTGGCCGCCAGGTCTTTCAGGTAGGTTCCTTTTTGACGCGAGATTCCAGCGGTCCGTAACTGGTCCAGCGTTTTACGGTCGATCGATTCCGCATTCACGCCCTCAGGCTCGACTAGCTGTTGCAGTTGTTTCCAAATCGAAGCCGCCGCCTTGCCAGAGATTTGCTGGTAGACAATTGCCCTGGCCAACGCCACAAACCGATCACGATGCGTCTTGGCCGTGAATGGCCCAATCTGCCTGATGATCTCACGCATCACCGGATCACGCTTCCTTAAAGCGTTTCTGGCATCGCGAATATGTTGTGCAGCGAATGGCATCGTCTCTCCTGGTCAAAAAAATGATCTCTGATTATCGGAAATTTACTGCTGCCCGACGACCCGGCCAGATACCGAATAAGAAAGACTGGTACGAGAATCACGTTTTGAGGATCTGTTTACCCCTGTTTTCCACCAACTCCAAACGAAAATGGTCGGGTGCCTGTTCGAAAATCGACGTGTTTCGTATCATGCCCAAATGGAATTTGCTGACTCAATACAACGCAACGAGCTAATGCATCTGGACGAGCAAACGCTGGTCAGCCACCAGCTGCAACGGTTGAATCGTTTGTTAAAAAATGTTCTGCCGGCTAACAAGTTTTATTCGGCGAAGTTGTCTGGCTTGCAACACGAGCTGAATTCGCTCGAGCAGCTGAAAGAATATCCATTCACCTTTAAAGAGGAGTTGGTGGATGGTGCGATTGAGTCGAAGTACGCGGCGAACCTGACCTGGCCACCTGAGAAATACGTCCGCCTGCACCGCACATCTGGAACACGCGGTCGTCCTCTGATCGTGCTGGACACGCAGGAGGATTGGAAGTGGTGGATGAATTGCTGGGAGTATGTGCTGGATGCCAGCAAGGTTACCCCAGATGATCGGGTGATGATGGCGTTTTCCTTTGGACCGTTCATCGGTTTTTGGAGTGCCTACGACGCCGTAATTAAGCGTGGTGCTTTGTGTGCCCCGGCGGGTGGGCTTAGCACGATCGCCAGAATCGAGCTGCTGAAGACGATCGAAGCCACGACGATTTTTTGCACGCCCAGCTATGCGTTGCACATGGCAGAGGTTGCCGTTGAGAATCAGACGAATGTCGCCGACACTCCTGTCAAAAAAATAATCGTAGCGGGTGAGCCCGGGGGCTCGATTCCTGAAATTCGTGATCGAATTCAACAGGCTTGGCAGGCAAAAGTAATCGACCACAGCGGCGCCAGCGAAGTAGGTCCCTGGGGATTCGCTGACGAAGCAGGGCACGGCATCTATGTCAACGAAGCGGAATTCATTGCCGAGTTCTTCGCTATCGATTCAGGTGAACCAGCCGGTGAAGGGCAGCTAAGCGAATTGGTGCTGACTTGTCTGGGACGCGAAGGCAGCCCGGTGATTCGTTATCGTACGGGCGACCTGGTACGACCCACCTGGAACGACGCTCAGAATTGCTCGTTCGTTTTGCTGCAGGGCGGCGTGCTGGGGCGAGTCGATGACATGCTGATCGTTCGTGGAGTCAACATTTTCCCAACCTCAGTCGAACAGATTTTGCGTGGATTCCCGGAGATCGTCGAGTATCGCATGACGGCTCATAAACAGGGCGAAATGGACGCGCTCAAGATCGAAATTGAGGATCGGCTGGAAGAACCCGGCCGCGTGGAAAAGGAATTGCAGCTGAAGATTGGATTGAAAGTCGAAGTCGAGTGCGTGCCCATCGGTTCGCTACCGAGATTCGAGTTAAAAGGCAGAAGGTTTGTCGACGAACGCGGGACAAAAAACTAGATGACGGTTTACCCAGTAGAACTGAAACGTACCGACGACCGACACATCGAAATTGTGTGGAGCGACGATTTTCAACAACGCACTTCCTATCGAAAATTGCGAGATCACTGTCCGTGCGCCTCGTGTCGCAAACCGGATGAACCGACCGAATCTGGTTCTGCGAAAAAAGCTGCCGCTGGTTTAAGAGTCCTGTCGGCTGCCGAAACGAGGCCTCTGGAAATTCTGTCGATGAGCCCCGTCGGCAACTATGCTTACAACGTCCAATTCAGTGATGGTCACAACACCGGAATATTTACGTTCGACTTGCTGCGATCCCTGGGTGCCAACGACGCCCCATCGTCAGACTAGCCAACGCTTACCAGATCCCGGACTTGTCCCGGTCTTCGTTTTCTACCCGGCCAGGCTTTGGCAGGCCATTGAGTTGCCCGATCAATCGTTTGATCGTCCGGTCGTGTGGATTGGATTCCTGCAGCGATTGCAATCGGCGAGCGACATCTTCACCCGTCTCACCCGTCTCACCCGATTCGATGGCCTCCAACACGGCTTCATATTCCTGAATGTAGATGAGGTCAAAGTTTTGAGGGTCGAGGATTGGTTGGTAGACGTCGACCGCTGAATCGAATCCTCGAATGTTAGCCTTGCCGATTCTTCGTGACAGAAAATCTTCTTGCGAATCTCGAGCAGTCTCATCGGATATCACGATTGGAACCTCAAATTCCTTCGTCAACTTCTCCAACCGTGCCGCCAGATTTACCACCGACCCGTGAGGACCGTATTTCACTCGCTGTTTGCAGCCACAGTTTCCGACATGGGCCAATCCCGTCGAGATTCCAACTCCGACATCCACCGGACATCCAATGACTGGCGCCCATTTTTCAGTTAGACCCGGCAAACTCAATTGAATCTTCTGAGCACACTGGATTGCCTGTGCCGCGTGGTTGTCGACTTGCAACGGCGCGTTCCAGAACGCTACCAAACCATCGCCGAAGTAGTCCACCACTGCGCCTGACAAGTCCGTGACGAAGCGGGTCCACAGGTCCATAATTTCATTGATCATCAAATACGTTTGACGCGCCGGCAAGCGATTGCTGATTGCCGAGAATCCTCGCAGGTCAGCGAACAATACTGAAACCACCAGCTCTCGTCCTTCAAAAAGATCCGGATCAGTTTTCAGATATTCAATCACCTTCGGTGGAAAAGCCTGGGCCAACAGGGCATTCTGATCCTCAATTCGGGTTTCGTTATGGTACCGAACTAACGAAGCCGAAATCGTGTTGGCCACTAAACGAACAAAGTGCGCCTCTAAATCGCGAATCCCCTTTCGGTTGTTCGCATGAGTTTGTTCACGCCATCCCAACAAGAACCCGATTATCTCATTTGACTTGTTGCGAACAGGCGAGATGGCAACCGTCGCGATCTCTACCTGAATTTCGCTGTCATTCAGTTTCCGGGATGAATGATAGATCGTGGCGTTCTCCGCCAACACAAGATCAAGCAGATCAATGCGGATGGGTGAGACGGTTCCAGATTTACTCAGCCCGTAAGTCTCCAGCGTGCAATTTGCCAGGTCATCGATCGGCTGACGGTCGGTATTCAATACCAGAACGGCGCCATCCAGGCCGCCCGCTTCTGTAATTGTCCGCGCAGCATCGTTACAGAATTCGTCGACCCCGCCCTCTACGTGTTGCAAAGAAGTCAGAGACCGAAACCAAAGCGATAGAGTCTCCATTCCAGGTGGCTTAACCGAATCGGGAAGAAACTCACGATCTTTGCAGATTGCCTCGTCAATCTTGTCGAGGCAGGAATCAAGTTCACGTTTTTTGATATTCATGGAACTCAAGCATCTCTAGAGGTTGTTTAGCTTGAAACTCTACGTTTTTTCACCCCCTCAACTAAGACAATACTGAAAATTTTGTGACATCTAAAGCACTGAACCTGTACCGTCGACATGAGGAATGGGTACGTGTATTCGCACGTCAATTTAGCGATTGCGCCGACCCTGTCGATTAATCCAAACATTCCTTCCGCATCGTGTTTCCAAAACATGGACCAGCTGTTTCCAATCTTCGGGATCGCCTTGATTTGCGCTGCCCTTCTGCAGTTCGGTTTGTGGACGGGACGAGGCCTGCGTTTGCGACGATTGGACAAACGCCGCTTTGATGTCGAACTTGATCTGTTGCGGGCGGAGATCTACAAAATTCGCAACCCGGCGAAACAGACTGATCCAATCGGATCCACGGCAAATACGGTTACCAGTGAACCATCTTCCGTGGATGCGGTAACACCAACGGTTGGGAACTCTGCGGCCGCGACGAGTCCATCGAATCCGGCTGCGATTACCGAGCAACCTGACGAGACGTTGCCAGAAGGGGATTGGCAAGGCTATCGAAAATTCGTCGTTGCCAGACTTATTTCCGAAACGGAAAGCTGCAAGTCGGTCTACTTGCTTCCTGAAGATGGCAAAAAGATCGTTGGCTACACGCCGGGGCAACACTTGACGTTGAAACTGCCCGTTCCTGGTCAGGCTAAACCTCTGGTGCGTTGTTACACCTTGTCCGATGCACCCAACGACGACTACTACAGGTTCTCGGTCAAACGATGTCTGCCGCCCCGCGACCAGCCAGAATTACCAGCCGGCCTGGCAAGTCATTTTGTAAATGAAAATATGCAGGAAGGCGACATTGTCGAAGTTAAGTCGCCCAGCGGTACGTTTCATGTTCAAGAGGGAGACGGTGCATTAGTACTGTTGGCTGGCGGCATCGGCATCACACCAATGTCGAGCATCATCAACTCGATCGTTCAATCGGGAAGTAAGCGTGAATGCTTGTTGTTGTACGGAGTCGGTAATTCCAAAGACCATGTGTACAAAGAGCACTTTCGTGTACTGGCAGAGAAACACAGCAACCTGCACATCTATACCTGTTACAGCAGCCCGTTACCCGAAGACCAGCTGAATCGAGAATACCAAATCAAGGGCTATGTCAGTGTCGACATCCTGAAGCAATTGTTGCCCAACAACAATTACGACTTCTACTTGTGTGGCCCACCCGGATTCATGCAATCCTTGTATGACGGATTGACGACATGGGGCGTCGCTGAGGAACGGATTCGATACGAAGCGTTTGGACCGGCGACGATTAAAAAGAAAAAAGCGTCGCCAGATATAACACCAACCGTCAACGATGCCACGGTTACATTTTCGCAGTCACAAAAGACCGTCGCCTGGAATGGAGACCAGCCGAACCTGCTGGATTTCATTGAAGAGCAGGGGATCGAGATCGATTCCGGCTGCCGATCAGGCAGCTGCGGTACCTGTCAAACACGGTTACTGAAAGGCCAGGTTCAGTACGAGGAGCCAGATCAAATTGAATGCGAAGCAGGATACTGCCTGCCTTGCATGGCAAAACCTCAGGGGGCAATTGAAATTGATGTTTAGATTTTCGAACTATGTTCCAGCCTTGTTCTCTGGCGTGGCCCTCTGCATTTGCGTGGCTACGACCGCACACGCTCAGCCTCCCCAGTGCAACCCAAACCTGGTTGTCACAGCGGAAGCATGTGCCAAGTGTCATGCGGGTGAAGTCGCAGCCTGGAAACAGACGCCTCACTTTCAAACTTTTGAGCAACTACACCGCAATCCTCGCGCAAAACAAATCTCCAAACTGATGGGACAACGTTCCGTCAAACGTGGGAACGTTTGCATTGGCTGTCATTACACGACCCAGGCGGATGGCGACCGGAATCGCGTTGTTTCCGGAGTATCGTGTGAATCCTGTCATGGCGCTGCTTCTGACTGGATGGCGTTGCACAACGACTATGGCGGCC
>CAZPOL010000169.1:0-7450 GCA_964588195.1 uncultured Pirellulaceae bacterium | reverse complement strand
CAGGCGTTGATACTTTGGAGTGGATATTTTGCTGGAGTCGCGAGGGCTTGGGATTGGTCCCAACAATCCATTGGAAAATCTGATTCCGTTAAGCAACGCTGACTATTCCATTCGACAGTTTCTTTACCCAGTCTTGTCGCAATTCCAGAGCCAGGTAGCGCGTTGACTTTAGCCTTGGTTGGTAGTGTGACTACATTGCATCGCCGAAGAATTTGAACCGGCGATGCGCTCCAATTCAGGCACAGGTTCAGCGGCCCTATTTGAATCCCAATTCCGTTAGCACGCGATTGCTATTGGCAAACTGCTTTGTATCGACACCGACGTGGCGGAGCATGGATAACCAGAGGTTAGCAAGTGGCGTGACCTTTGGCTCGTAGACAATGTTCTGGCCTTGTTGCAAACCACCGCCGCCGTGTCCGGCCAGTAGCAGCGGCACATTACTGGTGGAGTGGCCTTGGCGTATCGAAGAACCGTAGGCGACGAGTGAATGATCCAAAAGCGAACTGCCGTCCGCCTCTTTGGTGTCCTTGAGTTTACGGATAAACCCCGAAACCAATTCGGCCAGCATTTGATCACGAAGCTGGTGAGGCGCCTTGGGATCAGTGACATTGGGACGGTGGCTCATCTGATGCGGGTTTGGCCTCGCATTAAGTGTCTTGAGCACCAGGTTCGTTGGCATCATGTAGGTCAACACGCGAGTCGAATCGGTCTGAATCGCGGCGACCATCATATCCAACATCAATTCAATCTGCTCTTTGCCACTGATTCGGTCATTCGGTCGTGGGAACGGCGATTCGGGAAACGGCGTCTCCACCCAATCCCTTGCTTTGCTCAGCCGTTTTTCGATGTTGCGAACTGACGTAAAGTATTCATCAACACGATGGCGGTCTGTCGCGCTGATTTCCCTGTTCAGGCGTTTGGCATTTTCCAGGATCGCATCCAGGCTGCTCTTCTGACGTTCAATCCTGGCGATGGCCTGCTCTGGCTTTTCACCAGTTCCGAAAAGCGCGGCGTACACCGCCGACATTTTCTCATACGTACCAACCGGTTTGCCATCATGAGCCCAGGAGGCGAAGGTACCGTGCCCGTCGACTCGCCAGCGACCACCCGCAATTGCCATCGAACTATGACGCGTATCATCGCCCAACGCTGCCGCGGCTACCTGATCGCAGGAAACAGAGTTGCCAAGGCCTTCTTTACCTAGTCTGGCACAGCTTAAGAAGTTCTGCGAACCAGCGTGAGGCCCAGCCAAACGTTGGTTCGTCAGATTTTGCACGATCGAAAAATCGGACCTCAAATCCTTGAAGGATTCCAATGTTAGCGGCAGATCGTATTCCGTTCCTGCTTGTTCGGTCGAGGGAAACCAATTGCGCGCGTTGACGCCGTAACCCATCGCCAGAAACACGAGCCGTTTAGGAATCTTCATAGCGGCGGCGCCTGCTGCAGTGGCACCAGCAGCAAACAGATTTGCCTCCAGGTGTGGAAGCATCAGCGCCGTGGCACCTGAGATCAGCATTCTTCTACGGCTTACTATCATAGTCTTTCTCGATATTACAGAGCTTGTATTTTGTTGTTCTGGTTGAGCTTGACCAGTTTGTGATCTTGTCTTCAGTGGTGTATTGAAACTTCGCGTCAGTGTGTCTTGAAAGCATCTGAGCTCAACAATGCGATCAGGATTGAGAGAGCAGGGAAGTCAGCTTTTTTTGCATTCTTGACAATGTCCTGGACAATCGCTTCGTCCGCGACGCCCGACTTTCTGCCGTTGGCCATCGACAGTAACGCCTGGACAAACGCTTCGGCCAAGTCGCTGTCTTTCGATTGCAAGACTTTCTTAAGCCCTTCCACTCCCGTAAAACGCTTTCCCTGGACTCGACCTTCGGTTTCCAGTGGCAGTTCGAACGTTCTGTTTTTCGGATTTCTCTTTTGTCGCCGTGTAAGATTTTTTTTGATTCTGATGTCCTTCGTGCGGAACAACCCAACGGCATCCAGCTCTTCAAGCCCGATTCCAATCGGATCAATCTTGTTATGGCAAGACGCGCACTGCGGTGATTTCCGGTGCCGCGCAACCAGCTCGGCTGCGGATAGACTCTCAACTGCTTTGCCAGATTCTGGTAGCTCGTCAACCAAAGGTGGCGGTGGGCCCGGCGGGTCGTTTAGCAGCTTTCTTGCTACGAAGGCTCCGCGTTCGACGATGGAGGTTCGTTCTCCCGTTCCGGTTTGCATCAGGATCCCTGCGTGAGTAAGGATCCCGCCTCGCCTGGAGTCTTTCGGGACCGGCACAACCTTAAACTCGTCACCGTGAACTCTGGGCAATCCGTAGTGCCGGGCCATCGCATTATTGACAAACATAAAGTCTGAATCGATCAGATTACGAAGCGAGAGGTTCTCGCGAATCACATGCGACAGAAATTGAATCGTTTCCTCTTTCATGGACGCTTTCACGCTGCTGTCAAATTCTGGAAACAGCCGCTGGTCAACCGCGATCTCATCTTGTCTATCCAGCTCCAACCACTGCACAGCAAAGTCATTCAGGAATCGCTCGAACCTTTCGTCTTCGACCATTCGGCGAATTTGTTTTGTCCGGACCTCCGGGTCGTACCACTTCTCGGATAGTGCCAATTGAATTAGCTCGGCATCTGGAGCTGATCTCCAGAGAAAGTACGAAGTCCGGTTGACCATTTCGACCGGAGAAACGTAGCGGCCACTTTCTACTTCCCCCCGTGTTTCAAAGTGAAACATTGCTTCGATGGTACACATAGCAAGTGCCATCGGTTGCACCATTGCGTCCCAAAACGGCTCGCCCTGACTTCGACCCACTTGAAAATTGTCGACCAGGTCATTCACCAGCTTTTTGTCGACTTCACGTCCGCGATTCATCAGTGTCACAAAGTCGGTGATGATGTTTTTGGCTGCGGAATCAGGAACCCGGTTGCCGTGGCGTTTTCGGACGTTTTCAAAAAACTGATAGGGTTGTGGATTGGTAACGTGAATGAATTGAATATCCCCAAACTCGATGCCTGGCTTCATAAGCCATTCTTCGCTGCCTGACTTGTAAAAAATCCTTTCGATGTATTGTGGCTTGCCACGCGTACCGGTGACCTCGAACTTCGCTCCGCGGACGGGGCCAGTAAAAATCGGGTCCGACTTGTTTGGCTCGCTCTTCCAACACGGGATGCGTACAATCTGGAATCCAACCGGCGGGATCTTCTTTGCTTCAACGATCAGATATTTCCTGAGCGTTCCCTTGATTCTTCTTTTTCTGATACGCTTTTTGGCGCTCTTCAATTGATTTCGCCCGGGCATGAGATTCCGGCTGGCTATGAAACGACTGGCAGCATCCTGGGCGACCAAAAGACAGTTTTCGACATGCATGTCGGTGGTGAACAGCAGCAACGCTTCAGTATCGAAACTTCCAACGTTGCGGTCTTCGGGAAGGTCTTCCGCATCGACACGCACGCCGAGCAAGTCATGCAGTGTGTTGACGTACTCGGTCCGCGTCAGCCGTCGGATCGGCTTGCCGCCACCAGCGCTATGTTTCTGCCGGGCATCCACAAGATGTTTGCCGAGAGCTTCCGTAACCGCCTTCAACTCCTCGTCGCTGGGGCTAGGCGCGCTCGACGGCGGCATGGAACCTGTCGTGATTTCGTCAAGGATGTTTTGGAGAGCATCAATGCTGTTCAAGTCATCCAGATCATCCGAAACTTCATCGACCCGCACATCACCTTCCGAACGATCCGAACCATGGCATTGCAGGCAGTGCTTTTTAAAGAACGGCCCGACCTTCGAACTGAAGTCTTGTTTGGCAGCCTGAGCATTTCCGGCCGAAAGCAGGAGCAAAACAATTGGCAGGAATGTAAATTTTGATGTTCTCAATGAACTGCACCTTGAAAGCTTGAATCCATTCTCAATGTTCGGGACTGACCACCGCTCCTTACAGTATAGCATCTAACATTTCATGACGAATTGCTGATGTGCGAATACAGCTCAAACAAAGGGCGCTTTGTTGCAAATACTGAACAAATCTTTGTGGCTTTATCGACACGGCTGGATAATTTTCCAAACGGTGGAAAGTGCCAGAAAATGGCTCGCCCGACGATTGGCAAAGAAATGGAATTGAAGCAAACAGGTACCGGAACAAAAGCATGTCCTTTCCTGCGCCGCATCGAATACCAACAGAACATCCCCTGCGGAAACGTTTTTTCCAAGGGGATCATCTGTTTGAACGACGTGGTTTACGATTCGCCAATAGCAGGAGGCTTTCAAAGCACCTGGATGTCAGAGCCTAAAAAATTGGGGCTTGCCCTTTGGCTTGCCGACACGCCGACAACTGCGCTAGGTGGTAGGTGATATGTGTCGTCAGCAAGTGAGACATTAAATCGCTCTTGCTGGAAATCGCTGGCTCCAACGGTGCGAAGCCGTGCTTCTCGGCAAGCACCTCTTGCGAAGCCTCCTTCGTCAGCTTCAATAGCCGCGAGTAACCTTCCTCGATATCGGCAACAATACTTGAGACCGAAAATGTTGGCGCATTCGTGTCGCCCGGTTTGCTTCCCGGTCCAAAGGCAGCGAACCAGTCATCGCCACACGCCGGTTCCGCACCCAACATTTTATTGCCAAGTTCTGCGGCGATGCGCAGATGCCCGAGTATCCATTGAGGCGTCTTTCCCGTCGACTCGGTCAATGCACCCAAATCCTCATCGTTCAAGTCGCTAGCGATATTCTTCAGGTAACCAAGTGCGAAATTGACGAGTAACGTTTCTGATTCAAAAATTTTAACGCTCCTTATTTCATATATTGTGCAAACTGCCCACCAACCCAAAAGGCATTTTTGAGCCTTGGATCGCGAAGGTAGTTTGACGTGCGAGTTAAACGGATGAGCAATACCTATCTTCCAGGAAATGATCATACACATTTTTCAAGCCAACGGTGACGAAAATTGGATGATCGTTAACCCAGCCAACAAGAACACGAGCTCGTTCGATTTTTTGTAACGACGCCTACGCTGTACGGGCCGGACGGCCGGCCTTTCTTATTGCGTTTATTGCGTTGGGCTTTTTCGCATCTCAGGCGTCGGATGCACTCATTGAAAGAACGGCTTTGCTAGCGATGCAAATCCTTAATCAAATAGATTACGCCCGAACAGTTTGGAGATCCGTTACAGATTAACCGATAGTTCCAATGTGCCTATCCTCAGCCGAGACCCGAGCGATTCCTATGTCCGTTAGATTGAAAGACGTTTTACTGTTAGGTGTAGTCTTGTATGCAGCGATGCATACCGTACTTACCTGGCGAAGCGACAATTCAAAGAGCGCAGAAATTCCGTGGCAGCTATCAAGTATGGCTACCTCGGTAGACAAGCTGTCTGAATTAGCTGAACGTCCACCCTCCGACAACGATTTGCAATCAACTGCCGAGCTGCCGTATTCCATACAGATGCAAGGCGCATTGCGCAACGAGCGTAATGAAATGCCCGAAAACGAGCTGCAAAATCAAGCAAACGGCTACCAAGCCGATGCAAATATCCACGATGGCAAAGCAACCAACGAGCATGCCGATGTGGCCGAGCAGTGGAGAGTGGTTGCCAGATCGCCCGAGTCGCCAAACCGTCATGAAAGGCGAGCTTCTGAGACTCCATCCAGCAGAAACCAATACACGCCAACGCCAGAATCGGACCAGTGGGATGCCCGGCAGCCTCAGCCGCCGACTTCCGTTTCCCAGGATGGTTCGCCGACGAGCCAGTCCCATCAAGCCGAGATCCGCAGTCAAGTTCTACTTGAAAATCGGCAACTGGATTGGGACCAAAATCAAAACCGCCAGCACCAATCCACAGAGGCCGCCTATCGGGACGAGCCCATTGACATGGCCTCCCTTCATCCTACTGCTCCCAATGATGCCGCTTTTGACATCGCTTCACTCGATATATCACTTGGCTTTCAGCAACCAGATCATGATGTGAAAATTAACGATCTGCCCGTTGTTCGACACCAAACGGAACAGAGCCGTTCAGTTCTTGACCTGAATTCGACCAACGATCGAATGATTGGCAGCACTGAGCCGGTTGAGTCAAAACACGGTGGCAATAGAGCAATTGCGGCAACACAAAATTCTGGTGATGCCCGTCGTGTACGCAAGGCGAACTGGGAAGAAATTGACTCGGTTCGCACGCACGTCAAACCGGAAATGTCATTCGCGACGTTCCCAACACTCCAAAGACTGAAGAGTTTGCCAGCGGCCGAATCGCAAGCACTTGGGATGATCGAAGAAGGCAAGGCTCTGGCCACCCGTGGCGCTCACTTTGCCGCGAAGATTGAATTCATAAACGCCCTTGAACTTGTCGCTCAATCAAACGATCGATACTCGAATAGCCAGGCTTACACGGACAGTCTTGCCAAAGGGCTTACCGCTCTAAAAGAGTCAGGTGACTTTATTCCTCGGGCACAAACAAATGTTGACCAGGCGAGAAATGTTCAATTGATTCTGGAATCACACAGTACGAGAATCATTGACCCGGCCACTTCCCAAATCCCATCTCCGCAGCAGGCAATTGTTGCCTACAGCGAATTTGCCAAGCCACGCCTTACGCAAGCCGTCGGCGAATCGATGGCCGGCAGCTCCGCCCTCTACCATTTATCTCGCTTGCTTTCGACAGCACCAGAAGTCTTCGGTGAGTCGACCAATGCACTGGTCAATGTTCAGAAAGTACTACTACTGTCGTCGATGGATGCCTTCCCTGCAAACTTTGACAGTGCGAATGAAATGGGCGTCATCTGTTTTGCCAATGGGCAATTCGAACAATCGATTCATTGGTTCAAGCAAGCCATCAAGATCTCTGGCGGCAAGCAGCTGTTTTGGCAAAACCTGGCCGAAGCTCATCGCCGTGCGGCCAACTTGACGCAAAACACTGACGAACAAAATACGCACCGTCACCTGGCACATCTGGCGATACAAGAATCGCACGCAGCTCCCGCGTTACGAAAAACAGGGCCGGCCTCGGCTGGCTGGGTATCCCCGGAACAATTCCAGCAAAACGCTGGTGTCCAAGCGCCCACGGCACAATCTCAAGGATCGATCGCCACTGATTTTCCGAGCGAAAGATCGAGCGAAAGACAACCGAGGCTCGTCGACAAGATCAAGGATTGGTTTTAGTAAAAATGAACCGGAACGAATTCAAGCAATGGAATTTCGGATTCCCAATGTTGGTCGCATGGCTTTTTGCCCTGGCGTTGACCCAATCAACCTTTGCGCAATCAAATGCCAGAAACTATTTTCAGGGACACGAACATGCGAATGGTGGGCCTGGACCTGTGATGCCAGCTCATTCAAGCATTGAATTGCCATCCAAATATTACTGTGGTGTGGACCAACAAAGCGTCCATGAGGCCGGGATATCTTCCTGGAATTCCAAACGGATGATCCCTTGGGAAACCTATGCCTATGGTGAATACATCGGTCC
>CAZPOL010000168.1:0-7458 GCA_964588195.1 uncultured Pirellulaceae bacterium | reverse complement strand
GGTTGATCGGATTTCTGAGCGAACTGGCTGATCTTGTCCAGCATCTTGCCAGGGGCAGCGAAAGGTTCGTCGTCCGGGTCGATCAACGTGCGGAACGGCTCGGCCATGTTGGCGATGTCGGTGATTTCGTCGTAGCTGTAAGTCTGGCCTCGCGAGGCGAATGCTCGCCGACATTGTTGAATCAACCAAAGGCCGGAAATATTTTTCAAGAAGCGAGTGGTGCCACTGACGCCGGCTTCGTTTGTGAACATTGCCGCTTCGGCAGCGGCGGACAGACAGGGCTCGTCCAATTCTGCGCCAACCAAAGACCAAGTCCCACTGGAAATAAAGCACCAATTGGATTTCGAGTCGGCCGGGATCGCGGCGACGGCCGAGGCGGTGTCATGGGACGGCGGCGCGACGACCTGTACCTGTTTGTTCAGCCCGGTTTCGCGACTGACTTGTTTTCGAATGTTGCCCACGACACTGCCTGGTGGAATCGGTTCGGAAAACAGGTCGCGGGAGACTTCACAGACATCCAGAAGTTTTTCGGACCACGTACCGGATCGGATGTCCAGCAGTTGACTGGTAGAAGCGATCGTTTGTTCGTTGGTCGCCACACCGGAAAGGAAGTAATGCAACAGATCGGGAATAAACAACAGACGATCGGCGGCTGCGACCAGGTCGGGGCTGTGGCTGGAAAGAGCGAACAGCGAATAGAGTGAATTGATCGGCATCAGTTGGATGCCCGTGATCTGATAAATTTCCGCGATCGGAATTTGAGCGGTTACTTGTTCGTACGCCGGGTTGTTTCGGGGATCGCGGTAGGCGTGAGGCAGCCCGAGTAGTTCGCCATTCCCATCGATCAACGACCAATCGACGCCCCACGTGTCGACGCCGATCGAGCAGACTTCGTGGTCGTTTTCGTTGGCCCAGCCGGCGACCAGGACCAGCCCGCTGACGATCTCTCGCCAGATTCCGACAATGTCCCAATGCAGCCCGCTGGGCAAGCGGACGGAATTAGTGGGGAAGCGATGCGCTTCGTGAATGCTAAAGCACTTGAGGGTGGAGTTTTTCGAATTCTCGTCCAGCGTGATCGCCACGACACGCCCGGACTCAGCGCCCAGATCGACAGCTACAAAGGCTTTCGGCATTATTTAAAAAGTTCCGTCTCGAATTTAACCAACCAAAAAGTGCAAGGCGGACATTATGACCAAAATGAGCGGGCTGTGCAGTCTCCTAATCAGCAAGCCGCACGGCCAATCGCTTCGCAAGGCACGCAAAGTTTGCCGCGAAAATGGAATGAACGAAATAAACGGGGCAAATTGCCCATTCTCAAAGCCTGTTCTCAACCATGACAGACGCTTTTCGATTTCAGCCGATACGGGTAGACTATGGGTTGGAATTCGAACGATGATCCCAAAGAACCGGGATCATTCCGCGCGAATTGTTCCGCGCAGTTGTTCCGCGCATAACCGGGAGAATGACGTAAGCAGCGTCGCAGCAGGAAAAGAATCTATGGCAGAAACCGCCAAACTGACAATCGAGGACCAGGAAATTGAGCTCGATGTTGTTGTTGGAAGTGAGAATGAGAAAGGAATTAATCTCGGGAAACTACGCAACAAGACCGGCTACATCACTTTGGATGAAGGCTACGTAAATACGGGGTCGACGCGCAGCGCCATTACGTTTTTGAATGGCGAGCAAGGTGTTTTGCGATATCGTGGATATCCAATCGAGGATCTGGCGACGAAATGCGATTTCGTAGAAGTCTGCTACTTGCTGATCAATGGCGAATTGCCAACCAAGTCGGAACTTGACGAGTTCACGCAGTCGATTCGCACTCATACGTTGCTGCACGAAGACATTCGGTATTTCTACCGTGGCTTCCCTCGCGACGCGCACCCGATGGCCACGCTTTCCAGCGTCGTTAGCGCGATGAGTACCTTCTACCAGGATTCGCTGGATCCGCGTGATCCTGAGCAAGTCCAGGTTTCGACTTATCGACTGTTGGCCAAATTGCCAACGATCGCGGCTTACAGTTTCAAGAAGTCGATTGGCCAGCCGTTCATCTACCCGCAAAACGATTTGTCGTATTGCGAAAACTTTTTGCAGATGATGTTCGCTGTTCCATGCGAGCCCTACGAGATCGATGCCGATTTCGTGAGAGCTTTGAACATGTTGTTGATTGTGCACGCCGATCACGAACAGAACTGTAGCACTTCGACCGTTCGCATGGTCGGGTCGTCGCAGGCGAATCTGTTTGCTTCGATCGCTGCAGGCATTTGTGCTTTGTGGGGGCCGCTGCACGGTGGAGCCAACGAAGCCTGTGTTGCCATGCTGGAACAAATCCGCCAGGACGGCGGGAACGTCAAGAAATATGTCGACCTGGCCAAAGACAAGAACAGTGAATTCCGCTTGATGGGTTTTGGACACCGCGTTTACAAGAACTTTGATCCGCGTGCCAAGATTATCAAGACGGCATGTGATACGTTGTTAGCGAAATTGCAAATCGATGATCCTCTGTTCCATATCGCTCAGGAATTGGAGCAAGTCGCGTTGAATGACGAGTACTTTGTGCAGCGAAGGTTGTATCCAAACGTCGATTTCTACTCGGGAGTCATTTACCGAGCGATGGGAATCCCGGTGCCAATGTTCACCGTTTTGTTCTCGATGGGTCGACTTCCAGGCTGGATCGCTCACTGGAAAGAGATGCAGGAATCCGATACATCCCGCATCTGCCGACCTCGGCAGATTTACACGGGCGAGAATGCTCGTGACTTTGTTGAGTTGGATAAGCGATAAAGCTCGGTCAGACGGAATCAAATGTCTGAATCCCCGGTAAACCAAAACCTCGAAAAAGCCAGGGTTGGACTTGATTACGATGGTTTCGTTCGCCCCACCGGCGAGCAAACCGAACAACGTACTGTTGAATTGTTGACCCAGGCAGCAAATCAAGATTCTGTAGAAGCGCGCTTTCTGCTTGGTCGGTATTATCATTTGCGAGGCGACGACACCCAAGGCGACAAGAAGCTGGCTGTAAAATGGTTGTTAAGTGCTGCAAAGTCGGCGTGTCATCGATCGGCGACCATGCTGGCGTTCAATTTTCCTGACGCTATTCCCGATTCGCTTGGCATGACTTGCGAAGCCTTCCTGCAGAACACATACAATCGTTTGTTGCGCGATAGCAAAGCGGGGAATGTGAATGCTATGTACGGCTTGGCAGGCTACCTGGAGAATGGTACCGGTTGCCAGGAGAATTCGGAGCAGGCACGCAGTTGGTATCAAAAAGCTGCCGATGCGGGACACCTGGATGCGATGACGGTAGTCGCCGACGAAATAATGGCGATGCCTGAACCGGATTACGACAGAGTTATCCAAATCGTAAAGAAGCCGGCAGCAGCGGGTGATTCAAGCGCTCGAACTTTACTTGCACTTGCAAACTGGGAAATCGAATGCCGAGATTCAATTATCGCAGAGATTGAACAACGGGAGTCGGTTCTTATCGTTTTAGATGCGCTAAGGCAGGGACAGTCAGGGCCAATTGCAACGCTTGGCATGAAGTTGCTTGGCAAGGATATCGATCAGCAAAAGTACGGAATGCAGTTGATACGGATGGGAGCGGAATCCGCAGATCCCGTTTGTTGCCAGTTGTTGGGCGGATTGTACTTCAAGGGAAAAGTCATACCGCAAGACTACAGTTTAGCCAGGCAATGGTACGAACGAGCCGTCGAACTTGGTAATCTGTTTCCAGCATCGACTTTGGCGCGGATGTACGAGGCGGGAATAGGCGTTGCTTGTTCACCCGAAAAGGCGGACCACTATTTCGAATTGGCAGATACTTGTGAATTTACTGCCATTCAAAAACCCGACGACCAACTGTCGCTTGAAGACAAAGAAGATTTGTTTGAAATGCTGATCGAAATTGCCGAGGCGGGCAGGATTCGAGAGGTTCGCAAATGGGTTGAGCGATACGATTGGTTGTTTGCCGATCCGGTGTTCAACGATTATTCCTGGTATGGACTTTTTGTTAGGTGGAGTCCAAACCAGCTGATTACAGGTTGTGATCCGTTGGAAATTGAGATCGCAAAGGTCTTTAGAAAGGCAATCAAGTTGGCGCGTAGAGCGTGACACGCTAGGCAACACCCGTCTTTTTTTGCAGACGAAAACGCTTGCGACGTCGTCGAGCTGGATAAGCGATAAAGCGGCGATATTTTTAGAAGTAGCACGGGCACTCTTGCCCGTAGGGAACAAACGGACATGTGGATACGGGCAAGAGTGCCCGTGCTACGTTTTTTCTTTGGCCGCTATCTACTTCGTTGATTCACCGCCGCTACCCCACAAGGACTTGTCCCGCTGGTCCTTGGTCTCCTCTTTGTCCTCATCCTCCAGCCTTTCCGGAATCTTGAATGCGTCTTCTGGAATATCGGGTGAGGTGTCGATCGTGTCGTAGACATACTCGAATGTGGTGCCCATTCCCATGCTGTTGTTGACTTGTTTTGACCAAAATCGAACGCCGTCAAACGATGCCTCATGGTATTCGAATTTGATTTCCGATTGAATTTCGCCATTGTCATCCTTCCAAATGGCTTTGACAAACAAACCGGATTCGACATCGAAATAACGCAGCGCAGTGTAGGGTAGCGATTCGTGTTTCGGAAATTTGAGACACCACGCCTGCTTGCCATCAACCGAAGCCTTTTCGATAACCTCGATTTCACCATCATGGTCCAGCCATTGCAAAGCGGACAGGTGCGCAGCCATCGATGCGAGTCGCCGATCCTTCAACTCCATGTCCGACGACTTGCTGTTGCGTTGCTCGGGGGGAAGCGGTCCAAGCGAGTCCATCCACAAGAACTCGCCGTCGAATCCTTCAAAAATCTCCGCTGTAAGTACACCCATAAACTTTTTGTGAGTTTTGAATTTCCCCTGAGAGAAAAGTGTTTCAAACTTTAATGTCGACGAGTCGGAATGGAATTCTCCAGCTGTCTTGAATGATTCAAGTGAACGAAGCGTCATCTCGCCACCAAGGGCTTCGGCAAAGTCGTTCAGAACTTCGCTTGCCGCAGGCAGATTGGCCGGTTTTTTCTTGTCCTGTCCGCGAACATCGTTTGTTGCCAAGCTCGAGAAAACGAGAAGCGCGGCCAAACTGAATCGACAGAAGTTGAATCGAGTGGAGTTCATGTTTGTTTCTCCTGGTTTCGACTGAGGGCTTCGATTGCAAGAACCGACGGACTTCAGCATACAAAACGTTGACTCGAATAACAACAAAGCTCAAGTGCAAGACGGGCAGGAGTGCCCGTGCTACAGACCAGAAAACTTCTGCGATTATGCGGTACTGCAAATTAATTCTTGTACTTTTTTGCCAGGTCTTTGATCATGGCCGCCACCGCTTGCCGTGCGCTGGCGGGCGAAAGCAGCTCCGCTTCTGCGCCCAATTGCATGACTCGCGAAATAATTTCGACATCGTGACCCGCTTTGACAGTGAGCTCAAATTCGCCAGTTTTCAATTCCTTTAGTTTTTGGTCCGGGTGCCAAGGTTCTTCTTTGACCCAACTGGCTGCCTTGGCGGACAAACGGATTTTGAAATTGCGGGCCTTGTTCCCGACAAAGATTCCCAGACTGTCCGAGATGAACTCATCGATGTCAAGATCCTTGTCTTCTTCAAACCATTGATCGAGCGCGATCGTCTTCTTGATGCGGTCGAGTTTCCAGGTTCGGATACCCGATTCGGCATCGCCATGGTTCACGGCGATGATGTACAAGCTGCTATGCCACAAGACGACGGCGTACGGTTCAACTTTGCGGGTCTTCGGAGTCCCGCCGGGCACTTCGTAAACCATTTCCAGGACACGATGTTCAATGATCGCGCGATGGATTGTGTTTAGCATGCCGTGATGTTTTTCGTAGGATTTGGCTGGCATACCAATGACACGTAACGTCTTCCAGTACTTTTCGTAGTGTTCCAATACGGAGGCCGGGATCTCCTCTTGAACTTTATTCCAGAACGATTCGATGCCGCGCCAAAAGGGACTGCCGGCCAGCGGGTACATCAGCCGACGCCCCAGTGCCAGAGCGATTAACTCGGTTGATGATACGCTGATCTTGGTCGTCGACTTGGCCAACGGACCGAGCTTCCAGACTTTGCCGCGTTGCGTGTCGTGCTGTTGTACGTCGATACCGGCGGCCTGCAACGCCTCCATATCCCGACGCAAGGTGCGGGAATGGATTGACGATAATCCCAGTTCGTCCACCACGTCCTGTTTGATCTCCTCGACGGTTTTTCCGAAGCGGACGCGTTCCAGAATTTGTAAAATCTTGTGTTGTCGAATCAACTGTTCATTTCGAGCCATTGTCTTCCCTGTACCTGACTTGTCCCTGGCGGACCTGGTAAATTGCCTGCCTTACGTTTTGCCCGTCGAACCGATATTCTGAAAGGGCTACCTGTGGCTGGATTGTAATTATGCACTCTGACAACATTGGTCGCCAAGGTAACGACTTAATCCCGAAAAACACGTAATGACGCAAAAAAAACGAGCCTCCGTCATCTGCCTGAGTGGTGGAATGGATTCGACCAGCTTGCTGCTGCATCTGCTGGCCGCTGGCGATAATGTCTTCGGCATTGGCTTCAACTACGGACAGAAACATGCGTTGGAGCTGGAATTCCTGGCTCGCAATATCAATTATCTGGCCAGCAATGGACACGTCATTCATTACCATACGTTCGACATGTCGTCGCTTGGCGATCTGTTTCACTCGGCCTTGTTAAATGAAGACTGGGAAATTCCCAAGGGCCATTATGAGCAAGAGAACATGAAAGAGACCGTGGTGCCTAATCGCAATGCGATCTTTTCATCGATCGCTTACGGGTTGGCCTGGTCCGTCGCTCAACAGTTTGATGTTCCTGTTCGCTTGAGTCTCGGTGTTCACTCTGGTGATCACGCCATTTATCCGGATTGCCGTCCGGATTTTTACAAGGCATTGTGGGCTGCCTTTCAGGCCGGTAACTGGGATGCCGATCGTGTCGAACTGTACCTGCCCTATCTGGACGACGACAAGGCGGAGGTTTTGCGAGATGCGGAGAAATCGATCGAAGCTCTCGAATTGGATTTCGATACTGTTTTCGCGAACACGTTGACCAGTTACCAACCGGATGCCGACGGACGGGCTCACGGTTTGACAGGCTCGGATGTCGAGCGCGTCCTGGCGTTTGATGCCATCGGACGTGTCGACCCGATTGAATACGTGGACGGCTGGGAGGCTACTCTGCAGAAAGCCAGGGAATTCAAGGCTGAGCAAGGATAAAACGGGCTCGCAGGCTGGACGCGAGTATTCTGAGCGAACGAGTTCTCCAACCTGTTAAAAAATACGCAATTGTCTATTGACTCCGCCAAATTACCTGTTAAAAAATAAACAGGTGAAGTTTTTGGTTATCTGGAGAGTTGACGATGTCAGAGTTCAGTCGGCGAGAGCGGCAGA
>CAZPOL010000167.1:0-7677 GCA_964588195.1 uncultured Pirellulaceae bacterium | reverse complement strand
GGTTCGTCGTGCCTCGCTTGCAAAGCTCGACCAGCAAATCGTCACGCAAGACCCGCCGGGGTGGCGTATCACGTTCTTGTGCCACTTCTTCACGCCACCGCCACAACTCGCGAATCACAGCCAACTCGGATGCCGACGACGAACCGATCCCCGATAGCTTTCGCCAACGTTGCGGCAACATATCCCGTTCAAATTCAGACTGCCGACGATCCATCTCCTCGTCCAACCACGGCAACCGCTCCAGTTCGCTTAGACGCTCGGTGATCTGCCGGTGGATACTTTCCAGATAGAACACATCCTTGACGGCGTATTGCAATTGCCCGTCGCTTAGCGGGCGTTTCCGCCAGTTCGTGCGAGTCTCGTGTTTTTGAAGCGTCTCGCCACAGTAACGGCTGACCAAATTGGAATAGGCCGCCGGGTACTCCAACCCCATCAAGCCAGCAGCGACCTGAGTATCAAACAAACGATTCGGCCGTCGACCAGTCGCATTCGCACAAAAACGGAACTCCTCCCGCGCCGCGTGCACAACCGTCTCGTGCCCATTGTCCGGATCACAAATCAAATCCCACAACGGCATCAAGTCCGCACAAGCGAGCGTATCGATGATGGCGAATTCCTCACCCGATGCGACTTGCAATAAACAGAGCTCAGGCGAATACCGATCTTCGGAAACAAACTCGGTGTCAAACGAAATCAGCGGTTGCCCTTTGATCCGGTCGCAATAGTCGACCAGTTGCGATTCGTTCTTGATGAAGTCAAATTCGATGGAGTCCGACATCCGCAGTCTTTTTCAAATATTGTGGCAAACGTCGAGTGGCGTTCGGCGCGTGGAATTGGTTTCGGCGAGCAGAATGGCGAGCAAATTCTGGTAGCGAATTCTGGCCTGGGTTCTTAGCTTAACGGCAAGTTAGTAAATTGAACACCGCGGCTGATTCCCAGGCCGTCGAATCCCGCAGCGCACAACGCCGATCGTGCTGAAGCCACCGGTCTTTTGTTGCCTGCTTTGTATCTCCTCTATCACTTCCTCTGCACGCTCCTTTACCGCCACACTCGAAAGTTCGATCCGATGAAACTGCTGGTGAGTGTTCGAGATCAGAAAGAAGCGAAAATCGTTTGTGAATCCGGCGTGGTCGATCTGCTGGACTTGAAAGAGCCATCGCGTGGTTCGCTGGGTGCCGTCTCGCAAAAAGTCGCCCGTGAAATTGGCGAGTACGTGAACCAGCAGCGACTCGACCAAAACACAACGGGCACCACACCGACTCCCCTACCTTTGCCGCGACTTAGTCTGGCGTTTGGAGAACTTGCCGACCCGGGCCATCAGGAACTGTTTGACTCAAACACACTCAGGCATTTCGATTATGCCAAGATCGGGTTATCCCATTGTGGTAGCACACCCGGCTGGCAAGATCGCTGGCTGGAATGGGCTGAACGAGTCGCAAAATTCGCCGCTCCCGTCGCCGTCGCGTATGCCGATCCAATGCAGTGCCAGGCCCCGCCAATCGAACAAGTTGCACGACTTGCTATTCAGGCCAACGTTCCGTATTTCTTGATCGACACATGGCAAAAAGATGGCCGCCACCTTTTCGACCATCTCAATGTCCAGCAACTGAATGACTTGGTCGCACCTCTACGCGATCGCCAGATTCAAATCGCCTTGGCTGGCACACTGACCGCCGACGAACGCCAGTCGATACTCGCCGTGACCCCCGATGTGGTGGCTGTACGTGGCGCGGTTTGTAGCCGAGGCGATCGAGAACAATCGATTGATGAAAAAAAGATTTCCGAATTTTTCAATTGTTTCGCTGACAACAAGCGTGCTTCAACGTGCTGAGTCATCATTGCGTCGATCGACCTTTCCGTTTTGTCAGTTCGCAACCGAAACCTGACGTTACATTTTGCGTGATCGGCAAGCATCTTGGGTCGTTTAACACGATGAGAAGTTGCTTGTCAAGAATTAATTTTCTTTGTTAAGAATCAAGTTTTTGGCATTAAGATCTTTTGCTTGACAAAGCCATTCCGAACCCTTCCAATAGCCTCGCGATTGAAGGGGAGACAAAGGAACAGCCGACAGAGGTCCTTCAATTCATTTCAAGGATGTACAACGTGGCGAGGGTTGCCGTGAAATTCGATTGTTACAGACAACGAAGGATTTACTGTGGCCGAATCAATTTTGGATGCCATAAAAGATGGGCAGTGGGACTACGAACCAGAGCAAGTAAACAGCGACAAGTACGACTCAACACGAGCCTTACCTGGAACTGATGAAAAACTCGACATACTGGCGGCTCGCGTTCGCACTGGATTGCCACTTTGGCATCCGTCGGACCGACGCACTTACGACGACAGTGAAGAAGCGTAGGACTATCCAGCACTGATTTATGCCTGGATCAATTTTTAAGACGATCCAGCCAACATGAGATGAACTGCGAGGGCAAATGCTCTCGCATTTTTTTTTGCCAACGCGGTGAGCGCCAAATCTCAAATCTCAAAACTCAAATCGTAAACCCATCTACCCCCTACCCAGCTGGAAAACAGAACACTAATTGTCACTAATCTTCACTAATCCGTGGTTGCTGCAGGAAAGTGATCCGAGCATGGGATTAGTGTCAATTAGTGCAGATTAGTGTTCCCCGAAAAGAACCGAGCATGCTCACGCAAGCGTTGCCTGTGGGTCTGATGGCGTACTCGCATGTGGCCTGACTATTCTTGATCGGTGACCCATCGGTTCACTCCCCATCAGATGGTCGACGATTCAGGCTTCTGAACAGGCTGCGTCAGTCGCGTTCTCCGGCTTGGTCAAGGATCAACGATCACCTTGATCAAAAGGCCTTTTACCGGCGGAATGAAAGAAATTGCAGGCTTTATTTGACTCACGAGGATGCCAGAGTAACTAAACTGGTACTGTGATACTTTTCACCATGAATCGACAACTTGTCAGTTATCCAAGCAAGCCAACATCAACATGACCAAACTGGCCTTACTACAGCCGAAGGCGACAACAAAAGATTGGGAGCCAGGTTTTCTGGCTAGAGTCGATCATGAATTGCGCCAATGCGCAGAATCGAACTTTCAAATCGTAGATCAAGTCGAGGAAGCAGATCACATCCTTTACCTAGATTCCAATTTGGAGCGTCAGACCAAGGAGTTGGCCGAACACAAAGAATTGCTTGAGTTAGCCAATGACATGGGCAAGTTCGTGTCTGCCCTGAGCTTCAAAGACCGACCACTTGGCGCGCTTCCAGGAATTTACTCTTCGTTGGAAACTCGAAATTTCGATCCTGAGTTGCACTTGTCGTGGCCGCACCTTGAAACACCAAACGACTACGTCGACACCGCGGTAACAAAATCACCAGATCAAGCATCATTTCTGTTCACATTCTCCGGTTCCTGTTCTCATCCAATTCGCCGAAGGATCTTTTCAACCTATGGCTCCGGGTCAAGAAACAAATGGAAAGTTGCTGAAGTCAAACGATGGTTTGACCACAATGAAGACGAACAAAAAAAGTACATCGATGCCATTCTTGACAGTCGTTTTGTGCTTTGCCCTCGAGGCATCGCCTGTTATTCACACCGAATTTTCGAAACGATCCTTCTAGAGCGAATTCCGGTCATCATTGCAGATGATTGGGTTCCATTCACATTTGGCGAAGAAAACTACTACATCCAAATCGCGGAGAAAGACCTGGGAGATATTACTTCGCGTCTTGAGCGAGAGAACGATAAGTATGACTTTTATATGAACAACCTGCTCCGCGTTAAATCGAGGTGGCTTACTTCAAAAAGTCGTTATCTTAAAGCGGTCGGAAACTATCTGAATTTCCATCATCAAAACCAGAGTGCGCATGATCCGAGAGCAATGCTTGACCGAATTCACAGCCCCGAATTCCGAAGGAGCAACGGTCTGCTCTCGCACCAAAAGATTTTCTCAACGGCGAATGCCATTCCCGGGCTCAGTAGCAAACTCTTCAGAAAGCTACTCTTCTGATTCTGTCAGGTTATCAAGGAGGATACAGTGAGCCGCATAGTTGTTTTTGGCAATTCAGCTTCTGGGAAATCGACGCTGGCGAAATCGCTGTCAGCAACCGAGGGGCTCCAACACTTTGATCTCGATTTGATTGCATGGCTTCCGACTGACCCTCCTGAACGAAGTCCTATTCAAGAATCCGCAGAACAGATCGCTCATTTTGTGGCGTCGCACGACGGTTGGGTCATCGAAGGCTGCTATGCCGACCTGATAGAACTTGCCACGCCCCATGCGACGGAAATGATCTTCCTGAACCTCACCGTTGACGATTGCGTTGCCAATGCAAGAAGCCGCCCCTGGGAGCCACACAAGTATTCGTCGAAGGAGGCTCAAGATGGCAATCTGAATATGTTAGTCGACTGGATCAGATCGTATTCAGATCGCGATGACTCGTGCTCCTTGCAATCACACCAGGCTTTATACGAAGGCTTTCGCGGAAAGAAGACAATGAAAACCGAGCGGTGCGTGTAAACTCAAACCCGCCCATTGCATGCCGCGCTTAATATCCCTGGCCAACTGATGTCGCCGAATAAGAATACAATGCACACGAATCCGGTCTTGCGCGTGGTTTAGTTGTAGACGATTGCTTGGGTCCGGCTCTAGAATCAGGAAGGAAACAAAAACATGCCGTTAACTTTGAACAGGTGCGAATGTTTACCACAAGAACTCTCATGTTTCTTTTGCTTGCCTCTTCCGTATTGAGCTTCATCGCTGCGATTTACTGGTTTCACAAATCAGCTGAACCCCGCGCCCAACAGAAAGAAATGCAAGAATCAGCCAGGCTTTTGGCCGAGAAGGCCCGGTCTGCCAAATCAAAAAGTGGCTTGGGAGTTTTGGGGCTTGGATTAGCAGGCCTTAGCACCACGGGTATTGTGACGGCAGAGGCTGCAGCCTTGCACTGCGAAAAACGAGCTTGGCAATTCTGCAGCCTTGCATTGTTTTTAGCGTTTACTGCTGTTCTGATAACCCGAACAAGAACGCGCGACGGAACTCCAACCAAACCTGACGCCGTATAAGAAAACAACGCCCGCAAAGTCGGGATTCGCGTGGTCTTGAAATAATGAATCGCTTGTCCCGCCCGGTGAAACGAATTTTATATGGACGAGGAAAAGAAACTTATCGATCTTCACACGCCACTGTCGATCCAGTCCTCCTTTGCCTTTCCGCTGCAGTCTTCCGTCAATCGTCGTGATGTGATGATCGGTGGCCTGTGGCTATTGGTGCCCGTGGTCGGCTGGTTACTGAACATGGGTCATCGAATCTCCTTTGTCCACAATATGATGCACGGTAGAGACCCCATGCCTGCCTGGAATTCATTTCGCAGTCTGCTGCGGCATGGCAGTGTGACATTCCTGGCGATTGTTTATTACTACCTCCCCTTCATGTTGCTGGCCACTTGCTATGTCGCCGTACCGAATCCGCTCATTGCCATCATGGCTGCAGCCTTCTTCCTTACGGCGACCATACTGATCCCAGGATACATGTCCCACTACTGCGTCGATTTCAATATCGCCAAAATGTTCAACGTGCATACGAGCTTCGCTCACGTACGTGCAAGTGGTCGAGCATACTGGCACGCCTGGGCAATCGCATTGGCTGCTCTGGCCCTGTCATTTACAGGCATACTATTTTTGGGAATCGGCTTCCTGTTCACCAGTGTATGGTTCTGGCAGGTGGCTGGCTTCAGCTTCGCAACCGTCATGGCCCAACGACATGAACTGGCGATTCGAACGCCTACATAACAGTGTGAACAACCACGAGGGCAGGCTGGGGCGCTTCGCTCAGCAACGTACAATCACCCCGTGTTTTCAGAAACGTTATACTTAAAACGCCAGGTACCAATGCTATGCACGCGAAGCCGGATTTGCGCGTGGTTTTGAAGTTGATTATCAACCGGCTCGGTGATCACAGACGCTACCCCGCTTAAGCTACTATGCCCGAACGAATAAAACTCGACTCACCAGCTTGGGATTCCGATCACTGGGATGGTGTAGATGATCCAAGAGAAGAACTTTCGAGGATCCTTCAATCGTCCAATCCAACCACGGATGAAGTCGACAACATGCTTGAGGGGACATATTACGTTGACAATCCTTCGCCGCATTTCTACTACTTGATTCCATACTTGCTGGACATTTTCGAGAAACACCCATCAGTAAGTTCTGTTCAGCTGTTTTGCACCTATCTGCACCGCGCAAAAGATGGGCGACCGAGCGAGCGATGCCTGGAACAGCTGGATCAATCGCGGAGTAGAATTGTCAACCTGTTGTTGAATATGTACCAATCCAATTTTTCAACTGGTAAATCAACTTATCACGAGTGCAAATGGATACTGGCAGCGCTCGCAACAGCGTGTGATCAATCCGATTTGGGTCGACAAATCACTGGAATTGGCGAACATGATTTCATAAACTAGTGTAGCGGCACAACAATATGATGCACGCGAAGCACTGTTCGACTTAAGGTTATCAAATGATTCGAATCACAATCGTCTTGGTGCTCATTACATTGATGAACTTTTCTGTGGCTGAGGAATCGGTTGGCCAAGATGCAACACCGACTGCACGCGAGATCCTGCAAAAATACGTCCAGGCAACGGGTGGAGAGGAGGCACTTGCTTCCGTTTCGACAATGAAGTTGATCGCCAAAGAGGTTGGCCGTGTAAAAGTGGACGAAAAAGACACTGAGGTTGAATCTACAATTACCTTGCTGCAGTCCGACAAACGTTGGGCAAAGGTCAATTCCAGCGCTACTGATTTCGGGTTTGATGGTTCAAGGCACTGGATGAAGCGCAAGAATGGCCAGTCGCAATTCTACGAGACACCCAGGTATCCGTTCGACTGCAGCAATCCAGTTTCCTACCCGTTACATCTAGCAGATTTTCCAGGCACCATCAATTTCGCAGGCAAAACAGAAATCGGGGGCAAGCCCGCATATCGACTGACAGTTGAACCCGCTATTCCCGAACCATCCGACAGGATTCGAATGACTCCGCGGGAACTTGTATTTGACGCTGAGACCGGTTTGCTGCTGAAGATTGTGCATGAATCCAAAACAGTCGAATTTGCAGACTACCGCGAAGTAGATGAAATAATGGTTGCTTTTGAACAGAGAGTCACAACCAGGTTTAATGATATCTCGGCCGAATACAAAACTACGACCGAGTCAATCGAATTTGACATCGTGCTGGAGGACAGTTTGCTGTCGCCCGGCGAAGTTAGTGACAAATGATCGCGCATTAAAACCAGCAGCCCGGCTTGCGCGTTTGTGTTGAAGAGACGTTTACCCTGCCGGCTCGTTGAACACTCCAATTTCTGCCTGGACAAATTTTACATTGACACTCGTATCGCTTCTTGCCCTTGCGTTGTCCCCCAGTGAGTTGGTTGCACAGAACACGGATGATCCGTTTTCTGATTCATCTCCTACTGAAGACGCCCTGCAAAACGAGAACAACCGACTCCGCAACGAGAACAGGGAACTTCCAGCTGAGCTTGTCCGCCTAAAACAGGCGAGATAACAATTTTGATGCACGCTAAATCGGATTTGCGTGAGTGGTAAAAAGTGGCATAGGCTTCCAGCCTGTGATGATGCGCTCGACCACAGGCTGGAAGCCTATGCCACAAGTTTTAGAACAACCTATCGATGATCGCGAT
>CAZPOL010000166.1:3261-7783 GCA_964588195.1 uncultured Pirellulaceae bacterium | reverse complement strand
CGATCCAATGCCGGTGTGGATGGCCGATGGAATTCCAGCCGTCGACAAAGGCAAGAAATTCGGTTTCGAGTACGTCGAGGAAACGGAAAATTCCGAATCAGAATCCGAGTCGGAAACTAAAGAGTCCGAGTCGGAAGAAGCTGGTGAAGAAGGCGGTGAAGAAAACGACACCTCAGACGCTGGAAGATAGTTTGGCACGGATAGCATTAGTTTGTTGAAAACAGAGTCGGTCGCCATTTCGGCGGTTGGCTCTTCTTTTTTATGGGCCATATTTCGCGGTGAAATGCCTGGTATTGCCCCGAATTTCCAATCGATTCCCAGGAATTTGCGGTATTCTGGAAATGGCTCGCCTGCTACCTCCACCTTCTGGCACTAACTGAATTGGTGTCTCAAAAAAATGTTTGACAGAGGAGGAAATTCGAAAAATGGCAACGACAAGATTCCGTATCGCAATGGATGCGAGAAGAGTAGCCGTCTCTTTCAGCCCCATTCGGTTGGTCACATTTTTATCAACCTTGGTGGCTTTGTTATCAACCAACATCGTCGAAGCACAGAACATCCAGCCCGGATGCGATGAACGTAGCGAGCAGGTTCTTCAGGACTGCATCAATGCGATGGGTGGCATTTCATTGGTAGATGCAGCAAACCTGAAGTTGTCTGGCAGTTTGTCCGTCACGTTGAAATCAGAAACAGCAAAGATTTTAGTTCACTTCAATGTGGAGCTGGTGCAAATGGGGTACAAGTCTTCCTTAAAACGACGGAATCGAGAGGGCTCACCTGACTCAATCTTCGAGCAGATTTCGGATGGTCGAACCACATGGACTTCCATGGATGGAAGCCCGTTCCAGCAACCAGCCGAGATGCCGAACCCGCCAGACTGGATACCATGGCCGGGCAGTGTCATGACCTGGGATGAATTGAACAAAATTACATTCGCTGGCGAGGAAGATATTGATGGCCAGGCATGCTGGAAGTTGCAATTCGAACACGTTGAAGGTCAAAAATCTGATCGCTATTTTGGCAAGGTCTCCGGTCTTCCCGTTCAATTTCGGCATACCAGCATGACTCGTGGCGAGAATCAAACAACCTTTGAATTTGTTAAGTACGAAGACTGGGTGCTGCCCATGAGACATACCGTTCAGTTAACGTTAGAAGGGGTCATGCAAGAATTGGAATCCAAATTCGAAGTAGTAGAAATCGGTTTTGCTGATGAGGATTTCGAAATCACGATACCCGGAACGGAATCGGATAAATAACAATTTGGTCGAGCTGCTGTTCACTTCGCACCGGTAATGTTGCTGCAGGGCCAGATTTAGCTGTGAAATGCCCGGATTTGTCGCGGATTTCCAGCGATTTGCGGGAATTTGCATTATTCTGGAAAAGCCGCGCCCGCTTCGGCCACCTTCTGGCACTATCTTCTGAGTGACATGTTTTCGAGGGCTACGATGGAATCTACCAAACGAATTGCAGAACTGGAATCGACGGAATTTTATCCGTCGGCCTCCCTGGCCAATTCGAATCAGCGAGCTGATCTGGCTGAGCTTGCCGACCATGAATTGTTGGCGATCTTTCAGCGATCCAGGGACTCAGCAAGTTTCGCCGTATTGGTTCATCGCCATCACGCCATGATTTTCGGAATCGCCAAACGCATGCTGGGATGTCCGCATACGTCTGAAGATGTTGTTCAGGCAACATTTCTGGTTTTGGCGAAAGATTCGCGAAAAATTCGAAAACGTCATTCGCTTGTCAGTTGGTTGTACGGAGTGGCGTACCGAATTTCGGCTCGCACTGCCAGACAACAGGCTGGAACCACCGTTTCGACACTGGAAGAAGACAAGGTCATGGTATCGGCGGATCCACTTGAGAGACTCAATTCTCGTTTTGAACAGGACGCAGTTTTTGAGGAGTTGCATCGTTTACCGGAATCGTTGAGAGCACCACTGGTGTTGCGATACCTGAACGGTAACTCCAATCAACAGGTTGCGAAAGAACTTGATTTGAGTGAGTCGGCCGTCGAAGGGCGACTGAAACGAGGTCGTAAACAACTGCGTTTGCGATTGGCCCGTAAAGGCGTCTCGTTTGGATTTGCGATCGGAGTCCTGGGGCTCGTACAACGCGAAGCTGCGGCTCTGGATTTGCCAAACCTGGCATCAAATACCATCAGTGCTGTGACTGCGAATGTTTCTGTTGTTGGCGAATCAGCTGTCGCCAATTCAGTCGAAACGACTCTTAACAGCGAAGTGATCCGTTTGGCAGAAGAGGAAATACTAAAAATGGCAACAACAAAATTATTCAGTATCGCAATTGCGGCCAGCGTCGTAATCGGTGTGGTCGCATCGGGTTGGGCAATCGCCGGCAACGTACCAGCCATGATGCAGGGCGATGGCTCGAAAGAGATCGTGATGAATCAGCAAGCGGGCGACTCGTCGGACCAGGCACCTGTGACGGCCCTAATGCAATCCGATCAGGAGGGCGCGATCGCAGAATCAAAAGTCTCTGATGGTGATCCCTTTGCCAAAGAAAACGATAGTTCGGCGCTTGTAGCTGAGTCGCCTGCCGCGAGCATCGGTGGCGTGGGTGCAGCATCAGATTCAGCCACGCGCGCTACCAACACCGGTCAGCCAACAGGCAATACCGCCGCACTTGCCCAGCGTCTACGCGACGTTGGCTACTACAGCATCAACAAGATGAGCGAAGGCGAAGTAAAGATTCAGGAGAGCCTGAAGAAAAACATCAGTATGGAGTACTCTGAAGTGCCGTTGGAAGAGATAGCCGCTTATATTTCCACAGACTATGCAATTCAGGTAGTGTCGGATCGTAACGCGTTGAGCAACGAATCAATCACCTTTTCCGTAAAGAATGTGCGATTGGAAAACGCCTTGAAATTGATGCTGGACGATCTGGGTTTGACGGCGATCGTCCACAACGAGGTTCTGTTAATCACTTCAATGGATGCTGCAGCAGATATGCCGACGGTCCGCGTGTACCCGATCCAGGATACCTGGAGAATGCCTGCTGATAGTTTGCAAACCACCATCATTAATAACATTCTAAGGGATTCCTGGGAGGTCAACGGTGGCATCGGAGTCATTTCGCAAATTGACAATGCTCTGGTAGTGACCGCAACGGACGATGTTCACAAAGAGATCAATGAGTTGTTTGCTCAGTTGGACCGCTTGAATTCCGACAGATAAAAAACCGACCCAACCGAATTGACGTCGTGGATCCGCTTGCGATCCGCGGCGTTTTTTTGCAGGCCGGACCAAGGTTGCGAAGACGCTGATGTGTTTAATGAACTCGGGCTCGATTCAGTTAACACGCCACGGTGGATTTTTTCGCATTTTGCCAGCCCAATACAGGCAGATCACATTCCCGGCCGGATCGCGCAAACGAGCCTCTCGCCATTTCCACCGCATGTCATCAGGCATTCGATCGAATTGGAAACCTTCTGAAATTTTCCGGTCAACGAATTGATCGAGCTCTTCAATCTCGAAGTATGTGACGTAGCTTTCGCAAGGCGTGAAGTCTACGGCCAGGTGGATCGAAAATGTTGCTTCTCCGTCCGGGCATTCGAAACGACTATAGTGAGGCGAATCAACGATCTGATTGAAGCCAAGCCGTTTGTAAAAATCACCGCTTTGTTGAATGTCAGTGGCCGGTAAGGTGACTTGATTCAGGTTCATTTCTGGTTCGTTCCAAAATTCTTGTTGCAGCAGAAGTACTGGCTTATCGAGCCGATCGATACTTGCCATCTGGCAAACGCGTTGGCAGTTTATACTGCGGTTCGCTCAGCAGGCTGTAGAGCGCCGGGTCTCCGGCTTTAAGTTTTGCATCGGTGTTCAGTCGCCACTCGTGTTGAATCTCTTCCAATCGACCCGGGAATTCCTGTCCACCTAATTTCGAAGTCAGACCCCAGTAAAAGTACTCGGTGATCTGACAACTGTAATCGCATGTCTCATCGTCGTAGGTGTACCAGGCCGCTTCCGGGTACCTTCGCGGGACGTCTTTGAAGTGACCGCCGCGAGCCAAATCCATGGCCTCGGCAATCTTTGTTTTTGGCCGTTCGCCAAACACTTCGGGATAGATCCGCGAGTAGCCTTCGTGAGTGACCAGATGCAAGACCTCTTCCAAAGTCGCATCGAAACGGCCTTGCTCTGCACCGCCAGGAATCGTCTCTTCAGCCCACAAGGCTTGCAGCGCCCAGCGATCCATGATCGCGTCGATGGCTGATTCAGAGTGTTTATCGACCAGCCGTTCCAGTTCGTCTTCATCACGAGTCATAATGATCGCGGCGTTGGCCCCGGTCATGGCACTTACCACGTCAGCGTTGTCGACGTTTCCATCTTCGTCATTGTCCAGGTATTCGGCCAGTACAATTGCCGCATGTCGCATTTTCGCATCGGGTGTCGCCGTAGTTCCTAGAACCTTGACGCCAAACACATCGATTTGCTTTGGCAACACTTCGGCCAGTTCCGGTGCAGTGGTCTTTTCTATTTGAAACATCGCCTGATCATCGTTGGCG
>CAZPOL010000166.1:1374-3161 GCA_964588195.1 uncultured Pirellulaceae bacterium | reverse complement strand
TTGGCGCCCGGTTCAGATCCGTTTTCGTCGGCTGGATTGCCTGGGTTGGGCGGCAAATGTTCCAGCAGGAAATTGGTCATCAGTTTCCGCAAGTGAGGCGTGGTGTTTTCATATTCGTAAATGCCGTGGGAACGATTCGGGTAAGCGAACATCTCGAATTGCTTGTCGCTGGCAATCAGTTTGTTGATCAGCAGCTCCATCGTTTGATAGTGACAGTTGTCGTCGCCGGTGCCATGAATCACCAGCAAGTTGCCCTTCAAATTCCCTGCGTGCGTGATCGGACTACCGTTCTTGAACCCGGTAGGATTCAGATCGGGTGTCTGCATGTATCTTTCCTGATAGATCGTATCGTAGTATCGCTGATCAGGAACGGGAGCGATCGAGATTCCGGTTTGATACAGATCGGGGTATTGGAACAGCGCGTTCAACGTGGAGCTGCCACCGCCACTCCAGCCCCACATGCCGACTCGCTGTTCATCAATCCAGTCAAACTTCTGCATCGTAGCCCGCATGGCCGCTGCCTGATCGGAGGCGTTGATGATGCCAATCTTTTTGTAGATCGCTTTTCGGAATGCAGTACCACGGGGACATTTAGCGCCTCGATTGTCGAAACTGAAAACGGCGTAGCCCTGTTCGCACAACATGCGGTGCCAAAGATATCGCTGTCTGGTATCCCAATTGTCGGTGACGGTCGTGCCCCAGGGTTCGCCATAGACATAGACCAGTGCCGGATACTTTTTCGAGGCGTCGAAATTTGTGGGCCGCATGACATAGGCGTCGATCATTAACTGGCCACCATTGCCGTCATCAATGTCGATCTGAAAGAACTCTTGATCGTTTGGCGTAAGCTCCTTCATCGTTTGAGCCAAGTCGGAATTGGCCTGTTTGACCGCTATGACTTTGTGATCGGGCAAGCTGACCGTCGAGATCTTCGGCGGGACTCCGAATTTCGACCAGGTGTGAACCGCGCTGCTGCCGTCGGCTGCAAAGCTGTAGTCATTCCAGCCATCCATATCAGCCGGGGTCAGTCGTTTCAATTGCGGTTGGCCAAACGATTGGCGATAGAGATAACGCGTTTTCGAATCGTCGGGAGAAGCCTGGAAATAACAAGCTTGTTCCTGTTGGTTGACCTGGTACAGTTCGATCACGTCGAAATTACCGGGCGTTAAAAGGTCGAGTTCGCCAGTGTCCACGTTGGCCAGGTAAACATGTTTCCAGCCGTCGCGTTCGCTGATGAAGGTGAAGTGTTTACCATCGGGCCACCACTGGATCCAGTCGCAAACCTCGGCCCATGCATCGTCCTTGTCTTCGAAGACCGTGCGGAATTTGGCCGTCGTGGCGTCGACCGCGTAAACGGTGTTCGTGTTTTGCAAACGATTGAATCGCTGCAGCAAGAACTCATTGCTGTTCGGCACCCAGTTGACTCGGGCGGGGTAGTTTTCGCGAGGGTCGCCAGGCAGGTCGACGAATTTGGTCTCGCCGCCTGCCATGTCGTAGATGCCAATCGAGACCGCGGAGTTCGTTGTGCCGACTTTGGGGTACTGAAACTTGATTAGCCGTGGATAGAGTTCATCGGTGTTGTTGATCATCGTGAAGACGCCGACCTGGCTGGTATCAAATCGCCAGAATACGATTTGGTTTCCATCATCGCTCCATTGGAACCCGTCACGCAGATCGAGTTCTTCTTCGTAAACCCAATCGGAGGTGCCGTTGATGATGTCGTCGTTTTCCGTTTCGGTGACTTGAGTGATGCGACCGTTGGCCAGATCCTCGACGTAGACATTCCG
>CAZPOL010000166.1:0-1274 GCA_964588195.1 uncultured Pirellulaceae bacterium | reverse complement strand
CGCTCGATCGTCAGGCGGTTCTCCTGAGCGCAGGATTCAGAAATTGTTCGCTCACCGAACAAAGAACTCAAAAGAACGGTGGCGACGACCGATGTGCGAAGGAATCGTTTTTTTAGCAATGTCATTGGGAATTCCAGATGTCAGACAACGAACTCACGTATTGATCCTTGAATCATAACCAACGTGAAGCACAGATCACAACGGATGGGTGAGAACGGCTAACTTTCACGTGAGCGGCAAGGCGCTAGCCGCCGGTTTTCTCGGAGTCGAATTTCTGAGTCACGGGAACAGTTGGTTGCGTCCGACAAAAGAATGGTTCTCGATCGACTGGATTCATCTGCAGATTTGAGTCGCATGGTGCTCGTGTATCAGTTCTTACCGGGGGCAAGCGCCGCGCTCAGGGCGATTCAGCGCGACGAGTCGTCGTTTTCCAAAACTACTTTCCGCGATCCATTCGATCCTGTGCATGCAAAATGTAGATCACCACTTTGTCCAAATCTTCGTCTGAATCAACAAACTCAATATCGCCACCCTTCGTCCAAACCTTCTTTTGGGTGACTGGATTTTCACAGCGTCTCAGGACTCGGGTTGCGTTTGCCTTCAGTTCATCACGAACGCGCTTGATTCCATCAGCTGCTCGATAGCTATTGTTGCCAGTCTTCGGAAGCACTGTCACCGCAACATGAACGTGATTTGAACGAGCCGAAACGGCATGCAAATCCCATTTTCGAATCCGTGAATGTTCACGAACGACTTCATCGACAGCTTTTCGTTGAAGCTCGTCCAACAAGACAGCCGTCTCCTTCATTTGGCCTTTGCACCAGTCTTCTAACCGAGGCTGAGGTTGTTGCTCGCCCTTTTTCCAGTGCTTCCATCCTCTCGAATCGCCTGGCAACCACGAACCATAAGTCGTCCAGGTTATGAAGAGGATCATTGGGTCGGAGTCGGTAGTCATCCTGCCATCGTAACTGACGCAACGAACCGGCGGCTAGCGCCTTGCCGCTCACAGGGCCGCCGCGCCGGCTACTTCCCGGCCAAACGATTGGCCTGTTCACCCAGGAAAGTATCGGGATGTTGCTGGCTGATTGACTGGAGCAGTTTTTCTGAATCGTCGGTTGCGATGGTTCGCAACAGTGCGAGCGCCCGCAGCAGTTCGGGTTTGCCGGGTTCCAAGTCCTTGTTGTCCAACAACTGAGCGGTCAGGTGTTCGATCGAGTCGACGGGTTGATTCAACATGGCCCAGTGAGCCTGGAAGGCTGCGGCTGAATCGGAGC
>CAZPOL010000165.1:0-7835 GCA_964588195.1 uncultured Pirellulaceae bacterium | reverse complement strand
TGAAGATTCCGGCGCGAGCTCGCTCGTCGGCCTCCATCTCCAGAACGCTTTCGCCGTTCAGCAAGATGTCACCCTCGGTCACTTCGTACTTCGGGTGGCCCATGATCACCAAGCCCAAAGTGCTTTTGCCTGAACCGTTGGGTCCCATCAAGGCGTGAGTTTCGCCTTTCTTGATTTCCAGATTCACGCCTCGCAAGATCGGCTTGCCTTCGATTTCGACGTGAAGATTTTTGATAGTAAGTGTGTCAGACATGCTTCTTTCCAGTTTTTCAATCAGTGATTGAGTGTTAGATATATTTCAGTTCGATTGGAAATCGAGTTCAAAGTTGAATTCGCTACCGATTATTTTTTCCGACCAGCCGTTTCGGGCGGACGTGGTTTGCTTAAGTCTTGAGTCGCTTCGGCGGTGAACGTGCAACACTTGCCACCGGACGAACTGCAACTGCAATGGTTCAGGGCCACCGGTTCGTCCAGCAACTCAGTCACCAACCGTTGTTCCAGTTGGCAGATCTCGTCACCGTGTTCATTAAGTCCCGGATACGGGCAGCCCACGATTTTCAGCGACGCCTGACCGTCCTGGTTATCCACGACGAACGGTATCTTTCGTTCGCGGAACAGAGCGGCGATTGAGCGCAGTCGCTCGGTAATCGTCTCGCCAGACACCTGTTGGCGATACCTTTCAGTTAACCGCCGCAAGACGCCGTCGATCACCGTTTTTCTGACCTCTGCGTCCTGGATATTCACGACTTCCAGCCACAGGTCTTCGGCCAAATCAGCCAAATTTTCGCCCATCGACTGCAGCCCGCTGGGCGTCAACTGATACATGTGAACCGGTCGTCCACGATCCTGACGTTCCTGAACTCGCTCGATCAATCCCGCAGCCTGCAATCTGGAAAGGCGTTGCCGGATCGCAGTCGCCGTGACTTCCAGCAATTCGCAAAGTCGAGCCACCGAGACAGAACCCTCATGCCGGATCAGATCCAGCACGCTTTGGTCCGTTTCCGAGAGCCTGTTTTTTGATTTGAAAGTCATTGAATTTTCCAGCTGTGTGCCACGGGATAATGACAGCCTTGCAGAGTGAAGTCGCACGATGATATTCCCTTAAGACACATTTGACAATGATTTATGTGAAAAACATTTTGGCAAACTTTTACGGTGAGCTGTTTCGCGTAAATAATTGACTTTCCACACCATCTAAACTACAAACCGACATTCTAAATCACCTCATTACCTAAACCATTCAGAGACGGCTTAATGGCTACCAGACCACGAGGATTGACGCGATTCCGCGCGCTTGCACTATTAGTATTTGCGTTGATTATCGGCATGGGGGTAGCCAGCATTGCCTCTGGTAGCCCGGCGACTGCTGCACAGGAAAAAGAAAAAGCGGCAGAGAAAAAGGTCGAAGAAAATCCTGGTGAGGCCGCCGAAAAGGGTATTGATGAGAAGATTGACGAAGCTTTCAAACCAATTTCCGACTGGTGGGGTGGATTGGTAACCACGCCGGTTCCGGTTGGCGGAAAAGACGTTCCCGTCGTTGTTATTTTGCTGGTGGTCGGTGCCGGATTCTTCACGATTTACTTCGGATTCATCAACATTCGACTGATTCCGTTTGCCATCAAGGTTGTTAGCGGAAAGTACGACGATGTCGAGAAATCGGGTGCGAAGAACGTCAAATCCGGTGGTGCATCCGAAGACGGTGACCTGGCTGGCACGATCCGTGACGAAGGAGAGGGCGAAGTATCGCACTTCCAGGCATTGGCCACCGCGGTATCGGGAACCGTTGGATTGGGAAACATTGCCGGTGTCGCCGTCGCGATCGCGGTCGGTGGTCCTGGTGCAACATTCTGGATGATCGTGTGCGGTCTACTTGGAATGTCGACCAAATTCGTCGAATGTACGCTCGGTGTTAAATACCGCGACGTGGACGAGAATGGGGTCGTTCACGGTGGTCCGATGTATTACTTGAAAAAGGGGCTTGGCGAGATGGGCCTTGGTCCTGTCGGCAATGTTCTGGGTGTGATTTTTGCGGTTCTCTGTGTGGGAGCCAGCCTTGGTGGTGGAAACGCATTCCAGGCCAACCAGGCAACTCAACAGATCGTTACCCTGTTCAATATTCAATCGAGTTCGGCAGGCACATTGATTGGTGTCGCCATGGCGGTCATCGTTGGCTTTGTCATTATTGGCGGTATCAAACGGATCGCCTCGATTACTGGCAAGATTGTTCCACTGATGGCGATCATCTATGTCCTGGCTGCCACGATCATCATCGTCATGAACATTACCAGCGTTCCAGCGGCGATTGGTCAGATTTTCAGTGGAGCCTTTACTCCAGCGGCTGGATTTGGCGGACTGTTGGGCGTCTTGATTGTTGGATTCCAACGGGCTGCATTTTCGAATGAGGCCGGTGCTGGTTCTGCCGCCATCGCTCACTCGGCGGTAAAAACCAACTACCCCGCTTCGGAAGGCATTGTCGCTTTGCTTGAGCCGTTTATTGACACGGTCGTCATCTGCACGATGACTGCGATCGTTATCATTCTGTTCAACATTCCTGATGCTGGCCAAAACCCCCTGTTCGAATATGGAGATGTTGAAGCCAAGCAGGTTTTGATTGATGGCGAGAGAGTCGGCGGTGTTGACTTGACGTCGCGAGCCTTCGATACGGTTCTGCCTGGTTTCCGTTACGTGTTAACGATTGCCATCATCCTGTTTGCATTCTCAACCATGATTTCATGGTCATATTACGGACTGCAATCATGGAAGTACCTGTTTGGTAGAAGTCAGGCGGCTGACCTGTCATTCAAATTGTTGTTCCTGGTCTTCATCGTGATCGGCTCGGCTATCTCGCTGGGATCCGTGATTGATTTCTCGGACGCAATGATTCTGGCATTGGTATTCCCCAACATGTTTGGCTTGTTGCTGATGTTCCCGAAGGTTCGTGCCGAGCTGAAACGATACCTGAGTGTGACCCGCGACCGAAGCTAACTAAGGCTTCCCAGACAAGTCCTGGTCGATAGCGTTTAATCCAAACGAATGAGCCCAAATCGATTCGTCGTAAGTAATTGCGACTGAATGATTTGGGCTTTTCCTTATTTTGCAGGAATTCTTTCCAAGCTTGCCGCCCGGCCATCGAATAACCCCTGATAAACGTAGTAATTTTCAGGAGAAAGTGGGCCATGCGTTATCACGTTCCCTTTGCACATCGAAAACAGGCAGCCAAACAACGGGGTCCCGTTTTCATCGGATTTGACGAGCCGATTTCGATTCAGAAACGAAAACGACCTTTCAACTGGTGTGGATTCACCGGAATGTTGATGGCTCTGGTCAGCCCGTTCACGCTGTTTCTGATCGCTCCCCTGGCACTTCTGTTCAGCCTGTTTGGCTTGCGAAGATCGCCGCGAGGCATGGCGGTCTGGGGTTTGGTGCTTTCTCTGATGGGAACCACAGCGTTGTCCGTCTGGTCACTGACCGCATTCACGCACCACCAACGCCAAGTCGCCAGACAGCATCACAACCAGGTAGCGGTTGAGAATCGCCGAGAGATCCGCAAGACCGGCTTGGTCATTCAGAAGGCAATCGAAGAGCTGCGAGAATTCCGCACCGAACACAACCACCAACTGCCATCCCTGGATGATGGCATGATGATGACCGTCCGCTACGACGACGCCTGGGACAAACCACTGCGTTACGGCACAACCGATTGGGGCTGCAATGTCCGTAGTGCCGGTCCTGATGGCGAGTTCGACACGCGAGACGATATCGTCTTGAAGCTGGACGGCAAGCCGATCGTAAGCTCCATCACCGACGAGTTGATTGGGGAAGTTCCAACGGGCAAAACCAGCTTGGACAGCCCAGCCGATTCAACCGAAGACATGGCTGACGATTCAGACGAATGATCTGCATCATCAATTCGAACACCATTACCGGAACGCTCCTTAGCCGTTCCGGTTTTCTTTTGCGCTAATCGCACCTGTGCCATGTGCGCCACCAGTCTCTCGCAGGAAGGCACCGGTTGTAGCGGCATTGTTTGGCGTCCCCGACGGACCTGAACGGTTCTGGCTGTCACTACAAATCCAGATGCCCCATCAGGCAGACCTTGCCAAACCCAATTGCCAGGCACGCCGTGCAAAGTCTTCGGCAAAGTCGTCGCACTCACATTCATTGCGATTCACTGGCCGATCGGCCTATTTCGTGACTTCCAACAGCAATCGCAAACGGATGCTTGCAGATCTTTCGATACAGTAGGCATGTCTCGCCGCGACTAGGCTGATTCGTTTTGTTTTGGAGTAAACCACTTATGTTGCGATTGACAGTTTGTTTTGCAGTTCTTGCTGCGACCTTTGCCTCGACTACCGAAGTCGAAGCTCAACGGCGGGCACCGCTACGCAATCTATTTAAGAATGTCGGCTTGGGCTGGGGTACTGGAAACCATTTCCAAACCCCCGGCTACGATTCAAGCTATTACAACCCCTACGCTGGAACCCAGTACTCCAGTCAGAATAACTGGCAGTACCAATCCCAAGGCCAGTACATGATGGACGGTCAAATCATCAACGACGGTCAGATCATTACGCAACCACCTGCCGACGGCCAGATCTATCAGAATGCGATACCTGACCAGACAACGCCCGGACAGCAACCGACACCCGAGCAAAACAACTCGGCCAGCCGCTTGCTACAGCAGCAACCGCGAACGTTCCAAACTTCGCAACCGGGCCAGATGATGCAAACCCCGACGCCGCAAACCGGGATTCAACATCCAGGCACGTCTTCCACGATCTCCGATCAAACACAAATGCAGATCAATCAAAATATCAATCAGCATTTGAGACCGTACCATGCAACGACTGGCAACAATCCGATTCATGTAAACCATGGTGGGCAATTCCAAATCGCCCCAAGCCAGACGCCTATGACAAACACTGGCTGGACTGGCCAACAACAAATAGTTCCAAGCGGACAGTACACGCCGCGGAAGTAACCAACTCTCTCCGCTGCGTTCAATGTAATGATCGCTTTATAAAACAGCTGAACCTGCTTACGGTTCAACTCGTCTCGACGGGCCAGTGTATGCTGGCCCGTTTTTTCGTTGACTTTTCGTTGAGCAACCGGCAAATCCAGCCGCACACGACTGCCGCTTGCCGTCAAACAACATCCGCCAATCCTCGGGCAATCCTCGGCCATTACAACACGTCAATTCAACGAAATGGACGTGCCAGTGATAGCATTCGCATATGTATTGAGTCGCAACGCTGGCCTCCGTATACTCCCCGCTCCTGCAGTTTCAGCTGCGCCGACCGACCGGTTGGCCGACCCCGAATCTGAACCCCGGCCTCATGGATGAAGCCATGCGCGGAAACCCGCAGGACCACGCAGGTTTAAGGAGAAACCCATGCAACGTTCGAACTCAATCTACACTACCGCCTCGTTTCTGATGCTGGCCATGTTGTCAGTCGGTTCGCTGTGGGCGACCCCTCAGCAGCAACAGCAACAACCGTCGCAACAACGAATCCAGCCGACTCAAACCAACAGCGACCGCATGGAAATCATGGCGGTCGTCAATGGTCAACAGATCACTCGCGATCAACTGGCTAAGGAAACGATGTCCCGTTTCGGAGAATCAGTAACGGAAAGCCTTGTCAACAAATTCCTGATCACGATGGAATGCCAGAAACAGGGAATCAATGTCACTGAGGCCGATGTAGACGCGGAAATCACCAATCGCGCCAAACGCTTTGGCATGTCACCCGAACGTTACATCGACCTGATCCGCAAGGAACGAAACCTGGACCCGTCCAAGTTACGCAATGAAATTATCTGGACCGAATTGGCATTACGCCGGCTCGCCGCTTCAATGACAGAAGTCTCGGAAGATGAGATCCAGCAAAAACTGAACAGCGAATTTGGCCCCAAAGTTCAGGTCCGGGCAATTGCCTTGACCGATCAAGCGCAGGCTCAGCAAATTCTGGCACAGGCCCGCAGCAACCCGGAACAATTCAGCCGGTTGGCCATCAACCATTCCGTCGACCCCAACAGCGCCTCGGTGGGCGGATTGTTGCCTCCATTGCGACGCAACATGGGCGAACCGGAACTGGAAGACATCGCCTTCAATCTGGAAGTTGGCCAGGTCTCCGACATCATCAACATGCAAAACCAGTTCATCATTATCAAATGTGAACGCCATTACGCGGCCACGGAACTGGGAGAGCAGGACCTGGTGATGAACAAGCAACGCATCCGCGAAGAGATTCGCGAATCGAAACTGGGTGACGCTGCCGAACAACTGTTTCGTCACATGCAGGACAACGCTGAGATCGTCAACGTCATCAACGACCCTGCATTAAGACAACAGCAACCCGGTGTCGCTACCACCGTCAACGGCACCCCGGTCACGATCGAAAAAATCAAGGAAGAGTGCCTGGCCAGATTTGGCCGTGAAGTACTGCAGAGCGAAATCAACCGCACTCTGATTCGCCAACACTTGCAGAATGCCGGCGAAACGGTGAATCAAGAGGACATCGACCGCGAGATCACACGAGCCGCCCGCGATTACGGCGTGACAACCGAAGACGGGCAACCGGACATCAAAAAGTGGATCGCGTTTATTACGCAAAACGATTCCGCGAAAATTGAAATCTATGTGCAGGACGAAGTCTGGCCAACCGTTGCCATGAAAAAGATTGTGGCTCGCAAGGTTCAGGTCACGGACGAGGACATGCAAAGAGGCTTCGAATCAAACTTTGGACCGCGAGTCGAAGTGCTGGCCGTTGTACTGAACGATCAAAAGACGGCTCAGAAAGTTTGGGAAATGGCCAAGGAAAACCAAACAGAAAAGTACTTTGGTGAATTGGCTCATCAGTATTCGATCGAGCCTGCTTCGCGAGCTCACTACGGAGAAGTCCCACCGATCCCGATGCACGGTGGACGCAAGGTTCTGGAGGAAGAAGCCTTCCGCCTGAAACCCGGTGAAATCTCCGGCTTGATTCCGGTGGGCAACACCTGGATCGTCCTGTGGTGCAAAGGCCGCACGACCCCCGTCGTACAAGACTTTGATGCCGTCAAGGACGAACTCTATCGCGACATCCTGGAAAAGAAGATGCGACTGGCCGTGCAGGACGAATTCGAAACACTGGTCAGCACTTCGCAAATCGACAACTTCCTGGTCGGTTCCTCGCAACCAGGTGCTCGCGCCGTTCAGGCTTCACGCCAACAACAGCAACAGCAGCAACCACAGCAGCAGAATCGGTAACGATTAACCTGTCGCAACCAACTTCAAAACTAACTAAAAAGACCAACTTAAGGCCGCTCGACAACGAGCGGCCTTTTTTCGTGAAGCGGCAACTCGCGACATTTTCAGGTCTTGCGAAAACGATCGCCCGAGTATCAAATAGTTGTAACCAAACGCTGAGCCACCGCGAACATCCTCGCGAAAAACTGGTCTCACCGTTATCGGAGGATAAGCGAATGGCTAGCAGGCTGATTCGAAATCAGTTGCCCGCAAGGGTTGCGGGTTCGACCCCCGTGTCCTCCGCTCAACAAAGCCATGTCGAATTTTCGACATGGCTTTCTCTTTGGAATCAACCAGTTTTTTAACTGCCATAGCGGCGACATAAACGACCAACCAATCAGGGTGCGAATTGAAAACGAACAACAAGCGGCGTTTGCTTCCCGGCTTAAAACGAATCGCAATCAAAATCGCTATCAACGTCTCCATTCTGATCTTCGCAGGCCTGATTTGGGGGATCTTCAATTATCGTTCGGCTCCATCGGCAGGAGAACCATGGGTTGAACCCAATCATGAAACGACTTTTTTCGTTGAACCACTCAATGCGCAC
>CAZPOL010000164.1:0-8009 GCA_964588195.1 uncultured Pirellulaceae bacterium | reverse complement strand
CAGCGCCACGAATAACTCGAGCCGCCGAAATTTGTTGGAGACCCAGGCAGCAACCATGGTGGATAACCGGCAGGCTGAAAATTCCGGAGGCGACTATCGAGCGAGCCGAATGGATAAGTTCGCGTGGACGCCGAGCCAAATCGACTGCCATGATATCGCGATCCCGAATATCGCGATCCTGAAAATCTCGATCGATAATAACTCGATCCTGAATACAGCGACGTTCCATATTGCGAAAAGCTGCTGACTTTGTTCCGGGACCGGATTCCACGGCCGTGTTGGTGCGTCCACACGTGGCTGCGACTGCCAAGCCCCAACGATGACGATCCGCTGCGAGATCGACTCGGGCGGTACGAAGAACTGAAACTTCGAATTGAACTGGTCAGTTGAATCGGGCGGTAGCTGGTGTTGAATTCGTGGAATATTGTCGGCAGGCTTCCAACTGGTTTTCTATGGACCATTGATTCCAAAAGCAACTTGGGTGAATTCGGGACGGTCAGGAAATGCGTCAACGACAATGAACTCAATGCCATCGTCAGATCGTCCGTAGATTTCGCCGACGAAACGACCAGTTCAGAGGAAAATCCTTGCTCTTCCTGCAGGTTGATGACTTCCAGCCGGCACTGGGCCAGATTCGATTTCAGCTCGGCCAGACGGATTTTGTCTCGGTAGTTCTTCATTTCGTTCTGCTGGCCAATGCTAAGCGAACTGCCAAATCCGCTAGTCGACGCTTGGCTTACGCCGGCCGACCGCTGTGCGGCTATTTCCAGCCTGTCCAGGACTTCTTGCAAGAACTGTTGTTCATTGGTCGATGATTGCAGTTGAAATTTGGCCTCGCATCTTTGAAAACTGCCACGCAGTTTTGCCACTGTTGACGAGTCCGTTTTCGTGGAAACGAATTGCGTTTGATTCGAGTCAAGAAATTCGGAGATGGCCAGCTGCCCGCCTGCCATGTCTTTCAATTGCGAAATTTTGTTTTCCAACAATTCAACGTCTTCTTGCGACGTCATCGCCATCGCTTGTAGCTCGCGAACTTTCCCAAGCCGCTCTTGTTCCATCGCAGAGAGGTGTTCGATGATCGCAGTGTGTGCCGTGCATTGGGCGATTGCGGCGGATGCGAGTTTTGAATTGCCAACCCCGTGTGAATCAGTCAGGCTGACGGGCTGAGTGGCAGTCTGCTTGCCGGTGGAATCCAGTCCTTGCAACCAGCCGATTCGTGCCTGCGTTACGGCAACCTCGCAGTTCGCTACATTCAGTCGGTGTTGGATCGCCTGATGACGACTGCTGGCCGAACCTGCTGCCAGCTTGGCAACCTGTTCTTGTTGTTCGGCCAAGTCCTGATTCAGTTGTTGAATCATGTCATCCGTTTGGCCCGCTTCCAATTGAAAACCATTTTCTGTTCGGACGTGCATGTCTGTGAAATGCAACTGACCATCCAGCCAAGCCGAATCTTGATGAATTTCGCCGTCCGATTCCGCGAGTACCGACCGGGCAAGGTCGACGTACTGGTTGTATGCATTCGCTTTTGCCAACAGGTTGGTTGTCGCCAATTGTTGGCGGCGGACTTCAAGCCACGAAGCATGCCCATCGGCCATTAGTGATTCAAGCGTTCGCAGTCGGTGAGCGGAACTCTGATACTCGGCATTGTGAAGTTGTTTTTGAGCCTGCAGTAGAACGACGTAGGCTTGGTATTGGGTCGGGATTGTCTGTTCCCCAGCCACCGAATATGGGTTGGCCAGAACAGAAACAGCAAGAAAAATCAAAACAGAACGGATCATAGGTGTGCTCGCAAAAAGAGGTCAGACTTGACCCCTATTATAATTGCGAAAACATCGGCCCCTCCTGGTTCGCAAATTCCTTCACGAACCCAGCTTTCTAGGGAATCTTCGACGCCTTTAGGACGAGCCCGACCAATACAAACACATGTTTCGCCGATGCCAATGGTTTTGAATCGGTAAGTTCAATCGGGGAATGGTCGGATAGGGTTTTCGATATTATAAAGGATATTCATTAGCAGCTCACCCAAAAAAAACTCACCTCGCTTTACAGCGAATCTAATCAAAAAAGTAATGGATACTATGCATCATTCATTCACAAAGTTTTTGGCAACGTTGATTTTGCTTGTTGCCTTTGAAGGTCTTGCTTTCGCACAAGGCTCGGACCCGATAACTGCCGTTCGTATTGACGGTCGTCCTGACACTCCTGGTTTCGACCCGCTCATTGATGAATCGACGTTCAACGCTGTGGGAGCTAACTCCAGAGACAATGCAGGTGGGAACCTCGCTGGCAATATCAATGGACCGTCTGTTATTCGTGTGCCTGACTGGATCCCGGCTTCGGAGCGTGTAAATCCAAATGCAAATTACTATATGTACTTCGCACACCATGTTGGGCGGGATATCCGCTTGGCGTGGTCCGATTCGCTAACCGGCGACTGGACTCTGTTCAATACGGGCAACGCCCCTGATAGAGCCTGGGGCGTCAACGGAAATAACACCGGAGTTCAGACACCAAGAAGTGGTGTACTTTCCTTGTCCAACGGAAATACTGGTGGAAGTCGGGTTGAATCCAATGGCGGGAACAACTTAATTGCAGCCAATGGTCACATTGCGTCGCCTGACGTTCATGTCGATCACGTGAACCAACGGATCGCAGTCTATTACCACGCACCTTATACAGAGATCGCTGGCCAAAACACTTTCGTTGCCACCTCAAGGTACGGACTGAACTTCAACGCGACACATCAAGGTGGAGAATCTGGCCTGGACGCTGGCGGAAACACCTTTGGAGTGCGTTCCGTTGTACCGGCTGGAGGTTACGTAAGAACTTTCGAAGTTGGTGGGCAAACTTTTGCATATTCAAATCTAAATGAACTTTGGAAAGCACCACGCTTCAACGATGCTGGCGAACTCAACACGCTTGCCAATGCCGACAGCGAAGGTGGCTTGTGGAATCCCACAGAAGGGTTTGACGCAGTTGGCCAAAATTGGTGGGATTCGCCGGGACTGACTGCGACGGATCAAAGCGGCAATCCTCTGCGGGATTTTTATGAGGAACTAGGAGAGGGGCTAACCGATGTACGTCACACAGCGGTTTACACGCGAACTCACATCGACCCGAATGACACCAACGTCTACTTGTTCTACTCAGCCAGAAACGACGCGCCCGAATCGATTTTCTTGTCGGTGATTGACACTGCTAACGGCAGCACCAACACGTTCGACTGGGAAGTGCTCGGGCAACAGGTCATCCTGGAACCGGAACTTGATTGGGAAGGCGTTAACCACCCTCTAGCCCCATCCCTAAACGGCTCGCAGATCGGTGTAAGGCAATTGCGAGACCCGTACATTTTTGAGGACGTAGATGGTCAGGTTTATATTTTCTACACCGGTGCCGGGGAAGAAGCGATCGGATTCGCTCGATTGCAAGGCGGCATATTCGGCAGCCCTGTACCTGAGCCAACATCCGTCGCCCTGTTTGGTTTGGGTACGATTGGATTGATGTTGCGTCGTCGCCGAAGCTAATTCATAGACGTTAACAGCAAGCAAGAGCCTTTGCAAACCTCCAACAAACGTCAACAAACAAGAGCCCTCAATGGCGATGACCATTGAGGGCTCTTTTTTATGTGCCAAGCGCTCGCTCGATTCTGTGAAGCTCGTGAGCACGCGGTCAGCATGATTGCTTGAGAAAAGTCAGATCTCGTAAGTATCGCCTGGTTTCAGCACCACCGGCTGGGCGTCTGTTTTCGATTTGACCATGTCTGACCATTCCGCTGCGTTTTGTTCGATTGGCGGCCAAGTATCATAGTGAGTCGGCAGCACCAGTCGGGGACCAATTAACTTGATTGCCTGGACGCTATCTTCCGGTCCCATCGTAAAGAGATCACCGATAGGCACAACCGCGACGTCGACCCCAACCTTGCCAATCAACTCCATGTCGGAAAACAGCGCTGTGTCACACGCAAAATAAATTCGCTTGCGTGCCTGGTTTTCGCCCAGCTCTTTTTTGTTGCCTGGTGAAATTAGAAATCCACCAGGGTTACCGCCGTACGCTCCATCTGGCAATTGGCTGCTATGGATCGCGTGAGTCATTTTCACTCGCCCGAAATCCATTTCCATGCCGCCACCGATGTTCATGCCGATTGTGTTCTTGACGTTGTGCTTTTCCGAAAACCATGTGGCGATCTCATAGTTGGCAACCACGGTGCAGTCATTGGCGTTTGCGATTTCAGCAACATCCGCCACATGATCAAAATGACCGTGCGACACCAGAATCACGTCCGGTTTCAGATCAGCAGGTTTTGCAGAGGCTTTTGGGTTATCGTTCAGAAACGGGTCCAGCAGGATCGTGTGCTTTTCCGTTTCGATCAACCAGGACGCATGGCCAAGCCAGGTTAGTTTCGTTGCCATTTAGCTGTTCACCGTTTCTCGCAAGAGTTCGTTCATATTGATTTGTTACTTTCACACCTTAAGCAAATCGTTTAACGACGAGCCGGCAGGCGAGGGCGTTTTGATGTTCCGAACCATCGCCTGTCGGCTCTTCGTCAAACGAATGGCGAAAGTCGAAGGCTGACTTTCCAGAATACACGTCAAGGCATGTCGACTTCGAACCGTTGGCCGGACCAGCCATTGGCCTGATCGCGGCCTTCGACGAACACCTTCTGAGTTCCCTTGGGAATATCGACGGTTCCCGATCGCGTAAAAGGTTGCTCGTTGGCGTGATCATGGCCCAGGATGCGAATGCCCAATTCGTTGTCTTGATCGTCTAGCACTCGCCACGCATCGGCATAGCGTTGCGGCGAGTCGTAAGTACTGGACAACGTCACATTGAAACGCCATTTATCGCCTTGGCCCGGCGAGACTTTCACTGCCAGAACCTCCGGGTACTTGTCGCCGAATACGATATCTGAAGAACCGTCTGGTGCAGCATTCGATTCAGTCGTTTCGGGCGTTTCAGTCGTTTTGGGCGTATCGGGTTTTGCCTGGTCGCGTCCCTCATTCGACTGAGCGGTCGTATCGGAGTTATCCGTGTCGACTTTCGAGTTATCAACATTGGAATCACAACCAGCAAACAACGCCACGGTTGCAAGGAACAAAAGAATCGAGATCGGTTTCATGCTCTGATATCTACTCACAAGGAAGTTAAATAATGTCTCCCTGAGATTGTAACGCATCGACCTGGCAGCACAAAAGAACCTTGCAGTTCTCCTGTGCAAAGTACTTCGCCAAGCAAATCGTTTAACGGCAAGCCGTAGGCGTCTGCGTATTAAAAGGCGCAAAACACCGTCGTCTACCGACTCGCCGTCAATCGTCCAAAGCCAACGACCAGAGCCGAACCGGCGGTCCGCCTTGTCAGACCACGTATTCGATTGTTGCAGGCAGCACAGGCGTTGCTTTCGGGTTGACCACAGTTTTCTTCTCCTCACCCGTTTTGCCAAGCACCACCGAGTCGGCTGGCACATCGTGACAAACAAAAGCGTATGCACCTACCGTTGTTCCCGACCCAATCACCACATCACCACCAACGAAAGCGTTTGTGTACAGACTGACGTTACTTTCGATAGTTGGATGACGTTTCTTGATCGTTTCAGACCCTTCATCCATTTTCTTTTTCGGCTTGCTGCGAGTTCCTAACACAACGCCGTTGTACAAATTGACATTGGAATGAATGACGGCAGTGCATCCAATCGCGATTCCTGTCCCATGGTCGATAAACAGACCGGGTTCGATTGTCGCTCCCGGATGAATGTCGACACCCGTACGTGAATGAGCGATCGAGCTGATCGCACGCGGGATAATCGGAACCTGCAACTTGAACAATGCGTTGGCAATTCGATAAGCAACCGTGGCCCAGAAGCCGTTGCTGGCATAAAACACTTCGTCAAGATTTTCGAGAGCTGGATCCTCTGTTTGATATCGTTCGGCATCGATCTGACAGGCGATGGAGATTCCAGGAAAATAGTCCTCTACGAACTCGCGTGCGATTGCCTCCGATTCGATCGGGTATCGATCCGCAAACGGTTCGAGCAATTCGATTAGATATTCTTCAACGATGTCGTTGGAGTAGATGCGGCGGACGTTGTGCCACGCTTGTTCACTCAAGCGTTCCATGATCAAGTTGACGGTGCGGTCAACGAAGACCTGTAATTGCTCTTTGTGTTCAGTAAATGTTCGGGTAGCCATCGCTTCAAACCTCCATAAGTCTTGTCGAGCTATTGCTCTGATACTGACGCAATCCTAGCTGAATTCTTCGCAGTCCTTCACGAAGTGTTTCCTGTTCCTGGCTAAAGCAGATTCGAAAGAATCCTGGCGTTTGACAATGAAAGCCTGACGCGGGACTCAAATGCACCCGATGTTGTTCCAGCAAATAACGGTACAGTGCCAATTGCCCAGCTTCATCGACAGTTTGTAAATAAGAACGTAGATCGAGCCAGGCGACCAGGCCTGCTTTGGCAGGTGTTACTTGAACGCCAGATTCGCTCAGTTCGTTACGCGTGTCGGCGCAGTGTTGACTGAGCTTTACACGGTTGGATTGCAAGAACGGGATTCGCCACTCAGGTTCAAGGAACGTCTCAATCGCTCGTTGGATCGGTGCCGATAGGCGGAAGAAATGACTCTGTTTCTGCAACGCCTTGATGATGTGTTCGTTCCTGGTACAAGCCCAGGCAGTCGTATAGCCAGCGAGCCCAAAGTCTTTGGAGAGTCCGCCGATCGAAACGACCTGATCTGAATTCGCGGTCAACGCGCTGACAAAATCAACTCCCTCAAAACAGCTGGACGCATAAATCTCGTCGACAATCAGTGCGACGTTAAAATCTTCAGCCATCTTCACAAACTGCTGCACTTCGTCAGCCGTAAATACTTGCCCGACTGGATTTCCTGGTGAACAGAGTAACACCGCTTTAACACGACGACCTTGCTTCAATTCGAACTCCAGCTTGGCCCGAATAGCGGATGGAGAAAGTTGAAATTGCTGATCAGCGGTCGTCTCCAACGTGATGAAACTCGCCTGGGTGCGGTACGTCAATGCAGTTATCAGGCCGGGAAAAACGGGGGTTGGCACCAGCACGTGGTCGCCCGCATCAAGAATCGCGATTCCAATCGCTTCCATCACGTTGACAAGTCCGTTGCCGATCACAACATGATTTGGATTGACGGTCTGCTCGGAAATGTCCTGTAAATAGTTGGCAACCGCAGTTCTTGAACTTTCGGTCCCGGCAAACTCGCGATAGGGAGTGTCCTGCAAATTCCAATCGAGAGACTGCAACCGCGATTGGATCGCTGACTTACCCAAAAAGTTTTGAGCTGAGCCCAGATTTACAAAGCCGTTTGGATTTGACGCTGAGAACCTGTCTTTCTCGCAAGCAAAATGAGCGGCCACGAAATCGAATCCGTTCGAGCCTTCCATTAATCGCTTCGTGAATTCTGAGAGCATCGTTATTTCCTTTGACCCGATCAGCTTGAGTGTGCAGATAAGACGCTGACCGGGCAAAGACATTACGAACTACTTAAGCGAAAGCAGAGTTCGGTGACCAAACTCTCAAAACGTGGCGGGACTGTATGCCAGCTCGGCAAAGGAAGTGACTATCCAGATCAACTTGAAACGCACATGTGATACATCAGACACAACCAAATCGTTTAACGGCAAGCCGGCAGGCGTCTGCGTTTTGAAGTTCCAGACACCGTCGCCTTCCGGCTCGTCGTTAAACGCATGGATAGCTTCGAATACAAGCACGAAGCGCAAGCGAGTGGTTTTGCTGGGAGAGTTCTCAGGGGCCGGGCCCCCTCAAGCCTGACAGCCTGACCCTTGCAAAGGCCTTGCTCAAACCAAATCGTTTAACGGCAAGCCGCCAGGCGTCTGCGTTTTGAATTTCCCAACACGGTCGCCTGCTGGCTCGTCGTTAAACGAATGGGCCAGTCAATTAATTCTGCAGGTCCAGCGATTCAACGAACGTCTTCAATTCCTTACCTTGCAATCCGATCGCCAAAATCTTGCCGTCAGGATCGATT
>CAZPOL010000163.1:1971-8069 GCA_964588195.1 uncultured Pirellulaceae bacterium | reverse complement strand
GCAGAGGACTGCCGTAGGCCAAATCAATCAGTTCACAATCGCCACCCTGATCTTTAATCTCCTTGTGCGCCGCGTTGGCCAAAACACGACTTTTGCTGTCAGGATGCAGACTGGTGGAAATCACAAGGTACATGGCGTTGGCGTCCGGGATTGCTTCGTTCTTGAAACCATGGATCATACCGTGACGAGAAAGCTGTCAACAGACCTGCCGAATTCGTTCAAAAAATTCGACTACAATTAAACCTTGCTACAACACAAATACAATCGTGCCAACCTCAACAACAACGACCAGTGAGCGACCGATGAAACCAATCTGCCACCCCGTTTCCCGCAACGTAATTTCACATCGTGCGACGATCGCCATGCTGGTGTTGTTGACCATGTTGACGATAAGTCTGACAGCGATATCGACCAGCGCGCAATCTGCCATAACCGTTGACGTAACGCTTGATGACCAGGTCACTGACAAACCGGTCTCGGGGCGGGTGCTTTTGTTTTTCTCGCAAAAACGAGATCAGCCAATGTTCGGGCCAAGCTGGTTTGGTCCCGAGCCATTCTTTGCGGTCGACGTCGTTGACATGAATCCGGGTTCCTCAGTCAAATTCAATGACTCATCCGCCAACATCGGTCAACCCTTGTCGGCGCTAAAAGATGGCAAGTACAAGGTGCAGGCGATTCTGGATCATGATTTCTATTTCGCGAGTCATGCCGGAGGACCTGGCAACTTTTACAGCCAACCTTTGGATATCGAAATTAAAGAGGGTGCCCCGGTCGATGCGATCAAGCTGACTCTGGATCAAGTCGTCGCGGAAAAGTCATACGACGAGTCGAAGGCGGTCAAGTTTTTCGAAATCGATTCCAAACTGCTGGGTGAATTTCACAAGCGACAGGTATTGGAACGAGCACTCGTGGTTTTGCCACCCAGTTACGATGACCAACCAGATCGACGATATCCGGTCTATGTGGAAATCACCGGGTTTGGAGGGACTCTGGAACGTTTGACTCAACGATGGAGCCGTGGCCAACCGCAGCCGAAAGAAGGCGAAACGGAATTCATTCGCGTGTTGCTGACGGGCCAATGCAAATGGGGCCATCATGTTTATGCCAACAGCGCGACGAATGGACCTCGTGGTGACATGCTGGTCAAAGAGATGCTACCGGCGATTGATAAACAATTCCGCACGATACCTGAATCGACGGCGCGTTTCGTTGGCGGTCATTCCAGTGGCGGATGGAGCTCGTTGTGGTTGCAGGTCGCCTACCCTGACTTTTTCGGCGGCGTATGGAGCACGGCACCCGATCCCGTCGATTTCCGTGACTTCCAGGGAGCCAATCTTTACGACGACAACGCGTCGATGTTTGTGCAAGCCGATGGCACGAAGCGTCCATTGGCGCGTCGTGGCAACACCGTGATGGCGACTTACCAGGACTTTACACGCATGGACGATTTATTGGGTCGGGGCGGACAGATCCGCAGTTTCGATGCCGTGTTCTCGCCGCTTGGCGAAGATGGACTGCCAGCCTATTGCTGGGATCGCGAAACGGGCAAGGTAAATCCTGAAGTCGTCGAGTATTGGAAACGGTACGACATCAGTTTGATTCTGCAGCAGAACTGGAACACGCTCGGTCCTAAACTGAAATCAAAGCTGCATGTGTACATGGGCGACAGCGACACATTTTATCTGGAAGGCGCAACCATCAAGCTCGGTGAACGCATGAAGGAACTGGGCAGCGACGCCGTAATCGAAATCTTCGCCGGCAAGGATCATGGCAGCTTGCTGACTCGAGAATTACGCAGCCGCATCATCCGTGAAATGTCTGACCAGTTCTGGAAACATCATCCAAAGGAATAGCGGCCTGTTACAGCATAATTTTCGGACTAGCCGTATTGGCGATAGCCACACCCGAATCTTCACTGGAATAGACCAATGTTGAATCAGGCAGTCCGGCTCGGCTCAATTTAGTCCGCGACACGAAACTCGAAGTAAAAATTTCGGTCCAGCTCGACAGTCTCGATCGCCGAGTCCATTTTCAGCGTCTGCTTGTCGGTCGTCGGCGAAACTGTTTTCTCTTGCTCGTTGATTCGAATACGAGTCGGGTAGCTGAATCCGTCGACGACGTCGCTGAACCAGTAGGTCAGGTTCTCGCCATCGATTTCATAATTGAGTACCGGAATCCTGTTGTCGCGTAAGTACTGATCAAACATTTCCGTGAAGTCGATTCCGGTCTTCTCGTTAATGTATGACTCAATTTGTTGCGTCGTCACGGTTTGGTGCCAGAAATCCTTGTTGAGCCCACGAAGCACTGCACGCCATTTGTCGTCGTCGTTCAGGACATGTCGCATGGTGTGCAACATGTTGCCGCCCTTGTAGTACATGTCTCCGGAACCTTCCCGGTTCATTCCGTACTCGCCGATAATCGGCTTTTTGTTACCGACCAGACCCCGACATCCGATGACGTAGTCCTGGGCTTCCTTTTCCGTGAAGTGATATTCGACGAACAGATTCTCGCTGTAATTGGTAAAGCCCTCGTGGATCCACATGTCGGCGGTGTCCTTCATCGAGATGTTATTGCCAAACCACTCGTGCCCCGATTCGTGCACGATGATGAAATCAAACTTGAAACCGACACCGGTGCGGCTGAGATCGCGGCCACCATAACCGTTCTTGAATCCGTTGCCGTAGGTCACGCTGCTTTGATGCTCCATACCGGGATAAGGGACGGACACAATCTTGAAACTGTCTTCGTAAAAGGGGTACGGCCCGAACCAGTGCTCGAAAGCCTTGATCGTGCGAGGCACTTCCTTAAAGTGTTTTTCCGCGACATCCTTCTGGTGTTTCAGCACCCAATAGTCCAGATCAAGCTGGCCTGCTTCGCCTGCGAACTGCTCGGAAAAGTTGACGTAATTTCCAATGTTCGCGTTGATGCAGTAGTTGTTAATTGGCTGAGTCACGATCCAGTGAAACGTACGCTTGCCATCGCTTGACTCGCTGCTTTCCAGGCGACCGTTGGAAACCGCCGAGAGTTGCTCCGGCACGGTCAAGCTGATTTTCATTCCGTCGTCGGGTTCGTCGTAACCGTGGTCTTTGGTTGGCCACCAAACGCTGGCCCCGATACCCTGACAGGTCGTCACGATAAACGGGTTGCCTTTTTCGTCTTCGCTCCAGGTCACTCCGCCATCCCAGGGTGGACGTTTGGCTTCCCGCGGTTTGCCGGCGTACGAAATGGTGATCGATTCGCGGTCTCCGGCGTTCAAGGCAGCCGGGAAATCGATCCAGTAAACGTTGCCATCTCTTTCAAATTTCAGATCCGTATCACCGTGACGCACGTCGGTGATTTCCAGTGGCGGTTGCAAATCAATTTGCATTCGCTGGGCCGGCTTGAGAACTTCAAACGTAACCTGGTTACTCCCTTTCAGTTCTTTCGAATCCGGCATGAATTCGACCGACAAATGATAGTGCTTTAGATCCCACCACTCACGTTCGGGTGTCACCGAACCACGTAATCTTTCCTGACGCTCGGCTTGTGCATCAACCGCTGGATCTTGTTTTTCCTGAAGTGCAAACAGACCGCCGCAATTGAATGGCAAGACTGCCAGAAGCAGTGTCCCTGTTAAAAACCGCAAAGCTCGTGAACTCATTTTTCCGGATCCATCTTGTTGTGCGTTTGGCATGCTTCGCCGCAGCCCTGCAGGTGGGCGACGACATTCCTGGGTGGGTTACATCATATCTAAATTTTGGCCGTGTCAAATTTGGGCGATGCACTATCATTGTAGAGTAAAGCGGAATCGGTTTCCGAGTTTTCAAGCAAAGGTACCAAGCGTGGCCAAAGTCGTATTAGCAATGTCGGGAGGCGTCGATTCCAGTGTCGCTGCGCACTTGCTGGTCGAAGCCGGGCATGATGTGACGGGCGTCTTTATGCGGCACGGTGAGAAAGCCCTGACCGCATGTTCGATCGACGGCTCACGCGAATCCTCGCCGCTGTTGCCCGTCCTGAACAAGCGTGCTGATCACAAACAAGGCTGCTGCAGCGCTTTGGATGCAGAGGACGGTCGACGTGTGGCGGAACGACTCGGCATCCCGTTTTATGCTCTCAACCTGGAATCAGAGTTCCGTGAGATCATCGATTACTTCGTTCAGGAATACACCAACGGTCGCACTCCCAACCCTTGCGTGCAATGCAACAACTGGATCAAGTTCGGAAAACTGTTCGACTACGCCGACAGCATCGGTGCAGAACACGTGGCAACCGGCCACTACGCTCAGCTACTTCCCTTTGGTCCCGACAACGATCCCGGAATCGTGCGTGGCATCGACAACAGCAAAGACCAGTCGTACGTGCTGTTTGGTATCAAACGCGATTACCTGAAACGCATGCTGTTGCCGGTCGGTCATTTCCAGAAAACAGAGATCCGTGAGATCGCCGGCACACTCGGCCTGAACGTTGCTGACAAAAAAGACAGCCAGGAAATTTGTTTCGTAACCAGCGGGCATCATGGCGATTTTGTGAGAGACCGACAATCAGGAATCGATACCTCTGGCGACATCGTCACGACCGACGGAACCGTTGTCGGGCAACATCCGGGCATCGAGACTTACACGATCGGCCAACGAAAAGGTTTAGGCGTCGCTTTGGGCGAACCACATTTCGTCGTCCGCATTGATCCTGAATCGCGGCAAGTCGTATTGGGGAAGAAGTCCGAACTGGGGCGCCGGGAATTGACCGCCAGTGATACGAACTGGTTAGTAGACCCGGTTTGCGATACTGATGGATCGTTCCGTTGCCAGGCACAGATTCGATACAACAGCACCTCCGAACCGGCCACCGCATGGCGTACCGATGATGGCGGATTGAAGGTCGTATTCGACGAGCCTCAAAACGGCGTTGCCCCCGGTCAGGCAGTGGTTTGCTTCGATGAAGATCGAGTCCTCGGTGGCGGCTGGATCGATTCCTGATCCGGCGTTTGACCCAGCGCTTGATCCAGCGATTCAAGGCTTTGATTCAACAAAAGGTGAGGGGCCCGGGGCGTCCCATTCAATTGAGAATCCCGGTTTTTAGCGGATCCCGATTTTGCCAAAGGCTACCCGCGAGAGTTTCAATTCGGTAGGATAGAATCTACGTCTCCAAGGCAATCATCACGATCAGGAACTTTACACAATGTATCTCGCGCATTTGCTGTTGGCTCAATCCGAGGGTTTTTGGGCTGAAAATGGAAAAATCGTTTTGATCGCCGGGGGAATTTTCGGCGGACTGTTGCTGTTGGTGCTGCTACTGGCATTTGTCACCTACGGCAAACTCTGGTTCCAGTCTTACATGTCCAGTGCGGACATCAGCATGTTGAGCCTGATCGGAATGCATTTTCGTCAGGTTCGCCCCTCGGTTATCGTGCAGGCCAAAATCATGGCGGCTCAAGCCGGTTTGAATATCAATCGACGCAATGGCATCAGCACTCAACGTCTGGAAGCGCACTACCTGGCCGGGGGTGACGTGTTACGCGTCATCAACGCGATCATTGCGGCGCAACGTGCCGGGATCGATTTGGATTTCGACCGTGCGGCAGCCATTGACCTTGCCGGCCGTGACGTAATGGACGCGGTTCGAACCAGTGTTTATCCGAAGGTCATTGATTGCCCTGATCCGCAACGAAGTGGAAAAACGATTCTTAGCGCGATCGCCAAAGATGGTGTCGAACTTCGAATTCGTGCACGAGTGACCGTTCGAACCAACCTGGAACAATTGATTGGTGGTGCGACGGAAGAGACGATCATTGCCCGCGTTGGTGAGAGTATTATTTCCTCGATCGGATCCAGCCTGAAACATCAGGACGTGTTGGAGAACCCGGATCGAATCTCGCGAGCGGTTCTGGAACGTGGGCTGGATGCTCACACGGCATTCGAAATCGTTTCAATTGATATCGCTGATATCGATGTTGGCGAAAACATCGGTGCTCGTTTGCAAGCTGACCAGGCCGAGGCGGACACTCGCGTCGCTCGGGCCAACGCTGAAAAACGTCGTGCCGACGCGATCGCGGAAGAGCAGGAAATGAAGGCGGCGGTTGCTCTCAATCGTGCCTCGTTGGTGCTCGCCGAATCCGAGGT
>CAZPOL010000163.1:0-1871 GCA_964588195.1 uncultured Pirellulaceae bacterium | reverse complement strand
AGAAAGTACAAGCACGATGCGCAAGCGAGTGGTTACACGGTTCCGATCGTAATCACGGGATTCGTTGCGCCATCTGCTACGGTTTGTAAATCGCTCTCAGGCCGATGCGTTTTTGGCGCTGGCAGGAACCACTCGCTTGCGCTCCTGCACTTCGTGTTGGCATTTCGCTTCATGCTCGTTCGAACCACTCGCTTGCGCTTCGTGCTTGTATTATCGGAATGAGAAGGTTAACTAACCGTCGACGCTGGCGGCGGCGTTTCCTTGGCCGTTATCCTGCATCTTGTCGTCTTCGTCGAAACCCGCATCGTCACCACCCTCTTCGTCTTTATTGTCGGCGTCGGTATTCTCTTCGGAAGCTTCGCCACTTCCCTCTGTGTCTTCCGCATCTTCATCGTCGACATTTTTCGCAGGCGCCTTTTTTTCTCCCGACAAATTTTCGAACAGCAAGGTTCCTTTGTTGATCAACTTTTCGTGCAGACCATCGTGGGTCATCTTGCCGCCGTGATGTGCGACATAGCCGGTCAAGCAAGCCAGCAAGATCATGCTTAGCTTCCAGAATCCACCTGTGCCGTATGGGTCCCGGCGTCGTGAACTGGCAGCGATCAACGCCAACATGAATGCCAGAGCGGCCACCACGATTCCGCCCCAACGGTGCACATCGATACTGTTATTGAAGTCGAATCTCTGCCATTCGGTCATATTCTTGTCGATCGCGAAGAACCAACCCGACAAACACGCAAAGATGGCCGACAACGCTCCCAGCCACAAACAGTAGTATGCAGCATCGGCCATCGGCGACTCGCCACGGAAACCAAACAGCGCGAAGAAAGCTCCACCAATCAACAAGGCGATTGGAAAGTGCAGCACCAACGGGTGTAGCAAGCCGGTGACTTCCGAGGCCAGCGTCAAATTGTCTTGTGTGGCATCTTTTGCTTTCTCTTCTTCGGCAACCTGATTCTCAACCTCTTCAACCACTTCCTTGACCACTTCGACTTTTACGTTTTCTGGCCATTCCGCTCCCTGCAAGATCCAGTTCTTGATCAGCTCAATTTCAGATTCAGCCAGCGGCCCACCATCATCCAAAGGGGGCATCACGGTATCGTCTTTGGCCGTGATATAGATATAGAGATCGCTGAATTCCAAATCATTGGCATCTACATAGTTTTCGAGTAATTGCTCGCGGTCATCGGCGCGGAAAGGCTCATCGGCATTGCTCTCCTGACTCTCTGGTCCGTGGCAGCGAATGCAGTGCTTTTCGAGGATCGGCTTGATCTGTTTTTCAAAGTCGACCTGGTCTTGTGCCTGGCAAGTCGTGCCCGGAATGCAAATCACGGACAAGAAAAAGAGCATCCCGAAACAAACCAAGCGGGAGACGTAAGTGATACGAGACGGCATCATGAAGTACTTTCAGCAATAAATCGACAGGCGAGAATACCGTCTCACTATGGCAAAAGCCTGGCTCTGTTTCAAGTCTCGGAATCAAGGATTTGCCGTAGCTTTCGCATCCGGAACAGTCTTCCTGATCTATAAATCCGACTCAACTGGATTTGTTGAAGGTTCTTGCAAAACATCGATAGAAAACACCTTGCCATCACCCATGCGTCCAGTTCGGGAATGGCTGGTCAGAATGCTGGTGATCGAATCGACGTCAGCGTCTTTGGCCCAGACGCAGATCTCGATTTTGGGAAGAAAAGCGACCGAGTATTCATTGCGTTGGTATTCGGACAGGTAACTTTTCTGTCGCCCGTAACCATGGACCTCGCGAACGGTGATATCCATGAAGCCCTGTTCACCCAATGCTCGCAGCACTCGTTCGGCAACGAACGGTTTCACAATTGCGATGATCTGTTTCATGGGCGATTGGCCGTCCA
>CAZPOL010000162.1:6395-8502 GCA_964588195.1 uncultured Pirellulaceae bacterium | reverse complement strand
TCTTCCGACGTGCTTTGCCGCCCACTGGATATCTCAAAGTACGGAATGATCTACGCTTGTGCACAAAAGAACTCGGGCGTCGCCGGACTAACCGTGATCGTGTTGCGAAAGGACCTGATGGAACGTTGCGGCGATCGGCTGCCGACCTACCTGAATTACTCCAAGCATGCCACAGCCAACTCGATGGCCAACACTCCGCCCACTTTTGCGATCTATGTACTCGGACTCGTTTGCAAATGGTTGCAAGACGACATCGGCGGCTTGGAAAAGATTTACGCGATGAACCAGCACAAGTCGTCATTGTTGTACGACGTGATCGATTCGAGTAACGGATTCTACAAAGGTCATACCAGTATCGAAGATCGATCGATCATGAACGTTGTCTTCAACACCAACAGCGATGAAATCACTCAACGATTCCTGGAATCGGCCGCCAAAGCCAACATGACAACATTAAAAGGACACCGCAGCCTCGGTGGAATTCGCGCTTCGATCTACAACGCGATGCCTACCGAAGGCGTCGAATGTTTGGCACAATTCATGAAAGACTTTGCCCAGTCCAACGCGTAACGGCGGCGGCAACCGTCGTGGTCAGACCAAGATGACACCTCTTTCGTTGCACACTTACCCGAACATCCTCAACCTGAAACACTGCACAGCATATGCCTACGACCTCTGTCGCCAAACCTGGCCAAGCGAACGCAAACGCAACTCAAACCAAACGAATTTTGGTCCTGGACAATATCGCCGATGAAGGTCTGCAAATGTTGACCGACGCGGAAGGGATTGAATTTGAAGTCAAAACAGGATTGGCGGGCGAAGAGCTTCGTCAAGCTCTGGAAGGATTCCACGGCGCGGTTTGCCGAAGTGGAGTGAAAATTACGGCTGAATCGCTGGAGGGCAACACGACTCTGGCGGCCATCGCGCGAGCCGGTGTTGGTACCGACAACATCGATAAGGAAGCCGCGACACGCAAAGGCATCGTGGTCATGAACACGCCCGCCGGTAACACGGTCAGCACAGCAGAACATGCGATGGCGCTAATGTTGGGACTGTCCCGCAACGTCGCTCCGGCACACGCTTCGTTAAAAGCAGGACGATGGGACCGCAAGATTTTCAAGGGCGCTCAATTGCAGGGCAAAACACTCGGCGTCGTCGGACTCGGGCGTATTGGTCAGGAAGTTGCCAAACGAGCGATGGCCTTCGGGATGCACGTCGTTGGTTTCGATCCATTCCTGTCCGACGCTCAGATCGACATGCTTGGAATCTTGCCCGTTCCCAAAGTCCCCGATCTTTTACCACTGGTCGACTACCTGACCGTGCACACGCCGCTGACTCCCGAAACCAAAGGACTGATCAGCCACAAAGAGATCGAATCGATCAAACCAGGTGCCCGGCTGATAAATTGTGCACGAGGCGGAATCTACGATGAAGCCGCACTCGTCGATGGACTGAAGTCCGGCAAATTGGCTGGCGTCGCCCTGGACGTCTACCCCGAAGAACCGTGCACCGACAGCCCGCTATTCCAAATGGACGGCGTGCTATGTACTCCGCACCTGGGAGCCAGCACGGTCGAGGCACAAATCCAGGTTGCCACCGAAGCGGTCGAGTTGCTGATCGGCTACTTGCAAAACGGCGAGATCAAAAGCGCGGTCAACACGGCCGCCGTCGATCCGCAAACGCTGGCCCAGCTGCGTGGGTACCTGAACGCCGCCAATCGACTCGGAATAATGTTGGCCAGCTGGCACGACGGTGGCATTGAGTCAGTCAACCTTGAGTACCTGGGCGAGTTGTCTGACCAGGATCACCGCATTCTGACGTCATCGTTTTGTGCCGGGCTGCTAAAGAAAGCATCGCCCAATGTGAACATCATCAACGCTCAATCGATGGCCAAGGAACGCGGTATCCACATCGAAATCACCCAGTGCCCTCAACACGAGTCGCTTTCTGGATTGGTTCGTGCCACCGTGTCCGGCGAAGGACACAGCAAAAAAGCCTCGGTCACCGTCTTTGGCAAAGACATGCCACGTCTGATCTGTGTTGGCGATTATCGAACCGATGCCTACATCGATGGAATCATTTTGTTGCTTTCGACGCGGGACATCCC
>CAZPOL010000162.1:2691-6295 GCA_964588195.1 uncultured Pirellulaceae bacterium | reverse complement strand
CGTTTTCTTCGTGTCTACTGTACGTTTTTCCCTTGTCGCACTTTTTCATATCAGTTAATGATCGAGCACGTGCCGGGATTCCAGCTTGCATGCGTACGCATTTTTAGGGGAATCCTGGGAACCAAAATCCCACGGCTCGCGTAACACCACGACTCACTGACAGCGACCCTCAATGGAATGAGGCTCGATGTTGAAAACCCGGTGAGTCTGGATTGACGAACTAAACGAACGCAATGGACTGCCGTTTATGCATAAGCGCCTTATACCAATCGCAACAACTTTCGCATGCATCGCCCTCTATTCATTCAGTGGGTGCGCGCGAAACACTCTTGAAAACCCAATCGACTTGAACCAGTCGATTCATGATGTGCGTTTTCAGGATTTCGGTTCTTCGACCAAGAAAGACCCGGCAGCATTTAATCCATCGACCTATCAATCCGCCAAATCAAACTCGGTTCCGCAAACACCGGCCGCTGACTCTGTCGTCAATCAGGCAAGTGTCATTAAAGAGGTCCGCGTCACGGGAAATAACGTACTGGCGGAACGCGATATCCTCAGTCGTATTCGGACCCGAGCCGGTCGCTACTTTGATCCGGACCTGCTTCAACAAGACGTCAACGAACTTTGGAAGGTCAAACAAATTCGTCGTGTGAAGGGTCCCTATATCGATCGCCAGAACGATGGCATCGTGATCACGATCGAATTGGTGGAGCGACCCTACATCAGCGAAGTTCGCTACATTGGCAACCGTGCATTGGCTGACCGCAAATTGGCTGAAGAGACTGGTTTGGCCGGCGGGCAACCACTCGATTTGCACTCGGTCAAAATGGCGCGAACGCGACTTGAAGACCTGTACGAAGAAAACGGCTACCCGAAAACTCAGGTCTCGATCATTGAGGGGGACGAAATCGGCGATCAAAACGTCACGTTCCTGGTTCATGAGGACAAGTTGCAACGTGTCTCGAGTGTCGTTTTCGAGGGAAACCAAATCGCTACGGATGGGCGTCTAAAGAGTTTCATTCAAATCAAACCGGGCTTCCTGAAACTGTTCGGCGGCAAAGTAAATCGCAGCCAACTGGAAGAAGACAAGTTACGACTTGAGTCCTATTATCGAGGACTCGGTTTTTTCAATGCCCGTATCGGTCGCGAGTTGATCGAAAATGACGCAGGCAATTGGCTGACGATTCGTTACATCATTAACGAAGGGCCACGTTACCAAATTCGTAGCGTCGCATTTATTGGCAACGACCACTACAGCACAGATGAACTGAACAGCGTTGTAAAATTGCAACCGGACGCGGCAATGCCGGAATTCAACGCACGGCAAATGAACCAGGATGTCCAACGACTGGAAGACCTTTACGGTAGCCAGGGTTTCGTATTTGCCCGAGTTCAGGCCGAGCCACGATTCCTGGAAGAACCTGGTTTGTTGGATCTGGTCTACAACATCGAAGAAGGAAAACGGTATCGGGTGGGTGAAATCAACGTGGTGATTGACGGTGAATATGGAATCACAAAACGACAAGTCGTTCTCAACCGACTTGGAATGCGATCTGGCGACTGGGTAGACACTCGAAAAATAAGCGCTGCCGAAAGCCGGCTGAGAGGTTCACGTCTGTTTGCTGATGGCTCACCCAACTCACCCGGCAACCCGCCTCGTGTCGTCATCAAGCCGCCTGAAAAGGACGGATTGAACGGGCGACGGATTACTGGTTCATCAGGCGGCCCTTCACAAGGAAGTTCGCGACGATAGCCGACGCGGCAATATTCAACGCGGCAACTTATTTTTACCGCACCACCTCAAGACTCAACGACTTGCAAACGGAAAACGACCCGACCATGGATTCAAACGAATTGTCATTTCGATTGCCAAACCTGCTACTCGTCGCATCGCTACTGATGACGATGTTGTCGGGCTGTTCATCGACTACTCCAAAGTGGATCGAACAACCTTGGGCACCGATCGATTCAGCTGCCCTGGACTCCGGCACGTCCAAACCGTCCGACATCCAGTCTCGAGTCTCAGTTGCAAAGAGCACAGAAGCGACCGTTCAGGAGTCCGCAGTCCAGCAGTCACCCGTCCAAGCGTTGCCCAGTGAGCAGCCACAACCGAAACAAGGCCGAGGAATCCTGGTTGCCAATCAAACCACAACCGATTTGAATCAAACGGTCCGCGGACAAGACCCCGGCTATGGACAAGGCTCTGCGACAAGAAGCTACGTTCCACCGGCTGGCGGCGGCCAGTTCCAAACATTTGGTTCGGCGCCCGCCGTGGCTCCGACAAACCCGGTTTACCAACAACCACAACAGCCTGTGTATTCGAATTTTTCACCTGCTCCCCAACAAATCATCCCACCGCAAGGCGCGGCACCCGGGATAGGTCAGCCAACCCAATTCACCAACCAGGGCGTGCCATTTAGCGGCCAGATGCAACAGGATTTCGCCGACATCGACGTGCTGGTTCGGGAAGCACAGACCGGACGAGTAACGTTCGGCGCTGCATTCAACTCAAACAGTGGTCTGGTCGGCCAGTTCATCATTGACGAAAGAAACTTTGACATCCGGGGCTTCCCTCGCAGCGTCAGCGAAATTGTTGATGGCACAGCGTGGAAGGGTGCCGGGCAGGGCTTTCGGCTGGAACTGGTACCCGGTAACGAGGTCCAGCGATATTTGGCCAGCTTCACTGAACCGTATTTGTTTAATTCACAAGTCAGCTTCTCCGCCAGTGGATACTTCTTCGATCGTCGTTACGAGGATTGGGACGAGCAACGCCTTGGTGGGCGATTCAGCCTGGGGTATCGCTTGACGCCCGACCTTTCACTTTCCGCTGGATTGCGGCTGGAAGAAGTCAACATTCACGACCCTCGTGTCGACACATCACCCGCATTGAATTCCGTGCTGGGCGACAACTCTCTGTTCCTGGCCGAATTCAGTTTGATCAACGACACACGTGACCATCCGTTCCTGGCCACAGAAGGGTCTTACCTGGAACTTTCTTACTCACAAGGCTTTGGCGACTTTGATTATCCTCGTGGCGAAGTTGACTATCGTCGCTACTGGCTCCTTCGGCAACGTCCTGACCAATCCGGACGGCACACGCTCAGCTTTGGAACCAAGCTTGGATTTTCCGGAAGCTCGACACCAATCTTTGAAAACTTCTTCGCAGGTGGATTCTCCACACTACGTGGTTTCGATTTCCGGGGCGCGTCTCCGGTCGAAGGAGGCGTAGCAGTCGGTGGTCAATTCCAATGGCTGAACTCACTGCAATACACCTTCCCGATCACGGCTGATGATATGATCAAAGGCGTCTTCTTCTGTGACTTTGGTACGGTAGAGCAGGAAATTGAATTGAACGACGAAAACTTCCGAGTCGCACCTGGCTTCGGATTTCGCGTCCACTTGCCGGTCGGCGGTGCTGGCGGAGCACCGTTGGCATTCGACTTCGCATTCCCAGTCGAAGAAGCCGAGGGTGACGACAGACAAGTCTTCAGTTTTCACATGACCGCCAACCAGTAGTATTTCCGGCTTCGGAAACGAAGTCGCGGTGGGTCGAAATGGCGATAATTTGCGTCCAACACGCGAATCAAAGCGCGAATCAAAGCGC
>CAZPOL010000162.1:0-2591 GCA_964588195.1 uncultured Pirellulaceae bacterium | reverse complement strand
CGCGAATCAAAGCGCGAATCAAAGCGCGAGCAAATTTCGCCCCGAATCACTCTTGCCAAGCAATACTTGCAACCGCTGGCGGGAACCGATTATTTGTCGTAAACATCATCCGGTGTGGGCCAAAAAATCCAGTCACCCGTGACGCCTTCCATGTTCATCGAGTTGTTTCTTGTTCTTGGTTGGCCAAACTCGTCCGTCAGCCCTATGCCACCACCGTCTATTTTGTCGTCACCGACGCTGTAGATTATCGGCATTCCCTCCGACAAGATGTAACCAAATGGATTGCCATTCATTGGATCGAGTGGCGTGGATTTCAGAAACTCGCCAGTTAGTTGGTCCAGTCGCTCTGGGAATCTTCCGTTGCGGCGTTTGAATTGCTCGGCCGCAATCGCGATGGTCACTGAGTCCTGCCTCGCGTTGGAAAGCCTCATGAATCGCTGAAAGCTTACGACCTCTGGTCCAAACATTTTGATCAGGTATTCGTTTGCCCCGGGGGTATCGCTGAGTGCCTGGTCGAGAAGTTCCTCATTGGTTAGCGTTTTTTCGTAGAGCGGTTTTACAAGCTCAGTCTTCGCCAACTCGATATAATTCTCAAAGCACTCAATCGTTTTCTTGCGAGAGGACTTCAAATTCGAGTAGGCGAAGGAAATAGGGTTTTGGGTTCTATCCCCTCCCATGAAGCCAGACATCACGGTCAACCCTTGTTTGGTTAGTCGACCATCATCGTCCCCATCATCCGTGTAAATGGTTTGCAAAACATCTTTGACAGCGAATATTTCGTTTTCAAAGCTTGGCACGAAATTCAATTCATATTGCTCGACGAGTCTCTTGAGCGCCACTAATTCGGCGTCTGAGAAAAAATCTGGATGTTCGGTGAGTATTTTCTCAATCTCATCAAACGCGTGCGTGGCAATATTGTCGGAACCAAGCTGGGAAACAATAAACGGCGTATCAGAAATTTGCCTGGCGAGCGCCATGATTGTTTTGAGGTTCTTGAGTGCAAGGGCCGGGTTGTTTTCCTGGACAGCAATTCGCGTATCGATTCGCAGCATCTTTGCCGCGAATGGGAGCGATTGAGTGTGAGGCAACAGAGTCGCAATTAACCAGCCACCGACGACTTCTTCTTCTGGTTCTTCCGGCGGAATTTCAGTGTCGGCTTTTTTGCGAGCTACATGTCCAGCATACCAAACTGGCGCAATCGCTTGCTGGTCGACGTCCGAGTATTCTTCGTACTTCGAATGCAATTCCAAACCGAACAAAGGTCGATCAACTCCCGATCGAAACGCGTCCAACAAATCTTTCCTTGCTTCAACAAACGCGACAACATCGGGCCATTTCTCGTCCGTCACTTCGCAGAGTGCGCCTTGGTCGTTGTGCAATACGGCTTGAAACTCGTGCTGTTCGGGGCCACCACAAAAACGATGCTTGATCCATGCTTCACGATAGAGCGGCCAAGCCTTGTCGGAATCGTCGGCAGATCGAACTGATTCCATGATCGACAAAAGGTAATTCGTGTTTGGGTTAGGCTTCAGTGAACTGAAATAGAACCACAGCACAACCAGGGAGATTACCGCCGCTAAACTCGTCCAGCCAACTGCTTTTGCAATTTTTCTGGCCATGGGTTGGTTCCTTTCTTTTGCCCTGCGAATAAGCTGCGACGCTACGGTGACATCGCCAAAGGTCTGTAAAAGTTCTTCGTAACTCAAGCCGGAATCGTGACCGTCCAGGAAGTGCGAAATCAGCTCATCAGTCACACTCGCTTTTTCAGACCGCCAAAGCCGCGTCTTGCTGACGACGCTCGTGATTGTGTCCCGGACATCCAGCGGTAAACCTGATTGAGCAATGGTGGATCGCCAATCCAGCCGGTTGGTGATTCGGAGCCTGACGATGTCCGAGATCGACGTGAAGTATATACTTCGAAGCCTGGGAATTACGCCACTCATGCCGTTGCTCCACCGACCCCTAATTTGCCAGGCCCATTTTGCCTACCGTCCAGCGCTCGCCCCCGTGTGATGCCAAGAGCCCCCATGCCTTCAACCAACGACGCCCACTGTTTGCAATCAGCAGCAAGCTTTTTCTTGCCTTTGGCGGTCAAGCGGTAGTAGCGACGGTTTCGACCGTTCTCGCCCTTTTTCTCTTTCGAAGCGACAAGGCCTTTGGCTTCCAGGTTGTACAGCATCGGGTAGAGCGTCGATTGGCCCAATTGAAAAATGCCCTTGGACTTTTCCGAAAGCGTTTCGATCAACTCATAGCCGTACATTTCTTTGTCAACCAACAATTGCATGACGGCCGTTGGACCGGCTCCACGCATCATTTCCCGTTCCAGTTTCATGTCGCTTTTCCTTGAGTGGTCGTTGCTATGCATTACATAGTATCGACGGCGTAGCATCCGGTCAAGAAAAAAATTTCGCGGAAATGGCAAATTAGACGCCAACAGCTACAAGCTTCCTTTCTCTATGTGTCGAAGGCCAAATTGAAGGCGATTTTTGAAACACAGAGGCACAGAGTACACAGAGAAGTTTCCATGCGGACTCCTACAATCTCTCTCTGTGACCTCTGTGACTCTGTGTTTTAGAAGACTGGCTAGCCCC
>CAZPOL010000161.1:0-8657 GCA_964588195.1 uncultured Pirellulaceae bacterium | reverse complement strand
GAAGAGGTCAAACGAAAGTACCTCGGCGAGATCGATTTCGTCCCAACTCCGACCAACGAATCGCTGGAACGCATACCGGTCGAGTCACCGTTTGTCGAAGAACAAATCAGGGCCACTGGTGAAATCGCAACCGCCGATCCAATTGTTGAATCGGAGTTATCAGCGGAACAGTCTGCTTCAGAAACTGAAACTGAAACTGAATCAATCCCTTTCCGTTCACCAACTGCCACACCACCGCAAGGAAAGTCGCGGCCTCGCATTCGAAAACCGAAAATCAGCCGTCAAAGTGCGTACGATGATGTCGAAGCGCCATTTAGTTCCACGGACATCGACTAGATAACGTCTCGAAACCCCGCACACCAGGTTGGCACCGGAGCCACCAGATCAAACGGCTGTTCGGAATCTGGATGTATGAAACCGAGTTTCCACGAATGCAAACACATCGGATCGCGTACTGCGTTTTCGATCGACATCGTTTGCACTTCTGACATTTTCCGATCTGCCAAATACGTTGGATCACCGACGATCGGGAAACCGTGCTGCCATAAATGGATTCGGATTTGATTCGTTCGCCCCGTTTTGGGCACCGCTTTTACCAACGACTGCTTGCCGTCGTCAGTAGCCGCCAACACCTGAAATTCGGTTGAACTGTGCTTGCCACTCGCTTCAACGCGACGCCCGCCAGCCACAGTCGGTTGGTCGGCGATCGGCAAATCGATTGTGAATTTCTTTTCTTCGGGCACACCATGAACCAGGGCCAGGTAGGCCTTGCTGACGGCTTGCTTTTCAAATTGCGGATGCAGCTTGGCAGCCACCTTGCGAGTGCGGCTGAAAACTACCAGCCCGGAGGTATTGGCGTCCAAACGGTGAGTCACCCGCAATTGATGATCGTAAACCTGATCGAGAATCCAGGTCAATGTGTTACGGTTGAAACGCCCGCTGGGGTGCATCGGCAACGGAGCGGGCTTGTTGAACGCGACCAAAAAATCATCCTCGTAAATCAATTCGATCTTCGAGTTTACATCCGGCTCAGTCGTGGCAGGCAGCAAATGCTCCAGCCGCTGGCCTTGTCCGACAAGATCATCTTCGGCCAACACTTTGCCATTGTAGATCATCCGCTTCGCCTGGATCTTCTCCAGCCAGACCTCGCGGGAAACATGAGGATGATACTCGGTTACGAAATCGATCAAGCGATAACCGTCATACCGCTGCGGCACATTCATTGGCCGAAAATTGTCATAGGGCACCGAGCCGGGCAGGGGAGTGGTGACGTTTTGGATTTGCAGCCCCCGCTGAGCCTTCAACATCTCCTGCCTCTGCTCGGGCGTTTGATAACAAACCGGACACGAAACCGCAGGTACATATTTTGGCGAGTCCAGGTCCGCTGGTTTCAAAACCGCCTGGCAAGCAAAACAAACCTCAGCATCCGTCTCCTTCAATTGCGGGTCGACAGCCACTCTTTGGTCGAACACAAAACAATCGCCATCGTAATGTTGTCCGCCACAGTCTTCGAAATACTGCAAGATCCCGCCATCGAGCTGAAAAATTGATTCAAACCCTGCCTGCTCCATGAACGGCCCCGCCTTTTCGCAACGGATCCCGCCAGTGCAGAACATGACAATCGGCGCTTCTTTGTTTAACGAATTCATGCGAGCGACGGCGTCAGGAAACTGCCGGAAGTGATCGATGTCAGCCACGACTGCGTTCTCGAACGTCCCGAGTTCCACCTCGTAGTTATTACGGACGTCCAGTAATGTGACCGGCTTTCCTTCGTCCAACCACTGCTTCAACTCTTCAGGTTTCAGCTTCGGCGAAGTTCGCGTTTGCGGATCAATTCCTTCGACACCAAACGCAATGATCTCCTTCTTTAGCCGCACCAGCAACCGATTGAACGGCTGGTGTTCTCCGGGACTTTCCTTCACCTGGAAGTCTTTAAAGGCAGCATCGGCCCGCAAGTAATTCAGGAAGCCATCAATTTCGTCCCGCCGCGCCGCCAGGAACAGATTGATCCCTTCTTCACTCAACAGGATCGTGCCTTTGATCGACCTGGCCTTGCATTCGCGCAGCAAGTCTTTTCGACGCTCTGGCAGATCAGTCAACGTGACAAACAGGTAGCCGGCAATATTTACAAATTCAGACAACGAAAGCAGGATCCAGTAGGACGAACGTAAACCGCTTATTTTTCAACAAACCGATCGTCCCGACAAGCCACAACCCGAAGAATGTTAGCCGTCATCTTTGGAGCCCTGCTGGCCATCCTTGACCTTATCGTCTTCGCTGGTTTTGCCGGTGCCTTTCTCCTGAATAACGGTGCGGGCCAACACCGCAGCGTTGTATATATCCCGAAATCCTTTTCGATCAGCGATTCGGATGACCCGATCAAGGTCCTCCAGGCAATCCGCGGTCCCGATACTCTGCAGAACCGTCACCGCACCGAAAATCTCTTCTGGATTGTCACTCTTCAACATCATCACCATCAACGGTTCGGCTTGTTTACCAGCTTCACGCAAGACTTGTTGTACCTGATCGCCCTTGAAGTGGTCCGTCATCGCCTGAGCCACCGGGACCACAATTTTCTGGACGTGGTCTTCTCCCTGCAGAGCGATCCGTAGCGCCCGCTTCCAGTCGTCGCCGCCAAACCGATCCTCCTGCAATATGTCGTAGATCATTGAATTTTCTGGAGTGGCCCAATGCAAGAAGCACTCGTTCATATGGAACCCCGAAATGCCCCCCGCCTGAATCACCTCCTGAATCACCGAAGCAACTTCGTAGCGTCTCTTTTCGATCACCTCCATTTTGGCCAACGTCTCGAAAGCCTGACTCGACTCTTCCCCGGAACGCAAGTCCTTCAAGCATTGATCCACCAGAAGGTTGTAGTCAAAGTCGGTGGTGTCCAGCAGCGACTTCATGGCCGGCTTTTGAAACATGCCGAAGTCGTTGTAGCGGCGAACCAATGGTTTATGAACGCGTTCCGAGTAGTCGATGTCCAGCCCCGCTTTTTCAAGCTGGACCAGTGCGTCGCCGATCGGTTTGCTTTGTGACGCCCAGGAATTCAACAATGCATCGACAAGTACGTCGACGGACGACTCGTCCGGGTATTTGACCATGATCATACGAGCCTTCTTTTTGTCGAAACTCCAATTGCTGGAGTAGACTTCCTGGACCATCGGCAAAACCGACTTGTCGCCCCACTCGATCACAGCATCCAGCCAGTTGTCGACGTCGTGACGTTCGCGTTTATACCGACGCAATGCATCAATCACATCCGCCTGACGACTTTTTCGCATTGGGATATTGGCCACTAATTCCCAGGCACTCTTGTCACCACCTGCGGCAGCCGCAAGATAGTAGTCCAGCCGAGCATCGGTTGGGTCGATGTTCCATTCTTTGAAGATGCGTTTAGCTCGATCTGCAACGGTTACGTCTTTCGAATCGTAGTAGGGGACCAACAGCTTGGCATTTCTGTCGGGCGATTCCTTGATGATACGCTCGGCAACGTCTCCGTATTTTCCTTTCAAGAAAGTCGCAGCCACTTCCACACCGGAAACCGTCGGGTACAACTGTGCCAGTTCCAGCATGTTGGGAACAATCTTGTCGTTGGCCGTTGGTGACATAAACTGATGGACATAATCGGCATGTCCCCACCGTTGAAACGCGCGTGTTAACGCAACCTGCAATTCTCGATCATGGAATGAGTTACTGTGGTGAAAAGCGTCGGCAATGGATAGCGCCACAGGCTTGTGAAAACTTCCGTCCATCTTCCGGCCAAACAACCATTCGGCAGCAACTCGCTTCCGCTTTTGATCATACGGTTCCAAAGAGGTGTCAGCCGGTCGAAAGTCCAGGTACTCAATTGCGTCCTCGTAGCTAATCGGCACGAGCACTTGCACGTCCGTTCGATTGCCTTGGTTCAATTCGCGAGCCAGGACATTCAACGAATTGTCATCCATTGCGCCCGGAACGTTGTCGAACGCGACCAACGATTTCTTCCCCGCCCCCATCGTCAACAAAACAACGAATATTACGCCAACCAATCCAAGCACACTCAATGCCGACAATACAATCCATTTGATGGTGTTGTTTTTAGGCGGCTTTTTTCTTATAGCCGCTTGATAAGGTGAATAGGCTTGGGGCCGAGGACGTTGGCGTGACATGCGTACTCCGAATTTTGCGTAAGATACTCCACTAAGGTTCTTACCCAGGCCATGCCGGTTTCTAATCCGAATTTTCGGTTTTTTTCGATCAACGTGCCGCAGGAAATACACCGTTCCGATTTCTGACGCCGGAAACGGAAATCGGATTTGGAGCCACTTGGGCTGCCCGAATATCTTTCGCCACATTGCAACCAAAACCCGAAAATAACGGGCAAAAACAGCTGTGCTTTGGCCTGCGCGAAATGGACCCGGGGCACACTGGCAAAACCAAAGCAGTACATGCATGATTCAGGTTCTCGAGTGAGTTTTTCAGATTTCGTGGCTGACGATGACCCAGGAAAGCTTCTGGTAAGGAGGAATGGAAACGTCTATTTCCAACTTGGTAGACACGAACCCAATCATTAAGTCTGTTTGACCATTTCGAGTGAGACATCATGCAAATTATCAATCACAACATGCGATCCAAAGATCGAAATTTGATTGACAAATTTGCAGGATTCAATGAAATTGGACGTATCAACTTCGTTCAATGGAATAGTCGATCTCGAATGCAAGAAAACGAACGGCCGGAAATCGATGTCGTCACCATGAGCCAGTTGGTCGGTGCGGCGAAGGATGGTGATTCTGAAGCACACAGTGAAATTTGCCGTCAGGTGCAGGGCCAACTCAATAGAATGGCTGATCAACAGCTGGACGGTCAATTGCGTCGGAAGGTCAATCCATCCGACATCGTTCAAGCCACACTGACGCGGATGGTTCAGGGCTTTGGAGACTTCCGAGGTTCTACAAGCGCCGAGTTCTACGGCTGGCTGAATTCGATATTGAGAAACGAAGTCCATTCAACGAGACGTGACTATCAGCGGCAGAGACGAGACGTTCGCCGCGAGTCCGAGCCAAAGTCGAATGTCAACGTTGGTGATTTCCAACCAACCGAGGATACTCCGCAGAATCAATTGCAACAGCAGGAAAAGCTAGCTCGATTTCGTGAAGTGATCAAAATTCTGCCACCCGATTATGCCAGGGTGATCGAACTGCGAAGCATTCAGGAACTTTCATTTGAGGACGTGGCGCTGAAAATGGGTCGTAGTGTTAACGCCGTTTCAAAACTCTGGGGGCGAGCCCTGGTTTCACTTCAGCAGGAGCTTGAAAAAATTGATGACTCCTTCACCAGCTGATGACGATCAACATCTCAAAAAAACAGTTAAAAAAGCGAACCTGATCAACGATCAGATCGATCAGGCCTCTCCGGAAACGCCCAACCAGTTGTGGGATGAAACCCAGGTTGTGGATCCAGCGGGCAAAGCTGAGGCATTGTCCAGGCCGTCGCAAAGCGAATTGTCACCGGACGAACAGTTGCAAGCCGCTGCTGCACTCCGCTTTTTGAACGAAGTGCGACAAGAATCGCGAGTGGCGACTGAGCCACCGAAAATGATCGGACGATATTCAATTGTTCGATCGATTGGTCGAGGCGGCTTTGCCGAAGTGTTTCTGGCTGAGGATCAGGAACTGGATCGACGAGTCGCTTTGAAGGTTCCCTTGTTCAATTCGGTAACAAACCCGGACGCTCGAAATAGATTTGAACGTGAGGCTCGACTCGCCGCGTCATTGGGCCACCCACAGATCGTTCCGGTTTATGAGTATGGCGATCTTGGAGCAGTGCGATTCATCGCATTTTCATGGTGCGATGGCCCGAATTTGTCTGAATGGCTTATCAATAATGGACCAGTAGACTTTGACACAGCCGCGAGCATGGTGGCACATCTGGCAGAAGCCGTCCAGCACGCACATCAGCGGGGAATTATTCATCGTGACTTGAAGCCCGGCAACATTCTGGTGGATTCCAGCGAAGAAATGACGGACAAGCCGATTTGGGAACGCTTGCGAATCACCGATTTCGGTCTTGCGCGAAACTTCGACAGTCAGGATGCGACTCTGACGCAGGATGGCCAGTTGGTTGGCACTCCGGCTTACATGGCGCCTGAACAAGCCGGAAGTGGAGCCGATATTGGCCCAGCAGCGGACGTGTGGGCGCTGGGCATGATGCTGTTCGAATTCTTGACAGGCCAGCTTCCATTTCGACGGCCAGATATTATGGCGACCATTCGGGCGATTTGCGACGATACGGTGCCAAGTGCCAGAAAATTGCGACCTGGTGTGCCCGCAGGTTTAGATGCAATTGCTGACTTGTGTTTAAGAAAACAGCCCACGGAACGATACGAATCTGCCCATGCATTGGCCAATGACCTGCGTCGGTGGCAACGCGACGAACCGATCAAGGCAAGACCTCAATCTGCCTGGTCTAACTTCGTGAAATGGACTCGACGCAACCCGGTTGTGACCAGTTTAATTGGTCTTACGATTGCTTCATTGGCGGTTGGTTTGGCGGTTGCACTGTGGCAGCGAAGTGTTGCAGTTGCGAACTTGAACGAAGCACAGACTCAAACAGTAAGGGCTGATGGAAACCTCGAAACGGCTCAGGCTTTAATACATGAAATCATTGCGTTGGAAAGGGACCTCAGCGCCCAATCTCACCTGGTCGAGGCAAGAACGAAACTGATCAAACGAGCTGCTGCATATCAGGTGCAACTGGTTGAAGATGAAGAACAGTCGCCCAGCATCCAATTCAGTGTAATTCGAAGTTTGCGTCAGCTTTCAGACATCTTGTTTCGGCTGGGTGACCATGAAGCTGCTCTGGAAAACGCCATTACGGTTGTAAAATTGCTGGAAAACCTTGAGAGCCTGCAGTTTGAACCGTCACCAGGGATGACTGCCGACATCTTTTACTTCATGAAATTTGAGCAACGAATGCAAATTGCCAAAGTGTTGTTGATTTCTGGCAAGGTGGAAGAAGCAATTAAGGTGCACGATGCCAACGAATCGGCAACGATTCCCGACGGGATAGAATCGCACCGCTTGGCAACCATCCAGGCAGAAAACTTGCGAGGTCAGGCGCTAACGTCGCTTCAGCTGGGAGATAGCGAAGCAGCTGGCGAATCGATTCGTCTGGCTCTCAGCAAATTTGATGGTGTCGCTCCACCGGAAGACGAGCGAATGAGTTGGAATTTCCACTTCACTCGATCTCGTTTGTGTAGCACGTTGGGAATGGTGGAAGCTGGGCTTGGAAAATCTGATTCGTCGCTTGCTTGTTTTATGGAATCGCTGATCCACCTTGAGTCCTGCAAAGAACTTTTTCCCAACCACCCAATGATTCGGGAAAATGAAGGGTTGATTGCGTTTCAAGTTGGTGAAATCTACGAAAAAAACGAAGACTGGGAGGCTGCGATCAAGCAATTTGAAGCCTGTCGTGAAATTCACCTATTGATGTTTGAGCAAAACCCGGCGGCCATCAACCCTGCCAATATCTACATCCTTGCAAGCTTGGCATTGGCACGATCCCACAAATTGAATGGCTCGCTCGACCGTTGCACCGAGATCGCCAACGAGACGCTTGCCAAGGCAGAGAGTTTTCCTGAGGGACTGAAACAGACCCAGGCATTCAAAGACAATATGGGCGAGTTGGAATTGCTGTTGGACTCTGAGTGAAGCAAACCGTGCCTCGCACTGACTGCCTGTCGACAAAACACTGAAACGCGCGCGGCCCGCGACGTGGTATGTAACTCTATGTTCTATTGGTGTACTAGTCAGGGTAGGGAGCCTCAAGATCCAGCTCCCATTCATAGATACTACCAGACAGGTGCCGAACGCGAAAACAATGATCAAGTGATTCGATTTTGCTTTTGAAGTTTTGCGAGTCGGAAATTGCAAGTCCAGCCGAAGAATTCACCCATTTCCATGTGATCACAAACGTGTCGTCACCCAGTTTGAAGGCCGGGATGTTTCCATTTGCGTCTGCGATTTTCGGCAACCGTGCTGCGTTTGGAATCGCATTAACAAACTCATTCTCGTCGTACGCGTAGGCGAACCGTTGCAATTGCGTCTCATCGATTGAATCAACAGTGGCGTAGACAGTCGAATCAGCATCCAGCCAACGGGCATAAGTGGCTGGCGACATCTCTCGTGACATGTCGTAGAGAAACCAACCAACTGCAGCTGCTGACACCAGGAATGTGAGCAGACAGATTGCAGCGATAAATTTAAATGAGAGCTTCATCGGCAAGCCAATTGTTAACCTGCGATTGTTGGTGTTTCCAAGGTCCCAACGATGATAACATAGCATTTCATTCCAACTCACCCAAACTGTTGAACCATGGCCACACGGAAACGCCGTACGCGCGAGCACATCATCGAGGACCTCAGCGAAAACTACTTGGAAAGGTTGGTGCTGAATTCGGGGCATTTACTGCGTCGGCCAAGCAGGGATTACGGCGTAGATGTCACCATGTTCCATTTTGCCGATTCAGGAGAATTAGAGAATGGTGAGGTGCGATTTCAATTGAAGGCAACCGACCACTTGAATCTCGTTTCCGATTCGCGACGGTTCGGGTAAAAACTGGCGATATTCAGTATTGGTCGATGGAACTCTACCCATTTATACTCCTGCTT
>CAZPOL010000160.1:0-8684 GCA_964588195.1 uncultured Pirellulaceae bacterium | reverse complement strand
CATGTTCACGCCTTTCCAGAGAAGGAGTCACCAACGAGAAAAGGCATGCTTACGCAAACGATGGTGTTGGGTGAGTTTTGCGTGAGCATGCTCCGTCTCTGAGGTCTGAATCAACCGTTGCGCTCGCGTAAACATGGCACCTAACCTGCGCTCCGACCAGAACCTGAGTGGTCTGAGGTCAGAATCAACCGTTGCACTCGCGTAAACATGGCACCCAACCTTGCGCTGGCACTCAACTTGCCTTTGGCACGGCGGGGAAGGGGGCACGAAGATTCGGGCGGATCGTTGTTGGTTCGCATCGACAACGACAAAAAATTTTGATCGGTATCCATTTGGGCCACCTTTCGAGGGTGGGAGAAGTCCGTAGAATGGGCGATTCGACCAACGGTGATAACGGTGACCAATCCGGTTTCGCCATTTCCGACGTCAATCCCCGACGCGATTTATGACAACCAATCAACAGATCAAGACCCATCAACTGGCCAACGGCATGACGATTGTCGGCGAAGTGATGCCGTGGCTGGAATCCGCGGCGTTTTCGTTTTCGGTTCCGGCGGGTTGCCAGTACGATCCGGCCGAAAAAGCCGGGTTGGCTAACTTTACATGCGAGATGGTGCAGCGTGGCTGCGGCCAATTGAACAGTCGGCAGTTCATCGAACGCCTGGAATGGTTGGGGCTGGATTACAGCAGCAGCGCCTCGGTCTATCACACTCATTTTAGCGGCGCGATGCCTGCTGTGGATTTGATTGAGGCCTTCAAGGTTTACCGCGATGTGTTTCGCGACCCAATGATGCCGGAAGATCAACTGGAAGAGGCACGGATGGTTTGCTTCCAGGAAATTCGATCGATCGAAGACGACCTGGCTCAACGCGTCATGTTGCAACTTCGCAAGCGACAGTACGGTGATCCTCGGGGTCGTTGGTGTCAGGGGTCGATGGAGTCCGTTCAGTCGATCAGTATCGATGACATTCGCTCGTTTTATCAACGCTACTATCAACCCGAGGGTCTGATCCTTAGCGTTGCCGGGAAGATCGATTGGGACAAACTGGTTCAGGAAGTCGAGTCGTTGTTTGGTGATTGGCAGCCGAATCCGCCGGAAGACATTCAGGACAGCGGGGCAGTTTTCGGATCGCTACATATTCCTCATGACAGCCAGCAATCCCACATCGCGATCGCTTGCCCGGCATTGCCTTACAGTCACGAGGATTACTTTCTGGCACGAGGATGCGTTGGTGTGCTTAGCGACGGCATGAGTTCTCGATTGTTCCACAACTTGCGCGAACAGCAGGGGCTTTGCTACACCGTCTTTGCGTCGTTGCATTCTGTATTGAATCAAGCATGTATCGTTGGCTATGTGGGCACCAGCAGCGAGCGGGCTCAGCAATCGCTGGATGCTCTCGTTCATCAATTCGTGAACTTGCGAAACGGCGTGGAGCAGAAGGAACTCGATCGATTAAAGATCCAGATCCGCAGCTCGCTGGTCATGCAACAGGAATCGAGTCGATCGCGAGCGGGCTCCATTGCCGGTGACTGGTTTCACCTGGGCCGCGCCCGGACGCTGACAGAAACTACCGAGCTGATCAACGGTTTGACGGTCGAGCGGTTGAACGAGTTCGTAGCGGCCAATCCATTCGACAAATTCAATCTGGTTACTTTGGGTCCTGAACCTCTGGAGTTAAATCATGCAGTACCGTCAGCATCAATTGGCTAACGGCCTGGAGATTATTGCCGAGTGTAATCCGGGGGCTCATGCAATGGCGTGTGGCTTCTTTGTACGCACCGGAGCACGCGACGAGACGCCGGAGATCGGTGGCGTCAGTCATTTTCTGGAGCACATGGTTTTCAAGGGCACGCCGAACCGTTCGGCGGAAGACGTGAATCGCGAACTCGACGAGATCGGTTCGCATTCGAATGCGCGGACTGGTGAGGAGAGCACGATTTACCACGCCACCGTTCTGCCAGACTTCCAGAGCAAGGTCGTCGAGGTGCTTTCGGATATCATGCGTCCTTCGCTGCGTGAAGATGATTTCGAAACCGAAAAGAAGGTGATCATCGAAGAAATCAAGATGTACGACGACCAGCCTCCCTATGGCGGTCACGAACGTATCATGTCCGAGTACTTTGGTGATCATCCGCTGGGCCAGAGCGTTTTGGGAACGGAAGAAACCGTGGCCGGTTTGACTCCGGATCGGATGCATGAATACTTCCAGCGCCGTTACTCGCCAGCCAACATCTCGCTGGCCGCAGCAGGCAATGTTGACTTTGAAAAGCTGGTTGCAGACTGCGAAAAATTCTGTGGCGGTTGGGAGAACTTCGAAGCCAGGCGAGATCCGCTGCCCGCCTCGCCGAGGACCGGTTTCGTGACGATGCACAAACCCGAATCGACTCAGCAATATCTAATCCAGTTGGCCAAGGGGCCACACAGTCACGACGAAGATCGCTTTCCGACTCGCGTGCTGACGACGATCCTTGGCGACGACAGTGGCAGCCGCATGTACTGGGAGTTCCTGGATTCGGGGCGTGCCGATTCGGCCGGGATGGGCAACTACGAGTACGACGGTGCCGGCCTGGTTTTGACGTTTGTGTGTTGTGCACCGGATCAAGCACAAGACAATCTGAATCGGATGCGTCGTCTGCAACAGCAAGTGCTGGCTCAGCCGATCTCGCAGAAAGAGTTGGATCAGGCGAAACGAAAAATCGCCTCGCACATCATCTTGTCCAGCGAACGGACAGAGAGCCGAATGTTCTCGGTGGGTTCCCAGTGGTTAAAGAAGCAGCCGTTCAAGTCGCCTGCCGAAATCGCCACGATGTACGAAGGCGTGACGTTGGATCAGGTTAACGCCGTCGCCGAAAAGTACCCGCTGTTCGAAAACATGACGCTATGCGTCGGGCCGGAGAGTAAACTATTCGCGCCAGTCGACGGCGAGTAGAGGCGGCGGGCTTCTACCCACCATCGCGACGTAGAGCCTTGGGCAAGACTCTACTTATCCGAGTCCTTTGGGTTCTCGTCCGCATCCAACATCATCTCGACTGCATTTTCCAGGTCACCCAAATAGACATGAGCCATTTGTAATTTCCCTTCGCGGTCAATCAAATACAGACGGTTGCGTTGGTTGCGGTAGTTTTTCCAGAGCTCCGATGACTTGTTGTCTTGGTCGGCAAAGCAAGGCCAATCAATATCCTGTTCCGTGATGAATTGCTCCATGCCCTCGGCACCTGCGGTGACATGGACTCCAACGACTTGAACATCTCGATCTGCGAACTTCGCCATAACCTTTTTGACGTGCAATTCGTCGGGCCGCGGTTCTCGCCCAAGTGACAAGGCTTTCCAGAAATGCACGACCACGACCTTCCCTTCGTATTGTGACAAGTTGAACTCGCCAGTCGGAGGTTCTCCTGTCAGTTTTGGTGGCGTCTTGTCCAGTAATTCCGTCAAACCCTCCAGCAATTCCGGCGTGCTTTCCACAACGATGCCATTTTCCAATTGCGTCAGGCTGGCGGATCCAGGGCTGTTCCGAATTGTAACGGTTTGAAGTGCTTTGCAACTGCGTTTGAAGTCTTCAATCGCGGCTTCAGGGATTTCTTCGCTGGTATACATTTGGAGTATCCGCAAGGATGGCAAGCCCGCGAGTCGATTGAGTTTGTCCTGGTCAATTGCGCCAGTGATCGTAAGATACTGAAGTGATTCGATGTTTCCAAGCTTGTCGAAATCGTCTGGCGTGAAGTCGCAAAAACCAAGCCGCAATGAGTTTAAATTTTTCAGGCCGGAGATGTTGGAGACAAATCCGGATGAAAGAGGTAAAAAACCAGGATGTCTTCTCAATTCCAGACTCGTCAGTTTGGTTAATTCGGAAAGCACAGACCAGTGGCGATCATCCAGCAATAGACCGTCCAACATCAGAATCTCAAGGTCTTTCAACGACCCGAGTTTGTTCCAGTGTTCGCCCGGCCAGTAAGACGGGGCGTCACCGTTTTGCTCAAGCCCAAGTCGCAGAATCTTCAGCTTGGGAAAATAAACGAGCGTTTCCAGGCAGTCGGTGGATGCCTTCGTTCCATGCAATCCGAATTGTTCGATGTTGACCAGCGTATTCAAGTGTGCGAGCCCAGCGTCTGTAATTGGGCAATTCTGGAACCCGATCCGTTTCAGGCCAGTCATTTTGGCAATTTGTGGCATGTCGGCGTCCGTCAGCGTGTCGGTGAATTCGATCGACTGCAGGCTTTTGCAATTCGACAAGTGTTCGATGCCTGCGCTGGTCAAGTTCCAGTGCGTTGTAACTGTTTGGAGTTCAGGACAACTGGATAGATGTTCTGCTGCAACGTCACCCAGTCCAGCACCCTTGTCGCGGTAAAACCGGATGTTTTTCAGGTGCTGCAAATCCGACAGGGCCTGCAGTGCGTCGTCAGTGATCTCCGTATTGTCCAAAGTCAGCGTTTGCAGATTTTCCAGTTTCGCAAGATGCTTGAAGCCTTCATCGGTAATGTTTGAGGCGGTTAGATTCAGGTGTTCAATTTGTGTCAATTCACCAAGCGTTTTCAGGCCTTCGTCATCGATTGGTGCTCCCTCATCGTAAACGCCAAACGACAGATTCTTCAGGTTCGGCACCATGTACAGGGTGTTCAAGCCTTTGCCGGTTACCTTGCTGCCCGCCATTTGCAGAGTTTCCAGTTCATTGCAGGTGGCCAACGATTCCAGGCCAATGTCCGTTATCGGGTTGCTTCGCAGGGTTAGTACTTTCAACTTGGTGAACTTGCCAAAAATCTTCATTGATTCATCCGTGATTCCGTAACCCTGATCCGTGTGGCCATAGGCCGAACATTGCAGGGACTCCAACTTCGTAAGATTGGCGATATTCAGAATCTCTTCGTCAGTGACGGGGCAGCCACGCAGGTGAAGAACTCGCAGTTCTGTCAGATGACTTATGTGTTGCAGTTGCCCTTCGATCGGTGCCCGAATATTGAAGTACAGAAAGTGCAATCCGTCGGAGGGAATTTTCTTCAACGGACTGAGGTCGCGACAGGCCTCCAGTGATGCATCCAGTCGAATGAATCCGTTTGCCGGAACCTGTACGGAGCCTTGCGCAGGACCCAATTCCGTTAACTCATTACCGAACAATTTGAGGTCGGAAAACGGTGTGTCGGATTTTTGTCCGCTGTAGAGCATTCCCAGTGAACGGTCTTCCGGGAATTCGAGTGTGCGGAATTCACCCTCTTGTCCGACACCGACGGCTGTGGACGAAAGCAGAATTAACAAAGCCAACGTAGCACATGAAACGAATCGCATTCCAGAATCCTTTTCGATCGAAGATCGGGCTGTTTTTTTGGTTCGCAAGAGTACCTGGATTGTATATCAAAGCTGTTTGCCGATCGATCAAATTGAGGAATGAAAATTCCAGGGAGTTGCAATTCATTAGTGGCGACAATCAGAAATTTGCAGACGCTATCAGCGAATCGCAACATCTGATTATAATCCGGCAGCGATCCTGCAGCGTCCCTGCAGGGCTATGCACACATCACACGCAAAGGCGACCGGCGTAACCTTGAGTAATTCTTCTTCAGAAAATTCAGACAGTTCATGCAATTCGGACAACTCTGTGGCGGATTCTGCTCTGTTGAATGTCGGACAGCTTTTGACCAGAGCCGCCGCAAACTGGCCGGATCATCCGGCGATCGCCGAGCCGGACGGTCGTGGTTGGAAGCATATTACTTACGGCCAGATGGAACGCGATACGAATCGATTGGCCAACGGTTTTCTGGCATCAGGGATCCGGCCGGGGCAACGAGTGGCGATGTTGGTGCCGCCCGGCATTGATTTTGTCTCGATCGTTTTCGCGCTGTTGAAAACCGGGGCCGTGATTATTTTGGTCGATCCAGGTATCGGTCGCGATAATCTGGTGCGATGTCTTTCTGAGTCCAAGCCGGTCAGCATTGTTGGAATCCCAAAGGCGCACATTGCCCGCATGATTTTTCGCAAGCAGTTTCCGCTGGCTCGCAATAACTTTGTGATTGGAAAGTGGTGGCCGGGCTGTACCAGTGTCAACAAGTTCCGCACGACGGCCAGCGATCAATTCGAGTATCGAACTGAGGGCCACGACAACGAAGCGGCGATCATTTTTACGTCCGGCAGCACGGGTCCGCCGAAAGGCGTCGCTTACAACCATGGCAACTTCATCAATCAAGCGATTGAGATCCGCGACTACTTCGAGATCCAACCAGGTGGCGCGGATGTCTCCGGGTTCCCGTTGTTCGCGTTGTTCAATTCCGCGATGGGCAAGACGACGGTGTTCCCAAAGATGGACTTTACTCGACCCGCCGATATTTCGCCCGAGTTGTTTTTGGCCGCTGCCGAGCACTGGCAGGCCGACCAGGCGTTCGGCTCACCCGCGTTGTGGAACACGGTTAGTCGTTGGTGCGAGAAGAATAATAAAACGTTGCCGACAATCAAACGGGCTCTATCGGCCGGCGCACCGGTTCCTTCGCATGTGTTGCAACGAGTCAGAAAAGTGATCGGCGAAGGTGGCGAGATGTATACGCCGTACGGTGCGACCGAGGCATTGCCGGTGGCCTGCAATTCGGCTTCGACCGTGTTGGGCGAGACGGGCAAGGCGACGGATCAAGGCAAAGGCGTTTGCGTTGGCGGACGCTTTTCAAAAATCGAGTGGCGTTTGATTGGGATCACCGACGAACCGATTGCGAATCTGGATCAAGCCAGCGATGTCCAGGATGGCGAGATCGGCGAGCTGATTGTCAGTGGCCCCGTCGTCACCAGGCAGTATGTAACACGCACCGACGCCAACGCGTTGGCCAAGATCGAGGACGGCGACAAGTTCTGGCACCGGATGGGCGACGTCGGCTACTTCGACAACCGAAAACGATTCTGGTTTTGTGGGCGGAAGAGCCAGCGAGTTTGTATCGGCAATGAAACGCTATTCACGGTGCCCTGCGAATCGATCGCTAATACTCATCCGGCCATTTATCGATCGGCGTTGGTGGGTATGGGCTCCGGGAATAAACGGGTCCCGGCAATCGCCGTCGAGCCGTGGCCAGAGCATTGGCCAGCGACTGAAGAGCGGAGACAGCGGTTGGTTGCCGAGGTCGAAGGCCTGCTTCTGAAACACGAAACGACTCAAAAGATCACTCGCGTCATGCTGATGAAACAACTGCCGGTCGACATCCGGCACAATTCGAAGATCTTTCGCGAGAAAGTTGCGGTGGCCGCCGCTGAACACTTTTCCATCGAGTAGGACGCTTGGCGAATCGCAAGCCGCGAACAAAAAAACGCCCTCGCAAACAAAACTGATTGCGAGGGCGTTGGTTTTACTCAATTGAAAAACGAATCGGACGACTTACTTATCCTCTTCGGCGATGCCGATTTTCGTGCGATCTGGATAGGCTGGGCGTTCCGGAGCCTTGTATCCGTTCGACTTGATTTCGTCCAGCATCAACTTGATCGCAGCGTCCAGTTGTGGATCAGCTCCGTCCACCATCTTCGCTGGATCATCGACGACTTCGATATCCGGGTCGACGCCGTGACCTTCGATGCCCCATGTTCCATCCTTGTCGTAATAGGCAAAGGTCGGAGCAGTGACGCTGGAGCCATCGATCATCTGAGGGTTGCCGGAGATTCCGACCAAGCCACCCCAGGTTCTCATGCCGACCAGTTTGCCAAGTCCGTTTTGCTTGAACAGCGACGGGAACATGTCACCACCGGAACCAGCCATGCCGTTGATCAACATGCACTGTGGACCCTGATGAGAATCTGGCGGCCAGGTCCAATCGCGTCCATCACGTTTGGCCCAGTAATTGGTCACCGGACGATTCAGCAGTTCGATAAAGCGAGTCGGGATTTGACCGCCTCCGTTCCAGCGATCGTCGATGATCAACGCTTCCTTGGATGCCTGGCCATAGAATTGGCGGAACAAATCGTTTTGCCCCGGCACACCAGTGTTAACGACGTAGATGTAACCGACTTTTCCGTCAGTACGTTCATCAATGTACTTGCGGTTCTTTTCGATCCAGCTGCGGAATCGCAAGTTGTTGTCGCTGCCGAGCAGTTTCACGGCGATCCGTTCGTCTTCGTCATCCAGAGTCGCGTCTTCGCTGACGGTCAACGTGACGGTCATGTTCGCCATGCCGGTAAACGCAGCGTACGGGTTCTGGTCAGTCTTTAGTTCCAGACCATTCACTTCCAGAATGAAATGACCTTCCTTGATTCCAACATCTCGCAGCGGGTTGCGGGCGTCGGTATCCCAGTCGGCACCTTCGTAGATCTCGTCGATCTTGTACCGGTCGGACTCGACGGCAAAGCTGCATCCAAGCAGGCCAACGTTTTCGCTGGGTGCATTGCTGTCGGAAGGTCCCGGTCGATAGTAGGCGTGACCCACATTGATTTCGGAAATCATTTCACCGATGACGAAACCAAGGTCAGATCGAGAAGTGCAATCGTCGATCATTTTTGCGTAGTGATCGCGGACGGCTTCCCAATCGACGCCGTGCATGTTGGGGTCGTAGAAGAAGTCGCGTTCGACACGCCACGCGTCCATGAAAATCTGTTTCCACTCTTCGCGAGGATCAACCGAAGTCTTCATGCCCGCCGTTTGGAATTTCTTTTCGAGTTTCTGGCCAGCGGCCGCGTCGATCAGATAGAAGTCATCGCCACGGAAGACAACCAGTTTCTTGTGATTGGC
>CAZPOL010000159.1:2015-8741 GCA_964588195.1 uncultured Pirellulaceae bacterium | reverse complement strand
TCGATGCGGTGACAGAAGATATTTCTGACACAAATAAATAGTCTGAGTCGACATGAGTTTGTTTCTCCAAAAAAGAGAGGTAGTGAAGTCTGCGCGTACGTTTCGCGCAGTTGATTTGGTTTGTGTTTCAAGAAATGAAGTTCGTAGTCCCGCCTTCAGGCGGTTTCGTATTCATTCCGCCTAAAGGCGGCACTACGAACGACTGCGGTTTAAGAAAAAGGTGGCGCGTGGTGCTCGTCAGTGTTTCCCCGGCGGAAACCTGACCCTCGAGCAACACGCGGCCACCTTGCCGGGATAACTGCTTAACTGCTGAACATGAATTCGCACTTGATCGCACCGCGAGCCTGCACAGTACGAGTCCGCCGAAGTTGGGCCAGCACTCGTTTGACTTGCTCGACCAGTCCTTCGTCGGTGGCCGGAAGATTGCAATCGTTCGCAGCAAACTCCACTGGAGCATCAGCCAGAATCCGTTCGCGGGTCGCTCGATTCAGCTTGCCAAGGATATAGGCCAACAGTTCCGGCACGGCCGGTGTTACGCTGGACGAACGGGTCTGCCGATGTCCCACGGAAACAATCGAATCGACCGACTGAGTGAACAATTGGCCATCGATCATTCCGGCGATGTCCAGGTTCACAACGTGCCGCGAACCATCAGCGATTTCATCGGAGTTCTTTTGTTTACCAGCGATTTTTTCAAGCGCCGCCCAAACAGCACTGCGAGCCGGCAGCTGTGTTGTCAGATTCATTCCGGCCTTGTTGCCGGTTTTGGCGGCGGTGGGTTTTGCAGTTTTGGTTTTTGTTGAGTTTGCTTTTGCATTGTTGGCTTTTGCGATCATGTTTTGAACTCCAAAGGTAACGGTCAGTTGATTCATCTTTCTATTCAGGGTTTGCTCACATTCTTTGACGCAGCAAATTTCAAAAATGTTTTTCTTTGCCGCTGTGCACCGATTGAAAAGTTTTTACGGCGCGATGCAGATGGCGATAGATCGTCCGCTGGGAGAGATTGAGTTGTCGCGCGATTTCGGCGACCGAGTTTCCATTTACAAACAAGCGAACGGAAGTCCGTGCCGGCTCGGGGATGGCAACTACCAGCTCACGGAGCTCGGCGTTAAAGCGTTCACGTTGCCAACTGTCGTCTGACAGATTCCGGTGCTTCAGTTGCACGTGTTTGTGAGTGCGGCGCTGGCGAGACTTGTCCATGACTTGCAAACAAAAGTTTCTGCCCAAAGCAGCCAGAAACGGGCGCAGTTTTCCCTTGGCCGACGTGAAACCCAGATCGTGACGCCGTCGTAAATGTTGCGCAAACAACAAATGTATTTCCTGTATGAAGTCTTCCGTTTGCTGTAATAGAAACTTGCTGGACTTAAGACGTTTGACGACCATGCGTCGGAGTTGTTTTTGCAGGATTTGATCCTCTGTGATGGCTTTCAAAAATTCGTCGCAGGAAGGGTCATCAAGATCACCGTTTTCAAGTTGTTGTTGCAATGCGGCCAACGGGTCTGTTCGCAGGTCGCATGGTTCGCTCGAGGAGATTCTGTGAAGCATATTTCAGTTTTGGGTCTAACTGCAAATGGATCGGGAGAGCGCTTGGGCGATCTTGCCCCTTCAACCTATTCAGGGAATTGATTGATTCTTTGACAGGCAAATTCGTCAAAATTATTTCGGCTACCATGCTCGACTCGAAAAACTCCGATCCATCGAATGTGTAATTTTGTTCAGTGGTCGTGACACGTCCGGTCAACGTTCTCGTGGATCTTTCCAGAAGATTTTTTGATACTGTTTTCAGGCAAATTTCTGCGGGATTTCGTGTCGCAAAAAGTGTCAATCATCTGAATAGGTTGGTGAGCAACGTCATTCCCGACTTGCAAGACAATCACCAGCAACCTCAACCTTTGCCAGGGAAAGAAACATGAACTTCAGATCACGAACTCAACGACGTGCCTTTGACCGACAACTCCGCAGATTGCAGAAGTTTGGAAACGACCAGGAACGAGAACAGGCCCAGTTGGTGCTGGATGACTGGGACTTGAGAAACCTGGTCTACATCGGTTCCGTGGAGCGATTTATCGAACAAGGCGGGGCGGTGATCGCTATGGATGAAGAGTCGCAAGTGCCGATCCTCGATCGACTGATCGACTTTTTCAAATGGCTTTGGGAGAGCGGTGCCTTGATGGAAATCATCAAGTTGTTCCTCGGTGGCTTGAGCACGGAAGAACACAAGGCACTTCGCTGGAAACGATAACAATCCCGGTCCATTTTCAGGTTCAGGAGAATCCCATGGTTCAACCACGTCGAGTCGGCATTCCGCCAGATCACATCGTGCATCGCGATCGCGTCTATGCGTCTGCCACCGTTCCACCTGTTTGGTCGATGCCTGATTCTGTTTTTCATCCGATTTGGGAAATGGGTATCACCGGAAAGGGCGTTCGTGTTTCAGTTAATGACACAGGAATTGTCGATCATTCGCACCTTCCACAGCCTGTATTCAGCCGCAACTTTACGACTCGAAGAACATCGGACGTCGCCGATCGCAATGGTCACGGGACTCATTGCGCTGGTTCTGTTTTAGGACAACACGGCATTGGGTGCGCTCCGGAAGCAGAGCTGATGGTTATGAAGGTCCTTGATGATCGAGGCAGCGGATCGACCAGCTGGATCAATGAAGCCCGAGTGATCGCGGCCAAGGAAGGCGCGGATGTTATCAGTGAGTCGTTAGGGAGCCCGCAAGGGTCGCAAGCCGATGTTGATGCGATCAAGCGAGCCTACGAACTGGGCGTACAACTGGATGTTGCAGCGGCCGGGAATTCAGGGTTTCGAGGTCGCAACTCAATCGGATACCCGGGTCGCTACCTGCAGACATTTTGCGTTGGATCGTATCGACAGGATGGCCGGATCAGCACGTTCTCGTCGGGCGGTCGCGAGATCGACGTGGCGACTCCGGGCGAGGAGATTATCAGCTGTTCGCACCGAGGCGGATTCATCGCGATGAGCGGAACCAGTATGGCGACGCCTCATTTTGCTGGACTGATGGCGTTGGTGATTCACAAACGCCGCCTGGTTGGGTTCGCTGACCTGGTTGGTGCCGATGCGTGGCGAGAGTTCTTTCAACTGCGAGGCTTCTTTGACGACGCTGGCGAACCGGGCAAGGACCAACGATTTGGCTTGGGCAAGCCACTGATTGGCAAGATCCTGGAGTGGCTGAAAGAGCCGGACTGGATTTGAGCTGCGGATATTTACCAACAGGTCTAGTAAGACAAACTTTGAGAAGAGTCATGAAAAAATTTGAATGCGTTGCGATAGCCTTTTTGCTGTTGGTTCTTTTGAGCCGGCAAGACGCAATCGCTCAGGAACGGCTGACAATCGACGGACCAGAAGTTGTGGATGCCTGCGACCTGGTGAGATTGGACGTAGAGCTGGAACCAAATGAATCAGCTTTGTGGATCGTGGAACCCGACTCACTGGACTACGAAATCGTCGGCAATCGCCTGATCTTTTCGTTGGGCTGTTTGCCTGAGGCCAGTGTTCTGGTGATTGCTGCAAGTGTGCACGATGGTTCTGTACGGTTTCGCCAAGTCAAACATCGTGTCCGCGTTGGCAATGGTCCCAATCCGCCAACGGACGAACCGCCGCCGCCGATCAACGAACCAACCAGAGACTGGTCAGAGATCACGAATTGGATACGAGAGCAAGCCGCTCCCGGTAGTGACCCAACAACCGCTGCGTTGTACGCCGAGCGATTGAAACTGGCTGCGGCCCAAATGCAAGGAGAGTCGTTAGAACGGGCGAGAACATTGATCGGCGAAGTGCGTCGGACAGTGTTTGTCGAACGGACGGACTTCAGCACGAACTGGAATCCGTTTCTGACCGAACTCGATTCCAAAATAAAAGTCGCTCCACCCTCCGACACTCAGCAGTATCACGATCTTGTGATCGCAATTGCTGCAGGGCTTGCCGCCGAAGATGCACAACCGAACAACACACATTCAAAAGGACTGAAACAATGAAATCGAATCGAAGTAAATCAGTAACACTTCTCGTAATGGCGATCGCCATGGCGATTACCTCGGGCTGTAAATGCTACGCTCAAGAAGCCATACCGCCACAGACGCAACCTCTGCAGCAAACGCAGCAAACACAAGACTGGGGATTTTCAATGAGCGGCTCGGTCGATTGGGGGTTCATTCCAACCGTCACCAAATTTCCGCTGGAATTTTCGTCGAACGAAACCGGCTGCCAGAACGGAGTTTGCAATTTGCCGCCAGTTGAGGTTCAGCCATCCATTGAGTTACAGCCAACCAGCAGCTTGCCTGTTGCCGACTTGGCTATACCAAACCAACCAATCCAATTAAACAATGGTGTTTTCGCGCCAATGTTTGTGGAGCGGACGGTTCAACCGTATTCACTTCAGATCGTGTACCCGAATACAATTTGTGCCAAATTCCAACCATGCGTTGAACTGCCTGCGGTATCGCCAACGTTATTCCAGGCGGGGTGTGCGAAGTTGAGATGTCAGGGGAATGGAGGCCAACGATGTTTTCCAATGCGCTAATTCAGAGCCAGATCTTTCTTGGGCAACTTGAAACGGCCTGGCAAAAGGCAGCTGAGTTTGGAGTTCTGGCGTTTGTACTGATTTTCATTTTGACGGGAGTCGGTTTGGCGATCTGGAAGTTAGGCTCAAAATTAACAGACGCGACATCCGACAGCCTGCGTCGGCAAGCCGATGCTGGAGAGAAAACGGCGGATGCTGTAATCAAGATTGGCGATCTAACCGCAGCAATCCAGATCCAGACGGAACACACAAGTTTGGCAATGGCCGAGTTGGCCGGCCACGTTCGCAACACGGCGATCGCCATGCGACACATCGTTAGCGCAGTCAGCGAATTAACACCTGAACAACAGGTTCGCGTTCGCGAATATCTTTCGAAAGCTCGCCAGCAGCTAGAAAATTGAACCGGTTCAATACACTTGCCGCGCTGACAACAAATCCGACAACAGTTTGCCGAGGAACTGGGAGGAACAGGAAAGAAAAAACCCTGCAATGGGAGCATTGCAGGGTTTGGAGAAGCATTTAGTGACCCCTACGGGACTCGAACCCGTGTTGCCGCCGTGAAAGGGCGGAGTCCTAGACCGCTAGACGAAGGGGCCAGGTCACTTGTGTTTGGTCGTACGGCGGGTGCCGAACGGATTGCATAAGGTACTTGCTAGTATCGGCGAAAGTCAAGTGTGACTATACCGAGAATTCAGGGACCCTGATTCTGCCGATTTTCAGCCCAACAAGATCGCACTTCCGACCGACCTATCAAATTGCGAAAACCGAGCCCAATCACGAAAACGGGCCTGACCGGCAAGAAATCCGCTGGAATGCGGCCTTTGATCTCGTCGATGTGCAGGGCGCGGCGGGCTAGCCGGGCTCCTCACACGATTCAGGCCGACTGGTCGATTCAGGAGCGGCCGATTCGGCCTGCTTGATCGCGTCATAGACCTCACGGCGATGGACCGGCACCTCTTTGGGAGCCTCCACGCCGAGTCGTACTTTGTCACCACGGATCTCGACCACTACGATCGTGATATCGTCGTTGATAACAATACTCTCGTTCTTCTTTCTTGAAAGAACTAACATTTTCATTCCTTTGTGCCCGAGGATCTCTGCTTGAGAACCTGCAACGCAAATAGTTTGCCAACGTCAATCCGCTAACCGAGCGGCGGGGGGTTGACAAATCGCAATAACTCTATGCTTCACTTTACGTAGGCCGCTGTAATAGTCAACGAAAAGCGGCCCAAACCGACTCTGAACGTATTCAAATCGACGATTTTCTCAGCTGTTCCTGTGGTTTCGCAACCAAGCAAGAACCACATCTACACTACCTCCAAAATCGCAAGTTGTTTCAGCCAAATACCTTAGGTCAACCATCCGTTAAATTAACCACAACAACCACCCGTTTTGACGGACAACCGAGCCCGAAAGATCTGGTATTTTCTGCTCACTACTGCAAAATGGACACCGACGGAATCGGACATTCGGGCAGGACTGAGCCAGACGGAGCCCAGGTTCCTGGATTCTCGCCTGGAATTTCGCCTTGGCGGATGGCGTCTGTGCAACCGCAGCCTCGGAATTCGAGCGTGTTGAAGTTGCCTGTTTGCCATCAGAAAGACCAATTCCGTCGCCAAAGGTTCATGCGTTACAGACCATGACACGGATGTTGCCGTTCACTTCGGGTGCCACGTCTCCCGACTGACATAACGAGTAAGTCGTGCTACTTCCTGACCCTCCCAGAATCGATCGAACTTATACCGTCGAGCAAGCCAATGCGGCGTTGCCGTTGATCGAACCGATCGTCCGCGACGTGATGCGGATGGAAAGAAGGGTTCGCCACTTGCGATTTCGTCTGAAGTTTATTCGCCGAGGTGGCGAGGAATTGTTGAACATGTTTGCCAACGAAATCCACGGCCTGGAAAACGAGCTTCATCAAGCCGAAGACGAACTGGCTCGCAATCACGACGAGTTGCTGGAATTGGGAATCGAACCCGAAGGTCCGGCGATGGGCCTGGTCGATTTCCCGCACGAACAATTGGGCCAAACGGTTTTTCTCTGCTGGCAGTACGGCGAGTCGGCAGTCGAATTCTGGCACACGTTGACCGGCGGATTCCCCAATCGCTTACCCGTCGCCAGGCCGATTGGACAAGAGTCTTTCGAATTGGCCACCAGCAAGAAATAACGCCGTCGCG
>CAZPOL010000159.1:0-1915 GCA_964588195.1 uncultured Pirellulaceae bacterium | reverse complement strand
GTCGTGGCGATCGGCGAAACCGGATTGGACGGCTATTGGGACGACTGTCCGATGGAAACGCAACTGGAATACTTCTTGCGTCACATCGAATTGTCACACGCCAGCGGGTTACCGTTTATCGTTCACATGCGAGATTGCGAGACCCGGATGATGGAGACGCTGGAATCCGCTCTCGACGATTCGGGGCAGCTGAATGGCGTGATGCACTCGTTTTGCGGGTCGAAACAGGCGGCTCAACAGTGTCTGGACTGGGGGATGTACATCAGCTTTGGAGGCATGGTAACTTTCAAAAAGAATGACGACTTGCGAGCGATTGCGGCCAGTATTCCGGACGATCGAATATTGATCGAGACCGACGCGCCCTTCCTGTCGCCCCACCCCCATCGAAGCCAACGCCCCAATACGCCTGCGCTGATTAAACACACCTTGCGGTGTATAGCGGATGCGCGTGGCACACCTGCCGACGAATTTGCGAAAAACACCACGGAAAACGCATTACGTCTATTCCGTATTGATTCGATCGATGATTGAATTGCTTTGGTGATTTTTTCGCCCGGCGGATGAGGTGGCCTTTGGCGGGGCCCTTCCCATGACAAGAAGTCTATGAGAAAGAGCAGCAACGGAAATGAATATCACGGTGCTTGACGGGTACACATTGAACCCGGGTGACAATGCCTGGACAGCGGTCGAATCGCTTGGCAGTTTGACGGTCTTCGACAGAACGTCGGACGACGAAATCCTGAATCGCAGTATCGATGCCGATATCCTGTTGACCAACAAGACGCCATTAACGGCGGCCACGATTGGCAGCTTGCCAAACCTGAAATACATCGGCGTCATGGCAACGGGGACCAACGTCGTCGATCTGTCGGCGGCGGCCAGCCACAACATTCCGGTGTCGAACGTCCCCGAGTACAGCACCGATTCAGTCGCTCAACATGTAATGGCCATGATGCTTTCCATGTTGCATCGCCCATTCGAACACAGCACCGCGGTGTACTCGCATCAATGGGAGGCTCAAAAGGACTTCAGTTTTTGGTTGAGCCCGTTGCGTGAACTTACCGGACAAACGCTCGGCGTCGTCGGCTATGGCCGGATTGGCAAACGGGTTTGCGAGCTGGCGGCGGCTTTCGGTATGAACGTGCTGGCCTTTAACCCGACGCTGACCCGCAAGACTCGCCTGGATTACTTACGGTTTGACTGGTGCCCGTTGGAACAGATTTTTCGCGAGTCCGATTTTGTGTCACTGCATTGCCCGCTGACTGACGAAAACGCTGGCTTCGTTGATAAGGAGCTGATTGAGTTGATGAAGCCCTCGGCCACCTTGATCAATACATCACGGGGCGGACTGGTGAACGAAGATGACCTGGCGGCCGCTTTGAAGAGTCACCGAATCGCCGGCGCTTGTCTGGATGTCGTATCCACCGAACCAATTAACAACGACAACCCGCTGTTAACCGTACCCAATTGCATGATCACGCCGCACAATGCCTGGGCAACGGTCGAAGCGCGACAACGACTCATGAAAACAACGGCTGAGAACATCGAGGCCTTTCTAAGCGGCCATCCCATCAACCTGGTCTGAGTGACTCGGGGGACTCGAGTGACCCCAGTGAGGAAGGAACACTAATCGGCACTGATCTTCACTAATCTCTGCTGTAGTGTTGCCGCGGTTCTACTCCAGACAAGAATCAGTTTTCGCGATGACCGCATTGAATGGGGAATCGACATTAACGCCTTGCTGCAACGTGCTTTTCCTGTCGCGGTCTGTCGAAAAGGATTATACTGCCGGTTCATCCACACGCTGTTCAGTACTCATCACCCCTGATAATGATGAAAACCTTCTCGATAAACCGTTCGGTTCTGTTCCCGCTTCTGACGACGGTGTTTGCGTTAAGCCTGACCGGTACGTTCG
>CAZPOL010000158.1:5967-8751 GCA_964588195.1 uncultured Pirellulaceae bacterium | reverse complement strand
TTCGAACCTCCACGGGATTATCTCCCACTAGGCCCTCAACCTAGCGCGTCTGCCAGTTCCGCCACGCCCGCGCACCTGGATTTATCAAACGTCAAGTCTAGGAAACGGCGGCCGATCGTCAAGTCGATCCGGGGAAACTCAATGCCTGGATACTGCAAAAGCAACGTGCGGCCGGGCGGGCAGCGAGGGAATCGCTTTCTGAATGCACTTTTCGTACTGCTTGACGAGATCAGCCGGTAACACGTCACGAACGGCTCTCAGCATCTGCAGATTCCATTCGGTCGCTTGCTCCAGTTGATCTTCATCAAATGTCTCCGGCCAATACGTCACCGTCAAATGCTGTCGCTGAGTCAAATGAATCGAGGACTGCTGGTCGGGCTTGGCGGATTCATGACAACCTTCAGACATCGTCGTCGACAAGCGAAACGGCTGGTCCCCGACAAAAGCGATGTCGCCGGTCAGTGGATTCAGGGTGCCAATTAAAATCGACAACGTTTGCGAACCGTCGAAAAAGCACTCGACCGCTTCGTGAATGGCTTGGTATGCCGCCAGATTGGTGACGCCGTGACGACACTCGGATTGAAAAGTCGCTCGGGCCGTCAACAACTCGCGAGCACTGGTCGTCTGGTCATTTCCGCAGTGGATCACCAGAAATCGGGCGACTCCGCCGGCATCGACGAACCAATCACAGGCCGCTCGATCCGGGCTGCGAGCCAACTGGTTGAACGCAAAATTGTGAGCCAGCAATGACGGATTGTCGTCCAGACCGATCAGCGGTTCGCCGGCCATCGAAATCACGTTAGCCTTGGTGGCTTCTTGTTTCGTACTAGGTTGTTTCGTATTTGATTCGATCGCAGGAAGCGAATCCGCCGCCATGGAATCGACCGATCCGCTGGCTTGCCGATAGATCGTCTGGCGACATACGGCCAGCTCGGCCAGCACCTGATTGAACTCATCCAACAGTTTTTCGCAGTAAATTCGGCTGACGGCCGGCAGCCCGGGCGGCAAGATCGATGACAAATCGGTGATCGAGAGTTTACCCAGGGCTGGAAAGCTTGGATCGTTCAAACGCACACGTTGCCGGTAACTGCCGGTTAATTCCGTGTAGTCGAGTTCCCATCCGGTCGCCTGCTGAAACGCTCTGTTCAGAGACGCGAAGGAACTGAATTGAGACAATGTTGAGGCGCGGAAAGGGCATGGTGGCGGCACGGCTGCGTGCAGCTTTAAGTGCCCCACGCCACCTGTGACGGTGCCGTAAGTCGTTGTATTGGTCATTAGCAGGTTTTTGGGGTGGGGAGGAAAGGGTGTGAGGGCTCGCCAACCATCCAATGGAGGTCGATAATCACCATTTGCCTGAAATCTTCCATGACCAGCAAAGTAATCGTCGACCCACAAGCCGCCCTTAATCGATACAAATTAAGCTTTTCGCGCCGATCCGTCTGGCTTTGGCTTGGGTTGTATGGCGGAGTCGTTTGATAACGATTTAACCGCTTTTTTGACCAGTCGATTGACCGGTCGACCTGGGAGCCAAATAAGTACTGAAATACCCGGCAATTACGGCACGTCGGACCTTGTGGCAAAAATCCTTAATCGATAAATTGGTTAGCTGCATTTGACAGCTTCACGGCCCCGATGGATGGGGCTGTTTTATTTCCAAAGACGGAACGTACAAACGGGAGAGTGGACCGGTGGCCGGTACAAAGACATACGTCGCAAAAACAGGTGAACTTGATAAGAAGTGGTGGCTGGTTGACGCCAACGAACAGATCGTTGGAAGAATGGCATCCGAGATCGCCGTCGTTCTGATGGGCAAGCACCGCCCCACCTACACCCCTCACGTGGACACTGGCGATTTTGTCGTTGTGATCAACGCGGAAAAGGTTGTCTTCACAGGCAAGAAATGGGAACAAAAAACGTACACCTGGTACACAGGATATCCCGGTCTGCGAAGTGAAACAGCAAAGACTCGGCTGGAACGTCGGCCTGAGCAAATCCTGCGTGAAGCCGTTCGCCGTATGCTGCCTAAAAACAAAATTGGCCGAGCGATGCTTGGCAAGTTGAAGATTTACGCCGGCAGCGATCACCCACATACTGCTCAGAATCCTGAGCCAATGGAAATCGCCGCCCGCAATTAAGCTTCACTCAGTCGCCACTAAATCAAATTCAAACCCGAAACAGATAAAACGAAATGTCATTGGTCAAAAAAGATAAACGAACCGGCGATGCCATCGGAACTGGGCGTCGCAAGTCTTCTGTCGCTCGCGTACGTTTGCGTGAGGGATCAGGCAAGATCGTGATCAATCAAAAGCCGATTGAAGAATTCTTCCCGAACGTTCAGGATCGCAAAGCCGTGATTCAAACGTTGGAAGCCGTCGAGCGTACCGATAGCCTGGATGTTCTGGTTACCGTCAAAGGCGGCGGCACAACGGGTCAAGCAGGTGCTTGCCGTATGGGTCTTGCCCGTGCTTTGATCAGCTACGACAGTGAGCTGTTCCAGGTGCTACGTGACGGAGGCTTCTTGACTCGCGATTCGCGAATGAAAGAGCGTAAGAAGCCCGGCCTTCACGGTGCCCGTCGCGGAACTCAATTCTCCAAGCGTTAATCGCTGGCGGCAGATTCGAACAAGTACACAAAACCCCGACCAATCGTTTGGCCGGGGTTTTTTTGTGTTTGTTGTCCAGGCGGAACCTCTCGCTTGCGCTTCGTGCTGGTATTGGTGCGTGACGGTCGCAGAAATACGAGCACGACGCGCAAGCGAGTGGTTTTATTCGAGCTGTTCCAGAC
>CAZPOL010000158.1:2787-5867 GCA_964588195.1 uncultured Pirellulaceae bacterium | reverse complement strand
GAATCCGAGTTTTCGCCGTTGGCGATGACCAGGTCAATTGATTCCGAGCGTCGCAGGCCGGGTACTGCCTGCTGAACAATTTCGACACCAGGCTTGCCTACGATGTCACCGATAAAGAGTATTCGCACGTTGGCGTGTCACTTTCTAATTTGATTGATTTGACTTGGTTGTTCGTCTGAGTTTGTCACTTGCGTCCAGCCGAACGGGTTGGCTGAAGGGGTCGGTCGTTGAGTCGCCTCTATTTGGCGATTTCCATAAACCGTGATTCACGGATTACGGTCACCTTGATTTCGCCTGGGTACTGCAACCGCTTTTCGAATTCGTTGGCGATCTTGCGACAAATGTTGGCCGCCGTCGCATCATCCGATTCCTTTGCACCGACCATGACTCGCAATTCACGCCCGGCCTGAATCGCAAACGCTTGCTTCACGCCCTTGAATTCACGAGCAATGGTTTCCAGCTCTTCCATCCGCTTAATGTAACGTTCCAGCGACTCGCGCCGCGCACCGGGTCTGGATGCACTACAAGCATCCGCGGTGGCAACGATCACCGTATATGGATGCTCGATCACAATTTGATCGTGATGCCCCAAAGCTGCGTGAACGACGTCCGATTTCTCATTGAACTGTTTCAGAATCTCAGCACCGATCTGCGGATGCCCACCTTCTCGTTCATGATCCGCCGCCTTGCCAATGTCGTGCAGCAAGCCACAGCGGCGAGCGATATCGGGATCCATGCCAATCATTTCCGCGATCATACCCGACAGAAACGCGACTTCCTTGCTATGGCCGAGTACGTTTTGGCTATAACTGGTTCGAAAATGCAGACGTCCCAGGTACTCGACGACTCGATCGTGAACGTTGTGAAGATTCAACTCGTGGACGGCTTCTTTACCCTTCGTCTTGATGAACTTGTCCAGTTCTTTCCGGGTCTCGGCCACGACCTCTTCGATCCTTGAAGGGTGAATACGTCCGTCGTTAATCAACTTATCCAAAGATTGCCGCGCGACTTCGCGGCGAACGGGGTCAAAACCGCTGACGATCACGACGCCCGGCGTGTCGTCGATAATGACGTCGATTCCGGTTTCTTTTTCGAAGGCCCGAATGTTACGGCCTTCGCGACCGATAATTCGTCCCTTCATTTCGTCGTTGGGTATGTCCACGCTGCTGGTAGTCGATTCCGAGGTGTACGAGGCGGCGAAGCGTTGCATGGTCAGCAACAGCATCTCGCGAGATTTTTCCTCGCAGGTTTCTTCCAGCATCTTTTCGTGTTTTAGAATCCGAGCGCCGACTTCGCGACCGAGGTGATCTTCGGTAACTTCCAGCAGACGTTGTTCAGCGTCTTGCACCGACAGCCCGGTGATCTGATGCAGTTGCTGACGCTGTTTCTCCAGGATGTCGGTCAGCTCCTTTTCACGCAGAGTTGCACTCTCCAGTTTTGCCGTCAGGCGATTCTGAGTCTGCTCGACAAAGCTCTCCTGCTTCTTCAGATCCTGAACCGATTGTTGGTGCTTGTTCTTTTCCTTGTCCAGCGTGCGTTCTTCGTCGCGGAGGCCGTCCCGGATTTGGTTGAATTCCAACTCTGCCTTTTCCTTGGCCGCCAATTCATTTTCCTTGATCGTCAGCCCGGCTTCCTTGATCCTGGTCTCAGCCTGACGCTCGGCGTCATTGATGATCAGATCCGCCTTGGCTTTGGCGTTGTTGGTTGAAAAACGTTGGTACAGAAAGGACAGCAATAGCGCAATCGCCAAGCCAACCCCTCCGCCAGTTATTAGAGAAACAGAGTCCATCGGAATGCCGTATTCTTATGGGCGGCAATCGCGGAAACAGACTTATTCGAATGAGCGAGTCATTCAGAACCAGTCCGGAACGAAACCGTCAGATTCAGCGGGTACCGTTGCACTGCGTTCATCGTTCGAATTGAATAGCAAACCGACTCAGGACCAATCGGGCGGCCGAATGTCCAGGTAATTGTGATTATGTATTTTCCGGAATCGCTCAATCCTGTTCACTCGAACGCGAACGGGATGCCACAGCAATTGCCGTCGCCACAGCTCGGGGAGCTCAAGGAAAGAAGAAACCTTGTGGAAGAAAATCTTAATACCGTCAATCGTTTGGGTAACGAATCGCAATTCACTTACGACTCGGCATCCGAGCACCATGCGTTGAATAAAGGTAAGAATAAGTATCAGGAATTGCATGGCGTGCAAATTCAAATTCAGGATGATGATTTGGATACCGGGCATCGCCCGGGGAGCAACTGTACGCCAGAAACTGATCCAACTTTCGTAACCGCAAATTTGCAGCCTCAGTTGTTGATGTAGTGCCGCTATCCTGACAAACTGCCGTAGATAACGTATTTCAGTTATGACGTTTTTGGTCAGGCATGCCTGACAACCGTCGATTGTATCAAAAGCATCTGTCACTTACTACCAACCGAACAACGCTGTACAAGTCTCACATGTCCGATTCCGCCCTGCTTGACAAGATTGCCCGTGAATTGAGCGGCAAACTGGTACGCGATCTAACCGTCGCGGTTGCCGTCTCGGGTGGTGCGGACAGCGTCTTTCTACTGCGTGCCCTGCACCACTGGCACAAAACGCATTCCGGTGATGGAAAACTGGTCGCTGTCCACGTGAACCACCAACTTCGTGGCAAGGCCAGCGATCAAGATCGCCAATTCGTTGAAAACCTTTGTCGTGTGCTGGAGGTCAACAGCGAATTTGAAACAGTCGAACCGCAATTGGAATCCAGCAACCACGGAAAAGGCCTGGAATCCAGTCTGCGAGATCTGCGTTACGCGGCAATTACAAAAGTCGCGTCCCGTTGTGGTGCTCGATACGTGGCGACCGGGCACAATCAAAATGACCAGGTCGAAACCGTACTGTTTCGAATCTTGCGAGGCACCGGCATCGATGGACTAAAAGGCATCCCGCAACACCGCCCGCTGACCGAATCGATTACTGTCGTCCGGCCGCTGCTGCGATATACACGCGAGGAAATCCTGAGTGAACTGGAAGCCTTGCGACAGGATTATCGCGAGGACGAAACGAATGCCAGCCACCAATTCACACGCAATCA
>CAZPOL010000158.1:0-2687 GCA_964588195.1 uncultured Pirellulaceae bacterium | reverse complement strand
CGCTGAAAACAGCGACGACATCAACCAGCATCAATTCCCGGGCAACGTTTCCGTCGCCCGGGATGGTTCGCACATTCGCTTTTCTAACGGTGGCTCGGAAATTCCACGCCAATAATTACGACGGGCCAACTAAATCGCTATTTCTTGCCCTTCATCTCATCGGCAAGAATCACCGGCTTGTAACCGCCAATCGATTTGTAATAGATGATGATCATCAAGAACGAAATCGCCATAATCAATGGCAAGACGGCTGCGACCTTCAAGCTACTTTGGGAAGTCGACTTCAAACTCTCCTCCAACTTCTCCTTTGCTTCTTCCGGTAGTAGTTTTACAAACTCTTCACGATTCACTGATTCGTAATTAACGCCGAAGAAGTTTTTGGCCTCGTAAATAGCCTTGTCGACCGGCTTTTCGGGATCCGTTGTGTCCTGGAACGTTACCTTGTCCGTTTTCACTTCGTTGAACTTGTCGGCTTGCTGCGTAATGACCGTTTGCGTGTTGTAGTGATCCTGAACGGCACCCAGAAATGGAAAACCGAAGATTCCAACAGTTAACAATCCCATCGCTGAGACCGTATTCAGCGTCATCGCGCCGCCTTTCGGGAACTGCTCGGAAACGAAGCCAAGCATGGTTGGCCAATAAAAAGTTTGCCCGATCGCATAAAGCACGAAGGCGATGAAGATCAGCCAGCCAGTCGAAACGGACATCGCGTACAAACCGGCGATCGAAAATAGTGAACTGACCAGCAACAACACCGGTGGGCTCATCACTTTCAGCGGAATTCCGGCAAAGAATCGCAAGGTCATCATGATTGCGGCAGACAACACGATCGCCCAACCAGCCGCCGTCGTACCCAGAATTGGTTTCATCAGCGATTGAATCCAGGCGTCCGTTGCCAATTCAGCAGTAGCCAACGGAATCATGATCAGACACAAAACGAAGAACAATATCTTTCCACGCGAGCCAACCGTAAAACCGACAGCGGTACCGATCAACGCGCCAGCTGCCAAACAGACATACAACTTTCCATTGCTGCCCAAACCAATTCCGTCGATCGTTTCGTTCAAGCCCAACTGGCCAATGAACTCATAAATCAGGAAGGTGCTGGCCAGGAATGCTCCTAAGCCACCGAATTCCCGCAGCATTTCTTTCATCGGCACATTGGCTTCGACACGCTCATCCACCGGAAATCTTGAGCACATCAAGAACAGAATTCCGTAAGCCAAAACCGGAACCAACATGAACCAGAAAACCCACTTCACATCTCCCCATCCGGGATCGGCATCCGTATTGACCAACAGCAAGTAAAAGATTCCGCCCAGCACAATTCCCGCTGGCCAAGATGCATGAAGGATGTTCAGCATCTTGCTTTTGCTGTCTCGATAAATCGAGGCACACAACGGATTGATCACCGCCTCGACCACACCATGGCCCAAACCAGCAAAGAAACAGGCGTACCACATCGTCGTCACGTCTTTCGCCGTGTACGTCAGCACAACCGAAATTGCCTGTAGCACGAAGGCAAAAACATCGAGACTTTGTAGCCAATCTTGTCGACCAACAGGCTGAACAAAATCATCGTGATCGCGATAGGCCACAACGCGGCTCCGGTCAGCGCGCCAACATCAGCCTTCGTGATTTGGAAATTATCAACCCACATGTCCGGAATCATCACTCGAAACACGAACCCGACGCCCGCCGCGGTCAGAGCCAAAAAACTGGCCCAGAAGAGTTTCTGCTTGTCGGATTCCGTTAAATGTTTCGTCGAGTCGGTCATCGATTCCTCGATTTTGAAATGTTTCTGGTGGGTTGGCACTGTGCGTGTGCTTTTGGCCGTTGGTTTCCACACCAATTTAGCCGAAACCGGACGAGTTGCTAGCAACCAATCAGGCGGTAATTTGCCTGATTTCTATTACGAATCATCGTTCAGTCCAGTAAGGTGGCACTCCAAATTCCCCTGCCCTCAAAGTCATGACATGGAAGTCTGATTTGTCGTCACCGATGGAATCAATTGAACTGACGGAACACAAGGAATGCTGCTGGCGTTTGGGCTTCGCGCATTTCCGCGGCTTCGTCATCGCGATCTGTTTTCTGTTGATGGCCGCGGCGCTTGGCGTCACGTATCTGAAGAAGACGATACACAACGAATTGCGTGGGCGAATCGAAGTCGAAATTAACCGTCGCCTGGCAGGCAGTGCCTTTGAAGCTCAAATCAAGGACGCTCGCTGGACTGAAGGCAAAGGGTTGCGACTGAGCGGCCTGCAGTTTATCGACACGACCAGCGAGCAAGACGTTGTCTTTTGCCAACAGGTCACTGTCAACTCCACGTTTCAATTGGCTGATATCCTGGAAGGCCGACCAAGTGTCGACAGTTTGATCGTCGATCAAGCCGAACTGAACGTCAGTGCCGATTCAGACGGCCAGCTCAACGTTCAACAATTGCTGGAAGCACTACAGGATCCCGAAGCTACGCCATTGGAAGGCCCCATCAAGATCCGAAACTCGCAGGTCAACTTTAAGTCGCCAGCGATGGGAGATCGAGTCGTTTCGATTCGCGATGTCAATCTGGATCACAATCGCTCGGACGATGACAGCGAGACCCACTTGCTGAATGGCTTCTTGACTTGCGACGTCAGCAGCCGCCTGGAATTTCAAGCTCGTATCGAAACGACGAACAACCGCTGGAC
>CAZPOL010000157.1:0-8838 GCA_964588195.1 uncultured Pirellulaceae bacterium | reverse complement strand
CGTTGGCCGGCTGCTCGGTCGGCTTTGAACAGGACGTGGGCGAGTCTGGCCTCGCTGAACCTGCTGGCCGCGCTGTTGCTTGCCGCCTCGCTGAACTTGTTGGCCGCGTTGTTGCTTGCCGCCTCGGCCACGATTTTGGGCTGTTGCTACGTTTTGCATCAGCATTCCGGCCATCAAAGCCAGTAGTATCATTCTTACCGGCTTCTTATTCGATTTGTTGGTTGAGTGAGTCATTTCGTTTATCTCCGTGTCTGAGTGTGAGTGTTAATCCAACAATTCAAAAAGCGGAAATCTGAGGCGGATGTTACAACCACCCTGGATTTCCTCAAAAACCTCGCAAAAACAGCACTTTCCGGCTCTCACCAAGCCGCCAGCGGAGCGGTCCTTCCCGTATTGCATGAACCGGGAAACCAGTCGAAATTCTTACGCAGCCCCGTCGATCGCACGTTGCCCAAGCAGCCAATGGGGTGACGGCGATTCAGCCGGTTCATTGAATACCTTTCGTTTCAAGACACGCAGGTCACGATGCAAACCGAGTCAATTTCCAGCCTGAAGAAGGCGTTGCTGCAAATGAATAGCGACCAGTTAGTCGACGCTTGTCTGCGGCTGGCCCGTTTCAAAAAGGACAACAAGGGGCTGCTGACCTATCTGCTGTTTTTGTCCAGGGACGAAGCCGGCTATATCGATTCCCTGTGTGGCCACATTGACGAACAGTTTGCGCTGACTCCCAAGGCTCATCGGAAAACGGTTCGCAAAATCATTCGCTGGATGGACAAGTGTCTGCGTTTCTCGGGAATCAAGGAAACAGAGGTTCAGGTGCGGCTACATTTCTGCCAAGCGCTCGTGTCAAGCAAGACTCCGTACCAGACCAGTCGTGTAATCAACAACATGTTGACTGGTCAAATCAAGAAAACTCGCAAGGCAATGGAAAAATTTCACAAAGATGTGAGATTAGAATACGAACAACAAATCGATTTGCTGACTCATTAAAACTGTCTCGCTAAATCATTTGATCAAATCTAACCACCTAACCGGCCCTATTCATGAACAGCTTATCCGTCGTCCGATTACGAGTTGAAAGTATCGTCACGGTTGGAAATATTGATGCCTCCACCTCTGAGGGGATTCAGCAGCAACTAACTGGTTTGTCCAGACTGGAAAAGAATTCTGAATCCATTCGCCTGACCATGGAAGCGCTTACAAAGAGACAGGTGCTGGGTCATTGTTTGTTTGACTTGTTTCCAGGTATCGGCGCGCCCGTTTTCCAGTCATTCCGAAGTGGCAAATTGTTTTTGGAATTCGCTGCGGAATTAAAATCGCAATTCGACGCAGAGTCGATTGTTGCCGATGGCGTGGATGTCGGAATCGATTCGGTCTTTGCCTACCGTTCGATTGGCGGTTCAAAAATCGGAGGCCCAAGACCGCGAATGTTTCCAGGCTGGACGTATCATGTTTGGGGCTGCGGTGGTTCCAAGTGCTACCTGCATCAGGTGGTTCGCCTGGATTTCCCAGCCGTATTCCCTGACACGAATGCGATGTCTCAAAGAGTCGCAGAACATCAAAACCTAAATCGTCTGGCCGGCAACCGTTGACGCGAACCAAGCTCACTCCGTCGACTCGCCTTCTGCTTTTGGCAAAGTCGCTTCCTTGACCGCTGGCTCAGCTGGAGCGTCGGCGCACAATTGCATAATTTCATCAATGATCTGATCGGAGTCGGCCAGCCAGTCTTTCAGCAAGATGGAATAAGTATCCCAGCCAAAAATCTTCAGCAGGCGAGGTCGGAAGAGTTCCCGATCCATCAGCTCGACATCGGATTCGTAGTAATCACCCGCATCGACCAGAATGCCCAAGCGATACTTTGAGTCGCCTTCCTTGCGCAATCCCATATCACAACGAAACTCGGAGTGCCCGATGTTGAAATCTACGATCAAGCCTTGGTCGGCGAGTCGTTCAGCGATCTTTTGCAATACAGCGGGCACCGGTTTTTCGCTCGCGCCGGATTCTCTCCAGGGAGAAAGGCCATGCAGCACCGTCGTGGCCGTGGGCGCGTCGCCCGCCGAAAGCGACTCGGCATAACGCAAGTAATTCCGCAAGCAATTCGCGCCGGAGTTATATTCATTTGTGATTGCCGAGTACTTGATCGTACTGACAATTGCCATGTGATGCTTGGCGCGAGAAAACGCCACATTCAATCGCTTCTCGCCACCGCTTTTGTTGATCGGTCCGAAATTCATAATCATTCTGCCGTTGTCGTCCGGGCCGTAGCAAACGCTCAAGATGATCACATCGCGTTCATCCCCTTGAATGTTCTCCAGGTTCTTGACCAACAAGCCGACGAATTGCCCATCGTCTTCGCGAACCAATTCGGCCTCCAACAAATTCGAAAACTCGGCATCTTCTTTTGCCAATCGATCGATCGCCCGCTCGATTTCGTCTTGCTGAGCTTCCGAGAAGGCGATCACGCCAATCGTTCTTCCATCCTGTTTCATCAGGATTTCGCGAACCAGACCGGCGATGTATTCGGCTTCCGGCCGATTGCGGCGCTTCAAATAAACGCCATGTTGCATGTGATGAAAACTGATCGGCCGATCAAGTGTCGCATCGACATGGGCAACGGTTTCATTTGATTCGGCGATCAATGCGGGTTTCCCGGGAACTCGGATGCTCTCCTCTGGAATGGTCAACAGACGGCCATTGTAAAACGCCCAGTTGCTAAAGCTGATCAAGGCCTCGTCGCGACTACGATAGTGCCAGCCCAACATGGTCGACGGAAGGTTTCGCGAGGCGTGATTCAGCAGGCTATTGCTTTCCAAATCGTAAGCCACCGTTTCGCCTTCGTGCTCAAACGTAATCTCTTCGTCCGCTTCAGGATCCTTTTTGGCTGAAAAGAAATCGGTGGGTGGAAGCTGCTGTTCGTCACCGACAACGATCGCCTGAGCAGCCCGGAACAACGTCGGGATCGAAGATTCCAGCGTGATCTGGCTCGCTTCGTCAAAGATGACGACATCGAAATCATGCTCGTTTGGCAAATCCGACGCGGCAGCATCCGCTTTGTCGTATTCATTTAATGGCAGCGTATCTGAAACACTTAGTGGACTCATCAACCAAATCGGCTTCAAGTCGCGGACCACCAGTCCCGAGTCGCCACTGACTAAATCCCGAATCGACTTGTAACGCATCTGTTTGCCAAATTCATGCTCCAACACCTTTCGGCCTTCGGTATAGCGTTTGGCAAATGAACGGGTTGTCCCCGCTTCGGTTTTGCCCTTCTTGCCACTGCCTGATTTGTCGGAGGACTTATGCACATGGTCGAGAAAGCCGCTTTGGGTTTTCTGACGCACGAATTCGGCGTTGATGTTCATCCAATCGTTGTGAGCCGTTTCCAGTCGTTCACTGGTTGCGGCCCGAGCGACCTGGTTGAAACGTTCGAACTGGCGATTGTCGCGCCCGATCAATTGCAGAGTTCGTTGGGCCGCGGCTGCTTCGATCTGTTCCGGTCGCAGATTCATCGAACGCAAAGCTGCTTGTGCTTCGTCGGGAATGTGTCGTAGTTGTTCCAAACAAACCAGGTAATCAGGCAACATTTCCATGGACTGATCAATCGAATTCAAATCGACTTGCAATTCCAGCGGCGTCGCATCTTCGTAGCCATCGACGAATTGATCGAGCGAACCTTTCAGTCGTCGCAAATCGTCGATCGATTCCGCCAACAACGTGCAGTGCTTTTTGCCATCCGCCGAACTCGTAAACGATTGATGGATCGGTTGCAGCCAATCCGCGTATTCGGCTGCCTCCAAACGAACCGACTCAACCTGTTTCAACAATGCAAAAGTATTGTTCTCCAGATTAAATTGTTTTCCGATCTGCTGAATTTGCTGTTCGACAGCATCATCTGCTGCGTATTCCGCTTGCAGATTGGTCAGCACCGACACCCAACCTGGTTTCACCGCGTGGGAATCAAAGTCGTAACTGCGTTTCATGACTCCACGAAGTCGCCACCAGCCCGGACGAATGATTGGCACCCATTTTTTGGAGAGTTGATTGGCCGAGTCGATCGCTGGCTGCAAGTCCCGTTTGGCGATCTTCTCTTTCCACCCCGAGTTCTCTTCGCGTGCGGCATCAAGCAGTTTCCGTTTTTCGTGCAGTTCCTTAAGTTGCTGTTTCAGTTGACTGGACTTTTCACTCGATTGGTCCAGCAGAGACATCGCATCAGCCTGGGCCAACGGCATCAATCGCTCGCAATGTTCGGATAGCTGCCGCAGCTGGGCCAGATTCAGTTCCCGGTAAACCGCTGGACCGTTGTTCAATGATTCAATCAACGATGAAAGTATCGGGCTGCATTCGGCGAGTCCTTCGGAAACGGTGGCTGTCGGACGATCGAGCGTCGCCAGATCGGCACGCAGGTTTCGCAAAGGGTGTCTCGCCAGGATTCCATCCGGCTGTTGTTGCTGCAACGTCTTCGTCAACGTTTCGATCGCCTCGCGGCCTTCGTGCCAGGCCGCCCACGACGGCAAACGCTCCTTGTCCAATTCAGTCAATTCGGGAATCTCTTGATCCAGTTCGATACAACGCTCGACCAACTGCCGCGTCGGCAAGCCAGCTCGATACGTCGATTCGCGCATCGCATCGGAGAATTCCTCCAACGGCTTCAGTGCCGAGTGAACCCTGGTGACACGAGCCGTTCGATCGGACTGCACCTTTTTCAACCTGGACTTTTGATCCAGAAAGGATTCGTACGTATCTTTCAAATCCATCACGAAGGATTTCTTGTCCGCTTGTGAATCGTGAATCAGACAGCAAAGGTCGCCCAAGCCGCACTGGCGCAGACGTGCAAACACGACGTCGATCGCCGCTCGTTTCTCGCATACAAACAACACTCGTTTGCCACGTGCCGCGAAATCGGCGATCAGATTGGTAATCGTCTGCGACTTGCCGGTCCCTGGCGGTCCCTGCACGATATAGCTGGAACCGGCGCGGGCCTGCGCGATCGAAGTCGCCTGTGTCGGGTCGCAGGGAACGACGTCATAGCGATCGGAAAGCGGAGGCGTGGGCGGCAGTTCCTGATCGACCGAACGAGGCACCAACGAAAAGGCTGCTTCGAACGCGGCGTTCTTGGGCGACTCATTGACCAGCGACTCGTAATCTCGAACCAGCGACATCTTGCGATAACGAAAATTAGCCAAAGTCACGCTGCACAGATCGAAAGTCCAGTTGTACGGATTGGCACCATCGTCCTTCTCCATGTCATAGAATTGCCGCTCCTGAATCGTGACCGTCGTTTGTTTTTTTTCTGAAGCTTGTGGTTCAGGTTTCGTAACGGTCTTCGGTTTATTTTCTTTTCCGCCATCGGAATCGGGTGATTCGTAGTCTGGAACTTTTGGCTGCGCTGCTTCGTTCACAGGCTGTTGATCGGATGGTTGACCTTGGCCTGTGCCTGCGTCGTCACCTTCTTCATTCGGAACCGCGTAGTGCCTTGGCCGTGGCGCCGTCTTCATGATTTCGGACATTACCGTTTCTGGCGGTTTCAGGAACTCCGAAAATATCTTTACGCCAAGCGGGTGATAGGTCGCCGGATCGTAGCTGTAGTCGATGTCGCGGAAAGAACGAATCCCGCGACCGGAAATTCGCGCACGTCGCCGATAATTATCAAGTCGCTTTTTTGCACTGGCGTACAGCAAACGAATTTGAGGCCGATCGACCTTTTTCAACTCGACAGCCGGTTCGCTGTTGGAAATTGCTTCGGACATGAATTGAAACAACGATTCCAATCCGGTCGTTTCCAGATCGATTCGCTCTGGCAATTCGATGTCATAGAGCTGCTTGAAAAGGTAGCGAATCACCGGATTGATTTCGGCGTCGTTTCCAAGCGGATGCAAATTCCATGTATCGCGGACGCCGCGTTTCTTTTTCAGCTGCACCGGCACCAACACCAACGGGCTGCTAAATCGCTCGTGTGGTTTCTCTTTCAGATTGGACCAGTGCAACATGCACAACACGATTCGCAATTGCTCGAAACCATATTCCGCCAGGTCACGTCGCGTTTCTCTGGCAATTCGATTCAACTGCGGCGGAAGGTAAATGGCTTCCGAAAAATTCAGCCGTTTGTTCAGTGAAATTTTCTTGCCGGCAGCAATCTGCTGTTCCAGTTTGCGATTGCAAATCAACACCTGATCATCGCGTACATTTTTGTAGTCAAATGACATCGGCACGGAAGCCTGCGTCAAGTTGATGCTTTGCATCGTCGGGCGGAAGTGCAACATCCGATTGCGACGGGAGATTTCGAATAGTCGCTTTTGCAGACGATCCAGCAGCACCTGTTGCTTGCCGTGCAAGTCGCGAGATTCGAATCCATCGATGCGAGACGGTTCCACACTGATTTCAACATCTTGCTGGCGATAATTTTCCAGCGCCTTGATCAACAGCGGCAATTCCTGAACGCGGCGATCGCGATGCAATTCCGTCATCCTTACGATCGCCCGGGCGATGACGGGGTGAACATCTTTCTTGATGGCAAACGGATTGTGCCGATGCTTGACGAATTTTCTGACGTCTTCCAGTTGTCGAAAGTCGATCCCCAATGTCAGAGTGGCCAGCAACTGTCCGAGATTGAAAATATCCGTCAGTGGATCGTGGTGTTCGACAATCTGTTCCCAGCACACATAGCCTGGTACAAAAATGGGGCGTTCGATTTCCGAGTCGCGTTCGGAAACATCCAGTGATCGCGATTCGGTATCGGCCGATCCATCGACATACATCACCTCCTCAGTCCGCGAGACGACATCCACCGGGCCGCGATCTACCCGTTGAATGTTACGAATCCGCGCCGAACGATTCTGAATCGGCAACAGGTCGGTGTCCACGAAAAAAATCCTGCCCCCTTCGACTTGCAACTTTTCGATACCGTCCAGCGGTGCGACGTTTCCTGCCAAGTGAGCCTCGGCGGCCTGTTTCATCAGTGGCAGCAACGCAGCCAACGCGTCCTCGGTAGAAAATCCACCGGCTTCGTTTCGTTGTTTCAGAAATTTATCCAGACTAATCATGCTTCGTCCTCCGCAGACATGCTGGCGTTGTCGTCCGTTTTTTCCTCGACCGCCTTGTCCTCAACCGATTCGCCTCGTTGTTTGTTCTGCTGTGCTTGCTGTTGTATTTCAGCTGCGTTTTTCGCCAGTTCGTCAGCACTCTTTTCAATCTGTTCCAATTGTTTCTTGCGCAACCGCAATTCCTTGCGAACCGATTCCAAATAGGCATCCTTGATTCCAAACGTCTCAGCCAATCCGATCGTGTGGGCAAGCGCTGGTTCCAACAGGTCTCTGTCCGCCGTCACGACATCCAACATCACATAGCCGACATAATCCAGAAAATCCTTATCGGCATTGGATAGTTGCTTGACCAGCCGACCGGGTTTCCAGTCACCCGGTTCGTAGTCTTCGAAGTACAAACGAGCGTGCGCCAGAGTTGCCTCACACCGCATCCACGTGGGTTCCAATGCGGCATCCAGAACTTCACGCGTCAAATCGCGAGCGATTCCCTGGCGACAGTAATCCATACGATCCAGAGACAAATTTCCTTGCACCATCGCTTCGATCGACGATTCGGTATCCTTTGCATTTTTTTGCCACAGGTCTAACGCGCGGGCTCGAATGTAAAGTTGAGGGTGAGTAACTTCCTGCGAACCTTGCCGGTCATCCTTACTGAAAATTTCATTGGCTTGTCGCAGATAGTCTTTGACTTTTACCGATTTTACACCAGTTACAATCTTGATCAGCGACGAGACGACGGGAGCGTATGATCCGGCCACCACCGCTGCACCACGATCGCAGAAAATCTCCGAATACTGACTGAATAAACGCAGGGTTTCACTGTAAATCGGTTGTTGGGCAGCGTCGTTAGACAGCGCGATCAGCATGTTCCAGGTGTGCAGGAATTCGCCATCCTGCAAATTCCATAGCAACAGATGCGACAACTCGTGCCCGAATACGGCAGATAGTTCAGCCGTGTCCAAATGTTCCTGCAAATCGCCTTGCATCACCAGATGCGCTTGATTCGGGTCGCAAGATATTGAGGCGTTGAAATGGCCAGCCGTCCGCCCCGATTGTTTGGCCTGATAAAACGTGATTGGGACGTCCAGATCAAGCGACTCGATCGCCGACTGTGCCAGACGATAGAGTTCAACATTGCCGTCCGGTTCAAGTCGCACAGTCGACTTCAACAAATCCAGGCTGACCGCTTCACGCGCGGCCTGCGTTTGCTGGACAGAACGAAACCACTCCCAGACTTCTGGTTGCGACTCGCGTAGCAGGTCTCTTACCTCGATCAGATAGGAAGGGACATCTGTCAGTCGGCGTTTGGCCAAATTTTCAGACTCTTCGATATTCATTGGCGTGATTCTAACGTCTCCGGCTGATGCGCACAGGTTTCTCAGGACGGTACCAACCACAACCTGGTTGTCATTCCCTTTGTTCCGGTTATTCCAGTTTTTTCGTTTCGATCAATTATTTGGGAACAATTCGGGGTCGGCGAATGCCTTGATCGGCCGCCGCATCAGGTATTGGATGTTTCGCCAGTTCGGAATATTCGGGCAAACGAGGTTGGGTGTTTCAGAAAATCACAAGTTCGTTTTGTTCGATGAATGACGAATTAGTCCTTCGTTTTTCAAGGAAATTCGAACTAGGTTTCAATGAGCGCGCGAATGCGCCCCCTGCCAAATCCTTATTCTACGACCAGCCAAACAATGGACCAAACTCCTGCCAACCGAATTTCCTGGCGTCGACTCCGAAAATTGCGAGAACTGATCTTTCCGAGATTGGCAAGAAGTCCGGAAGCGCATGCGCCAACCGG
>CAZPOL010000156.1:0-8885 GCA_964588195.1 uncultured Pirellulaceae bacterium | reverse complement strand
AGGCAGCACCTGCGGCGTGCGTGGCCAGCATGCTTACGATCGCTTCGATACTGCGCTCAACATGAATGGCAACGATGTCCCCTTCACGAACGCCGTAGCCGTGCAGCGTCTGGGCAAGCTGATTGATGCGCTGCCCCAGTTCACCATAGGTCACACTCGAACCATGAAAATCGCGAATCGCCAGATCATCCGGCCGCGAATCGCAGTGCCCCATGATGGACGTCAAGGCACTGGGATGCGACGACTGCTGCTCGCGTGCACACTGTTGGTCAACCAATCGCTCTCGCATGCTCGGCGACAGTACATCCAGCGCACGCAGTGGTTGATTCAAGTCTTTGGTCAGTTCGACCAGAATGTGACAGTAGTCGTCTAGTAACTGCTTGCCCGCTTGTCGGTCGTACAGCCCGGTGTCGTAGCTGAGTGAGATCAAAAGCGAGGCTCCGTCATCCTGAATCAGGAGACTCAACGGACAGCCCCACTGCGAACTTGAATTGCTGCCTTCGTACTCGGATGGCACTGAATCGAAACGGTTGCAATCAAAGGTGACATCCGTTTGAAACAAGTCTGTCAGCCGTGACTGATTTTCCTGAATCTCAATCCCGTGAGTCCGGACCATTGCCGATTGTCGAGCGTGCATTGCTTTCAGTGTGTCGCGGACCGTTTGATCAGGATCGACCTGAACCACAACGGGCACTCTGATATTGCTCAGCCCGACAACGTTCCACACGTTGCTGAAATTGTCCAATCCTTCGTCTTGTGTAGGCCAGCGTCCGCCGAATGCGACGTCGCGCCCGGTTCCATACCGCCCCAACACAATCGCCCAAGCCAACTGGGCGAGCGTCTCCTCATTTACTTCTGCATCCAGCACGCCGCTTCGAACTTGTGCGTAACTTGCATCATCAATTTTTTGCTGCACAACTGAATTTTTATGCGAGCGGTCCAGCTCTTTGAAATCCAACGGTAGCGGGGTAGTGGAATCGACATCATCAAGCAAATCTTGCAAAGACTTGACCGCTTCGTCGCGGTCGACATGTTGGTGGTGGGTGAACATGGTTTTTGGGAAGGGTAATGCAGGGCTTCAGGCTACGAAAAGAATCGCAAGAGTAGACTAGCAAGATTACACAGTCCGACCAAAAAGACCAGTAGGATTACATCAAATTAAGCACGATGAAGTGCCGCTACCATAGAACTCAACGGCGATCTTGTGCCTCTGGAAATTATCCCTGCGAGTCAGCAACTACGCTTGCCGCTTTAGTATTCGAATTTACATAAAAAATTTCGTTTTTAAGCCTTGCCTGCAAATTGCGAGCAGCACAAACGATCGTGGAATTGGGACCAAATTGGTGGGGTTGAATTAGCTAAATTGGAGAGACGAAATCGGTTGGGTTGCAACGCATCGATTCAAGTTCTCTGCAGCCAGTTGTTCAGACGAGCGGCCTCGAAGGCCAGTGACTCGGGCGATCCAGAATCGCGGCGGAATTTGCGAGCAAGCTGGCCTTACTGTTGGGGAAGCAAGCGGTGAAAAAAGCTCTAACGCTTGTTAAGCGTTCGGATTGTTGAGATAGTCAACAACGCCAGAATATTTAGCTCTCATTCTTGGGGTAGGCGAACACGATGAATGACCAGTCAGAAAAACTAACAACCGTTGCTTCGTTCGATTGGGCTGTGGATGCTGATTTGTTGAAATTCGAATTGGAGAAGGAAGGTTTCGATGTCTTCCTTGCAGATGCAACGGTGGCAAGCATGGACCCACTACTCGGATTCGCAATCGGCGGGATCAAAGTTCAGGTTCCATCTTCTCAGGCAAAAATGGCTGCCAGCATTGTTGAAAAGTGGAAGCAAACTCGGGTGAACAGAACAATGAAAAAGGAGTTGCTTGGAGACGTTGAATTCGATTGCGAGGAATGCGGGAAGCCCTTGCGATTTCCGGGTGCCAGACGAGGTGGAGTGGAAACTTGCCGACATTGCAAGAAGTACGTCGATGTTCCGGATTAGGCTGGGTGGCCGCTGCAAGCAACTCAGTTGGCGGTTTGCCATATAAAGACTTTTCAGATGCCGTTGCTGCGTTAACCGAAGGCAGCGATTCAAGTTCCCTGCATTCAGTTGCATAGGTGAAATTCCTGTGTCTCGGATACCTTGCGCCAGCTTGTCCTTTCGTGCGCCACTTTTCGGGATGTGGCTGCCAGGGAAGCAAATCAGATTTTTTGATTTTTATTGCATTATTCTGTAGTCTGGATGAGACAGATAGGTATATGTTGGCGGTGGAATAGCCATCTCTTCTCATTCGAATCAAATCTCGTCCAAAATATTCAGGGTGAATGCAATGAAATCAGCGACGCGTCTGCTCCCTCTGTTCCTGTTCTTGTTTGTTTTTTCCAGCACTTCTCAAGCTTTGTTTGCTCAGGGGTCTGGCACGACTTTAATCATTGCAGAAGAAGGAGATCTGGTTACCACAGACGAGATAGAGCTTGGTTTGATGTGTGAACCAAATCTGACTGACTCGGGACGAATCTTTTTTAGAAACCTCCAATTCCCATCGGAGCACAAGCGAGTGGTTCCAAACACTCGTAGCGTTTCCAATCGCCGATCGTCGCCGACTGCTTTTCTAAAACACGAGTGGTTCCAAACCGCAAAACCACCTGTTTTTGCGCTTGCGCGTCGGGCTTGTATTGCTCAAGTACCTTGCAGCGAGACGCTAATTCACGTTGAATCCACTTAGTCGGGTTCCGCTGGGCGCCAACACGATATCGTTTGGGTGAGCACCGGGTCCGATGTGTCCAAAATCGTTTTGGTAGATGCGGTCGCCATTGAATTCCGGGACTTCCAGGAACTGGACGCGGCCATCTTCAAAGAATACGTTTTGTCCGTAGCCACCGTGATTGTTACTGACGCGATCATTTTCCCAATCGCCGGGGTTGTCGGCCAACAGGATGAAATTGGCTCGGTCCTGTCGAGCGCCAGTATCGTAAACTCCGTTTTTCATTTGCCCCATCATGTAAGCGAAATCACCGCCGGCGGTCATCTGGTATTTACTGGTTTCGCGTTTGTCAGCGGCAAGAATTTGTTCAATGGTTGGAATGTCATTGCGACCGATCGCACTTCCAACTCCGGCGCACATGAATGCTGACGGGTCTTCGACGAACCCGCCATCCAATAGTTTCGGAGCGTAGACGCCTGTGAAAGCAAGCTTGCCATCCATTGGCATCGAGACATATTTGCCACCTGAATTGTCAGCGTAATCCAGTAGTCCCTGGCCGACGATTCGCAAATTGTTTTGGCAAGCGAGCTTCCGACTGTTGACTCGGTTCTGGTTGATGACTGGCAAAGCTATGGCGGCCAACAACATCAACACGACGGCGACCATGACCAGATTCATCACCGAGTTGCGTCCGTCCGAACTTCGCTCGAAAGAATTTTCACGGAACCATTTTTTGTTCGATGCCTTGGCAGGTTCCGTCTCCGTCGTCGGCACACGATGTCGTCCGGACTGCTGAGTCTCGGAAGGTGCTAACTTCGGCGCTAATTCCGGCGCCAATTTCAAATCCGCCGCCGGTGAATCCGCGCGATCGGATTGTTCGTTTTCGATCACACGTGTCGCTGGCAGCGTGGCTACAAATTCGCAAGTCCGCCGCGCCAGTCCGACAGGCGCTGTTCCGGGCGGTTCCAGATCATCCAGCTGAGAGATGTCCTGGCGTAGTCGAGTTAACTCATCCTTGAGATTCGGGTCACTTTCAATTTGATCTTCAATTTGTTGGTGCTCGTCGGCATCAAGTGCGCCCAGCATGTATCCCAGCAAATCTCGAGACGAGGGTTCGTTCACGTTTTACTCAACTTTATTATGTTGGCTCCACACGTCCGTCAGTCGGGCGATCGCGGCATGCAGGCGGCTTTTCACGGTGCCGACGGGAATGTCCAGCACCTCAGCTGCCTCGCGATACTTCATCCCCTGATAATAAATCAGTTGGATGACGGCGTGCATCGATTCGGGTAATCCATCCAGCGTCGATCGAACGCGGTTGTCACGTTCGCTGTTTTCAGCGTACGCCTCCGGTCCGACTTCGCTGCTTTCCAGCAAGTTCACCAATCGTTTTACTTCATCTCCAGAATCATCTGTTCCCGTACCATCCAGCGAGACCATGCGATGTCGCTTGTTGCGGCGACGCAAATCAATCGCTTGATTGGTGGCAATGGTGTACAGCCAGGGCCGAAACCGACGACCCTGTTGAAACTGGTCGCATTTCAGGTGCACCTGCATAAAGGCTCCCTGAAACGCGTCTTCGGCCATTTCAGCATTGCCCAGGTAACGGCGGAGATATGAGAAAAGCTCTCGCTCGTATCGATAGACCAATTGCGCAAACAGTTCACGGTCGCCAGTCTGGCGATAACGCAAAAGGAGTTGCTCATCGGTCAAAGGGTTTACCTTGGCATTAAGCTGACGACGGACGTTGTAGTGCAAATCATGAACGGTGGCTTGCATAATTCTATACGCATTCGTTGACAGCAGGGTTTACCAATTTCCTTGAAAAATGGCCAAAAATCGGTGTTTTCCAAGTCGGTAAATGCCCTGTTTCCTTGTCTTCCGAGTGCGTCTCCTTTCAAAAAAGCTGAAAAACCCTTTTCACGAAGCTGATCGTGCAGGCGGCAGAATTACCGGCGAGACCGAGGTTTCGTCCGTGACTTCCTTTCCCTGTTCCTTCTAATCGCAGGCTGGCGGACAAGTCAGGTCCGGCCCGCGAAAAATAAACCAGTGATGGCACAACTCGCAAAGTCCATGCCACTGAACCCGACCGTCCCAAAAAGCTATTGACAAAACGGCCAGCAAGCAGGGCTAAGTACTTGGGAATAAATGAGATTCGCGATCCCCTCTTCCACAACAAGACTGTTGCTAGCTGCCTGAAATTGAGCCGTGGATTGCAGAAAATATCGCTTGATCGGTAGATATTTCAGACCGTTGCAATGCAGCCCGCAGATCAGAATCGACCGAACGGCCCGAACGAATTCTGTAGCCGTCACCAATTCGTCGTCAGGATGGTCCCCGCAAGACCCGAATCTTCCCTACCATGCGACTCCTCCAAACGGATCTGCTTTTTCGGAAGTGGACGATCCAGAAACACGAATTAAAATAATGCGATTCAAGGGTCAACGATGCCGTCTAAAATGGCGGAATCGATAAACCAGCAAATGAGAGTCGGGCGTTAATTGGACGTCGCCAATGAACAGAAATCAAACATCCAACGAGTTCTTCTTCAGCACCTCTCTCTGTCGGTTGCTGTTTATCAGTGCTTTGTTTTTGAGCATCTGTTGTTCAGGGTTTTGCATTCCGGGGTTGTGCGTGACGGCACAAGCACAAGCCGTCGACTTCTATTACCCCAAAGAAAAGAAGTCACGCTTTCCGCGCTTGCCTGGCGAATACGAACCGCAACGCGCGCTGATACTGAGTGTCAGCGACTGGCAGCCTCATCATTCGCCAATCTTTACACAAATCGTCCGCGAGACGGCGGGTCATGTTGACCTGGTCGTGTTGTTCAATGACCGGGCGCAATTGGTCAGAACGATCGACTGGTTGAAAGAAGCCAAATTGAAAGCCGATCACGTTTCCTTCAGTCAGATTCCGCTGGACACCGTTTGGCTACGCGACTTTGCGCCGATGTTTGCCGAAACTGAATCTGGCCCAGTGTTGTCCGTTGATTACTACTACGTCGGTGGTCAGCGGCCGAAAGACGACAAGTTGGCCGAGCAGTGGGCGAATCTGTCGGACGCCAAATTGAAGGAAGTCCCCTGGACTTTGCAAGGCGGCAATTTGTTGGTCAATGGAAAGAGTCTGGGAGTGACCACATCCAAAATTTTCAAAGACAACAAGATCACTTTTCCGGGTGGCAACCGGCGTTACCGAAACGCTGACTTCGACAGTCGCAAGATCGTGACCGATGCATTCCTGAAAGAATGTAATCTGAAATTGTTGGTCGTTCTGGAACCATTGATGTTCGAGGCCACGGGGCACTGCGACATGTTCGCAACCTTTCTGGCGGATGATACGGTGGTCGTGGCCAGCGTGGACCCCCGAGCTGATCGATTCAATGCAGGAATTCTCGATCGCAATGCGGAACGGTTGGGAAAGATCCAGATTGGTGATCGGCCCATGAAAGTACATCGCATCAAGATTCCACCACGGCGTGGAACGGCATGGAGCGCTTACACGAATGTGATTATCGCCAACGACCTGGTATTGATGCCCGTCATGGATACCGATCCTGCTGCGATGATTGAACAGGCCAAACAGGTCTACCGGGATTTGTTGCCCGACCATGAGGTCAAAACGATCGACATGACCTCGATGAAATCATTGCAGGGCGAACTTCATTGTCTATCGGCGAGTCTGCCCGAATTCGCTCCGCTTCCCAACAACCTGATATCGTTGGAACGAGCTCAGGAACTTCTTGGGAAATAGGCAAGGCGTTTCTCGCGTCATCCCTTTCAAGCCTGTCGCTGGATCGACTGGTCTTGAATGCTGCAGCAGCCACGATTGAGGCTGGTTTCTTTAGCTCAGAAGAGGGTTTAAACTTTCGGTAGACTACTCATTATCGAGTTCGTTTAACAAACCCTTTGTAGATCCGAACAATCGTCGGCCTTAACAAAACGTCGGCCTTCAACGAACTGGCAGGTTAACTTGAACAAGCAACGTTACCACTGGGCCGCAGCGGGCGATATCAATGCCTTCTTCGGATTGATGCTGGACAACATTGCCGGTTTGGCTGTGTTGGTGATGTTGCTTTCCACAGGCTTCGGTTTTCCGGTTGATTACGCGCTCAGTTACATGGTACCGGGAACCGCGATCGGTGTGTTGGTTGGCGATTTGATGTTCTTCTGGCTGGCGTTTCGTTACGCCAAGCGAACGGGCAAGACCCAGGTGACGGCGATGCCGTTGGGACTCGATACACCTAGCACGATCGGCATGGCGTTACTGGTCCTTGGTCCAGCGTTTCGCGACGCCAAGAAAGCCGCCATTGATGGCGGGATGGCGGAAGAGTTGGCCGTTCAGGCCGCCGCCACAGAGGCCTGGCACATCGGCATTTGCGCCATCTTGATTACCGGATTAATCAAGCTGTTTTTCGCGTTCGGTTCCAACTGGCTGCGACGCGTGTTTCCCCGGGCTGGATTGTTGGGCTCGCTGGCGGCGATCGCTTTGGTGCTGATTGCCTTTATGCAGATGCCTCGCCTGGCTGGCAATTCGATCGTTGGCTTCGCGGCGTTGACGATTGTTTTTGTGACACTGATTGCTCGCAACAAATTGCCGCTGAAAATTCCAGGTGCCCTGGGTGCGGTACTGGTCGGCTGTATTTGCTGGTACCTGATGGTTGGCATTGAGAGTGCTACGGGAATCAAGATTACTCCGTCGGGTGCTCCGGAAACTGATCCGATTTGGTTCCCTCAGCAATGGCTGGATGCATTCAAGTTCGAGTGGCTGGGTGCCTTCGGAGCGACTTTGACCTACTTGCCATACATCGCACCGTTTGCGATCGCCACGGTGATCGGAGGCATTGATTGTGCCGAGAGTGCGGCGTCGGTCGGCGACGATTTTGAAACCAACAAGGTGATCGGGATCGAGGCGTTGGCCACCATCCTGGCGGCGTTTTGCGGAGGCGTGGTGCAGACGACTCCTTACATTGGTCACCCGGCCTATAAAGCGATGGGAGGCCGCGCGGCCTATACCCTGGCGACGGCTTTGTTCATCGGCGGGGCAGGCTTGATCGGTTACTTTGGCCTGATCTTCAAATTCGTCCCCGAGGTCGCGTTGTTGCCGATCCTGGTATTCATCGGAATCGAGATCACTGCGCAAAGTTTTCACGCGACTCCTAAACGACACTACGCGGCATTGGCGGTTGCCTGTCTGCCAGCCTTGGCCAAGCTGGTCACGATTTATCTTGGACAATACGTTCCCGTATTCGATTACCAGGCGGCGATTGATGCCGGTCGGATCAAGGAGGGCGATATGTACTTCCTGCAGGGTCAGTTGACCAACCTGACCGTGATGGCGGGAGGCTTTATTTTGACCAGTTTGATATGGGCGTCCGCAGTCGCCCGGATGATCGACCGTCGGTTTGTCGATGCAGCGATTTATATGGCTGTCGGGGCCGTGTTCGTGCTGTTCGGCGTTATGCATTCTCCGCTGTTCGGCGACAAAATGTTTTTGCCATGGAATCTTGGCGACACAACAATGTTCCAGCCGAATGAGAAGATGTTGGTGATCCAGTTGGCGATTGCCTACGTCGTGATGGCAGGCATTCTGTTTGCGCTGGGAAAATTCGGTGACTACAAGCCGATCAATTCTGATCAAGAGTTTGAAAAAGCGGCCGACGTTGATTTCTCGGCCGAGCATGGAGACCACTCATGAGTCTGAAACGAATCCTGGAGCCGGAAGTCATGGACACGCCGGAAGAGGCCCGTGACTACAACGGAATGGATCATTCGGAAGTCAATCGGATCTTCGTCGATGACCTGTTTGCGACCGGATTCACAGGTGTGGATATTCTGGACCTGGGAACCGGGACGGCGCAGATTCCTGTGGAGCTTTGTCAGCGATCCGAAGATTGCCGAGTCATGGCGGTGGATGCGGCAATCAATATGCTTGAAATTGCAAAATTCAATATCGATGTGGCAGGAATGTTGCATCGCATCCAGTTACAAAAAGTGGACGCCAAGAATATGGATTTCCCGGATGGGATGTTTGACGCGGTGGTTTCGAACAGCATCATTCACCACATTCCTGAACCGCTTGATTGTCTGCGAGAAGCGGTTCGTGTTACCAAACCAACCGGGACGCTATTCTTTCGCGACCTGCTTCGTCCCGGCAGCCAGCAGGAACTCGACCACCTGGTTCAGACTTA
>CAZPOL010000155.1:4031-9069 GCA_964588195.1 uncultured Pirellulaceae bacterium | reverse complement strand
CTGGCGCACAGACTTTTGCTGAACTGGATCGTCGTAGCGAACAGCTTGCGAACCATCTCGCTGCCAACGGAATTGGGCACGGTGACCTGGTCGGAGTTTGCTGCAACCGTAATGTAGACACGCCATCACTGTTGGTTGGGATCTTGAAATGCGGCGCTGGTTACGTGCCTTTGGATCCTGACTATCCGGAAGACCGTCTGGCTTTCATGATTGAAAATTCGGAGCTGAAGCACATCGTTGCTCATTCGGAACAGCTGACTCTGGTCGAAAATCACGATGTCACAACAACCATTGTCGATCGCGATTGGGCAGTCGTTGAATCGGCTGCCAAGCGAGCCCCTGTTGCGAGCGATCCGATATCAGATGTCGCCTATGTGATCTACACATCGGGTTCGACTGGCCAACCGAAAGGTGTGGTGGTGCCACATGGTTGCGTTGTCAACTTCTTGTACAGCATGGCCGATTGGCTGAGCTTCACAGAAAGCGACAGAATCCTGGCGACCACGACGCTGTCATTCGATATTAGCGTTTTAGAGGTCTTCTTGCCGTTGGTTACCAGTGGCTCAGTCGCAGTTGTTGATCGCGAGACCGCCAAAGACACGATCGCTCTGGTGGCAGCGATGGAGCATTTCGAAGTCACATTGATGCAAGCCACACCGGCAATGTGGCGGATGATTGTCGAGGCAGATTTTGTTGGCAAACCGGACATGAAGTTCATCACTGGTGGCGAACCGCTTCCTCGCGATCTCGTTCGCCCGCTGTTGGATCGATGTGGCGAAGTGTGGAATTTGTACGGCCCAACCGAAACAACCGTCTACTCGACTCTGGCCAAAATTGAATCGGAAAACGAGCCAATTCTGGTTGGTGTGCCTATTGCAAACACTCAAATCTATATCGTCGATGATGCGAACCACCTTTGCCCTGCAGGGACACCTGGTGAGCTACTGATCGCTGGCGATGGCGTGACGCTTGGATATTTGAAACGTCCGGAAAAGACCGCCAAAGCGTTTTGTGACTGGAATGGAATCCATGTTTATCGCACGGGTGATCTTGCGACGCTGGTCGAAGACGGCCAAATCAAACACCTGGGTCGCATCGACAATCAAATCAAATTCAATGGACATCGTGTCGAGTTGGGCGAAATTGATGCGGCGATGGCAAAACAACCGGCGGTCCGCCAGGCGGCCACCGTTCTGCGCGAGGATCGCCAGGGCGACAAGCGACTGGTCGGCTACCTGTTGGCCGAAGCAGACGCGCAGCCCGACATCGCTGAGATTCGCCGGGAAATCGCGAAGTCTCTGCCAGAGTACATGGTGCCCAACGTCATCGTGACGATCGACGAATTTCCATACACGCCAAGCGGGAAACTGGATCGCAAATCGTTTCCTGCCCCTTCGACGAAACGCCCCGAAATTGGGACCGAGTTCGTGCCTGCGAAATCGGCTGAAGCAAAACAAATTGCTGCGATCTGGAGCGACATCCTGCAACTTGATCGTGTTGGATTGAAAGACAACTTCTTTGAGCTCGGAGGAAATTCGATTCGGGCAGTCAAAGTCGTAGCACAAGTCAAAAAGGAAATGGGCATTGCCGTAACCGGCGCCGAATTTTTCGACAACCCGACGATCGAGTCATTCCTTGGACTGGCAGAGAAAAAACAAGCTTTGATTGAGAAGCTTGGAATCCATGCTGGCCGACCTCAGTCACAAAACGGCAGCGGACAGTACGCCATCGTAGGCATGGCGGCACGTATGCCGGGTGCAAGGGACTTGCCGGAATTCTGGGACAACCTTGTCAATGGTCGCGAGTCGATAAAGTTCTTTACAAAAGAAGAATTGGATTCGACTCTTGATCCGAGCGAAACGAATGCTCCCAACTACGTTGCTGCCAGAGGCATCATTGAAGACGCGGACCATTTTGATGCGAGATTCTTCAAGACACCGCCGCGCACTGCGGAGATGACTTGCCCGCAACAACGAATCTTGTTGGAACTTGCCTGGACAGCACTGGAAGATGCTGGCCTGGTTCCCGGTAAGACCTCTGAAACCGTTGGCGTCTGGGCTGGAACTTATACGACCAGCTATTTCATCAAGAACATTCTTACCAATCCTGAACTTGTTCAGCAGACCGGCGAATTCCAGGCAGGTGTACTGAACGAAAAGGACTACATTGCCACTCGAGTCGCCCATGCACTGAACTTGACCGGCCCGGCGATCAACGTGAACACGGCTTGTTCAACCTCGCTGGTCGCGTTAATCGAAGCCTGCAAGTCACTGGAACTCGGCCATTGCGACGCCGCGATTGCCGGTGGTGCTTCGGTCACGTTCCCGCAGAACAGCGGCCACCTGCATCAGACGGGAAGCATCTTCACGCCCGATGGTCACTGCAGACCGTTTGACGCCAAAGGCGCTGGAACTCTGTTCTGCGATGGAGCCGGTGTCGTCGTGGTCAAACGATTGGACGATGCGGTGCGCAACGGCGACCGCATCTACGCCGTGGTAAAAGGATTTGGCATCAACAACGACGGTGGCGAGAAAGCCAGTTTCTCAGCACCCAGCATCGAAGGCCAAGCCAAAGCGGTCGCCATGGCACAGTCCATGGGCAACGTTTCCGCCGATTCGATTGGCTACATCGAAGCACACGGCACGGCAACACCGATTGGTGATCCAATTGAAGTCACAGCATTGAAAACGGTTTTCGAGAGTCAAACAGACCAGAAACAATTCTGTGCCATCGGGAGCGTCAAATCGAACATTGGTCACACGGTCGCTGCGGCAGGAATCGCTGGTCTGATCAAAGTCGCAATGTCACTACACAATGAACAGATTCCTGCGACGCTTCACTACGAGAACCCGAATCCGCAAATTGACTTTGCAAACAGCCCGTTCTACGTGTGCGATGCGCTGACGGAATGGAAGCGATCAGACCAACCTCGTCGCGCCGGAGTCAGCTCTTTCGGAGTTGGCGGGACGAACGCTCATGTTCTGTTGGAAGAGGCGCCATTGCCGAGCCACGAAGACGCTGATTCAAATGAGCTGCCCGTCTGCATCATTCCAGTTTCGGGAAAGACAGAGGAAGCACTCTGCGAAAATGTCGCCAACATGGCAGAAACACTGGCCGAGTGCCTTCTGTCTAAATCTATGTCATTGCAAGACATCGCACAGACACTTCAGTCAGGGCGTGACGAATTCATTTATCGAGCGGCAATCGTAAGCGATGATCTTACAGATGCTGCGACGAACCTGGCGGACAAAAAGCCGCCTCGGTTCATGAAACGCAAAGCGAGTGCCGCCGATCGCGATGTCGTATTCATGTTCCCGGGCCAAGGATCGCAATACGTTCGAATGGGGCAAAACCTTTACGAACATTCGACAGTGTTTCGCGAGCACCTTGATCGATGCGCAGACATATTGACGCCGCTACTGGGACGCGACTTGCGGGAAGTCCTCTTTCCACCAGCTGGTGATGAAGAAGCATCGCAAGAGATCTTGAAGAACACACAATTCACTCAACCTGCCTTGTTTTCGTTGGGCTTTTCCTTGGCTCAAGTCTGGATCTCCTGGGGAATCCAGCCGACCGCATTAATGGGGCATTCGATTGGCGAATTTGCGGCGGCTTGCACAGCCGGTGTTTTCGAACTTGAAGATGGCTTGAAAATGATTGCTGAACGCGGACGTGCCATGCAGGCGCTACCAGGCGGCAGCATGATGAGCGTAAGACTGCCAGGGGCAGAAGTGGAACCACTTATCTGGGGTGACATGGCGATCGGTTCCTACAATGGACCAAGTCTCTGTGTCGTTGCCGGTCCAGACGATCAAGTTGCCGAACTGCAGCAACAACTGGAATCACAAGACATCGTCTGCCGACACCTGCACACCTCGCACGCCTTTCATTCTCCGATGATGAATGAGATCGTGAAACCGTTCGCCGAATTTGTTGGCCAATTCCAGTTGTCCGCTCCGCAAATTCCAATCCTCTCCACGGTCAATGGCCAATGGCTGACTGACCAGCAGGCAACCGATCCGAAGTACTGGGCCGAGCATTTGCGAATGCCCGTTCGTTTTTCAGAAGCGGTCACGGAAATGTGGAGCGAAGAATCGGGCGACCCAAGTCGCGTTCTAATCGAACTCGGTCCGCGTCGTACTCTGGCCACACTTTCGAAACAGCACGCCACGGACCCGAAGAATCAAATTTCGATTCCGACGCTTTCCAACAATGCGGACGACAATGCCGAGTGGCACAGCATGATGTCGGCCGTCGCTCAACTTTGGCTGGCAGGAGTCCCCGTCGATTGGCAGAGCCTTTCCAGTGACGGCAAGCCACGACAAAAGAAAGCACACGTCAGTCTGCCTACTTACGCGTTTCAACGCAAACAATATTTTATTGAACCGGGAATCGGTTCCAGCGATGTTGCCAAGGCAAACGTCGCTGTGGAAGCCGTGCAAACAACGGCAACCCACACTCCAAATTCTAATCAGCAAACCTTCCTTCCAACTGAGACTATTTCCATGAATCGAATTCCAAACATCATCACCGTTATCAATGAAGTATTCGAAAATACGTCCGGGTTTGAATTGGACGAATTCGATGGCGATACCACGTTTTTCGAAATGGGACTCGATTCGCTCGTGCTGACTCAGACGGCGACCGCATTAAAGAAGGAGATGGACTTCGAAGTCACGTTCCGTCAACTACTGGAGGAAACGCCGACGGTTGATTCACTGGCTGAATGGCTGGACGGACAATTGCCGGCCGCACAATACGCCGCCGACCCCGTCGCTGTCTCAGCACCGACGCCCACCGTAACTGAGCCAGCACCATCGGCACCTGCACCAACGCCAGTATCGCCAGCCCCTGCGGCATCGGTTGCCGCACAACCAGTGCAAGTCCAGCAGCCTGTCGCACCGCAAGCTGCTTCACCGATCCAACCGCCTGTTCAATCGCCGACTCAGTCGACTCCTGTTGTCGCAGGAAACGTTGCTGAATCAATCGTGCAACGTCAACTCGAACTAATGCATGCTCAACTGCAGTTGCTCAGTGG
>CAZPOL010000155.1:0-3931 GCA_964588195.1 uncultured Pirellulaceae bacterium | reverse complement strand
TAAACGACGGTACGCTGGACCAACGCCAGCAAGAAGCTCTGGATGAAATCATTCGCATGAACAACTTGATGATGCCAAAGAGCAAAGCGTATGCTCAGGAACATCGCCAATACATGGCCGACCCGCGGACCGTTTCCGGGTTCCGACCGAACATGAAAGAGATGACGCACCCGATCGTCGTTGAAAAGTCGAAGGGTGTTCAGCTGTGGGACATCGACGGCAATGAGTACATTGATTTCACTTGTGGCTTCGGTTCGAATTTGCTGGGTCACTCCCATGAGATCACCGTCAAAGCGATTTCCGAGCAAGTGCAAAAGGACTACGCGATCGGGCCTCAGTCACCTTTAGCAGGTGAAGTTGCAAAATTGTTTTGCGAAATCACCGGCAACGAGCGGATGGCGTTCTCCAACACTGGCTCAGAAGCCGTATTGGGTTGCACGCGACTTGCGCGAAACGCAACCGGTCGTGACTTGATCGTCATGTTCAACGGCGACTACCACGGAATCCTGGACGAAGTGATTGTTCGCGGGAACAAGAAACTAAAAAGCTTCCCGGCAGCAACCGGCATCCCAAAAGCACACGTCGGCAACACCTTGATCCTGGAATACGGGTCGCCCGAGTCATTGCAGATCATTCGTGAGCGAATGGATGAAATCGCCGCAGTACTTGTCGAACCAGTCCAATCGCGGATGCCTGAACTGCAACCGAAAGAGTTCCTGATGGAATTGCGACAGATGACGGAGAACGAGCCAACGTGCTTGATCTTCGACGAAGTGATTTCGGGATTGAGAATCGGACTCGGCGGCGCGCAAGAGTTCTTTGGCATCAAAGCGGACCTCGCCTCGTACGGAAAAATCGTCGGCGGTGGAATGCCAATCGGAGTCGTGGCCGGAAAAGCTCAGTACATGGACGGGCTGGATGGCGGATTCTGGCAGTACGGAGATGACAGTCGCCCGGAAGCCGGAATGACTTACTTTGCCGGAACTTTCGTTCGACATCCACTCACACTCGCCGCATCAAAAGCGATCCTTGAACACCTCAAGGCAGGCGGACAACCGATGTACGACGAATTGAACGCCGTTTCGCAATACCTGGCTGACGAATTGAATCGAGTCTTTGAAGAGTTGGAAGCACCGATGTGGCTGGCGAATTTTGGTTCGCTGTTCAAGATTCAGTTTCATCAAGAGTTGGTTTACAGCGAAGTTTTCTTTGCCGGTCTCCGTCGTCGCGGAATGCACATTTGGGATCACCGACCATGCCTGTTGACGCTGGCCCATGATCGTTCACACGTCGATGAATTGGTCGCGGCCGTCAAAGCAACGACCATCGAATGCCAGCGATACGATTTCATGCCAGGTGAAGGCTACAAAAAGTTCCCTGAAGGATTCGACAAGTCTTTGCCGCCTCAAGCAGGTGCAAAGGCAGGCAAGGACCGCGACGGGAACCCCGGTTGGTTTGTTCCTGATTCCGGTAACCCGGGACAGTTCATTCAGATTGGATTTCCTGTCAACTAACTAGCAAGAATCAACAAGTGAGCGACAGACGGGCCGTTAGCAGCCTGTCTGTCGTCGCAAAAGAAGCGAGGCCATTGCCTTGCCGCCCACTCTTCCTTTTCACCCACCCTTCCTGACCTCATCTTTCAAAAACCAGAGTCCAAGACTCACCCTTCCTTAACTGTGCAATTTGGCACGAATGATGCACTATGTTCATTCCCGCCGGAACCCATAGGCAATTGGTGCTTTTTTGCATCATGTTCCTGCTTCGTTTCCACGTGTGATGAAGAATTGCAACAACTCACCAGCAAGAAGAATCCCATGAGCACCACCAACAACACTTCATTCGATTCGGCAATTCCCGTCGTTGTGGCTCCTTCGACCACGATAAGTCGTTACGATGCCACGGAGGCCCAGCTTGAGGTTTGGCTTTCCAGCCAACAAAGCAGTGACGCAAATTGCGCGTACAACGAAATCAGTTCGCTGATTCTGCACGGCAACCTGGATGTTGAAGTGCTAAAGGCTGCGGTTACCGAAGTCGTAAAACGTCACCCTTCATTGCGATCGACGTTCAGTGCGGATGGGCAGCAAGTCATCGTAAACTCCGAGCCCGAATTCCAATTCGAGTCATGGGATTTTTCAGCTCACGAAAGCGAAAAGCTGGAACGCACGTCCGCTTCCGTGATCCACGAACAAGCCAAGACTCCTTTCGACCTGGTACGAGGCCCGCTATTGCGGCTGGTACTGCAGAAGCTCTCTGACACAAAACACAAACTCACCGTCACCGCTCACCACTTGGTAATGGATGGCTGGTCATTGGCTCTTTTCTGCCAGGACCTCGGTCACTTTTACGATACGATCTCTGGCGTACAGCGTGAAGACCTGCCAGCCGCAAACCACTATCCCGAATATGCTCGCGAGATGGCGAACTACATGGCGTCCGAGGATGGCTTGGCCGACGAAGCGTTTTGGGTCGATCAATACTCTGACCAGATCCCGGTACTCGAATTGCCGATCGCATCAACTCGACCAACTCTACGAACCTACAACGCTGAACGGTACGATCACCAGTTGAACGCAAGGCTTGTCGAAAGCCTACGAAAGGCTGGCGCAAAGTCAGGTTGCAGTCTGTTCAACGTGATGTTGGCAGCGTTCAACGCATACGTTTCGCGAATCAGCGGTAACGATGATTTTTGTGTTGGCATCCCGACTGCTGGACAAGCAGCGATGGACCAGCCTGAACTGATGGGGCATTGCGTTAACACAATGCCACTGCGAACCAGAGTCAATTCTGAAGCGTCCTTTGCCGACTACATGAAGTCCAGTCGCGCGGAATTGCTGGATGCATTCGACCACCAGCGGTACTCGTACGGAACGCTGTTGCGAAACCTGGCTCCACCTCGTGACCCCGCTCGCCCGCCGATGCTGAGCGTTTCGTTTAATCTGGACCCGACGATTGATACAAGTGAACTCGGCTTTGGCGATCTTGATGTCGAAGTTGTGGTTGAGCCGCGATGTTTTGAAAACTTCGAGTGGTTCATCAATGGAGTGATCCGGGAAGACAAGTCGATTGAACTTCAAGTTCAATACAACTGTGATCTTTTCAGCGCTCAATCGATCGAATTCTATTTCGAAGGTTTTGAAGCGTTTCTGCAAGAGATCGCATCACGGCCAGATGCGAGCATTGCCGCGTACCAAACGATGAGCGTTCCACAACGCCAGCAAGTCGTCGCCGATTGGAATGAAACGGCTCTGGAATACCCAGTCAATTCAACTCTCGATCAAGAATTCTCACGGCAAGCCAAGGCAACGCCAGACAAGGTCGCGGTCCAGTTTGAAAATGAGTCGTTGACCTACCGTGACGTTGAAAACCGCTCCAACCAGATCGCGCGGTTCCTGCAACAGCAGGGCGTTTCTACGGGAGACCTGGTTGGAATCTGCGTTGAGCGATCGGCAGAGATGCTTGTCACATTGTTTGGGATTATGAAGTCCGGCGCTGGCTACGTGCCGCTGGACCCGGCCTATCCGGATGATCGACTGCAATACATGTGCGAACATTCTGGACTGAAAATTGTCGTTACCGAATCCGAATTAATGGAACGAGTTGCCAAATTCGAAAAACCTCAAATCGCAATCGACGCTGCCGCTGAACAGATTGCAAACTTCGACGACCACTCGTTAGAAAACAATGCCGTGGCCACTGATATTTGCTACGTCATCTATACATCTGGCTCCACTGGCAAACCGAAAGGCGTTCAGGTTCCACACGGATGCGTCGTCAATTTCCTGTATTCGATGCAGCAGACGCCAGGTTTTACTGCCAACGATTCCGTTTTGGCGGTCACGACATTGTCGTTCGATATCGCAGTGTTGGAACTCTATTTGCCTACGATCTCTGGTGGCAAAGTTGTGATTCTGGACTCGATGAAATCTGCTGA
>CAZPOL010000154.1:0-9074 GCA_964588195.1 uncultured Pirellulaceae bacterium | reverse complement strand
TAATACAAGCACGACGCGCGAGCGAGTGGTTTTGCGGTTTGGAACCACTCGCTTGCGCTTCGTGCTCGTATTGGTTGTGCTCGTATGGTTCGGGTTAATGTCATGACCCACGCCAATCAGGAAAGCTTCTTGTGCATGAGCCGGTCGAGCCAGCGTTTGGGAAGCGATCGCATCAAACGAATTTGCCAACGCTGTTTGTGGATGATGTATGCCGTCCGCGGCTTGGGGCTCTCGATGATTTTTTGAACGAGTCGCGAAAAGACTTCCGGCGGTTGGGCGATTTGTTGAGCTGACTCAAGGATCGCTTCCGTCTTGCGGATCATCGGTCCGTAGTCGGTATCGACGAACTCATCCAACGCGCCGTGGGACTTGTTCCAGATCTGCGACTGAATCGGACCTGACTGAATCGAAACGACATCAATGCCATACATCATCAGTTCGCGTCGATAGACTTCACAGAGACTTTCGATCGCGTGCTTGGCAACACAATAAGATCCGTTGACAGGAGTGTTGAGCACGCCCGAGATGGAGCTGTTGTTGATGATCTTGCCCGGCTTCGAATCGGCTGGCAGTTCCAGTGACGCGCCCAGCAAAGGCAGGAACGCATTGATGACGTTCCGCGTGCCACTGACGTTAACCAGCAACTGCCGATCAAAAGCATCGCCGTCAACTAATTGCATCGGACCGGCCAACGCGACGCCCGCGTTGTTGAACAGACAAGTCAACAAATTGCCTTCCAGCAAATTCTCGACCTCGACTGCCGCGGCCTGAATCGCCTGACGATCACTCACGTCGAAGGTAAGGCACTTAAAACGTTCCGGGAAATCAGACTCCAGCCGCAGTTGGTCTTCTCGTTTTCTCACGCTGCCAAAAACCTGGTAGCCGATCGAAACAAAATGACGGACCGCGTCGTAGCCGATACCAGTTGAAACGCCCGTGATGACGATAGATTTCACGTTACATTGTCCGTTTAACAGGTGCGGCAAAGAATTCTGCGCCCGTTGGCAACAGGCTCTCCACTTGATTCGCGGCAAAGCAATTCAGGATGTTTTGCTCCGTCAACGACTTGATCAGCACGGTTATGTCGGTTTCGAAAGGCAATGACTCGGCTTCATTTTTTTTGTCATGGTTGATCACGATCTGACCTGCCACACGACTTGCAAAGAAGACTTCTGCATCATGTCCCTGGACCAGTTGTTCGAGGCCCGCAAAATCAAAATTGGCTGCCGTTGCTTTCTCGCTTTGTGGAAGGCGAACTTGTAACACCGCGTAGTGGTCTTTGGGATCGAAGGTCGTTTTTCCGCCTGGCAGTAATTGGGGTTCGCCCTGACGTTGGTGCAGCACGAAAGAAAAACGCTTCACGGCAGCCATCCGCAGAACGCTCATCAATTGAAACAGGCGGTCTGCCAGCAAGTCCAGAAAGCGATGCCCAGATGGATAGTTTACGATCAACAAATAATCACGAGCAAGATCCGGGCTGCCCGAAATTTTCTCAAGGCACTTGCCTTTGAACAAGGCCTTGCCACCGATCTTGAACACACGACTGGCCGCCAGCAAATTGTACAAGTGATATATCAGTGCGATTCGCGTATCAAACCAGTTGATGGCGAACAGGGGCGATTCGATCTCGTCCAGTTTGCCCTGGATTTCTGCTGTCATCGAACCCGTGATTTTGCGTTCTATCCGATCCTGTTTACTCATTCCTGGTCGCCTCGATTCGAACCGTCTGAGCGGAGAACGCTGCGTTGCCGGTTAACGTGTCGACGATTTTGTCGTCTGTTAAGTCGTTGATGCTAACGCCCGCATGTTGCTTGGCGATTGCCAGTTGCGTTTCGGGCCGATGGTGCCCGTAGCCATGCGGCAGACTAACGACTCCAGGCATGATCTCGTCCGTTACTTCCAGCGGCGCTGACACGGATCCAACGCTGGATGTGATTGTGACCAAGGAACCGTCGGCAAGGTCCAGCTTGTCTGCGTCGGTTGAGTTCATCATCAGGGTGCAGCGGTCCGCGCCCTTAACGAGTCGCTTGGAATTGTGCATCCACGAATTGTTGCTGCGCAAATGACGACGACCGATCAGTGAGAACTCGTTGGCGGCTTTCTCGCCTTGGTTTTCGCTTTCGGTTTTCAGTTGCGGAGTTACGGCGCGTTTCAAATGATCGAGGTAAACCTGAGGTGCTGCATTGATCTTTCGATCAGAAGTTCGCAGCGCTTTGGGAAGCACGGGCTGCAATTCGCCAAGATCGATGCCGTGTGGGTTAGCCTTCAGCCGCTTAAGCGAGAGCCCTCCAAACCAGCTTTTGGCCCAACCGTAAGGTCCCGTTTTCAGGCCAAGGTCAAGTAATCGATCGGGGGTCAGCCAACGCAGTAACGCCTTTTGAATCCCCTTCCCTTTGGGCATCAAACGCAACGACAACTCTTTGAAAATCTGCCAGTCGTACATCGTGTTTTCCGCTGGAGCGAAGATTTGCGGCGAGTACCTGGCAACGTTACGCACAGCCAAAGCCAAAAACGCAAAGTCGTAGTGGTCAGTCTCAAGGCCGCTTGGCGAAGGCAAGATCAAGTCGGCGTGGCGGGTGGTTTCGTTGATGTAAATGTCATGGGCCACAAAAAAGTCGAGTTGCTCCAATGCTTGCTCAAGCTGAACACCATTCGGCGTGGACAAAACGGGATTGCCGGAGCTGGTGATGAGCGCCCTGACCTGGCCTTTACCGGGCGTCAGGATTTCTTCGGCCAAAACCGAAACCGGCAAGTCGCCTTCGAATTCAGGCAAACCGCGGACTCTCGATTTCCAGCGTGCAAATTCGTGTTCGGTTCCAGATTTCCTGACCAGTTTGACCGCCGGGTTGGCAAACATTTGTCCGCCCGTTCGATCGAGGTTTCCAGAAACCAGATTGATGGCGTTAATGATCCAATGACAAAGCCCGCCATGTGGTTGCGTGGAGACGCCCATTCGCCCATAGACAACGGCTCGTTTGGCTGCCGCAAATTCAGTGGCAAGATTTGTAATCGTCGTCGCGTCGATGCCTGTGATTTCAGAAACGTTGTCGGGAGTAAATTCCGCGACGGCGTCTTTCAGTTGTTCAACACCTTTTGTAAAGCCGTTCAGTCGGTCAGGAACTACCGCACCCTTTTGAAACAGCGAGTTCAAAATCGCGGCCAACAGAAACACGTCAGTTCCGGGGCGAATGAAATGGTGTTCGGTTGCCAGCTTGGCCGACTCCGTGCGACGGGGGTCGATCAAGACGACTTTGCCGCCTCGACCAGTGATCGCTTTCAGTCGGTTCTTTACATCGGGAGCCGTCATCAGGCTGCCGTTGGAGGCCGCGGGATTGGCGCCCAAAATCAACATGTGTTCGGTGTGGTCGATGTCCGGGATTGGAATCAGCAATCCGTGTCCGAACATTTGGCTGGCCGCAAAATGATGTGGAAGCTGGTCTACAGACGTCGCGGCGAATCGGTTTCGAGTATTGAGCGCTTGTTTTAGATAGCCTTGAAAAAGCAGTGCGCCTGAATTGTGAACCGTCGGGTTGCCCAAATAAAGAGCAACCGAATCGTCGCCATGTTCTGCCCGGATGTCGGTCAGCTTCGACGCGACTAAATCAAAGGCATCGTCCCAGCTGATCGGTTCGAATCCGTTGACCGTGCGTCGCACGGGTGTTCGCAGGCGATCCGGATCGGCGTGAATGTCTTGCAGAGCAATCGCCTTCGGGCAGATGTGACCTCGACTGAGTGGATCTTCTTTGTCACCTTTGATGGAGATGACCTGCTGCCCATCGTGTTCGATAGTCAGCCCACAAATGGCTTCACAGAGATTACAAGATCGAAATGCTGTTTCAGTTTGTGGTGCCATTAAAGTTTCTCAATCAGCGCGGCGGCGCTGGCAGCTTGGCTGGACTGAACCAAAAACAAGACCGCGATCACGATACTGAATGCCAGCGAGATGTAACACATTGGCACAGAACCAAAAGCCACCGGACAAACGTTGCCCTTTACCAATTCAAGCACTGTCGCGAGTGCCGCGAGTCCACCAGCGACGATCGTGCCACCCCAAAACAGGTAGCTTCCTAGCGCACCCGACATCAGAATTGAAAACGCAACACCCAAGGCGATCAAGACATATCCAGCACATGCGATATAGCAGGCCGGAACCAGGTCGCCGAGAACGGGACACGCTTCACCAGACTGGTATTGTTCGAATGACAAACGCCCGGCTCCCCAAAGTCCAAAGAGAACCATCGCGATCAGTGCAATTCGTACGAACATTGAATGTTTCCTGTGAGGTTGATCGCAATTGAACGTGAGGTAAAGTTTTGCGCATTCGCATGCCGGCTGACAGCGATGAAGCAAGCAACAGCGGGCAAACGATTGCCTGCTGACTAGTTGGCCTGCAGTGTACATTTAATCATGGTTCCCAAACCCGGAGCATCGAAGACTTGCGTTTGGCCAGTCAGGAATTTGACTTCGATCGACTTAACTTCCGACCCACCGGTTCCAATCGTTACTACGGGAGAGGAATCGCTACAGAGTCCTTCACCTTTGACGAACGGTTCGTAGATCGTTCGGCCATCAGCCAATTCGGCTTTAACCATGGCACTAACGGACTCGACGATATTGGGAAGGGAGACCTTTACGAATCCGGTTTCGCTGTTGTTGCTGATAAACGCTTTGGACGCTCCGGCAATGTTGATATGAATCAAATCCGGTGCTCCGTCCAGGTTGAAGTCAGCGGTAACCGGCGAGATGCCGAATTCCTTGTTCACGATGCCCATTTCGGCGCCGGCTTCAGCGAACTGCCCTGCTGTGTTTTGCAGCAAGAAACGACCTGGCAATCGCAGGAAGGCAAATTTGTGTGGAGGCAGGTCGACGTAGTTCTCGGACACGACCAGGTCGGTTCGACCATCCAGATTGAAGTCCTCAAAGACGCAGCCCCACGAGAATTCGTAGTCTGCGACCTTGGTTTCGTCCGCCGTGTCGGTGAATTCAAAGTCACCTTCGTTGTGGAACATGATCCAGTCGGAATGGTAGGTCTGGTCGGCTCGCAGGTCGCCTTTGGCCATGAACGGAGGAGCGGTCGTTCCTGTGTTGGAAAAGAAGAAGTCAACCAATCCATCATTGTCGTAGTCTCCAACCGCAACACCCATCGGGTATCCGAATACGTCAGAAGTTGGATTCTTGACGTTTTCAAACTTCATTTCGCCGTTGTTTCTCCAGGTGCGAACTTGCCCGGTATCGTGAGCGACGATCAGGTCTTCATCACCATCCTGGTCGGCGTCGTAGAAGACCGCTTGAAACGTATTGTGCTTGTACATCAGGCCGGCTTCTTCGGTTTTGTCGGCGAAAGTGTTATCGCCGTTGTTGATCAACAGAGCACTCTGCCCGCCGTACCCTTCTTTGTTGAAGATGTTGTAACCTTCGATGAACTCTTTCTTGATGTAGCCGCAAACGTACATGTCAAAGTTGCCGTCACGGTTCAAGTCACACACGGCAACGGACAATGGGCAAGTTTCTTCTTGTAGCGGCACGTTCAGGTTCTTGCCGGATAGCTTGCCGCCGTCGTTGGTGTACAACCAGATGCTGTTTTTTCGAGTGACGATCAGGTCGTTGTCGCCATCATGATCGACGTCCAGCGATGTCGCACTCATCGAAGCCTCAGACAAGTCGTCTTTTTTGAATCCGGTTTCTTCCGTGATGTCCACGAACTTGCCGTCGGCAAAGCGAAAGATCACGTCCGCCTGATCCTGCCCACCACACAGGAAGAGTTCTTCGGCGCCGTCGTCCAGGTTGAACGCACAGCCGCCGGTCGATTGAATCTGCGTTGCCTTGACATAGTTGTGTGCGAACGGAATTTCGACTTCCGAGTATTTTGGGATGCTGATCCCTTCGGTAGACACGTCGTATGGTATCGACGCATCGTTCTTGAATCGCAGGATAATAAACACAAGCATCAACAACACGAGGCTGAGCATGACGATCGGAATCCACTTCAGGTAAGCGAATATCGACTTCTTTTTTGCGGCCGGTTGTGTTTGATTTTCAGCTTCGTTTTCGGATTTTTCATTCATTTTAATGTTCCTGTATTCTTGTGTTCTCTTGCTCGCGTTCTTTTCAGGACGCGGCGGTGTGTTCTCGAGTGTTTCCAAATGTCAGCGATAGCGTGAAGAACAAGGCAAAACCAACATTCAACGCAATCGGGGCCACGTATCTTCCAACTTCCGGGGCTATCAACAAGACAATAAAGTTCATTACCAGTAGCACGATAGGACTAGTCGCTGCCATCCATTTTGGATAACGCGTTAATCCGGTCAAAACTTGCTTGATGTACAAAATTGAGATTACCAAAGTAGTGACGCGAATAACATTTAGAAGCGATTCGCAACGAAGTTTGTACAGCTCAATCAGATTAGTCTCTTTGAAAACGTCTGGGTGATGCACCAAAGATCCGATACTCGATCTGGAGCTCATCCACATCGCCCCGTAAATGAATCCAAATGAACCGATCAGAAAGAGTGCCTTGGAAATCTTGTCACCCGCAGGCTTGATCATTTCCGCGATATGCCAAACACCAACGAAATACAGCGGTACGCCAGTTACGGCAAAAAAGTGCCCGGCGTTCAACCTGCCCTCGGTGATATTGATCATGAAATCAAAACCGGTTTCGCCCAGCCCTAATCGAGCCGTATCGAAGTGCAGCAAGAATTCTCCAGTGCCACAAATGATGGCACCTAGCAATCCAATCAATCCTGATGCTTTAAGTTGGTTCACGGTCTCCGCTTTCAATGTTTGCCTCAAAAAATCAACCAATTCCGGCGAGCCAGTATGCGTTGACTGAGAAACCTGAGTCTACACTGGATTCGTATTTTTAGGCAATATTCATCGTCTTGGCAGTTGTCCGGTCGTAATCCTGGCAAACTCATATTTTGAGACTGAGCCAATATGAATAGAGTGTAATTCCGCAGGCGTGAAACTTGTCCCTGGTTATCTCGAATGAAATTACCGAAGTTCTTCTGGAAAGTGGTTGGCACACTGTTGGTGTTGTCGTTTTTTATGCCGATTCCGTTTGGGACACTCCGCTTGGCCACTGGTTTGTCAATTCTTGTTTGTGCCAGTCTGCGGTTTGCGCTGTTGATTCATGCGGGGCGCCGCAAGTTTGACGGGTTTAACCGCCTGTTAACCTGGATCGAGGAAAAGCTCGGAGAACGGTGGGCAGGTAACTTGATGGTTACGCGACCGGAAAATGACCCGCGAGATCACTTTCCATCGCGTAAGAAATCTTCGAACGCAGAGTCGCCCAAGCCCACGATGCCTACCGATGGATCGGACGAGAAAGTCTAACGCGGATTGGGTTTTGCAAATCTGTGTAACAATCCGCGAACAAGTAAAAAACGGCCCGCCGATGTGGCAGGCCCGCTCAATTGGTTAGAAGGCGATCTAATTGCGGCCTGCCATAACCCCGCCATCGACATCCCAAACGACACCGGTCACCCACGCTGATTTTTCAGACAACAGCAACTCGACGACATCCGCGATATCGCCAACGTTGCCAACGCGACCAATCGGGTGGAAGCCGTTGAAGCCTTGCAGCGTCTCTTCGATCTTGTCCGGCTCAATGAATGAACCGTAAATCGGCGTGACGACAACCGCAGGAGAAACGGCGTTGGCTCGAATTCCAAATTCGCCAAGCTCCATTGCAAGATGTTGTGTGAAGGCGTGCAAGCCAGCTTTGGCCATCGAGTAGGCAGACGACGGGGTCGCCTTGATCGCTTGCTTGGCCCACATCGACCCAATGTTCACGATCGATCCGCCTCCGTGCGACTTCATGTTTTTGGCAACCGCCTGAGTGATAAGGAACAGGCTTCGATTGAGGTCGTGATAGGTGTCAAAGTCACTGCGATCATGTTCCAGGAATGGCTTTGGACAGAACGCACCCGCGGCATTTACCAGGTACGAGATGTGTCCGGCGTTGTCGCCAAGCGATTTGATATAGGCGTCCACTTGCGCCTCTTCATAAAGATCGACGACGACGGTATCCACGTCACCCAAAGATGACAATTCGTCTTTGGCCGCTTGCAGTTTTTCGGCGTTGCGGGCCAGCAGCACAACGGAATGTCCGGCGGTCAGCAGTCGTTTGGCACTCTCCTTTCCCATTCCGCTGGAACCGCCAACGATCAAGGCTAACTTCTTTGCATTTGAATTACTCATTCCAATCTTCTCCTTTGGCTACCGACCAGTAGGTAGGTAGCGAGCTTAAAAAAACTTACGACCTGGCCGCAAGCAAACTAACTAAATTTCGAATGATGGCGGACATCTGATCCGGTCCACCGTCGGCGCGGGCGACCATTAGCCCGCCTTCCAGAGCGGCCAGAACCATACTCGCCACATCTTCTACACTGCCACGAATGGCAAGCGATCCGTCGTTCTTTCCTTCTTTCAGCACCTTTGTCAAAAACGCCACGTTGTCTTGCATGAACCCTTTCACCGAACGGGCCGGACCGTCGCCAAGGCTGAACACCTCGGCCGCCAGCATGCCACACAAACACGACTTTTCCTGGTTACCGGTTTTCAATGTCTCTTCAAACAAGGCCCCGTAACGTTGCAACTTGCTTCGAGCCTTAATACGGGCAGCCAGGATTCCGGCCAGTAGCGTTCCAAAATCTGCTCGGTACCGCGTCACCAAAGCTTCGACCAGGTCTTGCTTGCTGGAAAAGTGATGATGAACGCTTGCCTTGCGAATCTTGACGGCATCGCTGATGTCCTGAAAACTCATACCATTGACGCCCCGTCGCTGGATCAGATCCTGGGCAACGTCCATGATTTTCGTTCGTGTATCTTTGCCTGACATGTGATCAGTCTACCTATCGAAAGGTAGGCTGTCAAGGGTGAGCCCAAAAGATGATTATTCAGTGTTGTTGCGGCAGAATTCGCCAGCGGGGTGGCGGACGTGATTGGCGGCCGGGATCACTGGCAGTCGAAATGGCAAACCAGGGCTCAATTCATTCAGGAGCGAATGATGGCTGAAAAATCTTCGCGGTGCAAATTGCCTTTGGCTTTCGCGGTGATGTTTGCGTTTTGAT
>CAZPOL010000153.1:0-9154 GCA_964588195.1 uncultured Pirellulaceae bacterium | reverse complement strand
TGGGAAACCTATGCCTATGGTGAATACATCGGTCCTGCCCGCACACCTCACGTCCCTCAATATCGCCTGCGAGTCGACGATCAAGTTGAGTTTGTTTTTCAGGCGGATCGTCAAAGAATGCAGGCTGAATATCGCTTGACACCGGGCGATACTATTCGTGTCGTTTCGGCTGTGGACCCCGAACTAAACGCATCGACGACCGAAAATGGAGTAACCGTTTTGGCAGACGGGACGGTATCGCTGGACCTGCTTCCAACCGTAATGGTCGCCGGAAAAACGATCCGGGAGCTTCAAGCCGAACTGGAATCACGCTACGACAGGTTTTTCGAAACGCCACCCAGGATTACCGTGACAGGTATTACGACTGAAACGGCGCGAAGCGACTTTTTTGACTCAATCGACGCGCGAGGCGGCAGCGGCGGCCTGACGCGTACCGCAACTGTAAACTCCGATGGTACTCTTCGCTTGCCGTTAGTCGGCGCGATTGGTGTCGTCGGGTTGACGCTGGACGAGCTGGAACTGGAAGTTAACGCTCGATTCATGAATCAGGTTCAGGGAATCAGAGTTTCCGTAGTCCTTGCAAGTCAAGCACCTCGCTTCTTTTATGTTGTCGGGGAAGTCGAACAGCCCGGGCGTGTCCAGCTGGATGGACCAACTTCGCTAATGCAAGCGATTGCCAGGGCAGGTGGCTGGCGAAACGGTGGCAATCTACGACAAGTCGTCGTGTTTCGCCGAGACAGGAATTGGCGACTGATGGCACTGAAGCTGGACATCAGCGGAGGCCTGCTGGGCAAGGACCCGATCCCCTCGGACGAAATTTGGTTAAGAGATTCGGATATTGTCTTGATTCCCAAGACGCCTATCTTGCGGCTTGCCGATGCGATTGAACTGTACTTCACACGTTCAATCTACGCAGTATTCCCATCGGAATTGGGATCATTTGACGCTCAATCCGTCAATGCTCAATAGTCGCGTGTTACTACAGCAGCTTTGGCTAATACTGAAACTATTTCTTCGATCCTTCGGGTTGGGCGCAAGGCTGTCCAGCGGATGGCCCAGATTGTTCGTCATCCTTCAGCCGTTGTCGGACCTGATAGGTTTTCCCAAACCGTCCTTCGTTGACAAGGATAACTTTCTCCTTGAGACGCTCCGCCAGTTTCACGGCAGATTCGTACTTCACCAAACCGTTGCGGCACTCCTTGATTTGAGAGCCCGGAGAAAGCACATCATCAAAGACAAACAGCTTGTTGGTCGTATGTTCGAAGGTGGTGAAAAATTCTTCCAGCGGCATGACCTGAATTTGTGGAGTACTTCGTGCAATGGTGACTGAATCCGCGCCCGTCAGATGAACCACTTTCGCATCGCCGTAATAGCTAAGGTAGTCAACCAAACGGTAATCGAACTCGTTAAGCAAAACGGTGTCCTCTTCCGTAAGGTGCTGTCTGGCCCAAGCCGTTTTGTGATAAAAATAGTCTCCCTGATTGTTCCGCCAGATCATCAGCCCGCCGAAAAAGTTGTAGCTCATCATCAAAACCAGGAAAACAACCAGGCTCTTCTGCTTATTCTGTTTGCAACATGGCTCGAATACAAAAACGGTTAGCAAAGCAGTGAAGGGTAACAGGACCGGAATCCAGGCTTCAAAACTGCCGGGATCAAGAATTCCCAATACGAGAGTCATTGACGCCCACCAGCAAAACAGAAATAGAGTTGGCGTATTGGGCCGAGCCAGAGTCCAATGCCGGGCAGCCATCCAATGCAGACGACCAAGCAAGAACAAAATTGGAATAAACAAGACCATGGCAATCACAGTCAAGGACTGAATTCCTTTTCCGGCAAAGACAACGACATTAAAATTGTAGACGCATCCTGGAATCAGCGGATCCACCACCGATCGAACCGGGTCAAGCGTGCGGGTCCAATGCGCAGAAAATACGTCATGACCGAACGCCAATACCATCTTCACTGCCGCGATATGAACCGGTTGCGGCTCGCGGAATTCGATATTTCGCGCAGTAGCGTACTCCACCAATCCGTCCGCCGACGGCATGTCGTCGTGTATTCCGATGTACGACGCCACAAGTCCCAACATTACGACCAAGGCAACGGTGGCCGGGTACAAAAGTAGAGCCTTGAAACGAAATGGAAAACAGAACAGAACCCCAACCACAAACAGTGGTATCACATTCGGTTGGTAGAATAAAATCGCTATACCTGCGACCACACCTGCAGCATACAGAGACAGCCAACTCGTTTTGTTCTCGTCGTCATTGCTGTTTTCCTCCCTATGGTCGTCGTTGTCCTTATCGTTTTGATCGTCGCTCTTGAGAAAGCGAAAGACGAGTGTCAGGCTGCAGAGTATCAAGAAAATCGACGGACTATATACTTCGGCTCCGCCAGAGTATCGCCAAAATCCATAGCTGACACCCATGAACGCAGCGCCAGCCCAGGCTGCAAATGAGGATACACCAAACCCGTTCTGCATCACTCGCGCAAACAAAACCAGTGACAACGAACTGGCCATTACGCAGATACCGGCAATCAGATCGATCGCCCGGATGTCGAATCCCAAGCCTTGCGAAACGACGAACATCAATCGATTGACGATTTGAAACAGAATGTTTCGAGAGTCGGGGGCTGTCCCTAAAGGAAAATTTTCCGCGAAAAGAGCATAGTTGATACTGTCGTAGCTCTCCGAATGGTTGAGCGGTCGTGTTAAGGAATAAAACGCAACAGCAACCACGAATATCGCCAGATATTTCAGCCTCCAGCTCCAGGTGCCGAGCACCCGTTGCGAAGAAACTGAAGTGTTAGCGGGAGTACTCATGGTTATTCCCAATCTAATTGGAAAACGCAAATGTACAACAATCTTGCCCCTGCTGATGCAAAGCCTTTGCTGCCAAAGACTGGTTCTCTCGATCCCGGAACACAAGAGTCCTACTCACGACTTTGGTTCCTTGGGCGAAAGGCAGCAATTCAATCGTTACAATTGGCAGTCAGAGCCGAGAAAATCCCGCGATTGCATTCAAAATCTGACGCAGCCAACTAGAATCAGGGATGCCACGTTTACCGATGGTTTCTAGCCCTTCCGTTCTCCTCAAATCTCAAATCAAACGCGAACTGATCCAAAATGAATCCCATTTCGCTGCCATTTCTTTTCAACGCCATAAAGAACAATATTGGCAAAGCAATTCTGACCTTTCTTTTGACAATGGTGCTGGCCAGTTTGGCGATTATTTATCTGCCTCGCGAGTACCGTTCCGAAGCGATTATCTTTGTGCGTCTTGGCAGGGAATCGGTTTCGCTCGACCCCACTGCGACGACCGGAAGCACCGTATCCGTACTGGAATCGCGGGACAATGAAGTCAATTCCATTCGCGACATGCTGACCAGCCGCGCGCTGCTGGAATCCGTCGTCGATCAAATGGGGCCAGATGTCGTCCTGGGTGACGCGGATATCCCTGATGAATTGATAACAGAGCACGAACCTGTCGAAGACGATTTTGTAAAATCACCGAGACAAAAAGCAATCAAGTTGTTGCAAGAAAAACTGTATGTCGTCAGCACACGAAAATCGTCCGTCCTGAAAGTTGGTGTGGATGTGGCATCTCCCCATCTGGCACGGCGTGTTCTGCAGGTTTACCTCGATTCCTATAAAGCGATGCATACCGCCGCCCACCAAACTCCCGACAGCAACGAATTTTTTGCCGAGCAGTCTCAGTTCCTTCAGCAGCAATGGAAAGAATCCATGAATCAGCTGCAGCAAACAAAAAAAGAAGCCGGCGTTGTGTCCATCGAAGGTGCGCAGGACAACCTGAAAGAGCAATTCAATGAAACGCAATCACAGTTGATGGAAGTGCAGAGCCAGAGAGACGCGACGTTCGCAAGACTGAAAGAACTTGAAACAGTTGCGGCACAGCCTCTTAATGCTCGCAAGGTCAGTGACGAACTGATAAAGGCAAAGACAGATTTGGCCGCAATGGATGCCGAGCTGTTAACGTTGAGGAATCAAATCCAACAGCTGCTTGACAAGTCCGTGGAACTGAATCTTGCCGAAGTAAAAATCAAGGAACTGGAACAGGAAGTTGCCGTATCTGAAACCAACTACACTCAATACCGGGAATTGCATGAGCAAACTCGTATTGAAGAGGCTCTGCATTCCAGCAAATTTACAAACGTCAAAGTGGTTCAGCAGCCCAGCTTTATTCCAAAAGCCGTTTCTCCCAAAAAGCTAATCCTGGCTGCCGCTGGGCTTGTGGCTGGAATGTCAGGTGCATTTCTAATCGCAATTTTGTGGGAATTCCGGAAAATTCGACCCGGTTCCCAGCCCCCGGAAGCCAGAAGCGTCGAACCAACTAACCCTCCTGGCCTGCAAGGACCCGAGTCGCTGATTCAAAACGCAAACGCTTGAATAACTATTTAGGCCATAGCGTTAGACCGTTGCGGTTACGAGCATAAACGGATATCACAAAGGAATCCTGGCCTGCCGAAAGGATGCGTTCGCTGGCTTCGTCAATTGAGGTGGCAATTCCGTCGCTCGGTTATCCGCAGTCATTCTTGTTGAACATCATTCATCGTCCGATCATCCTGTTTATCAGGCCTGCAATTGCAAATGGGTAAGCCCCAATTACAACTTAAATCCAGAGTGCTTCAGGCCCTTCTGAACCGCAAGGATGCGTTGGTATGTCTGGTCAATCAAGGGATCGTCAGTGTCGCTGGATTCGCGACCAGCGTCTATATTGGCCAGCAGTCGGCTTCCGAATTGGGCCTCTACTATATCGGCTTGTCGCTGGTGTTGTTCGCACGAGGCTTTCAGCAACAGTATGTATCGACTCCGTATTCGATTTACTTGCCTCGTCAGCCAGACGAGGACAGACCGGGTTATCGCGGCAGCTGCCTCGTTCAACAATTTGGATTTGTGATCATTACGTTGATCTATCTGCTGGCTCAGATTCTGGCCGCTTACGCTGGCTGGATCTCAGTGGAATTGGTTTCTTCGCTGTTGGTTCTTTTGGTTTTCCTGCCAGCAATCTTGCTGCGCGAATTGGTTCGGCACTACTGCTTTACCCACTCGGAAAACAGAGGAGTCATGGGGGTTGATATAGCGATCTCGGTTTTGCAAATCGTTGCGTTGGTCGGATTGGGTTATTTTGGATTTCTTACCGCAGCGACCGCCTGGTGTGCCATTGGGATTTCGACAATTCTTTCGATTGGATATTGGTATCTTAGGCGTGGTCCAAAGATCAAGTTTCAACGAGAACGATTTCCAAAAGACTGGAAGCTAAATTGGTCGTTTGGCAAATGGGCCGTGGCCGGTCAATTCGTTGGCTCGCTGCCGTCTTATCTACTGCCATTAATGCTTCTTCAATCCGCAACGACCGAGGAACTTGGTTCCGAACGCACCGGCTATTTTGCAGCCTGTATGACGCTAGTCGGTGTGGCGAACATCTTCAACATGGGAATGCTGAATTTCCTGACCCCGCGAGCTGCCAAAGTCTTTTTGCACGAGGGAAGTGCGGGCCTCAAACGTCTACTATTGCAAATGTACGGCTTGTTCCTGATCGCAGTGGGAGGCTTCGCCATTTTTCTGGTCTTTTTTGGCAGCTTTGTCACGGTCAAAATTTTCGGCCCCGAGTACGCTGGATTGCAAACGGCACTGATTTTGCTGGCCGTGGCCAAGCTGTTGGAAGGATTCTCGCACACTGCCAGCGGTGGTCTGTTTGCGATGGAAAAAATCAAAGCCAACTTCTTCGTCGACGTGATACTAATGGTGATCACAATCACTGCCGCCGTGGTGTTGATTTATTCTTACGGTGTGGTTGGGGCTGCGTGGACGACACTGATCGGATCGTTGACCTGTGCAATCCTTCGCAGCGGTTTGTTGTTCAAATTTCTTGCTGAGTCGAAAGTGAAAGGAACGAGTGATGTCTGAAATTAGCATTTCAACAAATCACGAGTCTGATTCACCCATGATTCAGTGGCTCTTTGCTCCTTTGGTTTTATCGATCTTTCTGGGAGTCTTCGTCGCCGGGATGTTTTTCATCGCGGAACACAAGGTGGGAATCAGCAAGGACGAGGACTTTGTAGAAGACATTGAAGTTCAGGAGCAGTGGGCTGAAGGTGGAAACAAACTTCGCCAGCTGGCATTCCTCAGTTGTGCTGCGATTGGATCGCTCAGTCTATTGTTCGGTCGACAAGGCAGGTTTCGCCTGAACCTGCCAATTGTTTTGATCATCGGTTATGTGCTGTGGGCCGGACTCAGTGTGACCTGGTCCATCGATACGGCCAGTTCGGTTAGACGCTATATCGTGATAATTTTATGCGGCATCGGATGCGTGGGTTTCGGGCGATTCATGCAAGTCAGGGACGTGGTGTTGTCGGCCTTGGTGGTGTCACTGATCTATCTCACGCTCGGGGTGATGTTGGAGATTCTCCACGGCTCATTTCGTCCACATGTTGGCGGCTATCGATTCGCCGGGACAATACATCCCAATATCCAGGCCGCCAGTCTGGCGATGGGCTGTATCGCCGCGTATACCATGTCGAAAATCCAGCCAAAACTAAAGCTTGTGTTCTATGGCGTTTTTGGTCTCTTGTTTCTTTTCCTGGTTTTGACCAAATGCCGCAGCGCGACCGGTGCCGTCCCGGTCGCATTGGGAGTAATCTGGCTGGGTTCTCAGCCGACACGACATATTGTGACTTGGTCATTGGCCGGCTTCTGGTTGTTGTCGACGATTGTTCTGTTGTGCCTGGTATCCGGCTTCAACCCAATCACGGAGTATCAAGAGATCCTGCTTTTGGGACGAAAAGAGGAGACCGGCAATTCCTTGACGGGCCGATTGCCGCTTTGGGCTGACCTGGCGACCTATATCTCTCAACGACCATGGCAAGGGTTTGGGTTTGGCGCTTTTTGGACGCCAAAACACATTTATGAAATCGCTACGTCTCAAGAATGGGTCATCAGTGAAGCTCATTCTTCTTACGTTGAAGCAACCTTGCATATGGGAATCATCGGAGCCGTATTGTTGGCCGCCACGATGATTGCGACCCTGTTCTATTCAGCGATCATGTACCGAAAAACCATGCGTCACCCCGAATATCTATTTCTCACTGGTGGCGCCTTTTTCTGTATCGTGCGCGGTCTGACCGAATCCGGGTTGACAGGTCCGTCTTCGATAACTGCGTTCATGTTCATGGCTATCGTTGCGCATTCATGGAACGGAATGCGAAACTTGATTGACAATCCAGACACAGCTGATGATGATTTGAGAAGTCCCTTATCCTCTAACTCCCAGACGTAGAAAAATGCCCCACCTGGACGTATCGGTGATCATCTGTTCGTACAACCGCGCCGACTGGTTGCGCGAGGCCATTGACAGCTTGCTTGTTCTCGACGCCGATCATTTTTCTTACGAAATTCTTGTCATCGACAACGCTTCAACTGACCACACGGCTGAAACCGTTGCGGAATTGCAGCGGAACAATCCCGACAGAATTCGTTATGTGCTTGAGAGCGAACCTGGTGTGTCGTTCGCCAGGAATCGCGGCGTTGCAGAATCAACTGGCCAATGGATTGCCTTTTTCGACGATGACGAAATGGCCGAACCGGATTGGTTGCTGCAGTTGTTAAAAGCGGCTGACGAACATAATGTGAAGTGCGTCGGGGGAGCGGTCAAACTGAAATTTGACCCCGGTAAGGAAAGAGATTTGCGTCGTTGGGTTCGTGTAACACTCGGGTGTACCGAAGGTATGGTGGGCCAGATGTACGACGGCAAACGTGTGCCGACCACCGGAAACATGCTGATCCACAAAGAGATCTTCGAAGCAGTCGGTTTGTTCCGCACCGACCTTGTCGAAGGCGGAGAAGACACCGACCTGTATCACCGCTTGCGGAAAGCAGGCTATGAAGCTTATTTCTGCCCACAGGCAATCACTCATCACCAAATTCCTCCGTTTCGAATCGAGCCATCCTATCTTTGCTCGACATCAACACGGATGGGGTCGCACATTGCTCGTCGCGAGTACGAAGATTTTGGGCGACTTCAATTTCCGTTCAGGGTACTGGCCCGGGTTGGCCAAACTTCGCTTATCCATCTACCGAAACTGGCGTTGGCCAAACTCGGTGGCGATCAAGAAGCGATTTTGGAACGGAAGTGTTATTGGTGGATGTGGAAAGGTTACTTTGCCGCGGCCTTTCGATTAGTGTTTCGTGGCCAAAAACAGGCCAACCCGCTCAGCTTCCGCCAAGAACGAGAACTGGCGTCGTAGAGCCATCAAACATTCCGAGCCCAGGGTTCGGTCTGCCCGTTTTTTGTATCGCCTGTCGGTTGCACATCGGGTTAGAAATCCCCGCCGCTCGGATGCGAAGAAAGTCACCACACGTTCCCGAACCCAACACCCACCGAATCATCGCTGCGATATTACGACAAAATCCTTCATGGACCGCTCCGACAAATAAAGCAACTCGCAGCATGGGCACTCATGCCAAGTACCGGACGACGGGCAAGAGTGCCCATCCTACAGCTTTGCAACCGCGAGACTTTCGACGGCGGGAATCTTCCCCAGAATGTCATTGTAGCGCGACCTGTTTTTTGGGCATTCCGTCGTTTTTGCTAAGGGAAACACGCCCGGAACACTCACGGCTTTCTGGGGTAACAAACACCCATAAGTCCAATCTCCATCAACATTTCATCAATGCCCTGAAACACTGGCTTGGAAGCCGATTTACAGTTCCCTTTTTCCGTCCGTTGATTATATTACTCATCTATTCATCATTGACTTGATAAGCACCCTATGATTTCCCTCGTATTAACCGGGCTGGTAGTTGTCTTACTGGTTCCCGTAGTCATTTTTTCGTTGCAGTGTTTTCTCTCCCTGATACCTGCCAAACGATCGAAAACTCCTGTTGTCCGGGACGCTTCCCCGCGAACGACTGTCTTGATTCCTGCGCACAATGAAGCTGACATTATCCACGGGATAATTCAGGATGTGACTGCGCAATTGAATGAGGACGATCGGGTATTCGTCATTGCCGACAATTGCACCGACGATACTGCCGCAGTCGCCAAACGGCACGGGGCAGAGGTCATTGAACGGACTAACCTGGAACAACGCGGCAAGTCATATGCTCTTCGCTACGCACTTGAGCAATTAGAGG
>CAZPOL010000152.1:0-9173 GCA_964588195.1 uncultured Pirellulaceae bacterium | reverse complement strand
GCGCAAGCGAGAGGTTCACACAGCACCAAAATACCAGCACGAAGCGCATGAGCGCATTAGCCCAAACGAGAGACCCAGCACCCCTACCCCTTGGACGACCGGTTGGCCATCCACTGTTGCATCACCAATTGAGGAAAGACCCACGCATCTTTGGCGTATCGCTTGATCAATCGTTTTGGATCGGTGCACATGCGATGCAGCCATTCGGTCCCGGTCTTTTGCATCCACACAGGAGCACGGCTCTTTTCACCAGCCAGGAAATCGATCGTTGCACCGACGCAGAGCGCCACCGAAGCCTGAACCTGCAGGTAATGTTCGTGGATCCAGCACTCTTGCTTGGGAGCCCCGAGTCCGATGACCAGTACATCAGGTTTCGACAGAGCGATACGTCCGAGAATGTAATTGCACTCTTCGGGATCATTTTGAAATCCCATTGGCGGACTGTAGATACCAACCGTGCGGACTCGTGGCCAACGTTGTTTCATGTTTTCTGAAGCGACACTTGCCACGCCGGGTGCGGCACCCAGCAGGAACACAGTCAGTTCCTGGCCCTCGGGCACAGCCGAAAACAGTTCCGGAACCAGGTCCGAACCGGGAACTCTTTCGGGAACCGGTTGGCCCAGGATTTTGCTGGCCCAGACGATCGGGTGTCCATCGGCCAACACCAGGTCAGCCTTGTCATACGCATCTCTCAGTCCCTCATTTTCACGCAAAAGAACCGCGTGATCGACATTTGGAGTCACCACGTACTTGCAGCGTGGCGGTTCTTCGGACACCCACTTCATAACGCGGGCAACCGCTTGTTTCATATCGATGGCGTCGATCTTGATACCGAAGAGATCACTTTGTCTCAATTCGCTAGGTGTCTGAATCATGTTTTCGTTTGTTGGTTGGGTCGAGATGGAAAGGATGCGACTACAAGAAAATCCGGCGGGACCATTGATCAGGCTCGCCTACCAAAAAATAGGGGACGTTTCTTGAACAGAAGGGCTTGCCGGCCATGTTCCGGCAGCACAATCAGTTAACCCATGACGAATGCGCCGATTAAACAGGTCACGCGGATCATTCTTGGCAGTCAATAACGCACCAGCCGTTTGCTATCTGGCTACAGTGACCAAGAATTCAATTACTAGTGGTAACAAGTCCCCAAATTCCGGGTGAAATGCAACGTGAACCAATCTGCCTTCGTAAATAACTCATTGAAGCCGATTCTGATCGACGCATGGCGTTTGGCATCAACGCCGTGGAGAATAGCAGCCCATTCCCGTGCGCGCAGCAATGGAACTGTGCCGGTTGCGATTCTGTTTTATCATCGTGTTGCCGATGACGAGCCAAACGACTGGACGATCTCGTGCAGTGATTTCCAGGACCAGGTTGATTGGCTCAGTGACAATTTCGACCTCGTATCACTGGAAGAAGCACAGAACAGAATCCGCAGCGGTCACAATACGAAGCCAACTGTTTCCATCACCTTCGACGATGGGTATGCCGACAACTCGACTTTCGCGTTGCCGATGTTGATCCAGCGAAAAATCCCCGTGACCTACTTCGTCACGACTTATCACACATTGCAAGGCGAGCCGTTTCCGCATGATGTTGAACGAGGCGTTCCTCTGCCGGCCAATTGCGCGGATACCTTGCGAGCCATGGCTGGTGCCGGCGTCGAGATTGGCGGACATACTCGCAATCACCCCAGCCTCGGACATATCACTGATCCAGAGCAGTTGTTCGATGAAGTGATCACGGCGACTCGCGAAATGGAAGAAGTGATCGGTAAGAAGATTCGGTATTTTGCATTCCCGTTCGGGCAACTCGAAAACCTGAACTCAGAAGTCTTTCGATTGGTCAAGGAACACGGTTTCAAAGGGATTTGCTCGGCCTATGGCGGCTGGAACGAAATTGGTGATGACGGATTTCACATGCAACGTATCCACGGCGATCCGCAAATGGCGTTTTTGAAGAACTGGCTGACGGTCGATCCACGCAAACGAAAAGTGTGGCAAACAGAAGTGGTCAACCAGATGATTCGCAAAGGCCTGGCAAACACGAACGACAACGACTCTGCCACTGATTCAACTCAGTAGTCCAATCGGAAAAAAATCGGAACCATCGGAATCGATCGAAAAACCCAGGCCAGTAAGCCCTCCCGAAAAACACACTCTCTCATACTTGTCCACTGCGGACCCCTGCCATGAATAATTCTCAAATCAAATCAGACGAAAACAATCGCCCTTTGAACGTCCTGTTCCTGATCACCAGCATGGAAGTCGGCGGAGCGGAGATTCTGTTGGTCAACATGATGCGTCGGTTCGACCCGCAGCAGATCGTTCCTTCGATCGGGTGTCTGAAGCACGCCGGCGAGTTAGGCGAACAGATTGCCAGCGAATTCAAGGTGCATGTGAATCTGATTAACGGAAAGTACGATGCCCTGGTGTTGCGGCGACTGAAACGATTGATGAAGTCCGAGCAAATCGATGCCGTCATCACGGTCGGTGCTGGCGACAAAATGTTTTGGGGCCGTCTGGCAGCCCGGCAAGCCCGCGTACCTGTGATCTTGTCCGCACTGCACTCCACCGGTTGGCCGGATGGCGTAGGACGATTGAATCGCATGCTAACCCCGATCACTGACGGCTTCATCGCGGTTGCCGAAGGGCATCGCCAGTACCTGGTTCGCGAAGAGAAATTTCCTGAGCACAAAGTTCACCTGATCCCGAACGGTGTCGACACAGGCCGGTTTGTTTATTCGCAACCGTCACGCGACCAGTGGCGACAGGAATACTCAATCCCTTGCGACAGTCCAGTGTGTGGCATCGTGGCCGCCCTGCGACCGGAAAAGAACCATGAATTGTTTCTGCAACTCTGCGAGACCGTGGGCCGCAAAGTTCCTGACGCTCACTTTCTGATTGTTGGCGATGGCGAACAGCGTGAATCGTTAATGGCGATTCACCGCGGGTTGAGCTGTCGTGACCGAATTCACTTCACCGGGAACTCGCACGATATCCCGGGCGTGCTTTCGGCGATGGATATGTTCGCTTTGACCAGTCACAACGAAGCCAGCCCGGTTTCGATTTTGGAAGCAATGTCGGTCGGGATGCCCGTGGTGGCGCCTCGTGTGGGCTCGATCGACCAGGCAGTCATCGAGGGCAAGACAGGCTTTCTTGCCGAAAAAGGCGATCATGACCAGTTCGCGAAATGGTGGACGCAGGTTCTGTCCGATGAAGCACAACGGAGTGAATTGGGTAAGGCAGCTCGGCAGCATGTCGTCGAGTATGGGTCGCTGGAGACGATGACTGACGGTTATACGCAACTGGTCCAGCAGGTCTTCGAGCGCAAAACAGGCCGCACTGTTTCGCCAATCCCGACGACTGAATCATCCTCCGTGCCCGGCACTCCTTCTCAGGTTTAATGCCAATTGGCATTTGATTCGGCAAAAACCAGCGTGACCGAATACCGGGTCGCTGCTGACGGTGTTACAATATCGATCTTGTAACAAACGTGTCTCGACGACTGCCATGAAAGCCATCACGATCCCGGTTCTGGTTGGCATTGCCAAATTGTTTTCGGGTGCCACGCTGCGCTGGATCGATTGCCAGCCGGATACGTGCCAGCGGATCTACTTTGCCAATCACACCAGCCACCTGGACGCTCTGATTCTGTGGGCTTCATTGCCTCGTCAGATTCGATCGTTGACTCGGCCGGTTGCCGCCAAAGACTATTGGGTCCGCGGGCCGATTCGTCGGTACATGGCAGGAGTCTTCAATGCGTTGCTGATCGATCGGGAAAAAATCAGTGTGCGGAACAGCCCGATCAACATGATGATCAATGAAATCGGAGACCAGTATTCGCTGATCGTGTTTCCCGAAGGCGGTCGCAATACCAGTAGCGAGATGAAGGAGTTCAAGAGCGGGATTTATCACCTCAGCAAAAAACGACCCGACCTGGAACTGGTTCCCGTTTACTTGAACAATATGAATCGAATCATGCCGAAAGGCGAATTCCTGCCAGTGCCGCTAATGAGTTGCATTACGGTTGGTCCGCCCATGTGGTTGGAACCTGGCGAATCGAAAAATGATTTTTTGACGCGAGCCCGAAACGAAATTATCAAGCTGCAGGAAATCTGATTCGTCGCAACAGTCCACGCGAACATTTCATTAGTCATCATCGAATCCATTAACGGTCACTTACTTTGTTTTTCAAACTACTCGATTACCCAACCATCGTGCTGCTGGTGTCAAACCTGACGGTACTGGCGGCGCTTTACGGCGCGGGGCGGTATTTGAGAAAACGATCTTCTGCCGAGATCGACGTGGAAGTCGTGCGAACGTTCGGCAAGAACATGATGGCCTGGATGATCGTTTGCGTCGCACTGGCGCTGGCCTTGATGGTCAATGCAATCTTTACGGTGATCTTTTTCTGGTTCGTTTCCTTTTGGGCTCAACGAGAATTTGTCACGCTGACGCCGACCAAACCCCGCGATCACCGCACGTTGTTTTTCGTGATTCTGATCTTCCCGATCGCTCAATACATTCTGATCGGTATGGCGCAATACGACCTGTATACGATCGTGATCCCGGTTTACGGTACGTTGTTTGTGGGGGCCCGGATTGCGTTCGCAAATGACCACGACGAGTTTCTGGAGCGGATCGCCAAGCTGCAATTCGGCTTGCTGGTCTGCGTCTATTGTCTCAGCCACGCCCCTGCCCTGCTGACCCTGGATCCATTGCAAACCTGGAGTGCAGAGGAAGGAAAACTGGTCGACTGGAATGGGGCTAAGGGTGGTTTGTTGTTGTACCTGGTCGTGATCGTGCAGATCAGCGACATGACTCACTTTGTCGTCGATCGGACGTTCGGCAAACATGTGATCGCGAACAAGGTGCACGAGGCAAAAAGCTGGGAAGGCCTGATTGCTGCCCTGTTCGTTTCCGCATTGGCCGGCGTGCTGATTCAATCCTTCCTGCCCGTCACTCCGTTTCAGATTATGGGTTCGGGATTCATGGCGATGATTATTTCAGTCATGGCTAGTTCCGGCAGCATGACGATGTGTGCCATCAAGCGTGATCGTGGAATCGCCAAACACGGTACGTTGGTGCAATCGCGCGGTGTGCTGGACCGAATTGCTTCGCTCTGTTTCGCAGCACCTATCTTTTTTCATGTGACTCGCTACTTCCTGGAAAAGCCAATTGTTCCGTCCGATTTGAAAGAATCGACTGGTGAGACTCTGCAATCGATGATTGCTCACTTCGGATTCTGGGTTTGATTCAATGAGACGGGATAGAGTGTGACTATGGATGGGCAATTCCAGAATTTGGAGCAGGCGCTGGATCATCATGAGATGCGATTCAGTCCCTCCGTTGTGAAAAGTCTGAACGATTATTGCCGCCTGTTGTGGGCGACCAACGAACGGATGAATCTGACTCGGCATACTAACTACGAAACGTTCGTGGCCCGAGACCTGACCGACGTGATGCAGTTGAGCGAATTGTTGAGCGAGGACCAGGATATACTGGACATCGGTTCGGGTGGCGGAGTGCCCGGTTTAGTGCTGGCCATCGTACGTCCCGACTTGAACATTTCTGTTTGCGAATCGGTCGGCAAGAAGGCCAAGGTGCTGCAGGAATTCGTCGACCAACTCGGCTTGTCGGTCACGGTTTACAATGATCGAGTCGAACGTTTGTTGCAGGATGACGAAACGCGTTACCACTGTTGCGTTGCCCGGGCGGTTGGGCCAATGTGGAAGCTGTTGACCTGGCTGGACGGAAAATGGTTGCTGGCCCATCGATTGCTGGCCTTCAAGGGGCCTCGCTGGGTCGAGGAAGTCACCGAAGCGAAGGCTCGCGGCCTGACGAAAAAGCTGCTAATCAAACCGGTCGTCAAATACCCTCTTTACTCAACGGACAAAGACGCCGAACCCCTGGACAGCCTGATTATCGAGGCCAAGCGGGCGCTCCGCTAAAAACCGACGCCTCTGGCCGGAATCCAAAACGCGATTTGACCGGTTTTTCACGTGGTTTCTTAAGCCCCACCGGCTGGACGCACGAGCCATGCTTCGCCGGATTTACTTGAGATACCCCGTTACCTTTGACGACAAATCAGTAGAATCTACTGTTGTCCCACGGATATGACCCAGCGATATCCGGGATCCGCTTTTCCTCTTTGAAATCACAAAACCGCAGCGAAATCATGATCGAAGTTAAAGTTCCCAAGTTCGGCGAGTCCATCCAGGAAGTTCAGATTGCCCAGTGGATGAAGAAGGTCGGCGAGTACGTTGGCAAGGACGAAGACCTGGTCGAATTGGAATCAGAGAAAGCATCACAGGCGCTGCCGTCTCCCGAGTCCGGAATCGTCACCGAAATTGTGCACGAGGACGGTGCCTTCGTGCAGGTCGGTGATGTGATCGCCAAAATGGAAAAGGCCGATAAGCCGGCTGCAACGTCTGCTGCCCCTTCAGCTGCGACCGCCGCACCTGCCGCCGTCGGTGCCGCCTCAGGATCAGCGGCTTCGATCGTCATGCCAGCCGCCGAACGGATGCTGCACGAAAACGGATTGAGTGCCGATCAAGTCCAGGCGACCGGACCGGGCGGGCGACTGTTGAAAGAGGACGTCATGCGACACGTCGCCGCCGGGCCAGCGACCGCACCTGCTGCACCATCGCCATCCGTTGCAGCGAACAACCAGGCCGACATCGACGACTTCAATGATGAATTGGAATCGTTGGAACGAGTCGACGAGGTCAAGCCGATGAGCATGATTCGGCGAACGATTTCAAAACGATTGGTGCAGGCTCAAACAGAAGCCGCGCTACTGACGACTTTCAACGAGATCGACATGCAGCCCGTGATGGAACTGCGTAGCAAATACAAGGAACCGTTTCTGGCGAAGCACGGAGTCAAACTGGGCTTCATGTCCTTCTTTGCCAAGGCGAGTGTCGAGGCGCTAAAACGCTTCCCGGCGATCAACGCCATGATCGATGGCAACAATGTCGTCTACCGAAATTATTGCGACGTCGGAATTGCAATCGGCGGCGGCAAGGGACTGGTCGTCCCGATCTTGCGAAGTGTGGAACGGCTTAGCTTTGCCGCAATCGAACGCAACATCGGCAAGTTCGCCACGCTGGCTCAAGCCAACCAGATCAAGCCCGAGGATTTGCAGGGCGGCACGTTTACGATCAGCAACGGCGGCGTGTACGGATCATTGCTGTCGACGCCGATCGTGAATCCACCGCAGAGTGGCATTCTCGGTTTGCACTCGATTCAGAAGCGACCCGTCGTCGTGGATAACGAAATCGTTATCCGGCCGATGATGTACGTTGCATTGACCTACGATCACCGAATCGTAGACGGTCGCGAAGCCGTCCAGTTCCTGATCACGATCAAGGAAGTTCTGGAAGAGCCAGCACGTCTGTTCCTGGAAGTCTGATGAATCCAGATTCCACGAACGCCGACCCGACCACCAACGACCAGTCCACGACGATTGCAGACCTAAAGCAAATCGTGGCTCAATTCGTAGGCGAACGCGATTGGCAACAATTCCACTCGCCGAAAAACATCAGCATGGCGCTGGCGATCGAAGCCGCCGAACTGATGGAGCACTTCCAGTGGATTTCGATGCAGGAATCCAGGCAGGTCCCGCAAGACCCCGAGAAATTGAACGCCGTTGCCGAAGAGGTCTCCGACGTGCTCTGCTATTTATTGGCCATGTCCAACGAACTCGGCATCGATCTGTCCGATTCGTTGACTCGTAAAATGGTCAAGAATCGCCAGAAGTATCCAGCCGACGTCTTCAAAGGCAAGTACGGCCAAGAAGACCTCTAGAATCGTGACCCTTCGAGAAATACCAGCACGAAGCGCAAGAGCGCAAGCGAGTGGTACCGCGGTCAGCGGCGATTTTCTTGCAGATACTGAAAAATCGCGCAGCTGGGACCGGTTCGAGTTGCATCGATTTGCGATTCTCGAATTGCGAATTGCGAGACGTGTTTATAGAAAATAGAAAACAAGACACGCCGGGCGCTTGCATCCAGTGCTGCTTTCGTCGCTGAGCCTCTTTGGAGATCAGATGTTTTGTTACAGACTTGGCACCCACCGGTTGAAATCTGGAAGACGATCAAAAGCTTGGTCCACCAGAACGATCAGTGGTACGAGCAATTGGCATTTTCGCTTGCCAAAACCTCGCGTTCCGATCACGCTTGGCACCAATCCAGGTAAAGATTTCCAAGCGAATCTAAATCACGAAAAATTGCCGGATTGCGAATCCCCGAGTTTCTTACCACAAATGTAAGGTTCTGGTTCTCGCCAATCCGGCTTTTTCATGTGCAAAAAGAAACTGCCAAACCTCTGCAAGAAATCGTTAATAAACTAAAACTAATTCCAAACACTCCGGGTATTGATAAACGGTAAACGGAGAAGCATTTCTAGCCCGGAGATTGACGGTGAATGATCACTTCGAAAAATATGCTCAGCATCGCGACTGTCGACAACGATTCGCCTCCAGGTTCGCCGTATTAGTGGCACTTCTCGCTGGTTTCATTCCGACCACTCAATTGGCCATTGGCCAAACCGATTCGGCAGCCGACTATTTTCCAAAAACGACTGCCGTCTACGTGCACGTTGAGAAACCGGCTGAGCTAATCTCGACGATCGAATCCCATCCCGTACTCAATTACGTGCTGGAAATGAAAGAAGTCCAGCAGTTCATGCGTTCACCACAATTTGCAATGGCAATGATTGGCCGTGGATTGCTGGAATCTCAAATCGATGAAAGCGTAATCGAAGCACTCAAGACAAACACAGCCAATGGAATTTGGATTGGAGTCGACACCGAGACCGATGGCGTGCTCCTTGCATTTCAATCAAAAGATGAAGCCCGGCTCAAAACAGTCGCCGGCAAAGTTCTAAAATTAATCGCTACAACGGCCAGCAAGGACGGCAACGATCCTCCATTTAAAAAGCGTGACTATCGGGACGCCGTGGCCGCCGAGTTCAAAGGCGGTTTGATCGCAAGATACAAATCATGGTTTGTCATCACGAATAAAAACGATCTCGCAAAAACATTCGTTGACAACCTTCACGATGGACAAGACTCGCCTTTGTCAAAGCAGGACTGGTTCCAGAAAGCCGTCGCGCAACGTGCGGCTCAGAATTCAAAATCCGATGTTTGGGCTGCGGTCGATCTTGAGA
>CAZPOL010000151.1:7139-9533 GCA_964588195.1 uncultured Pirellulaceae bacterium | reverse complement strand
ATCCACGATCGCGCAATCCATGTCACCGATTTTCCGTCGGTTCATGGTCATTGATTCAGCTGTCAAAAGATCTACTCCTTATTTGTATTTAAACTTTGGCCGCCGTATCGGAAGCCCCCGTTGGCACAGATCACCTGGCCATTAATGAACTCTGCGGACTCGCTGGCAAGAAACCGTGCGATTGCTGCAACATCTTGCGGCGTACCCCAACGTTCGAGTAGCGAATCATGTTTGGCAACCGATTGCCATTCGCTGGATGCTCCTTCGCCCCAACTCGTCTGAATCCAGCCGGGTGCAATGCAATTGACGCGGACTCTTGGAGCCAACGATTGAGCAAGGCTTTTGGACGCCGCCATGATCGCACCTTTGGACGCCGCAAACATTTCACCGCTATCGCCGGCCATGCCCTGCTTCGCCTGGTCCCACCCTATGTTGATAATCGACCTGCGAACGGAATCCTTCGCGAATGCATCACGCATTCGTTTCCCAATGTCGCGTGAGAGTACCAACGTGGCGACAACATCTACTTGCAGTACCGCGTTCAATTTCGTTTCGAAATCCCAGGCAACCGCGTCACCAGTCAGCACATCGGCACCTGCGTTGTTCACGAAAACGTCGACACTCGACTTCCAATCCCAGCATCGTTTGACGAAGTCGTCTAGCAATCGGGCGTCGGAAAAGTCCTGCTGAACCACCAGGGCCTCGCGCCCCGTTTGTCGAACCAGGTTGGCAACCTCGTTGGCTCCTTCCATATTGCGGGCTGCGTGCACCACTATGTCGAACCCGTCTTCAGCCAGTTCAATGGCTATTTGACGCCCGATTCCCGACGACGAACCCGTTACGACACCAACTCTAGTTGCCATTGTCTACCTCGGTGCCCGGATTGGAATCGGAGCCCGCATTTGTCGAGATTTCGAAACAAGCCATTTCGATATCGCTTCGCAGCAAAATGTATCGGTCGTACGCGCAAAAAGTGTTCCAACAGACTCCGTCGATCGTATCGATCGATTCGAGCAAACGATATTCGTCTGGTGTGGCCTCGATCAAGTTCAGTTTGCCGTGTTCGCTGTGCACCAGGAGATACTCTCCAACGATCAACAGCTGGCCATGATAGAATCGCCCTTTTTTCCAAACACGTTTCCCGGTTTCCAAATCAACACACTCCAGAATCCCGTCCGACAATGCGTAGGCATAACCATCCTTGACGACGGCATTCGTCAGTTTTGTCTTCAGGACTCGACGGTTTTGCCAAACCGATTCAACCGAAAAATCGCCGTCGTTGGATTTTGTGACTTTGATTAATTCGGCACCCAAGCCGTACCCTTTTGTGCAAAGAATTTGTTGATTGTCGACTTGAATCGGCAGTGACGTATTGGCGTCGGTATCGCTGTGGCCCAGTCGATCGTGGCTCCACAAAACGCTACCGGTTTTTACGTCGTGGCCAGTAACTGTTGCGGCATTCTGACTGACGATTTGACGCTGCCCGGCCAATTCAAACAGACAAGGAGAAGCGTAACTTGCTCCGTCTTCACCCGCCCGCCAGACTTCGGTTCCGTCCAATTTATTGAAGGCGACTAGTGAAACCTGAGGCCCTTCAAGTGGGCCGTCGCCCGGCACAACGACCAAATCGTCGACGACCAATGGCGAACCCGAACGTCCCCAAAGCATGTCGGTTTTTTCAGTTTGATATTCGAGACCTTTTCGATCCGTTGCCACCGCCAATTCGATGCCAAGCATCTTGGCGACGTCTTGCTGCCAAATTAATTCGCCAGTGCTTGCGTTTAAGCAAACCAGCAAACCGTTGGCTCCTTGAGCGTAAACGTTCGGGCCATCAAGGGTGGGAGTCGTACGAGGCCCCAACTGACCCAACGTCTCATCGAAACGGCGAGGGTGCTGATGCTTCCACACCAATGTTCCGGACTTGATCTCGTAGCAAGTGACACACTCGAACTCGCCCCGCTGCTCCATCGTGATCGCGAATCCATTCCGGGCCGCGAAACCTGACCATGCGTTGCCAACGTCTTTGACGTACAGCTTGTTCAAATCTTCTAATGAAGTCAGACGCGCCGACATATTATCGATTACACCGTTGCGGTTGCTGCCCAGGAATCCGGAAAAATCCGCGGGTGACGGGACGGACAAATCGGCAGCGCCCTCGGCAGCTACATTCTCCAGTTCTCGGTCCCAAAAACGCGGCTCCCAACGATCGATTCCCATGCCGCCGGTAAAGATTGGTCGATAGAAGGTCAGAAACGCCACGCCACCAACCACGATTAAACCAGGCAGCACGCGGGACGCGAATCGCGATCCGCCATGAAACACCAACCAGCACAACCACCAGACCAACAGAATCGCTGCCAGTCCGACCGTGACAAAATTCAAAATCGCAAAATC
>CAZPOL010000151.1:2337-7039 GCA_964588195.1 uncultured Pirellulaceae bacterium | reverse complement strand
AAGGCGGCCTTGATTGACCTCATTCCGACAAACGATAGGATAAGTCATCGATCTGAAAATAGCCACGCGTAACAAGATTGCCCAACACTGGCTTGCCGCGCTGACGAGTGTCGACCACTCCATCGATCGGCCTCAACCACTACGACCATAAGACTCAGAGACCTGACCATTGAACACCACAGCCGCCTCTGGACACTTTGCCGACCGACTTTCTGCTGCCGTCAGCCAAAAACAGACTCCGTTAATCGTCGGCATCGACCCTCGCTTGGACAATTTGCCGGCGGAATTGAGAGGTGACGTTAACGGCAATGATTTCGTGTCCATCGCCAAGGCTTTCGAACGTTTTGGACACGAGATTATCGACGTCGTCGCACCACTGGTGCCGGCGATTAAACCGCAAGCTGCGTTTTTTGAAATGCTTGGCCCGCACGGGATGGTCGCCTTGGCATCGGTCGTCGATCACGCGGTCGACAAAGGCTTGCTGGTGATCATGGACGGGAAGCGAAATGACATTGGTTCCACCGCCACAGCTTATGCGAAAGGTTATTTGGGTCGAAAGCCGGCCAGCGGCTGGGGCTGCGACGCCCTGACGATCAACGCCTACATGGGCGACGACAGTTTGCAACCTTTCATTGATCGAGCGAGCGAAACCGGTGGCGGCTTGTTCGCACTGGTAAAGACATCCAACCCGGGCAGCAACACCTTCCAGGAATTGGTCGCGGACGATCGCAAACTGTACCAGCACGTTGGCCATTGGGTTCAGGATGCGGCCAAGTCGACGGTTGGCGAGTCCGGCTACGGCGTCATCGGGGCGGTAGTCGGAGCGACACATCCGGACCACTTGGCGGAACTTCGCCAGACGATGCCCAACACCTTCTTCTTGATTCCTGGCTTTGGAGCTCAGGGCGGCAAGGCGACCGACATTGCAAAGGCGTTCGATTCAGAAGGGGGCGGAGCGGTGGTGAACAGCTCGCGAGGTGTTATCTTCGCTTACGAGAAACCCGAATTCGCAGCCAACACATGGCAGGAGTCTGTCGAGTTAGCCGCCAGGAAAGCGATTGAGACGTTAAAGTTCTAGCAACCCACCTACCGTCACCTCAGTTACTTGAGGACTTTTTCCAACGCCCCAAACGTCAGCGATGTCCCATCCGATTCGATGTAGTGCAAGCTTGGCAAGTCCTTCAGATGTACCAGGCAATCGTCCGTCACCTGCGTGCCGCTCAACCCGATGCCATTCAGCAACAACAGACCGTCAAGATGACGCAGATCATCATCAGCAACAGAACATCTGGCTAACTGGATCTCTTCCAGGTTTGGCAACTGACGCACATGCTTTAGCAACTCTGCATCGTAGTTCTCTGGCGTGAAGGCGACGGCATAGATCATCCCTTGTTTCGTCTTCTTCAACATCTTCACGCCCGCCAGTTGCAACGCGAACACGGCCGGATCAAAGTCCTTACCGATCCCTTGCAAGCCGCCGCTAACCGCTCGGCCAGAATAGAATGTCTCGCGATCAACTGCCAAAATTTTGTTGCCCGATGGCGAGGCCTGAAAATACATATCCTCCAACAACGGTCTTGAATCCAGGATATGCAGTTTGTCGCCCGGCGAAGCAACGGCGCGAAAATACTTTGGCAGGATTGAACGCGTGCGAGGCACAGGAACGTTCAACGAATCCCAGGTGGAGATTTCCACCGGCCCCTCACTTGTCGTCATCATCGCTCGCGGCATATGCTCCGAATACAAAACATGCGCCAGAAAATGTGGTACCCAACCGTTGTAAACTCCGATTGGAGAAATCAGCAGCACCGAAACAACCACTTTCTGCCACAACACCAGGGCTGGCCGGCCGCTGTCGTTAGCCGTTGTTAACACGGCACCCGAATCAGCTTTCGAATCGGCGTTCGATTTGACTGATTCAGCAGGGAGCGAACGCCAGGTCCACATCAACCAGGCACCGACGACGGCCGTGGCGATGTTCCAGTACAAGACGCTGAAATTCCAATTGATCGCCAACAGCATGCCAACGATTCCGCAATGCAATGCAATGCAACCTGCGGCGGCCCACTTCGGTTTCAGGATTGCCACGACAGCGAGTGCCACTTCGGATAGCGCGACCACCCAGGCAAATCCAAGATACAGCTCGTTCGCGTTAGACAAATGCAAACGGTTCAGCAACGACCAGGCGGCCGAGCCCATCCAATAGGGCGAGACAATTTTATGAATCCCCGCCCACAACCACATCGCCACCAGGAACCAGCACGCCACCGGTCGCATTGGTCGCCAAACGCAGGCCGCCATCAACACGGGAATTGCAAATACCTGTGGCTGGCAGCGGATCAAATCGAACCCGATCGAAGCCAACAACAACACAACGAGTCCGATCAATCCCTGACGAGGCCAAACGGCGGTCGCCGCCAACCCAATCAAAATCAGAAACCCGAATGACAGGCCGGTCAAACCATCAAACAAAGGAAGGTTCGGAGGCGTCGTCCGATTTTGCCACAGCAACCACGTCGTCAGCACCGTCAGTGCCATGCAGACCAGGCAAACCACCAACATCCAATACCCGAGCGTATCGATTTTTCGAATACCGCGCAGATACAACGGCGATTCAGCCTGGCGATCCAGATCAGCATGACGGGGCAGTGGCTTTGATTTACTCATGCCCAACGCTATCAAAACCGTCAATACTTCTCAATCGACATTACTGCGGGCGATCACGCCTGCGAAATTGGCAGGAATCGATATGGCGAAGTCAGCACCAAAACTGCGGCTGCGGTGCAAAACGTTCGACTGGTAATGCAGTGGTGACCGACCCAACTGCCGTCGCTGCCCTGGATTCCAATCAACTTGTCGCGGACGACAGGGAACCACGAATTCCAATCTTCACCACCTTTTTTCAGCATCGTTTCGGTGATCAAGTGGAAGGCCAGGAATTCTTCTCCACCCGCCTGGCTGAAGGGCGTGTTGTCCTTGGTGATGACATGCAAAACATCTTTGAATGCTTTACGAGCGATCTCGTTGTCTTCCTTTTCCAGCTCGAACAACACCCGGATCCCGGTGGCGTTCTTGTAGAGCGTATGCATCCAGCCTTGTTGGTTGCCGAGATTCGAACTCATCTGCTTGATCAAATGGTCGGCCGTCTTCTGAGGCGCAGCGCCAACGGTGATCCCGGCCGAATGCGAAGCACGCAAGCTAACCCAACCCATCACGGTCCCTAAAACGGGAGCCCAACTTTGCGCCCCCCAACTGCCCTTGCTGTCCTGAGCTCTAACGACCGCCGAAACGACTCGCTTCAATGCGTTACGGATCGGCTCCGGGTTCTCGCCCTGACCAATGATCTGGCTGAAGAACAGTGCGGTGAAGAAACTATGAGCGTGTCGGCCAATCTTGCTTTGCAACTGCGTACTGGTGACGCTCGTGATGTCATTCTTCGGCATGTTTTCGGTTTGCAGCATCAAGTACTTTTTGATCCGCCGCAACATCCCGTTATCGGTGCCTTCGATTGGCGTGACGCCGTTTGCCATAAGAGCCAACCCGACAACCGCCGTCGTACCGATATCCGAGACTTGGCCGATATCGACACCACAACCGCCATCGCCGTTCTGACTCTTCTTCAACCATTCCAGAGCCTTGGCGACCGATCGTTCGCTCTCGGCCGTGAATGTCGCTTCGTCTTCTGTGTTGCTGGATCGTTTGATCGGCTGTTTGGCCGAAGTAGGTCGTTTGGACGAAGCGAAAAGCTGACTGGCACCGGCGGCTGTCAACAGAGCAGCCGGCGCTGCCTTCAAGAGAACTCGACGAGCAATCGAGTTGCCTGGGGTGCCTGCAGGATTCTTGTCATTCAAAGCCATCTCTGTTCCCTTTGTGCGAGACTTCTATTAAACAATTTGACCATTCGAACAGCCGATATTCGACTTTTCAGGGTGCTGGCGTCGATCCGATCCGCCGATCGGCCTTGCCACACCCTACAACAATCTGTAATCGACCATGTACGTATCGCTGCTGAGATTGTAACACAATTTGCAAGCGAATCAGGAATGCAGGGCTTGTTCCCGTTCGTATTTTCGTCAAGCAAACCGATCTGCGACGGTTACACCACGTTGAGGTTCTGTTTTTCACTGTTTTTTACGCGGTAGTTTTACTTTGACATGGGATTTTCCGCCAAGGCACAGGCCCATTTGATCGCCAAAGGAGAAGCACGCAAATGATAAAACTGTTTCTGATTTGGGCGACAGTTGGGATGGTCGCTCCGCCACCAGGCGATTGCCAACCCACCGCCTCGCACATCAATGAACCGCTCGTTTTCGAATTGGCCATTGAATCTGACCCGCCTCGGATCACGGCGACCGAACACATCGATCTGGTCGAGGTCAACCATTACTTCGACGGCGCTGGCAAGCCGGTCTTTGACCAGCTGATTTTCTACAACTGGGATCCAGCCGCTCGCCGCTTCAACGTCGTTGCCTGGCGTCTGTTAAAGAACCCAAACCAATTGCCGATGCGGAATCCGTCCAACGGCAAGTACTACGCGTCCTGGCATGACGGAAAGATTTTGCGAGTCATCCAAACGGATCACAAACAAGAGACGTGGACTCAGTACGATCCGGAAACGTACGAGCGTCAATTCCTGCCCAAGAGCAATCGCAGCGACCTGCTGAGACTTGACTTGCAAAAATAGCGGCTGTTCAAAAGATGA
>CAZPOL010000151.1:0-2237 GCA_964588195.1 uncultured Pirellulaceae bacterium | reverse complement strand
TCCATCATGGCGATCGTCCAGGTTTGGCCATCAATGTCACCCTGGTACTTCACCCACTTCGCCGTCTGGCCCCAGATCCCTTTGCCAGTCTGGCCCTGACTGTTTACGGCTGAACCGACCGCCTGTTTTTGTTGATCTTCCAATCGCAACGCCGGGTGAGTCCGAATGGCGAAGGTCCCCTCTTTGGAATCTCCCAAAACCAGTTCGCCTTCGCTGGCCGACAAGATCACGTGATAATCGATTGATCGCCATTTCTGCCCATCGGATTTCCCAGCCGCAAACTGCACATGAGTCCTGTCGGTGCAAATCGTTTTTTCATCATCGACCCAAGCATTGCGAACTTCAAAACCGGCCGAGTCGACGCGGACGAATTCCCGGTGAACGATGTCCGCCTTCTCCGTCCAGAAATCGACTCCATTGACTTCGCCGTGAGCAAACCAAATCGACTTGTGGTGTAAATGATCCCGTTCCTCCTCGGGATACTTGTCACTCATCGGAAAGTGACGAGTCAACGAGACATCGGGCTGGCCGTAGACCGGATACAGAATCGGTTTCGCGAAGCCGGTGAAACGGTACTCTGTGAACAATTGATCGGCATCACCGTCACGCACCATCACGCGCAGCCGATCTTCCTGTTGGTCGATGGAAATTGGAAAATCGATAGTCTCTTGCCCGAATACGAAACCTGGCGAACCAACAAACAGGCTGAAGATCAACCACGACCAGCCGAACAAGACGTTATTCCGCTTCACGTACAGCTGCATTATCACACCTCATGATATACCGCGATCGAATCGACCATGCGGCGGAGTCAAAATCCCGTTTTCGAAACGTGACCTGTTGAAGAAGTGCAAATCGCAGAATTGCCGGGGCGAACATACGACTCGCCAAGCCGAAATTCTACAAGTAACTTCTGCAGAGCAAGTTAACGCAAATGTTGATCATCATCAATGGTTTGCTACCGTATCGAGTGCGTTTGACATGGATTCCAACCAGTCGAGGTTCACCTATCGACAGGATTCTCGGGGATGTCCCGTTCGTTGTTGAAAGTTGAAAAGCGGTCTCCCGAAATGCGACGATAGTCGCTTTTCGAAATTCAACTTTCAATACGTCGGTTGCAGCCGACGGGGAGACCACCATGAACGACTCTAATCTTTTGCAAACACTTGGGCAAGTTTCTTCTGTATCGGCTGGAGAAGTGCTGCGGGATCATCTTCGCGGTGCGGTTCGACAGATGATCAGTGACGTGATCGCCGAGGAGGTCACGGAGCTTTGTGGGCCGAAGCATCGTCCTGCTGGCGGTGGCATGTATCGAGCAGGGACGGCGCCCGGAAGCGTGATCCACGAAGGAGAGCATCAGCCCGTCAACCGTCCGCGAGTTCGTCAGAAGAACGAGGACGGCAGCAGTCAGGAAGTGACCTTTGCGACCTATCAGGCCGCCCGCTGCCCTGAGCAACTTCGCGACTCGATCCCCCGGGCCTTGATCGCTGGCGTGAGCACTCGGGATGTGGCCACGACTCAGAAAGAAGAAGCTCCGGGCGTAAGCAAGTCCAATGTCTCGCGGCATTGGCAGTCCGTCGGTCACAAGTTTGTGGATGAACTTCGCAGCAAGGATCTTTCGCAAATCGACTGGGCAATCCTGATGATTGACGGTATTCGCCTGAGCAAAGATCAACTAGCCGTCGTTGCCATCGGCATCACCACTGACGGCCACAAGCACATTTTGGATTTTGACCTGGGCAGCACTGAAAACGCCGAAGTTTGTCGGGCATTGATGCGTCGGCTAATGAAACGGGGCTTTCATTGTGACCATCGGTTGTTGTCGGTTCTCGACGGCAGCGATGCGATTAAGAGGGCGCTCAGAGAGTTCTTCCCTGACGCTCTGATTCAGCGCTGCCTGGTTCACAAGGAACGCAACATTCGGGCCAGGCTTTCCAGGCGAAACTGGGGCGAGTTAGCTCGGTTGTTTCGGCGACTTCGAAAAGTCCAGGGCAAAGCGGCGGCCCAGGAGGTTGCCCGTGAACTGAAGTCATTCCTGGAACCCATCAATGCTCAGGCACTGGCCAGCCTGGAAGAAGCAGGAGATGAACTGATCGCACTGCAAAGCCTGGATGTGCCCAACACGCTGCATCGAAACTTGGTCAGTACCAATGCGATTAAAAACTCGTTTATGAACACACGACGCAAGATCGGTCGTGTAACACGATTCCGTGCCGAGACGGATCAGGCGACCAGAT
>CAZPOL010000150.1:0-9663 GCA_964588195.1 uncultured Pirellulaceae bacterium | reverse complement strand
AAGATGCGATCATCATCAGCGAAGAATTGGTCAAGAACGATACTTATACCTCGATTCACATCGAGGAATTTGATGTCGAGATTCGCGAGACTAAACTGGGTCGCGAGGAATTCACCAAGGATATTCCCAACGTCAGTGAAAAGGCTCTGCGTAACCTGGATGGCAATGGAATTATTCAGGTTGGAACTTATGTCAAACCGGGAGATATCCTGGTCGGCAAGGTTTCGCCAAAGTCGAAAACCGAGTTGACTCCGGAAGAGAAATTGTTGCACGCCATCTTCGGCCGCGCCGGTGAAGACGTGAAAAATGATTCGCTGGAAGTGCCTTCCGGTATCGAAGGTATCGTGATCGATACCCAACGGTTCTCGCGCAGGATGAGCCTTTCCGAAGAGGAAAGAAAAGTCTACGAGAAGGATCTGAAGGCTGCCGAAAACGAAGGCAACGACAAGATCGCTCGCGCGTTCACCGAAATGGTCGAGGCCATGGAAGCGGTCGTCGGAAAAACGATGACCGACGAAGATGGTACTCCGCTGGTTCGCGACCACGACGCCAAGTTCATCGCCGAGCAAGCCGAAGCTTTCCGCTTGCAGAATGTCGTTGAAGGGATGCGAAGTGCCGACCGTATCAAGCAGCTGGAAGGCATTTACGCCGAGCAGGGTGCGTTGGTCACGACGGCCATCGATAATCGCGACCGCGTCTTGAACAGTATGAAGCGTGGTGACGAACTTCGCAGTGGTGTTCTGCAGATGGTCAAGGTTTACATCGCGACCAAGCGAGTCATTTCGGTCGGTGACAAGATGGCTGGTCGTCACGGTAACAAGGGTGTGATTGCCAAGGTCTTGCCGGTCGAGGATATGCCGTTCCTGGAAGATGGTACCTCTCTGCAAATCATGTTGAATCCACTGGGTGTTCCGTCGCGTATGAACGTGGGCCAGATTCTGGAGACTCACCTTGGGTGGGCTGGAGCCAAGCTTGGGTTCCGCGCGATCACTCCCGTATTCGATGGTGCCTCGGAAGCGACGATCAACGACTGCCTGGAAGAGGCCGGTTTACCGCGTCACGGAAAAGCACAGCTTTACGATGGTCGAACGGGCGACGCCATGGATCAGGAGACCACGGTCGGCTACATCTACATGCTGAAATTGCATCACCTGGTCGATGACAAGGTTCACGCTCGCAGCACCGGACCTTACTCGCTGATTACCCAGCAACCGCTGGGTGGTAAAGCTCGCTTCGGTGGCCAGCGATTTGGCGAGATGGAAGTCTGGGCTCTGGAAGCTTACGGAGCGGCATACATCCTTCAGGAATTGCTGACCGTCAAAAGTGATGACGTGGAAGGTCGAACCAAGATCTACGAATCGATGGTCAAAGGTGAAAACACACTGGAAGCCGGCACGCCGGCCAGTTTCGATGTGTTGACCAACGAGATTCGCGGCCTGGCCCTGAATATGCAGCTGGAAAAACGACGCGGTTAAAACTCCGCCACTTAATAACCTGGTGCTCCTTCGTCCCGGCGAAGGAGCTGAAACGACGACAATACAAACACGGATTTCAAACAGGAGCTGGTGAATATGGCAAACGCCGACACCGCATACGAACGCGTCAACGATTACGCCTCGGTCAAAATCAGCCTGGCACGACCTCACGACATTCGCAGTTGGTCGATGGGTGAAGTCAAAAAGCCCGAGACAATCAACTATCGAACCTACCGCCCGGAAAAGGACGGTTTGTTCTGCGAGCGGATCTTTGGTCCTGAAAAGGATTGGGAATGTGCCTGCGGCAAGTACCGCGGAATGAAGTACAAGGGCATGATCTGTGACCGCTGTGGCGTGAAAGTGACTCACAGTCGCGTGCGCCGCAAGCGTATGGGTCACATCGAATTGGCCGCACCCGTTGTGCACATCTGGTTCTTCAAGGCGATGCCCAGCCGACTCGGTAACCTGCTGGCCATGAAGACGACCAGCATGGAAAAGGTCATCTACTTCCAGGACTACGTGGTCATCGATCCGGGCACCACAGAACTGGAACATCGTCAGTTGCTGACCGAAGAAGAATACCGCGCCGCTCGCGCCGAATACGGCGAAGGTTCGTTCGAGGCTGGCATGGGTGCCGAGGCCGTCCGCAAGTTGCTGATGCAACTGGATCTGGTCGAGCTGTCGGACAAATTGCGCGTCGATCTGGCCGAAACCGGGTCCAAGCAAAAGGCCAAGGACTATACCAACCGGTTGAAAATCGTGGAAGCGATCCGCGATAGCGATAACAAGCCCGAGTGGATGGTGCTGGATGTGATCCCGGTAATTCCTCCGGATCTGCGTCCGCTGGTTCTGCTGGATTCAGGGAACTTTGCGACGAGTGATTTGAATGATCTCTATCGTCGTATCATTAACCGCAACAACCGTCTGCGAAAACTGGTCGATCTGAACGCTCCGGAAGTCATCATTCGCAACGAGAAGCGAATGTTGCAGCAATCGGTCGACGCTCTGTTCGACAACAATCGTTGCAAACGGCCAGTGCTCGGGTCCAGTAACCGACCGTTGAAGTCGCTGACCGATATGATTAAGGGTAAGCAAGGTCGTTTCCGTGAAAACCTGCTTGGTAAGCGTGTCGATTATTCCGCTCGTTCGGTCATCGTGGTGGGTCCGCGACTGAAATTGCACCAGTGTGGTTTGCCGAAGAAGATTGCTCTGGAATTGTTCCAGCCATTCATCATTCGCAAGCTGAAAGAGAAGGGCCACGCCGATACGATCAAGAGCGCCAAGAAGATGCTGGAGCGCAAGGACGAAGAGGTTTGGGATATCCTGGAGGAAGTGATCCAGAATCACCCGGTCCTGTTGAATCGTGCTCCGACGCTTCACCGAATGGGTATCCAGGCGTTCGAGCCGGTACTGGTCGAGGGCAATGCGATCCACTTGCACCCGCTGGTCTGCAAAGGATTCAATGCTGACTTTGACGGTGACCAGATGGCGGTTCACCTGCCGCTTTCTATCGAAGCCCAGGTCGAAGCTCACACGTTGATGATGTCGACGAACAATATTTTCGCACCGTCCAATGGCCGCCCGATCATGAGTCCGTCGCAGGATACGGTGATGGGTTGTAACTTCATCACGTTGATGATGCCAAATCGTACGGGCGAAGGCATGGTGTTCGCGTCGCTGGACGAAGCCGACCTGGCGTACTCGCAAGGCGTCATTCACATGCACGCCAAGATTAAAGTGCGCTTGCCGGAAGGCCAGCAATCGCGTTCGGCAGAAGAGGAACGACATTCGGATTCGATCATCGAAACCACTTACGGTCGTATCATGTTCAACATGATCCTGCCCGACGGGATGGACTTCTATAACTACCCAATGAAAAGCGGTAGCCTGGCGGCAGTCATTTCCGATTGTTACCAGGGACTGGGTCGACGTGAAACGATCGCCTTGCTGGATGATATGAACCAGTTGGGTTTCCGCGAGTCGACGCGTAGTGGATTGTCGTTTGCCACCGATGACCTGGTGACACCGAAAACCAAGGAAAAGATTGTTTCCACCGCCGAGAAAGAAGTGCTGAAATACCGCAAGCACTACGAGCGTGGAGTGATTACCGATCAGGAACGTTACAACCAGGTTTTGGATACCTGGACGAACGCTCGTGAAGCGATCACGGCCGAGATGATGGATGCCATGGAAAAGGATGACCGTGGTGGAACCGGCTATGTGAATCCTGTGTTCCTGATGGCAGATTCCGGTGCTCGTGGTGGTAAAGAACAAATTCGCCAGCTGGCTGGTATGCGAGGCTTGATGGGTAAGCCGAACGGCGAGATCATCGAAACGCCGATTAAGGCGAATTTCCGCGAAGGCCTGTCGGTACTGGAATATTTCTCGTCCACGCACGGTGCTCGTAAGGGTCTGGCCGATACGGCGTTGAAAACGGCTGACTCGGGTTACCTGACTCGTAAACTGGCCGACGTCGCGCAGAACGTTGTGGTGACGATGGAAGATTGCGGAACGTCGCAGAGTGTGACCAAAGGATTTATCTATCGAGGCGAAAACGTCGAGGTCCGATTGGCGACGGCGATCAATGGTCGCGTCAGCCGTCAGAACATCGTTAACCCGGTGACTGATGAAGTGATCGTTCGTGAGAACCAGATGATCACCCCCGAAATCGCTCGTAAGATCGAAGAGATGGGTATCGAGAAAATCCAGGTTCGTTCACCAATGACTTGCGATGCGTCGTTGGGTACTTGCCGAAACTGTTACGGAATGGACATGTCCACCGGTGCTCTCGTCGAAGAGGGAATGGCCGTCGGAATCATTGCTGCTCAAAGTATCGGTGAACCGGGAACGCAGTTGACGATGCGTACGTTCCACATCGGTGGTGTGGCTACGACGAGTACTCAAGAGAGCGAAAAGAAATGTACCAAGGGTGGTCGCGTCAAACTGACTCGTATGCGTTACGTGACCAACGAAGACGGTAACGTGGTCGTGCTGACTCGAAACGGCGAGATCGCGATTCTGGATTCCAAAGGTCGCGAACTGGAAAACCACAAGGTACCAATGGGTGCGATTCTGGCCGTTGCCGACGATCAGGAAATCGAAGCCGGTGACGTGTTGTGTAACTGGAACCCGCACTCGATCCCGATTCTGTCGGAAGTCAGTGGTAAGGTCCGCTACGAAGATGTTGTCGATGGCGAAACCATGACCCTGTCCAAGGATGCGGGTGGTACGATTCGACGTACGATCATCGAACACAAAGGTGAATTGCACCCGCAGATCGTGATCGAAAGCGCGGACGGCAGCGTCGCGGATGTTTACTACATGCCTGAGCAAGCGAGTATCGTTGTCGAAGACGGTGCCAAGATCTCAGCCGGTTCGACCGTCGCGGAAACGCCACGTGAAGCGACTGGTATCTCGGATATTACCGGTGGTTTGCCGCGTGTTACTGAGATCTTTGAAGCTCGTAAGCCAAAGGATCCAGCCGTCCTGGCCGAGATCGATGGCGAAGTCGAAATCATGGTCGAAAAGCGACGTGGTAAGCGAAACATCGTTGTGCGAAACGAAAGTGGTATCGAACGCGAGCACCTGGTTCCGCCAGGTAAGCGATTCCTGGTTCACGCTGGCGATATCGTGAAGGCCGGAAGCTCGTTGGTCGACGGACCTTTGGTGCCACACGATATTCTGCGAGTGACCGGCGAAGAAGCGGTCCAGCAATACTTGTTGCAAGAGATCCAGAACGTCTATCGCAGTCAGCGTGTGGAAATCAACGACAAGCACATCGAAATCATCGTGGCCCGTATGCTGCGGAAAGTGAAAATCGAAACGGCCGGCGATACCAGCCTGTTGCCGGGTCTGATCTGTGATCGTTTCTCCTTCCGTCACGTCAACGAAGAACTGGCTCGCAGTTTGCGAATCACGCAAAAGGGCGATAGCGACTTCGAAGAAGGGCAGATCGTGCCAAAAGCCAAGCTGGAACAAACCAACACTCAAATTGAGGCGTTGGGCGGTAAGCCAGCAAAAGGGACCAAGTGCAAACCGGCCACCTGCAGTACTCAGTTGCTGGGTATCACCAAGGCGTCGGTTCAGTCGGGAAGTTTCATCTCGGCGGCCAGTTTCCAGGAAACTACCAAGGTGTTGACCGAGGCGGCTTTGGCCGGAAAGATCGACAACCTGGTCGGCTTGAAGGAAAACGTGATCCTTGGTCACTTGATCCCGGCCGGTACCGGTTTCCGTTCCTTCCAGGATTCGGAAGTTCACTTCAAGTTGGAAGCTCGCGAGACGATCGGTGCCGTCAGCAGCACGGCTTTGGAAGAGTCGTTCCCACTGCTCGATTCTGGAAGACCAGCCGATGCCGCACCTTCATCGACGGCCATGGGCGGTGGTGCTCCACCGCAGGATTTGGCCAGCATGCTTGGTGATCCATCCGCCATGGGTGGTGCAGGTGGAGCCGAAATGGGCTTTGCCAGCGGTGGCGATCCAACAGGAATGTCGCCGCCAGCTGCAGCTCCTCCATCCGTGCCAATGTCGACTCCGGAAGACTTGACCATGATCGAAGGGATCGGTCCGAAGACTTGCGAACTGTTGCATCAAAACGGAATCACGACGTTCAGTCTTTTGGCTAATGCACGACCTGACCAAATTCGCGCCATCCTGACTAACGCAGGCGGCATCTACGCACAACAGGATCCAACGACCTGGGCTCAACAGTCGGCGATGGCCGCGGCTGGGCAGTGGGATGAATTGAAAGCCTGGCAAGATGTTTTGGATGGCGGCAAGATGGTTGGTGCTGCACCGGCAGGTCCGAAAGACGACCTGACCCGGATCGAAGGCATTGGACCAAAAATTGAAGAGCACCTGAACGGCTCGGGAATCTACACCTATCAGGAATTGTCAAACGCTTCGCCTGATCAGATTCGTCGAATCCTGGACAACGCCGGCGGTAGTTTCTCGGCACACGATCCAACCACATGGCCACAGCAGTCAGTAATGGCGGCTCAAGGTCAGTGGGACGAATTGAAAGTTTGGCAGGATGAACTGGATGGCGGCAAAGTCGTCGGCGACGCGGCTTCGGCTGGTGTAACATCAGCGCCCGTTGAATCAGCACCCCCTGCACCCGCGCCCGCTGCACCGGCGGTCGAGCCTGATGATCTGACGAAGATTGAAGGTGTCGGTCCAGCGATTCAGGGTCACTTGAATGCCGCTGGTATCACAACCTACGCTCAACTGGCTGCGACGCCAGCCTCGGAGATCAAGGCTTTGTTGACAGCCGCTGGTGGTGCCTTCGGTTCGCATGATCCAACGACTTGGCCAAAGCAAGCCGAGATGGCAGCTGCTGGTCAATGGGACGAGCTGAATGTTTGGCAGGATGAACTGGATGGCGGCAAAGTCGTCGGCGATGCGACTGCGGTTGGTGTAACATCCGCGCCCGCGGCAGCGGCGGTCGAGCCTGATGATCTGACGAAGATCGAAGGTGTCGGTCCAGCGATTCAGGGTCACTTGAATGCCGCTGGTATCACAACCTACGCTCAACTTGCCGCGACGCCAGCCTCGGAGATCAAGGCTTTGTTGACAGCTGCTGGTGGTGCCTTTGGTTCGCATGATCCAACGACCTGGCCAAAGCAAGCCGAGATGGCAGCCGCTGGGCAATGGGACGAGCTGAAAGTTTGGCAGGACGAACTGGATGGAGGCAAAGTCGTCGGTGCAACATCGACGGAACCAGTCGAGCCCGATGATCTGACGAAGGTCGAAGGGATCGGCCCCAAAGTTCAGGAGTTGTTGAACGCAGCCGGCATCATGACCTTTGCTCAGTTGTCGACCACTTCGGTTGGCGACTTGCAGGGTGTGTTGGAATCGGCAGGTGGCCTGATGGCTTCACGCAACCCAGGTACCTGGCCAAAGCAAGCCGAGATGGCAGCCGCCGGTCAATGGGATGAACTGAAAGTCTGGCAGGATGAACTGGACGGAGGCGTCTAGGTTCCTCCGAGCTATTATTAAGAACAAACAAGGCCGCGCTCGATTTTGAGTGCGGCCTTTTTTCACGACGGTATCAAGAGTTCATTCCAGTCTTCCCACCCATAGCATCGTTGCCGTAACGCGAGTCCCGTAGGATGGGCACTCTTGCCCGTCATCCATCCAGTTCACGTCCAGTACTCGGGCAAGAGTGCCCAAGCTACGGTTGTAACGTTAATTGTTTTTTCACCTTCCGCTTCTTCCTCCGCGCCTCCGCGAGACACCTTCCACCCTGTACTCACAACAGAAATTTCTCACGCGAAGGCGCGAAGCCGCGAAGAAAGAAAGCAATGAAAGAAAGTACTTCAGTAACTCACTCACCCCTCCTTTTCACATCCTGCCTCTGCGACTCCGCGTCTCCGCGAGCCACCTTTTTCTGCCCGCCATGCTGTACTCGGGCAGGAGTGCCCAAGCTACGTACGATTGTGTTATTGGGCTGCGACCGCTTTTTCACCGCCTGGCGGCCCGTATAGCACGACCCATGTCGTGAAGTCGTCTGAGAAATCGACGAAGCGATGTTCGGTGCCGGCGGGGACAAACAACACGTCGCCTGGCGAAATTGCGCGACGCTCGCCGTTCATTTCAAAGCACCCGGATCCACTGGCGATGAAATAGACCTCGTCTTTGTCGTGAGGTGTTTGCAAGTCGACTTTGATCGGCTGGTACATCTCCAATTCCAGAGTCCCGTGTCGAAACAAGTTGTGAAAGCACGCTTGGTGACTCTGCGGATCGTCAAAAGACTGGCGATGTTCGGCAAGCGCTTTTTGGGCCGCCAGGATGGTGAACTTGTGATTCATGGCGATTAATTTCCTGCAACGGTTTTGTTATTGCGACGAGCGGTGTTCTAAATGTCGCTCTCAGGCCCGGCAACCTGAAGTCTAGCAAAATCGCGGCCACAGTCGTTCACGGAAATCAACCGTAGCTTGGGCACTCTTGCCCGAGAACAGATGACGGAGAGTGCCCATCCTACGGACTCCGCGTTACCAGCGAGAGCAGGATGACGGGCAAGAGTGCCCATCCTACGGACTCCGCGTTATGCCAGTGAGAACAGAGTTGCTTGCAAAATCCCTACTGGAATGGCAATTTGTGCAGGGGCAGGTTGGCCCGTTATAATCAAGCGTCAATTCAAACGAATGCCCGCACCCGGAGATGTAGTGAAATGAAAGAGCGAACGAGCAAAATGCGATTGGCAACCTGGCGGATCATCATTCTGATGTTTGCTGGATTGATAGCAGCCAATGTTTCCAGTTCCCTGATGGCTCAATCGGAGGAGGAGCCAACGGAGGCTCAATTGGATACGTCTGAACTGGCACCAGATCCGGCGGCGATCATCGAACGACTTGCCGAGGAGATGGGTGGTCGGATGGTATTGGCGGGTCTTACCGAATACCAAATCGATTGCACCGTTACCTATTCGGGTGGTGTATACGACTGGATTGTCAAGCAGCAGAACGACAATCGATTTATCAGTCAGCAAGAAGGTGCGGGCATGTATCTAACAGATGGGAAGCAGCGATGGCAAAACATCAATTCTGGAGGCTGGGAAGAATCAGATAAATCAACCGCGTGGCAATCCAACAACACGTTCCCACACCCGGTTACAGTAGTCCGTTGGCTGGAATCGACGGAGCAATTTGAATTTGTCCAAAGCACAACCATCACCAATCCGGTGACCGAAGAAGAGTTCCAGGTTGACCAGATCAAAAAGGTAAACGACCTCGGTTCCGAGATGCTCTATTCATTCGACAAACAGAGCGGTTTGTTGGTTCACTACCGGAACACTCCTGACGAAATTCAAACGAGCCTTGGAAAGTCGGCTCGCAACTGTTTTCTGAAGTACGATGAATTTGATGGCCAGTTGTGCTTCAGCGACTACTGGGGTGAATATCAAGACAGCTATCTGCATATCAAAACCGATACGGTCAATTGGGAGCCTGAATTCCCGGAAGGCACCTTTCCTCCGATTCCAGTAAAATTGGAAGAGGGTCCGGACGCGGATCAATAACTGCAGAATTGTCAGGATTGCCGAGAGGTTCTATTCCATCCGTTTATGGAAGCTTACCGAGAAGGTATCGCTTTCACCGGGTTGGATCGTTGGCAGTTTGGCGACGACTTCAGTGGCCGCGCCTTTTCCGGTCTCGACGCAGATGAATTCCTGGTAAGCCGTGTCGGTCATGTC
>CAZPOL010000149.1:0-9707 GCA_964588195.1 uncultured Pirellulaceae bacterium | reverse complement strand
GACATTGTCTAAACCAAACAACTCAGTATTTCGAGAAATGTGATCCAGCTCGAAGACGGATCGCGTTGTCAGTTCAGACCCAGCCAGGTCCCAGTCAACACTTACGCCGTCGCCGATCGCACCCACTGTACTAGTCCAGGTTTCAGCCGCTAAAGCATCTCGCCATGCCGACGGACCGCCGCTTCGGGAATCGATGTCAAAAATAGCCCAATCCAGGTTTTCCACCGGTGCGGAAAATGTAAAACGCCATTCTTGATAGTTCGTCAACGCCCCACTATTTAAGTCTGTCGTTCCGTCGTTCCCGAAAAACAACCCTGTTGAAGCACCAATTGGGCTAAATTCCAGGTTTCTATTACTCGGCGTGGCGCTTCCGAATGTCAAAGACTGGAGTGTCACAGTGATGCCATTCACCGTAGTTGATCCCGTCGAAAACGATGAATCCCACCCAGTATTCGCACTCGAGCCCCCGGCCGCCGAGTGATCCCAAACGCCATTCACGAAATCGACGAGGTCGGCGCGCAAGTCGTTCGCTGGAAAAATGCCAAGCAGCAAGAATAGAATGGCCAGTCTGAACATATTCATCGGCTTCGTATCTCTTGAAGAGGTTTACCCTATTTTTTGTCTCTTCTTGCATCGACTGTTCTATTCTTTGAAATCCCCGAATACTATTCGACTCCGTAGTATCTAGCTGAACTGCCGGGGCTTTTGTTTCACCGCCACTTGCCACCGCAGCCCGCACTGCCGTGCTTGGACATTCTTCGCAGCTAACCCGAATTCACACCTTGGCGAGCGAGTGGTTTTGAGCGGCGGACACCAATCCACATGATCGACACCGATCCATTTGATTAATCGTTTAACGGCGAGCCGTAGGCGTCTGCGTCGCAGTGCAAACGAAGCTTGTGAAAAGTGCAAATACGGGTGACTGGTTTCAAAGAGGCTCGGGTGGAATTTCGGGACAAAACGCAGACGCCTCCGGCTTGCCGTTAAACGAACATGTATACGATTCTGCGCAGTGCTGGAAGGCTATCGGAAGCTTCGGTAGAGGCTGCTAAGGAATGCCAAGCGAGTGGTTTTCAGACCGCAAAAACCACTCGCTGGCGCGTCGTGCTTGTATTAGTCGGAGCCTACTTCTCGGTCTTCATTTGTTCCGACAAAAAGGCGGCCTGGTCCAGAATGTGCTTTTCGAATTCAGCGGATTGATCATGAATCCATTTCATCAATGCACTGACGATCAATTCCTTCAAGTACGCAAACGAAAAATTCTCCGTCGCAGCAACGACTGATTCCACCTGCTCGGAACTCCAGCTTAACTCCTTAGACAGCTTTCGCTGCCAATCCTCCAGAAACACCATCCGCTCGTCGGCTGATGGCAATTCAAAATGATATTTGCGATCGAAACGACTGGGACGATCAATGATGGCGGTATCAATTCGATCGGGATGATTGGTTGTCGCCAGCACGATCAGCCCGTGATTTTTCTGGAAACCGTCCAATTGATTCAGGAAAAAGGAACGATTCTGATTATTGACCAGTGAATCCAGATCTTCGAGCACGAGAACGCAGGGACGCAATTTCCGAGCACGTTCGAACACCATCTGCCAAAGTTGTTGGGACGTGTAGTGCGGGTGACTGAGACTTAGCACGTAGAGGATTGGTACGTTCAGTTCCTTGACCAACGCTTTTACGCAATGCGTTTTGCCGTTGCCGGGAGGACCAATTAACAACGCACCACGACGCCAGGAAATCCCCAGTTCGGCGTACCGTTCCTGCGAATCCAGGAATTGTTTGAAGTCCTTTCGAATCGTACTCTTTAGATCGTCGGCCAGAACCAAATCATCGAACGAGGCTTCCTGAATCGCGCGGAACAGTCGGCGACTTCGGTCCCAATATCCATTAGAGAATACCATGATCGCTTCTCCGGGAGCGTTTGTCACTCGCTCCACATCCAGGATAAACTCTCTGGCCAAGGCATCTGATTCCGCAACGACCCAATCGAAACTATTGTTACCGCAACCGGTTTCCCAAGTCAGATGGATGACCTGCAACGTTTTTGACTTCCACCGGACCTCGTAAACTATCTGGTAGTCGCGCTCGTAGAGTTGATCTGCGTCTTCGCCGCCCCAACTGGCCGTTTTCAGTGGTCGTGGGTCGGGAATTTCGGAACATTCACAATGCCCCAACCGTTCGTACTCGTCCAGATCAAGGCCCGACGACGCGACTACCGCCATACCTGGATTCTGAGCAACGATTAGTGATTCGGCGCGAACCGGAATCAGGCTATCGTTGCCTTGCAATGCTTCAAGGAAGAAATCAGATTTCATTTTATTTTGCGACTCGTTTTTACGACCGCGATGCCATTACGGCGTGGTAAATAATATTTGCAAATGTGACCGATCGCTAATCGATCGTCAACTGAATGACAAACTAATTAGCGAATGGTTCGCTCGCTTTTTGTGGAGCGAGCAGATGTGGAATCGGCCGGGCCGGCTGAGATGGCTGAGCAACCACAAAAAAACGAGCCCTTAACAGGGCTCGTTGTGTCTTATTAAATCCTGATCAAACTTTCGATCAGCTCTGCTTGGCGTCCGTGCGGTCGGGCATCACGGCTGGTGGAGCGACGCCACGGTTCATCAACCACAGCAGGGTTGGAGAAGCGACGAAGATCGAACTGTAAGTTCCCACGATCACTCCGATCACCAGAGCAAAGGCAAAAGCGTGAATCGACTCGCCACCCAGCACGTACAGGATCAAGACCACGATCAAAGTTGTGATCGAAGTCAGAATCGTACGGGACAAAGTCTGGGAGATGCTTTTGTTGATCATTTCCTGGGTGATATCCGTTCGTTTTCCACGCACCTCGCGTATCCTGTCGAACACCACAATCGTATCGTTCAAGGAATAACCGATAATCGTCAGCAACGCCGCCACCACGGAAAGACTGATCCGGAAGTCCTCGATCAACAAGAATCCGAAAACGCCAGCCAACCAATAGCTAAGAGCGATGGCACCCAGCACGACCAACACGTCGTGAACCAGTGCGACGATCGCTGCCAGGCCGAACGCTACGTTCTGGAAGCGGATCCAGACGTAAGCGATGATGCCGAGCAAACTGGCGAACATTGCCAACAACGCTTTTTGTTGAGCGCTGGAGGCGACTTGACCACCGACGCCGCTGCTACTGGCGAAGTACGTTTGCGAGTTCATCGTCGATTTGACTTCGTTCAAGATTCGCCGGGCATCATTCGGGTCATAGACGTTGATCGTCACGGTCCAATCCGTGGCGTGATCCTGAATGGACTCCGTTCCGGTTGGTCCGGTGACAGTGATGTCGGCATCTTTTTCCAATGGAATGTCGCCCAGTTTCCTGGCGGCATCGTCAATGTATCCTTTGACGGATTCGCCAGTGATACGATGAGCAAACGATAGAGCGACTTTCGCTTCGGTTAACAAGCGAGCGTTTCGAACTGGCTCTTGCGTTTCCGAAGCTTCCGTAGCTTCCGGCTGCTCTGGAACATCGACCGGTGCACTCAAATCGGGCTCGCCTTCCTGTTCCGTTTCACCTTCTTGTTCGCTTCCGGCTGCCGGCGTTGTTTCTTCTTGCGGCAGAGTATGCAGGGCGGCGAATGCGGGGCCCATGTACGGTCCGCCTCCGTTGCCACTGGCCATATCCGGGTGATCGAGACCGGCACCAAACGCTGGGCCGCCACTGGACGGAGCCGCACCGGCTTCGATCTCAACACCATCCCGGCTAAACGTGATGGCTGAAGGATCAAACTCAACGTTCAACATCACCAACTGATCTTTGAAGACGTCGGTAATGATCTGGTCGAGCCTTGGCACTTTGTCGGCACCTTCAACCGAGATGTCATCGATCACAGGCAGGCTGCTATCGATCTTGAAGGCTTTCTCATTGTCCTTCATTTGCGTGACCGAGTATCGAATCGGGTCATCGTTGTATGTGTAAGGAGCCGCTTCCAACGCAGCACGAATCTGGTCCGTATTCTGTTCTGCCACGAATTGGACACGAGCGGTTGAACCGCCAGCCAGGTCGGTGTCCAGGATGCCTTTGCCGCGAGCAAAGAAACCTACCAAACCGATCGTAATCAGGACGACGGACATGACGGCAGCAATGTGTCGCTTGCCGAGGAAATCCAGCAATGTGTTGCCGACGATTTTGGCCATCTTCAGGCTGGTGATCCAGCGACGTCGTTCGGCGATTGTGAAGACCAGACGCGAGCAGTAAATCGCGGTGAACATACACATCAAGATTCCGACGATCAGCGTAACCGAGAAACTTCGAATTTGATCGGTACCGATAACGTACAAGATGACCGCCGTAATCAGAGTCGTCAGGTTCGCATCGACAATAGTTGTCGTCGCACGATCGAAACCGTTGCGAATCGCCATCCTGAGCGCCGCCCCTCGATTGAGTTCCTCACGTATCCTCTCGAAAATCAGTACGTTGGCGTCCACCGACATACCGATCGTCAGCACCAAACCGGCTAAACCAGTCAGGGTCAGGTTAACGTTGATCAGCATCAAGATCGCCATCGTGAAGATCAAGTTCAACGCCAGCGCGAAACAGGCGACGAAACCGCAGAAGCGATAGTAGATGCACATAAAGATCAAAACCAGGCCGAGCGAAATTCCGATCGCCATCAGCCCCTTGGTCTTTAGCTCTTCGCCCAACGTCGATCGAATCTGGTCCATACTAATCCAGTTCTTTCGCAGCGCGACGTCCAGTTTTCCGGAACTAAGCACAGATACGTAGCCATCGATTTCTGCGTCGGTAAAGCTACCTTCGATCACACCATTCGAACGGATAGGTTCGTTGATTCGTGGAGCCGATTGCAATTTGCCATCCAGCACAATTCCCATCAGGCTGTGGCGACCATTATCTGGCTTGTTGCGACTGGTGAACGAGAACATTCGCTTGCCGCCTTGAGAATTCAAACCGAAGTCAATTCGCGGGTTGGCTTGCTCGTCAAAACCTTTCTTAACGCTTGTCAGGTACTCACCCTTTACGTTTTGGCGATCCTTGGGTGGATAGGCCATCAGGATTTGTAGATCGTTAATCGGAGGATCCTGGCGGAAACACCATTCGTTGAATTCCTTCCGACCAATGTCATCGCCGGCGAACATATTTAGCGGAGGAGTGACCAGGACGCCCGAGTTCTTGTCTCGCAAAACGTGAGCCGACGTCGGCATGAACTTGAATGGCAGTCGGGCACCAACGGCGCCATCCAATGGTTGTTCACGAGCGAGCTGGACCCATTCTCCGATCTGTTTCGGATTTCCTTCATCATCAACTGAATCGCTAAAGACCTTGGTGCGGCGCTCCTCTGCGGTATCCCGAGCCGCCTTGGTCAATGTGGGATGCTGATTGTCGTCGGCAACAATTCGGAAGAACAGTTGGCCGGCTGAAGTCAGACGTTCCCAAATACGCTCGGCTTCTTCCTTCTCAACATCGGGAATAATGACTTCCATCTTGTCGTTGCCAAGAGCACGAATAACAATTTCACGAACACCGGAGGGGTCAATCCGTTCTTTCAGAATTGGAATGATCTTTTGAATCGTGACCTGATCTTCCTTGGCAACGCCGGGCTGGTCATTCATTTGCCCGATGATTGTGACACCTCCGCGAAGGTCGACACCGAACTTCAAAGGCTTGATGCTGATGACGATCGCGCTGAACATGATGCACCACAGCACCATGCCGATTCGACCGGACAGCTCGGGCACTCGGAACGACTTGGCCAGGAAACGACCGATGAGTACCGCCACAGGAATCGCAATCAGGATTCCCATAAACGCCAGGAACGTCGGGTTCTGCCAAATGCTCGGAGTCGATGAATCTGTTTGGGAAAGGATATTCGCCAGGATATTCATTACTGTTTATTTTTGGGTTGTAAGTGAATTGGATCGGCTGTCGAGCGTTTGTCCACAACCATGAATATTTCGATGTTTCGGTGTTTAGCCTGACTTCGCAGGCTTGGCTTGCTCCGCCTTCTCGTCACCAAGCACTTTGATGATCGAGGACTTCACAATTTGCATTTTGGCATTGGAGGATTCGTCGATTCGAATCGTCACATAATTAGTGTCTTCACGAATGGAGGTTACGGTGCCAATGATTCCGCCAGCCGTCACGACGCGATCGTTCTTCTTCATTTCAGCCAGAAGTTTAGCCTGCGCCGGGTCGCCCTTTTTGGGGCGCATCAACAGCATCATCACCAATAACGCAAGCATCATTGGGATCAGAAACGAGAGCCCGGATTTGGGCGCCGCTTCTGTGGTCTGGTTGGCCGTTTCACTGGCTGACGAACTTCCGTTCTCCAGCTGTGCTATCAAAAACATAAACGAATAAAGCATTGGTACTTCCGCCAATTTCTGGCCCGGAATTGAGGCCTTGCCCTTATACAAAAAACGCCCGACATGGATGCTGTCAGGGTAACGATTCGAGGGCCGATAATATCACTGTTTGCAAGCGAATATCATAAAAGTTTGGCAATCCACCAACAAGGCCATATTCAATACGATTGACTGCCGAAATCGTCGCAGAGGTTGATCTGGATTGAGCCCATCAATTGGGCAAACCGGGCAGGTATCGCAGCCCACATCAGGAACCGTTTTCAGCCGACCGAGGCAAGAACTCGCCGGGCTGGTGCCCCCATCCCAAGTATCTTTCCCTGCAAAAATCGACGAATGAGTCGGCTGCGATCGCCTCGCGAGCCCGCACCATCAAGTGTTGGTAATACGCCAAATTGTGCAACGAAAGGGCGATTGGCCCCAACATCTCGCCGGCAAGGAACAGGTGACGCAAGTAGGCGCGGCTGAAATGGCGAAGCGGCGATGGCGTATTTTCGTCCAGCGGATTTTTGTCATGTCGATGCTTTAGATTCCTCATTCGCATCCGCCCCTGGTCGGTAAACGCCAGTGCATTGCGTCCGTTTCGAGTCGGCATGACGCAATCGAACATGTCGATCCCACGAGCGATTGACGCCAACAAATCTTCCGGACGCCCGACCCCCATCAAATACCTGGGCCGATCGACCGGCAAATGAGGCGTGGTGCCGGCCGTCACCCGGTACATCTCTGGCGGCGGTTCACCAACACTCAACCCACCCACGGCGTAGCCATCAAAGTCCAGGTCGACCAACCCGGCGGCGCACTCCGTTCGTTGCTTTAAATCGAGCCCGCCCTGGACGATTCCAAACATCGCCTGGCCTTCCTGTCTGGTGGCGCGACAACGCGCCGCCCACCGAACCGTCCTCTGACATGACTCGCGAATCACTTCGTCAGGAGATGGCAGAGGCGGCAAGTGATCCAGCACCATGGCGATGTCGCTGCCCAGATTCCTCTGAATCTCCATCGATTTTTCAGGAGTCAGGTTCAGCAGGCTGCCGTCAATGTGCGAGCGAAACGAAACGCCCTCCTCAGTAACCTTGGCCAGTTTTGCCAAACTGAAAATCTGAAACCCGCCACTGTCAGTCAGAATCGGTTGATCCCAGTGCATGAATTGGTGCAGGCCACCAAGTTCCGCAACCAGTTCGTCGCCCGGTCGCAATGATAGGTGGTACGTATTTCCCAAAACGATTTGGGCACCCGTTTGTTTAACTTGTTCAGTCGTCAGGCCTTTGACGGTTCCCAACGTTCCGACCGGCATGAACGTCGGCAATTCAATTACGCCGCGCGGAGTGTGCAGTCGGCCCAACCGTGCATCGGAGTGCTTGTCGACGTGCAACAGTTCGTATTGGAAACCGGTTTTCTGGTTCATCACGTGCTCAATTTTCGGCAGGCCAACGGCCCAACAAAAAAGGCGTGACCCATACAGGCCACGCCAATGAATTCAAAAACGCGTGGACGGATTACTCGCCACGCAAAGTCAGATTGAACTGAGTCAACTTTTCGCGAATTTCGGTCAAGCTGGTCACGCCGAAGTTTTTGCACTCCAGCAAATCGTCTTGCGACTTGCGAATCAGTTCGCCGATGGTGGTCAGGCCGAGTCGTGTCATGCATTTGCGAGCACGAACGGAAAGATTGAGATCGGAAATCGGTCGCTCCAGCAAAACCTGCTCTTCCTGCGACAGGTGGCTGAGATCCAATGGCTCTTCGGCACTCGCTTTTTCGTGCACGAACTGGCCGATCGCCAAGCCTTTGTTGGCCAGCATCTCGCGAATTTCAACGAGTGAAGTTTCGCCAAAGTTCTTACTTCCCAGCAGCTCCATCTCGGAAACCTTGGTCAAATCGCCAAGCGTCTCGATGCCCATCTTCTCCAGGCAATTGCGGCTTCGCACCGACAACTCGAACTGGGAAACCGGAATGTTCATGATCGTCTTCATCTGTTCCTGACGACGCTTTTGCTCGTAGTCAAAGAACGGATCCATCGACGCCACGGCGTCTTTGCGATATAGCAGAGCTTTGGAATGGTTCGGATTGTGCTCCAGGATTCGGTCGAAGCACTGCTGTGCCATCTCGTAGCGATCGTAGTCTTCGTACATCAGGCCAAGGTTGACCAACACGCCAACATTGGTTGGAAAAACAGCGGCGGCTCGCTGGTAAAGTTCCAGTGCCTTTTCATCGTTTCCGCGACGATCATTTTCCAGGCCCAAGCCGAACAGAGCACCCGAGTGCTTGCCGTCGGCTTCCACGGCTCGTTCGTACAACGCGACAACTTCATCCGGGTTGTCTCCGCGCGAGGCGATCGTGGCACCGCGCTGGTAAAGGTACTCGGCGGTTTGTTCGACCGGGCCAAACATATTGTCAAGGATCGACATGGCATCGTCGATTTTTGATGCCGCGCGGTGCGTTTCAGCAACGGCCAGCAAGCAAGTGTCCGAATCGTAACCGGCAGTCTTGGCGGCTTCGAAACTGGTAACCGCCTTGTCGTGATGACCGAGCGACAAATGCGACTTGCCCATATAGAACTGCGACAGAGCGCCACCGTCGGCGTTACTTAATGTCGTGATCGCGTCGCTGTAGGTGCCAAGCAAGTATTGGCAAACACCCAAGCGAACTGATTCGGCAGGAGTCCGTGATTCCTGGCGGGCGAGTTCACCCGTCAGTTCTTTCAGTTGCGTAAACTGGTTGTAGTCGTCACTGATTCGATTGGTGACCAACCGGATTGTGTCAGGGCCAAAGGAGGTGTTGGAAAGCACAATGTCTTTCAACTCAGTTTCCATGCCGTGCATCATCTGTTTCTTGCTCCCAATGTTATTCTGCTAGAGAATTTTGTGGCACTAGAGAATTCGTTACGTTCTACGATAGTGTTTCGGGTTTGCTAATTTCCGGGTTACATTCCAGGCGTTTGCATCGGGAGAGCCAGCGGCGGGATTCGAACCCGCAACCCCCGCATTACGAATGCGGTGCTCTGCCAATTAAAGCTACGCTGGCGATCCTGCTTGTTAAATCGACAACGCAAAAAGCGGCTTCGATCCAAAGCCGCTCTAAAATCGCCTGTTCCCAGTGAATTTCAATCAGAAATATACTCTGCGGGGCCTTATTAGCCAATAGCCACGCCCCAACAACCAAAGCGAATCGCTCATTTCGCAGATGCCACTGGCTGGGACGGCTTTTTGCGGTCATACGTGGTCCGGGAACTTATCACGTCGAATCCCACAGTTGAATCCAGACAGTCCCAGCGTCGAATGCCATTCATCAATCAGATACCTCGATATCTCGGATCGCCATTGCCCCGGTTTGCGGTTTGC
>CAZPOL010000148.1:0-9996 GCA_964588195.1 uncultured Pirellulaceae bacterium | reverse complement strand
TTCGATCATCGCTCAATGATCATTCGCCAAGTTTTTTCAGGCGGATGTCTTTGAACTGCACAACCATGGGCGGGCCGACATGGATTTGAAACGCCAGGATTCCTGACTTGGCAGCTTTTTCGGTTTGCAAGTCATTTAGGTCGACACAAACTTTTCCGTTGATCGATTGGACGATGTGCCCGCCTTCGGCACGAATCGTGTATTCGTTCCAGCCAGTGGCATCGATGGCGGCCACAATTTCGGCGTCATCACCGGTTGAACCAACGACCTCTTTCTTGCCCTCGGCAGTGATTTCAACTTTCTTGCTGCGTTCGGCCAGAATCTTGCGACCTCCTTCTTCGAATAGGATGCCCATGTATCGCATGCTGGGGTCGATGTCCGCCTGGTATCCGTGAACTCGATACGCGCCTTCTTCACCGACCGGCTTGCTGCGGAATTGGATTCCGGAATTACCATTCGCGATTTTGAATTTCAGACGCAGTTCGAAATCTTTCAGCTCGCCACCCGTCCACGTGATGAATTGGTTCTTGGTAATCCGATTTTCTTCAGTGGTGGTACCGGTGATAGCGCCGTCGGCAACCGTCCATAAATCCGGGTTGCCGGACCAGCCCTCAAGGGACTCGCCATCAAAGAGTGATTCGAATCCTTCCTCTTCCTGTTCTTGTTCCTGTTCGGCCGATTTGGTGTTGGATTGAGCGAATGCCGTTCCGCAATGGAGACACATCGTCAGCGAAACCGCGGCAAAGGCGATCAGAAACGACGGCAAGGATCGGGTAGTAGATGGTGTTGGTTGAAGTCGTTGTAGAAGTTTCATGACGGTTTCCGTTGGAGTCGGTTGGGTTGGGTTGAGTGGTTGGGCTACTCGTTTCGGTAGTGAACCACTCGTTTGCGCTTCGTGCTCGTATTGAATCACTCCGCGCTTCTTGCTGGTATTTGTGGTGTTCACTTGGACAAGAGTATACGGTCAGGCGACTGTGAAATAAAGAATTGGCAAAAATGACCGGCTGTTGCGAGCTATTGACTCACCAGCACGACGACGGCCTGACCTTTGCTCAAGTCCAGAAAACCGAGCAGGCTGCCGTCGTTGCGGCTGATTACGCAGGCTCCATCCAGAGAAGCGTTGTAGGAAATCGATGGAGCGACCAGAAATCGATCCTCGTGAAATTCTTCGATGTTGGAAGCGGCCAGAGGGACGGCGGCCGATTGGGGGTCGCAAACGATCAAGCAGTCTTCTGGTTCGGTGGGGCGACGCAGTTTGTCTTTTGGCCAGGTCGCTTGTCCTGAAAGTTGTTGATCGATGCGATAGGTTGCCAAGCCAGTTAACTGCGTGACCCGGTCCGGGTCCCACGGAAACTCGACACCCGACATCTCGAATTTAGCAGTCCCTTCGACCGCGTTTTCACCGGGCTGCAAGTATCTAGGCAAGCCCAGTAACGTGTCTTCGTCCAACAGCAACAACCACCCTTGTCGTTGTTCGCTTCGAGTGACGATGCGTTTTCGATCCCAGCGAATCGTGGCGCGGATCGCTGCGGGGCGTTGCGCGCCGGCGGGCAACATCTGTTCGCCTACTGCGATTTGTGGATTCCATTCCAGCCACTCGGGGTCGACGCTTGGCAAACATCCGAATTGGTCACCAGTTCTGGCTTTGCGGCCGGCATTGTTCGGTGTTGCGAATCCGATACTACCGACAGCCAGTGACTGTAGTGAGTCGGTCTTTAGTTGCAGTCCGCCGCGGACACTGAAGTCGGCGTCCAGCCCGATGTTGCTCCAGAACCGCGAGTTAATTCGGACGAGCGATTTGTAATCCGGTTTGATGTAGATGCGTGCCTGGACCGAAGAGGCATCAGAGGCGAGTCCCACGGAAACCACATGCCCGACTTCCAGTCCTCGATATTTGACGGGCACGCCTGGTTTTAAGGCTTGTTGTTGATTGCTGGTCAGCACGACTTCCAATCCTTCGGCCAGCCGGGTTGCCGGCGGCGCATGGCTGACTCCCTGAAAATGCTGGACCAGCGGACCATCTTCGGGGCCTGGCAGAAAATCGATGTACGCGCCACGGACCAACGTCTCCAACCCGCGGATTTCGTCGAGTCCAAGTTCGGGCCGCTCGATCCAGAACTGGCTGCCCGCGCGGGCAACTTTCGCCGCCGATTCCGCCAGTCGAATTCGCACGGTGACGCTATCCAGACGATCGGCGATTGCGACCCCCGTGACTTCTCCGATCACGATGCCCAGATGACGGACCACGTCACCCGACGTGATGCCATGACCGTCATCGAATTCGACCGTGATCTCGCTGTTGGAACCGTCGCGGATGACCGGTGGCGATTCGATCCCCTGGAATCGATAGGTCGCCGCGGCGTTTTTCTCGCCAGGAATGACACCGATATACTTGGCTCCGACAACGGTATCCAGCCCCGTGATTCGCGCCAGTCCGACTTGCGGACGTTCAATCCAGAATTGACTGCCTTCCCGAGCCAGTTCGACGCCGTTCTGTTGCAACTCGATATGCACAACGACGCCGTCCAATTCGGAATTCACGTCAACTTGAATCACTTCGCCAACATCGATTCCGCGGAATCGGAGCGTGTCGCCGGGCTTGATGCCAAACCCGTCATCGAATGAAATCGAAACGTGGGTACCGCCCGAGCCCCATGCCATGGCCAGCAGCACAATCGCCACCAGCGCGCAAAGAACGGTAGCCATCCACATCCGGGAGGACGCAAATGCCTTCTTCATAAAAGGCGTCTTCGTCTGAACATTGGCCAGTGGGAAATCATTGGCTGCTGAATCCTGTACCGACGGATTGCCGTTGTTGTTTGCGTCGGCATCCGTGTTTGTGTCAGACGGCGTTGAGGCTTCTGGCGAGGGTTCTTTATTCATCTTCTTCCCAGATCACATGGGGGTTAAAGGATATCGAAGCGATCATGCTCATGGCGACGCAAAGTACGAAGGCAAGAACTGCAGGCCCAAAGTGAAACTCGACCAGGTTGCCGAGTTTGACCAGCATCACCATAAAGGCCAGCAGCATGACGTCCATCATCGACCACTTTCCGGCATGTTCCATGATCTGGTAGGTCAACGCTTTGTGACGTTGGTGGACGAGACTTAACCAGCTGAGTTCCAACAACATCAGAATTTTGATGAGCGGGAATACAACCGAAAACAACAGAACGACGATTCCAACAAACCAATCACCATGCATGAGCAACTCGATCGTGCCGCTGACGATACTGGATTCGTGGTGGTGCCCGAGACGTTCAATATTCAGGATCGGCAACAAAACCGCCGGGAAAAACAGGATCAATGCACCGAGTGCTGCCGCCGCAGTGCGAACCGCGGATTGCCGGGCATCGGCATCGGTCCCAATCGTCGATCCACAACGCGTGCATGCAGCAAAGTTCCCGGAAGGGACACTCGGGATCCGATGGATCAACCCACAACAATGGCAAGCCTTGATCGCCAGCCTCTCTTGTGAAGAATCTTCCGTCGTTGTGTTCGATGCGGAGCTCAAAATGCAGATTTCGCAGCAGATGGTCAAATGAATCCGTCGGCAACCAGATTGCCGAAACCGGAATCATAACATGAAATGCAGCGAGAAATCACAGCGCAAATGTCGAGGTGTTCATTCCGTGTAAGAGTTCAGCAAGTTCTGGCGTCGAACCACACGTCGTATTCAATTCGATGCGTACGGGCGAAGCTGCGACTTGCTTAGTTGCCATCCACGAAATAGGTCTCGATTTCCCGGACCAGTGAGTCGATCTCGCGTTGCAAATCAAGAAACGCAGGCCATGCTTTTTTCTCATTATCGCTGGGTTGAGAAACCAGCGCCTTGGCCAGATTGGCGACCGAATCGGCGCCAATGGACTGCAGTGCTCGTTGCATCTGGTCGGTCAAATCTTCGACCGCAGCCCAATTTGCATCTGAGATTGAGATTTCGATCAGGTCAAGCAATTGCAATCCGCGTTCACAGAATGATTCAAGACGGAGGTTGGCGGACTGCTGATCCCCTTGGCAATCGGAAACGAGTTGCAGAGTGTTGATTCGCGCCAGAGACATGGGTTGCCCCCAAGTTGATGAAAGGAAGGAAAGGAAAAGTTTTGGTGGGAGGAGTATCTATTTAAACCTGCCATGACCCGGACTGTTGGCAGGAATCAATTGCCGATTCCACAGCAATCGACTGTAAACCGAGTCCTGTTTGAGGGTTGTGCCAGTTTTTAGGTAGTGAATAGAGTGGTTGAGCAGGTTATGACCGGGGACCAAATCTACATCGATTGGCCGCGGTCGCCTGCGGATTTTTCAATGCAGTAATTCCAGGTGACGGTCACCGGCAATTCGGCAGTTGATTCCGCAGCGACGGAAGGGGTGGGGTCGGGAAGAATCGTTAGTGTTCGGTTGGCAGCGTCCCAGGTCAAAATCGATCCTGATGAATTGCCTGTTCCATTACCGGCCAGGAAGGTGATCGTTTGCTCGCCGATCTTCAGGCTGAATTTCTGCGAGTCGGATTCGGTGACCTGGCAATCGGGATGAACTTGATAGATCGATCCGAGTCCACTGACGGGTTGGTTCACACGACAAGCGAACTCGACCAGCAGCCGGTTTTCAGCGGTAGTGCCGAATGAGCCCGACCAATGGTTCTTGTCGGCTTGCCCAACGGCCAGCACGACTTTGGAATCATGTGTTTCGGTGACGATTTGTTGCAAAGGAGGGCTGGTGATATTGGTATCAGAGTGCTCAACCGAATCGGCGATCAAGAATTCGCTCTGGCTGCCGACTCGATTGATTTGATGACGGAATCGATCGCCCTGTCGAATGAACTGGGCGACGATGGCATCGCCCGGTTCGCCGGCGGTAATGAAGTGCTCAATCGGCGCTTCATCTTTCTGCGACTGGTCGATGTTGTCGATGTTCTGTTGGTTCATGAGGTGTTTGTGTTGCTGATCAGAGTCGCACTAGCCGAGATTAATATTAGCCATCGGCTTTGACTTTCCAACGCAGGTAGGCGTCCAGGAACGGCTGGATTTCGCCGTCCAGAACTTTACTGAAATCTCCGATGAGAAAGCCGGTGCGGGCATCTTTGACTCGCTGATCCGGGTGCTGAAAATAGTTGCGAATTTGTGAGCCGAACCCGACTCGTGGGCGATTTTGGTACTTCAACGCCTCTTCTTCTTCGCGTTTGGCTTCTTCCAGTCGGGCCAATTGAGCGCGCAGCATTTTCCAGGCGGTGGCTCGATTTTTGTGCTGGCTCCGTTCGCTTTGGCATTGCGCGACGGCGCCCGTCGGAATATGCGTCAGGCGCACGGCACTGTCTGTTTTGTTGACGTGCTGGCCACCGGCACCACTCGCACGATACGTGTCGACACGTACATCGGCTTCATTGATTTCGATTTCGATGTTGTCGGAGATTTCTGGTGAAACATCGACAGCGGCAAAACTGGTTTGACGCTTCCCGTCGGCGTTGAACGGGCTGATTCGCACCAGCCGATGCATTCCGTCTTCGCCTTTCAGATATCCAAAAGCCATTGGGCCACGAATCACAACACTGGCGTTATTGATCCCGGCTTCGTCGTTGTCTTGCCGATCCAGCAGGGCGACAGTGTAGTCGTTTTTTTGAGCCCACTGCGAATACATGCGCAACAGCATGGCCGCCCAGTCATTGGCGTCTGTCCCGCCATCGCGAGCGTTAATCGTCAGGATGGCACCGCAATTGTCGTGCGGTCCATTTAACAGCGATTTGAGTTCCAGGTCTTCCAGCGAAGTTTCCAGCCGCTTGATTTCGGAGACCACTTCATCGGCGATCTCCGGGTCCTCATCGGCCATTTCCAGCAAGGCAGCCAAATCGTCGCTGGAATCAATCAGCTCCGTCAACGGGCCAGCGATCGCTTTCAACGATTTCAGTTCTGCAACGGTTTCCTGAGCAGATTCCTGGTTATCCCAAAAACCGGCCGCGGCCATTTTTTCATTTTCGATGGCGCGGATTTGTTCGACTCGATTGTCGTAGTCAAAGACTATCTCGCAGCTGAGTGATGCGTTGCTGAATCGAATTGGCTCGGTCGTTGAGTTCTGCTTCCACCGAATGGGACTCCACTGTTTGAATAGAAAGGTCAATTTTCAGACGTGTGTTTGGTAACAAGGATAGAGGAATTCCAGGGAGCGAGAAGGGCGAACCATGCCGAATCGAGCTCAATTATTCCGGTTTCCAGCGTTACTACAGCAGCTATCGGTTGGGTGGGCAATGGTTGGCTCAATCGATGGGCTACGAATCAAACAATCATTTGAAAGTCGAATCGCCGCTTCTCAGCGAAACAACCAGCCATTGCGAAACCCGATGTGAAACACGAGCGAGGTCAACCAAGGGCGGGCAAAACGGGAATACGTCGGGGTCGTAGCGTTTGTACCGACAAGCGGGATTGACGATGGATTTGGTCGGCAGGAACGCTAAATCCCTTGAATTGTAGGGAAAGACGCCAGCCGTCCCGTCGTATAAAATAGAGACACGCCCAGACCATTGGTACTTTGGGGGTTTGTACCCGGTTGGACGCTTAGTCAAGCGATCCGGCCGCGCGGCCACTTCGACGACCCGGGGCGTAATTTGCAGGGCGACTGTCTGCCTTGCGCTTTTGAAACAAGGAGATGGAAATGGGATCGCCGAAGAAAGAAGACAAAAAGAAGCAGGACGATAGCGCAGCAGAAATTGCCTCGACGGCCGAAGCGTTAAAGAGTCGCTTGATGAAAATCAAGGAAGACAACGCCGTTGACAAGTACTTTCGTGCCCTGGTGAAACTGGAGGGCAGTGACCTTCACATGAAAGTTGGCCAGCCGCCCATCATTCGAATTCACGGAACGCTGAAGCCGATGAATCGCGAGGCGGTCGGCGCGGAAGAAATGATCGACTTGCTACTGCCGATGTTGGACGATCGAACCCGAAAAATTTTCAACGAGGAAGGCGGTTGTGACTTCGCGTATATCGTGGAAGTCGACGGAGTGGACTGGCGTTTCCGAGTCAACATGCTGCAACAACTGGGCCGCATGGGATTGGTCGCGCGTCGTGTTAACAACTTCATCCCCAACTTCGAAGGCTTGCACTTGCCGCCGGTCATCGAGACGTTGTGTCATCATGACCAGGGAATGGTTTTGTTGGCGGGAGTGACCGGTTCGGGAAAGAGTACCACGATTGCTTCGATGTTGAACTACATCAACCGACACTACATCAAACACATTTTGACATTGGAAGATCCAATTGAATTTGTGTTCAAAGATGAAAAATGTTTGATCAACCAGCGTGAAGTCGGAATGGATGTTTGTAACTTCGGTGTCGGTATGAAGCACGCCGTGCGTGAAGATCCGGATATCATTCTGGTGGGTGAGCTTCGTGATGAAGAGACATTTATGACGGCGATCCACGCGGCAGAAACCGGGCACCTGGTGTTCGGAACGATTCACGCTTCGTCGTCGCCGTCCACGATTGGCCGTATTCTTGACTTGTTCCCGGAAGAAATGCACTCGGCGATTCGCAGTGCGATTGCCATGAACATGAAAGCGATTATCGCTCAAAAACTGCTGCCTAGTATCAAGGAAGGGGTAGGGCGAGTGCCAACCTGTGAAATCATGACGTTCAATCCGACCGTCCGCAAACTGGTACTGGAAGAACAGGATCATAAACTGGGCGATGCGATCCGAATCGGTGCCGAAGAAGGAATGCAGGACTTTACGATGAGCCTGAAGGCACTGGTCGATGACGAATTGATCGACCGACCTACTGCATTCCAGGTCGCGCCAAACCGGGATGCACTGAAAATGGCCCTCAAAGGCATCAATGTTTCGCAGCCTGGAATTCTTTAATGACATCTCGCTTTGCGGCAATTGCCGCTTTGACAATTTGCTTGTTTGCTTGTACTGGAAATCTGGTTGCCGAATCGCTGCCTGCTACGGCGGGCGCGGAAATCGATTTGGTTTCGTCGGTGATGCCATCGACGGTGTTGGCGCAATTGGCGCAAACGGATTGGCCACCCTACCCGGGAACCAACAATCACAACATCACTCGCGGTCCGGGTGGTTACTTCAGCTGGATCAAGATGTTGTTGGTCGTGTTGGTGTTTCTGGTATGGGTGCGACTGGCAGATTGGTTGAATCGCGACGCGATCAAGTTCTCCGAGCACACCGGTCAGCACGCCGAGGTCTGGAACCCACTGATGGTAGTGGCGTTTCTGGGTGGGCTGGCGGCAGTCTTCTTGATTCCTGCTTTTATGGCCGGGTTCCCGTTGTTTGTCGCTCTGGCTTTCGTGCCATGGACGATCTACCAACTGCAACGTCGTGGTCAGATTCCCGACGAAGCGAGAACGGGCGAATTGTTTGCTGAAAAGATAACGACGTCTTCCTCTGTGCCAATCGATATCAAGCCGGCAGGATCGGGCGATGTGGCCAAAGCCAATTTGATCAAGGCTCGTCAACTGGAGCAGTTCGAGCCAGCCTGTCAGATTTTGCATGATTCGGTCCGCAACCGAGTTGACCAGGTTTTGCTGGACTATACGAAGGACCAGGTTAACCATCGAATTCAGGTCGACGGTTTGTGGCATCAGATGCCGGTGCTTGATCGGGAAACGGGTGACGGCATTTTGTGGGTGCTGAAAATCGTTGGTGGATTGAATCCGGGTGAGCGACGACATCGCCAGCAGGGCCTCTTCAATCTGAAAGTCGGTCGTGAAAAAGTCGGATGCGACCTCGTCACCCAGGGTGTCAAGACTGGCGAACGAGTGTTGATGAAACTGACACGTGAAGAGGGGCTGCAGCTGGAATTGCCGAACCTGGGCATGGATCAGGCAACGCAAGACAAGATCCTTGAAATGGTGGAGGCGTCCGGAATGGTCGTGGTTTCTTCACCACCTGGCCAAGGTCTATCCACCACCTGGCAAAGCCTGTTGAATTCTTCGGATCGATTTACTCGTGACTTTGTCGGAGTGGGCGACTTTGACGAGCGTGAAACCGAACGGGAAAATGTTGAGATTCAACGGATCGATTCACGCAAAAACGAAACACCGATGTCGGTGTTGCCAACAATGGCTCTGAAAGAACCCAACGTATTCGTGATGCCGGAAATTTCGGACAAGAAAACGATGGACTTTTTGACGGCACAAATCGCTTTCGACAATCGAACGGTGCTCACTCGATTGCACGCTGGTTCGGCGGTCGAAGCGGTGTTGCGGTTGATGACGGCTGCCGGGAATCGCGAGCAATTTATCAAAGGGTTATCGGTCGTCACGTGTCAAAGACTGGTTCGCAAGTTGTGCGACCAATGCAAACAGCCGGTGCAGGCGAATCCCAAGGCGATCCAGCAGATGGGCGGTAATCCGAATGTGCACAAGGTGCTGTACAAAGACTATCAATTGCCACCCGTGGAAGCTCGCATCGATGCCGAGGGGAAGCCGATCGAAATGGAACCTTGTGCGGCTTGTGCCGGGATTGGATTCCAGGGAAGAACGGCGATTTTTGAAACTCTGGTACTCAATCAGGCGATTCGAGATGTCTTGTTGAAAACCCCAAAGATGGACCAGGTCAGCCAGGTTGCCCGGCAGCAAGGAACTTTGACATTGCTGCAACAAGCCTATCGCGCGGTGCTGGAGGGACGAACCAGCATGCCCGAAGTTCAACGCGTGTTCCAGCCGAAACGATAATTGCAAACCGCAAACGGAAAGAAACAAACACTCCCTATGTCTGAAGAAGAACAACCAGAGCTGGAATCGATCCCGCTGGATAGCTTGCCGCCACTGACGTTTATCGCCAGCGGTGATACGGCCGATTTGCGCGAAGCAAATTTGCAAGCTGTGATTCCATCACCCGGGTACGCGCACGCTGTCTTGATGATCGCCGACGCAATTACGAAACGCGCCGATCTTGTCCTGATGGACTTTACGCAGGCTCATTGCAGTGTTCGGTATCAGGTGGATGGCATTTGGTACAACATGCCGCATCTGACACGAACCATCGGCGATTATATGC
>CAZPOL010000147.1:0-10147 GCA_964588195.1 uncultured Pirellulaceae bacterium | reverse complement strand
ACCCCTAACCCCCGCCTTGCAAAGGCGGTGCTCTCCCAATTGAGCTACGTCCCCGGGAGAATTCTTCATTTTCAGTGGTCGCACCAAGATTCGAACTTGGGACCTCGTCGTTATCAGCGACGCGCTCTAACCAACTGAGCTACGCGACCATCTTAATCGGTCCTGATCTTATCGACCAATCCATAATCAAGTAACGGGAAAATCCGATTGAAATCGGTTATTTCCCGCTGAGAGTTGAGTATTCTATGAGTTGGACAAACGGTGTCAAACCGGGTTCGCGCAAAGACTGGCTCGAGCCACCGCACCAGACCAGTGGAAAACTGTACCAACCCTGCGGATTAGGCAAATAACTGACCATTTCCCACACTTTATTGTCGGGATTTTTGACCTTTCGGCAACACAACGTTATAGATAACGATGGTGATTCAGGGAAATTTCTGTCGATACTATTCGGCGACCCGGGATTTCGCCGACCCGCCCGCAAATCGACGAACCTGTCGAATATCGGTTCCGCTGTCCAGCGATAACACTCAAATAACATTTGTGGAAAAGTCGCCGCACCGGAACCGCTGCTGCCTGGCACCTTAAAAGAAGTCAAAAATGCAGTTCGAAAAAGCATTACTCGAAAACGCCTTACCAAATACAAGAGCCATGAATATTGATCGCAAGTCTTTAACTCGACCACTGACTGCCCTAATCGCAGTGGCGGTATTAATGTTACCTGCACTTTGCCACGCCCAACAAACACAAGATGACCGACAGAAAAAGGCTGAGCGACTGCAAAAGGCAATGCGCTTTCAACCTCAGCAACCGGGTGTTGACATTGACAGACCGACCGACCTGAAAGGCTTCAAACTGGATGCCGTCAAAACATCCGACGACAAAACCGGCTGGGCGGTCTACAACAACCGCGGCCAGCTGATTCGCAAGTTCATGGACATCAACGGCGATACCTCGCTGGATACGATGTCCTACTACAAGCAGGGCATCGAAGTCTATCGCGACATCGATTCGAACTACAACAGGAAATTCGACCAACATCGCTGGTTCGGCACAGCCGGATCACGATGGGGCATCGACAGGAACGAGGACGGCAAGATCGAGTCATGGAAACGCATCTCGGCCGAAGAGGTTTCGTTGGAAGTTGTCGAGGCGATCAAGGTGGCGCTGACCAACGGTGACACAAGTCGATTCAAGACTTTGATGATCACCGCAGACGAAGTCAAACGACTGGGCGTCGGCAAGGAGCAGGAAAAAGAAATCCTGGAACGTGTCCAACGCGCAAACACCGAATTCGCAGAATTCGCCAGAAGCCAATCCCTGATCAAGAAAGACACCAACTGGATTCACTTCAGCGGATTGCTGCCAGGTATCATCCCCAGTGGCACCAATGGTTCAAAAACCGATGTAACGATTTACGACAGTGTCGCAGCAGTTGTAAACAACGGGCGTCGATCCTCAGGCCAACTGTCAATCGGCACCATGATCAAGATCGGTGACAGCTGGAAAGTGGTTGATCTGCCCGAACCGATCGTAGAAGGCCAGGCGTTGACCAACGGCGGCTTGTTCTTTCGCAATAGCGGTAATTCTGTGGATGCGGAAATAGCGGGTGTTACCGGCGAAGGCGGAGTGTCAGCCGAAGAACAAAAGCTGTTCGCGGAATACGAGGACATATACCGCAAGATCCAGTCAGCCTCGAATAATCGAGTACTGCAGTCTTTGAATGCCCAACGTGCCGAGCTGTTTGAAAAACTGGCAATTTCTGCGGAAGGAGAAAGTCGCACGAACTGGATCATCCAAATGGCCGACCAGGTGACGGCCTCGTATGAACAGGGCGAGTTCGATGGTGGCATCAAATTTATGCAGGAATTCATAAAGAACCACGAACCTAAAAAGGACTACACAAAATCCGACATGTCGTACTGCAAGTACCGTGTCATTAACAGCTTCTACAATCGCAAGATGAGAAACACCACGACCGACGAGTTGGAAGAGGTGCAAGACCAATTCATGGAAAAGCTGGAGCAGTTTGTCAAAGCCCATCCAAGAGATCCGAACTCTGCCGATGCCATCCTGCAACTGGCATTGGATGACGAAGCGGAAGGAAACATTAATGAGGCCAAGGACTGGTACAAAAACATCATTACATCGTTTCCAAACTCCGCGCTAGTGAAACGTGCTCAGGGTGCCAACACCCGGTTGAATTCTGAAGGTCGGCAAATTCGGCTGACCGGACGTACCCTGGAAGGCCGGAATTACAGCCTGGCGGATCGAAAAGGAAAGGTCGTCCTGATTCAGTATTGGGCGACCTGGTGTGAACCTTGCAAAAATGACTTGCGACTAATTAAGGAAGCCTACGAAGAATACGGACGTCGAGGTTTCGAAGTGGTCGGTGTCAGCCTGGACCGGGACGTCAATGAACTGAAAGGGTTCTTGCGGAAAAACCCATTGCCGTGGACTCAACTGTTCGCCGAAGGTGGTCTGGACAGCCCACTCTCTGAACAACTCGGGGTCGCTATGGTGCCAACCATGATCCTGGTTGGAGCTGATGGAAAAGTGATCGACCGCAGCGTGCTGTCTCAGGATATTGATCGCTTGTTGACTCGACAATTCAGCCGAAGTGCCAAACGGAACGAACGGTAGTCGGCAAATACCGTCACTGATTGAACAAACAAAGCCCGAGTCACTTAAGAGTGGACTCGGGCTTTTTCTATGCTGTGCAATTGCAAGGCAATATCGGCTCGGGTGACTTACGTTCTACCACGGAGTCCAATAGATCCCATTGCCCCGGAACCCGCGATCACCACTGGGAATCCCGATGTTGCTGAAGTGGCTGGAGTGGAACGCGCCGTAGTATTTTGGATACCGATTCGAGACATCATAGAAATTGTAGATGTCCGCGTTGCGCGTTTCCGAGTTGCGTCTTTCCGAGTTGCGCCAACGGTGATAATTGCGGGCCGCATCCGCCTGCAGGTTGGTCGGAGCATGGTTGGCATTCAGTGCGTGCGATTGAACCGGCCGATTTCCATGAAACGGCCGAACTGAATGAAGCGGCCGGCCAGGCTGGAATTGACGGTTTGGACGATGGTAGTTTATTCCACGATTCTGGAGCAGCTGGGCCTGGCATTCTGTAGCCAGACCTGCAACTGCAATGACAAACAATAGTGTGATGATTCGATTCATGGTTACACTCGGAACAAGTTTGATTTCGATGCTTTCTCATCGATCCCAAACAGATCGATTCTCCATTGCAACAGAAACCGCCATTCCAACTGCTACGACTCGCACGCCAATCGGCAGTCTGCTTTCGCCAACCCGCAAAACATGAACAACCCGCCCCCGGTTTCAGGCCCAAATGCGAGCCATCTAACCCGCTGGGGAAACCGTTGCCTGACCCGCTACAACAGGAGCCTTCGTTACAGACACGTTACCGCTCGGCCAGCCAGGAACTGCTAACCTGTTTGATGTGTAGCACTAGTATTTTTTGCGCCCTCGAAACGCGAGTCTAAATCGGAACATGGCACCCAGCTCCCGACATTCGGCACTCGATGACAAGGGCGAAACGCAACACTGGCTGTTAAGCGCTGCGCTTTTTTAACTCAGATCTATTGAAGAAGAATTACTCTCCTTGTTGAAAGAACTTTTATGTTTGCCGCAAAATCTTGTTTTTTGGGAATGCTACTGGGAATGCTCTCGGGAATGTCCGGGTTGGTTGGGGAATCTGAGCCAGTCGTCAAACAACCGGTTGAAGAGTCAGGCAAAATCGAACTGACGACGGAACAAGTGGTGGTCTTCAAAGACGGTTATTGCCTGGTGGTGAAAGACGGCGTGGCCAAGACCGACGAAAACGGTTTTGCTCATACCTACGAGGTACCCGATGCGGCAGTGCTGGGTTCGTTTTGGGCGATTCCGGAAACGGGCGAGATCAAATCGATGATCGCCGGTTGGGACGAGATCAAAAATGAAGAAGTAAAGGAAATCAATTGCACGACCGTTTATTCGATCCTGAAAGCAAACATTGGCCGTGAATGCCGATTTATGATCGGCGATCAACAATTCGATGGGACGATTTTGAAGCTGCTGTCCAATCCCGTTGACACCGCAGAGGCCAATCGCACAAGGGCTCAATTGGCAACGGCGGCGCTTGTCAGTTCAAGGGTTGTCCTGAATGAACAGCCGGCGACTCATTTCTTGCTCCGCTCGGAGACCGGGGACGTGATGCTGGCGATCAATCAGGTTCAGAATCTGACGATCGACCAGATGGTTTCAACGACAGAACAGTCATTTGTCGAGGTGACTAAAAAGAAGCAGCTGAAGTTCGATTTTGGCCAACCCAACCAGGATGTCAAAATCAAGCTGATGTACTTCCGACCGGACGTGCGCTGGATCCCGACCTATCGAATCGAGTTAACCAACGAACCATTCAAGAACAAGGCTGGCAGTGCCCCTCGCAATACGGCTCGGATCGCCATGCAAGGTGAGATACTAAATGAAGCGGAAGACCTGGTTGATGTTCCGTTTCATGTGGTTGTCGGTGTCCCAAACTTTCGGTTTCGCGGCACGCCCAGCCCACTGGTGTTAGAAGCCCAGATGCAAAATTCGTTGTCTGTTGTGGCTCCTCAATTGATGACCAATCAGCCTTCCAATTTAAACGCCATGTCGAACGCGCTATACACTCAACGTGCCGGCGAATTTCGGAGTAACCGAGCCAGCGGCGGTGACGGTTCCGCACAAATCGTGATGCCCAACGAGCTGAGTGGCAAAGCGAGTCAGGATTTGTTTGTGTACAAGTTAAACAAGATGACTCTGAAAAAGGGTGAGCGTGCCAGTGTGCCGATCTTGACGACCGAGGTCGGCTATCGCGACGTTTACACCTGGGACGTTATGGTTAAGCACTCCGAGTCTTACGCGCCAACCAGCGCGGACATGAGCTCGCCGTTGGTGTTGTCCGACAACAAAGTTTGGCGGCAGGTCGAGCTGGTCAACGATACGGATATTCCATGGACGACGGGCGCGGCGATGTTTGTCGACGGGTTTCAGCCGCTCGCGCAAGAGTTGTTGACGTACACATCGCCAGGTGGAATTTGCCGAGTGCCGATTACTGTGGCGGTTGACTTAAGGGGTAAGGTGGACGACCAGGAAGTTTCACGAGACCTGAATGCCCTGAGATGGCGTGGAGCTAACTATGCCAAAGTGGTCGGCGAGATCAATGCGGAATTGGCCAACAACAAATCGGTCAAGGTGCCGATCGAGATGAGCATTCGTTTTGGCGGAAAAGCGACCACGGCCTCGGATGATGGCGAGATATCGTTGTCGCCTTATAACCAGAGTGACTGGGAAGGCGGCCGCGGCAATGCGATCAACAACAGTTGCGTTGTTCGCTGGACGGCGGAGATCGAACCGGGCGAGTGCTTTAAACCAGAGGTGACTTACGAATTCTTGATGCGACATTAACTCGCAGACAGGTGCTCCGCCGTGCGTCTTAAGAACCTGCGATTGAGACTTTCGAAATCCCATTCGCCTCTTTTTTGACCTGCGGCGGATTACCGTAACAAGTAATCGACGCGACACCGGACGCTTCGGCGTTCAACGAAGCCGACGCAAAGACCTCGGCGCTGCCGGTGCCCGCGACCTCGACATTGGTGACTCGCGCTTGCAGCTCCTTTAACCGGGCTCGACAAGCACCGGCCAACTCCAGAGTCAGCTTGTCGACATTGCCCGACCCATAGGCGCCGCAAGCGCCGGCCAATTCAATAACCAGAGCATCTGCCGACACATCATTCAGTTGCAAACTGGCCGCGCCCGCCAATTCGACACGGGTCAATTCTGGAACCACGATGTCGTACACCAGATCGACTTTGGGATTCAGAGCAGTGGTGGGTCGCAACAGCAACGTGCCGTCTCTGCTAACCGAAGTCTCGATCAGGTCAATCAAATCATCGTCAATCGAAACTTCGACACTCTGGGTTTCTCCGCTACTTACATTCAATCGACCAAAGCCTTCGATCACGATTCGCTGAAACGACTCAACCTGTCGATCCTCCGTCTTACTGATCCCTGAGCCACGCTGGCCGTAATTCGAGAAGAACAAAAATCCTCCCAACACGCCAAAGATTGACACCAAAAACAAAAACCTGATCGCTTTCTTCATCGTCGCTACTTTCGAAAACAGTGTTACCCAAGCAAGTAATCAAGAATCGTAGGCGAAAGTTACACCAGAAATCGAGAATCGGTCAAAGCAGCATGATCACGTTAGTAACCGGCGGCCTGACCGTCTTTTCGAGACTCGGACGCACCGTAGAACACATCGTTTTCGGCGTCGTACATAATCCCTTGATAACCGCCAAAAGGCCCGCGAGCGAACTCGATTTTGTGGCCTCGGCCCATCAGACCGCGGACCACGTCGTACTCGAACCCGGACTCCAGTGAAACCGACCCACCGTCCCTCATTACTTCACCCGTCGGTTGCGAGGAACCGGTGTGCAAGATCCGCGGCGCATCGCCTGCCTCTTGCAGGTTCATATCGAAGTCGATCATGTTGATCATGATTTGCGCGTGCCCTTGCGGCTGAGTCGCTCCGCCCATCACACCGAAACTCATAAACGGCTTGTCGTCTTTCGTGACAAACGCGGGAATGATCGTATGGAATGGACGCTTACCTGGTGCGTAGGTATTCATACGGTCCGGCGTCATGTCGAACAATTCGCCCCGGTCCTGCAGACAGAACCCGAGTCCCGGCGGGCACATCCCCGATCCGAATCCTCGGTAGTTGCTTTGGATCAGCGAAACCATGTTGCGATCCTTGTCGGCAACAGTCAGGTAAATCGTATCGCCAGTTTCCAAGGCCGGGTTCCCGGCGTCGTAGCGGCGAGCCGCCCGGCGTTCCGAAATCAAGGAGCGTCGCTTGGCGGCGTATTCCTCCGAGATCAACTCTGCGACGGGACTCTTGTGAAAATCCTGGTCAGCGTAGAATTTTGCCCGATCTTCAAAGGCCAGCTTCTTGGCCTCCACGAAATAGTGAACATGGTCGGCGCTACCAAAGCCCATCGACCGCAAATCGTAGCCCTCCAGGATTCCCAGAATTTGCAGTGCCGCGATTCCCTGGCCGTTAGGCGGCAGCTCCCACAATTTGTAACCGCGATAATCGTAGCCGACCGGCTCGACCCACTCCGATTTATGACTGGCCATGTCTTCGTAGGTCAGGTAGCCGTCATGTTCCTTCATAAATTTCGCAATGGTCTGGGCGATGTCGCCCTTGTAAAAAGCGTCTCGTCCGTCAGTCGCCAAAGTCTGCAACGTCGATGCCAACATTGGATTTCGAAACATCTCGCCCTTTGCCGGCGCTTTGCCATCTGGCAGAAACGTGTCAGCGAATCCCGGGTATCGCGCCAGCCGTCGACCGCCGGCCCAGTAATAAGCAATTAACTCAGAGACCGGAAAACCATCGTTGGCATAGTTGATGGCAGGTTGCAACACTTCCGCCATCGGCAACTTGCCAAACTTGCCGTGCAACTCGAACCAGCCGTCAACACATCCGGGCACGGAAACGGGCAGAGGCCCAAACGAGGGAATCTTGCTCTGGCCATCTTTCTTCAATCGTTCTTTCAGCATTTCGAGCGTCAGCGATCGTGGCGAGCGACCGCTGGCGTTCAAGCCATACAGTTGTTGAGTCTCGTTGTCCCAAACGATCGCGAACAGATCGCCACCCATCCCGTTGCCGGTAGGCTCCATCAAACCCAGAGTCGCATTGGCGGCAATCGCCGCATCGACTGCGGAACCACCTTTCTTCAGTACGTCCAGTGCAACTTGCGTCGCCAACGGCTGACTGGTGGCCGCCATCCCGTGTTGGGCAATCACTTCACTGCGAGTCGCAAAGTTATGACCCGTGATGCGATCCTGAGCGACCGCACCTTGAAACGAGACCAGCCAAACAAGCGAAGTGACAATCACAGAAAAAACACGATACGTCATGACAAGCAACTCTAAAAAAACTCACCGGACACTCTAACCAACGTCTGCCTCGTTCATGAAACGAGTGACTTCATTGTAATGTCTGTCGACGCGACGTGTGAGCGAACGACCCAAGTCGTCGATTATGAAGTTGCACACAAATAGTGTTTGTGTTTGTAGTGCCGCCTTTAGGCGGAATCGGATCCTGTTGAAACGCTAAATTCCGGCTAAATCGTTTCCGGTGATTCAAATTCATTTATTCGGATGGGCCCAATCGACAAGCAAGAGTAGATGAGAGTAGCTTCCTGCTCGGTCAGCTTCGCGGGCCTTCGTTGCTGGGACGCTAAAATGCGGCGGCCTCCAAGTTGGCCATCTCCATCCTTCAACGTCGTTTGTTTGTTTGGTTGGCTCGGGGGCTTCCGGCTCCTGATTCATCTGGCACCTCATTTCTTCTGATGTAGCGGTTCCAAAAATTCGTTGACGGACTGCCGGGTGCAATTAACATCTCAACTGACGGCATTCATACGGCCATTGGGCCGCATCCTTCCCATCTTTCATATCCAGGAGGTGTTTCTGTGCGTAAGCCATTGGGCATTTTTGCGGTTGCGCTATTCGGTTGTTTGGTCACTTCATGCTTAGCGGCTCAGTCAGCAAACCATTACCACCTTGGCGTTGTCGGCGAAGCCATCCCAAACTTCGGCTACCGAGTCGAAAGCGTGGTGCCAGAATCGGCCGCGACTCGCATGGTTGCGTTGGATGACGGAGCGACGTATTTCCTGGAAAAAGACGATGTGATCCGTGGTCTTGGCGGCAATGCGATTGATTCAAGGGAGGATCTGTTACGTGCCATCTGGGAAACGCGATCGCGTCACGGGCGATCCTCACTGACTATTTTCGATAGCAAGACCCAATCTGAACGACAGTTCAAGATTCAGCTGAAAAAGCTCGACCCAGCTGCCTCGTACACTTTGGGGATCACGCCTGCACAAGGCGAAAATGGAGTTATTGTTTCGGCGATGGATCCAAATGGGCCTGCCGCCAACATGTGGACCCGGCAAATGCCCAAAGCATGGCTGGATCCGGGTGACGAAATCCTTTCGGTTAATGGCTTCGCAACAGAAAACGCCCAGATGCTTAGGGCGGCAATTCAAACGGTTGCCTCCAACGACGGAGTTGGCACGTTACGTTTCAAGAACAACAAGCAAGGCGGTGTTGTTGAAGAATTCAGTTTTCGTGCTGATCGACAAGTAGCACCAAGAGTGCACTACCTGATCATTGGCCAAACTGCTGAACCAAACAAGAATTTCAACAAGATGGTTGAACTGTCGCTTTCAGACATGGACAATATGTTAGGGATGTTGGGGCCCGAGATGGTAGGCTCGGCACGGTTTGTCGATGGGCGGCAATGTACAGCTGGAAATATTCGAAAAGCACTGAATGAAATTAATCCTGCACCCCAGGATGCCGTTTTCGTCTACATGCTTGTTCATGGCGCCTACGATCAAAAGGGCCAGTTCTTTCAACTCTCGGCGACTCAGGCAGAAGAGAACGATTCGACAGCTGGCCAAGACTTGTACCGCAGTGAAATCCGGAATGCCCTGGCCAAGATGGGTGCGAGGTTGACGGTTTTTATCACCGAGTCATGCAATTCCGAAGGTGAATTCCAAAAGCCTGACCGGGTCTTCACAAGTTCCGGCGAAGTCACCGTCAATAATCTGACCCTGTTGGAAGACTTGTTTCTGAATTACCGCGGCGTCATTGAAACCAACTCGGCAGCCAAGGATCAATTGGGTTGGGGCAATGACCATTATGGCGGATTCTTTACATATAACCTTGCCAATCAGGCCACAAACCTTGGCGCGGATTCGAACGGTTGGCAGGAATTCATGGAGAAAATTGCGCAGGGTACTGGATTGACGTACCAGCAATCGCGCCAAGGCGCTATCAAGGCAGGTAGGCCGCAAGCCATGATCGACCAGTTGCAGCTGACACCAATTAGTTTTCAGTTTCAGGTCGCGCGTGAAGAGTCCGGAATTCGCCCAGGGTATCAACGGACATTGCGGTACGTACCTCGAAACAAGCGTTAGCTGATCGTCACATTGCACGAAGTCACCGGGCTTTGATGTTAAACGCAGGCGGCGTTGGGGTCATTAACAAGATCCTTCCCAACCTGGTCGTTGCCTGTCCCTCTTGCCAC
>CAZPOL010000146.1:5158-10307 GCA_964588195.1 uncultured Pirellulaceae bacterium | reverse complement strand
ACTTCGGTTTTGCCCAAGAAATCCCTTTCAGGCAACCATTGATCTGAACACTCAGTTATGCCTATCAAAGCGGATGGGTCAAGTGCTGTTACTGAACATTTATTCAGTAAGTCTGTCAGTCTGGAAGATGGGCAGGAAGCAGGCAGAACTTACACGCCGGATCCAAGCGGTGACCCTGCTTCGTTCTTCTCAGCGGCAAATTAGAAAAGTTAGGACAGCAATAAAGCGGACGGAATTTGGGAAAAAAAGCGAAACAGGATGAGACGCTTGTTTCAAAATGAAACGTAAAATGTGCAATCAAGCAATGACTTGCTAGCAGATCAGATTGTAGTTCTTCGGACAATATTGCCATTTCTTGAGAAAATTGTGAATTGGAATCAAGTTTGCGGTAAGGAAAAGCGAAATATCCGCATCTGTACATTTGTGGTCAACGAACAAAAGAATTGAGGTTCGTTGAAGGAACAAAAATCTCCTCGAAAAGTTATGCAGACCCCCAAGGAAGGAATAACCATGTTGGTTCTCTCAAGAAAATCTGGTCAGTCAATCGAAATTGGTGATGGGATTACCGTTACCGTTACTCAGATTAAAGGCAATCAAGTACGAATTGGAATCAATGCACCAGCCGAGGTGCCGATTCACCGTCGCGAATTGATTCTTGCGGATTTGGAAAAGGGCACGGTTTTGTCAGCGAGCGAATAGATCAGCGAGCGAACAAAGGTCCAACGAGGTAAACAATCGTTGCAGAACCTTAAAGTGAATCGCCACCAGTCCTTACAGGGATGCCGAAGTAATCGTGAATGAAATGCTTCAGGTCCCCTTCGTGGTTGGCGTATTGCACCAACTGGTAGAGCTTTTGTTGATCCGCACGCAATTTGCTTTCCACCAGCGCTTTGTCTGTTAATTGTTCAGGCAGTGGTCCGATGACTTCCACTTTGCCGTTTGACACATTGCCTTCGATAACGCCATACCGATCCAGCATGCCGAGCGCCGTTTCCAGTCGCCGGTCGTGTCGTTGTTTGGCGTGCAGCTTTTCCTTGATCCAATCCAGACCGAACGCCAACACCTTTTCGCGTTCGTGTTCCAGCAAATCAAATACTCGTTCGTAAAACTCCGTGTCCGGGTTGCTCCAGCGCATAAATTCCATCTGGGTTTCCAGGTCTGCTTCGTCGTACAGCAACGTGCATTCGGAATCCTTGCCGTCTCGCCCTGCCCTGCCGATCTCCTGGTAATACGATTCCAACGATCCGGGTAACTCGGCGTGGATCACGAAACGAATCGACTCCTTGTCGATACCCATTCCGAACGCGTTGGTTGCCAGGACCAGGCAATCGTCTTCCATGAACCAGTTCTGCACTTCACGTCGCCGACGTCTGGGCAAATCGCCGTGATAGACCAGATGATGAACTCCCGCTTGTCGTAGTCGTTCGGCGAAACGCTCCAGCGTGCGAATCAATGTGAAGTAAACGATTCCGGCGCCGGGGATGCTCTGGTTGGTGTCGGTAATGTGCTTCAGCTTTTCGTCGTCGCCCCAGGTCTTCAGGATGCTCAGCGAAAGGTTGGGACGATCGATGCCCTCGTGAAACATCTTGATCTGGTCCGCATCCAGCCCGAGTTGACGGACGATATCTTGTTGGACTTCTGGCGTCGCGGTGGCGGTCAAGGCGATGGTCGTGGGCTGGCCCAGCAACTGACGAATCTCGGCCAAGCGAGTGTAGTCGGGCCGAAAGTCGTGTCCCCAATGTGAGATGCAATGCGCTTCGTCCACCGCCAGCAACCGAATATCACGCCGCTGAATCAAGTCCACAAACTCGGGTTTTCGAAAACGTTCGGGCGTCACATACAACAAGTCATAGGTGCCATCGCCGATCGCCTTGTAGCGACTGTTTCGCTCGTCGCGAGTCAAAGACGAGTTGATAAACGTGGCCGAGATTCCTTTGCGAACCAGCGTATCCACTTGATCTTTCATCAGCGCAATCAAAGGCGAGATCACCAGCGTCAAACACGGTTTGGCGGAGTCCTTATTTTTTGCCGCGGCGAAATGCAACGCAGGAATCTGATAACAGAGCGACTTGCCCATTCCGGTAGGCATGATCACCAACGCGTGTTCGCCTTGGCAAACCCTTTGGATAATCTGACCCTGACTGCCTCGAAATTCCGAGTAGTGAAAATACTTTTGCAGGATGTCAACGTAAGGGTTCAACTCGGCTACTCGGCAGTTTGCTCGGCGGTTTACTCGGGCTTGTGTTTAATGTTGCGTACTATTCAGGTTGTTGCGGAGTCGCAGGCTTGCCGGACTCGATCAACGTCGGGTATTGAGCATCGTGACTGTTGAGTTGTTCGATCAGTGCCGATGCCATCTGTTGCAAACGTTCGGGATTACGGGTCGCCAGGTCGGTCGTTTCCCCGATGTCATTTTCCAGGTTGTAGAGTTCCCATTGTTGCTGGTCGTAAAAGTAGATTACTTTCCACTCGCCGATCCGCAAGGAACTATGCGGCTGGTAGCCGTCGCCTTGTGGGCCCCAAACATGCGGGTAATGAAACAACAAGGGCCGCGACGAATTGACCGCAGCTGGATTCGTCGCGAAATCCGTCAAATCTTGTCCATCCATGTTCTTCGCCAGTTCGTCGGCAAGGGTCACTCCCGCCCAGCGGCAAACGGTTGGGAAAATGTCTTCGGAAACGACATGAGCCTGGGAAACGGAACCGGATTGGATCGGAATTTGTTTTTGCAGCGAACTGCCACTGTCGGTCGTTGCCCAGCTGACGATCATGGGAACGCGAGTCCCGCCTTCGTAGGCTGAGCCTTTGCCTTCGCGTAGCGGCCAACAATGCGTGTTCTTGCCAGTTCCACGAAACGTCATTCCTCGCCCATGAACCGACAACCCGCCATTGTCCGATGTGAACAGAATGATCGTCTTGTCGGCAACATTTAATCGCGTGATCGTCGCCAGGATTTGACCGAGCGCGTCGTCGTACCCCTCGACCATACTGGCGTAGTCAGCTTCTGCTTTCGGGATTTTGATTTCGGTACCGTCGTAATTCTTGTCCTGATAATTTTCGATGAACTTCGGGTGACTCTGGATCGGTGTGTGAACGGCATAGGGTGCCATGTATAGAAAGAAGTTCTGCCGGTCATTGACGGCGGCTTCGATCGCCGCACTGGCCTCGATAGCCAAAGCATCACTCAGATGAGTTTCTGTGCCGTGGTATTTTTCCAGCCCGGGAACTCCCCAGGGAAGTTTTTGTGCGCCGTCGGGGTGATTCCCGAAATTGTCCGAGCCCTGGTAACTGCCCGGAGCACCGGCAGAGTGTCCGGCAATGTTCACAGCAAATCCCAGGTTTTCGGGATCGCTGCCCGCCGTTCCAATCGCACCCCAATGCGCCTTGCCACAATGGATCGTGCGATAACCAGCGGACGTCAACAGACTCGGCAAATGTGATGCCGCGGGCTGGATACCTTTGACGTTCCAGTTCGCAGGCGCCGCCAAGCGAGTCGTTTTTCCAGACTGGTCCTTGTCCGGATACAACGTCCAGTTGGTCACGTGATGTCTGGTCGGATTTTGACCCGTTATGATCGATGTGCGCGTCGGTGAACAAACGCAATGGGCATAGGCATTAACAAAGCGGACGCCTCGATTAGCCAGACGTTGGACATGGGGCGTACGAAAATGTTTTTGAAACCCGGTTTCTTCTGACGAGAATGCGACACTGGTGTCCTGCCAACCCAGGTCGTCGACCAGGAACACCACAATGTTTGGCCGGTCGTTGTTCGCGGGAGATTGTTCCTGGGATTGAGCAAACTGAGGATTCGCCAATATTGAGATTGTTGCGACCGCCGCCCAAAAATTTCGTCGGACACGCCATGAAAATTCGAACATGTGTTGATCAGCCGGTGTCGGGTGTTGGATACGCGCCTTGTTTTGCGAGGCCGCGCAAGGGATACTTAATCGCAGTTTAGCGTACTTCAGAAGGCATTACATCTGGATGACGCCGAGAGCCGCCGCGCCCAAACGGTATGAACATCTCCCGCACCGCGACACGAAAAAGTTATGACGACATCTCTTAAAGGCGTTCTGTACCAATCGGGGAACCTGGACTTTCCGCGTTCCCAAAATGAATGGGCGTTTGCCAGAATGCAGAACTTGCGGAGCGACCAGCAAAAACGGATCGTCATGAATCCAGAGGTTGCGCCAATCGAATTGACGCGCTCTGATGAAGTCGACCCGGCTGAATCACCATGGCTGGATGGAATTAGTGAACTGATAAATGCCAGCGACAATGTCAATTTACAGCTGCGGTCATCTACTCTGCGACTTAGAAAAGCAGTTTGTGATGTCGCTGAAAATCTAAAACTCGTGATCCTGGTCAGCCAGGAAGCGATTGACGAATTCGCCAATGCTCACTGGCAACGGATCGCCTACTTCTACGCGTATCGGCACGACGGATTTCGTTTCGATCTGAAAACTATGATCTCGATGAAAGACAATGAAACGGAACGAAGCAACATCATGGAATTGGTCCCGCGGGCCGTTGCGGTGGAAGACGAATGTGTGCCCACTATTACATTCGACGCCACTGGCTCGACAGCCAACGTCAACATTGTTGAATGGCGAGGCGATGTCAAAGAAGGCGCGAGCGGACTGTTCAAGAAGGACGACCTGGCCGTTCAGTTCCAGATTCCTCAAGCTCGGCAACCATTGGTTTTTCTGTACGAAAATCGAACCGAGTTCAAGAATCACTCGTATGTATTTTCTGGCGAGAAGCTAACCAAGGCGCTGAAAAGAGTTCTGAAGCGGGTCAAACGCCGCTCGGACACGAACTAGAGAGCCCCCAAATGTCGCGATGCGCTGGAATGACAGCGTCATGGATTCCTGCGATTCAAGCTAAATCGCCCGGTTTCGGCGGCAATTTCTTTCCATTGGGTACCGTTTTCGGTAACCTGAAGCCAAAGTTTGCACTCGGTTCCAGCCGTGTTTCGGCCGTGATCTCAAGATAAATACAAACTCAAGACAGAACACTATTACCATTTCTGGAGCAACTCAATGAAACGTTTTCAAATTTACCTTTGCGTGTTCGCAATCACGATTCTTTTCTCAACCGAAGCCATGGCGCAAGGCAACATGGGCCGCATGATGCGAATGATGGGCGG
>CAZPOL010000146.1:0-5058 GCA_964588195.1 uncultured Pirellulaceae bacterium | reverse complement strand
GAAGAGCAAGTTGAGTCAGTCAATGAAGCGTTCGAAGGATACATGGAAGACCTGCAGTCTGCCTTTACCGACGCACGAGAGTCAGGCGACATGGGTTCGATTCGTCAAACAATGACAGATTTGCAAAAAGAGCTGGATGAATCACTGGTTGGTTTCCTGAACGATGACCAGAAGAAAAAGCTGGAAGAAATGAAGGGCGAAGAATTCGACTTCCCTCAACCACAACGTCGGGGTCGTGGTGGCCGTGGAAATCGTAGCGACTTCTAGACGCCCAATCCTGTATGTTCCTGATTAAAATGGACCGGACCTACGTCGCAAGGCAGGTCCGGTTTTTTGTTGCACGCTTGCCTGAGATACGATCTTGCGGTTACAAAAAGAGATCGAATCAGGCGGACGCTTACCTAATGTGGACGAAGAAATGAAAAAGACAGTTGCAAAACTTCACACGAAAATCCTGATCGGCTTGTTGCTACTTGCCTCACCTGTCGTTCCACTGCAAGCTCAGCAGGCTGAATCAAAATCTCAATCGGCGGCCCCGCAAACGTGGTGGAAAAACGAAGTTCAGGTCCGACTGGATGAGGCAGGAGAAAACAGCGACGAACTCCGCACCGCATTGCAACAAGTGAAGTACGAACATCGTCGAGCGCTGGAATTTCTGATTGAGCACATGCCTTCTAGCGATTTGAAAGTCCTGAAAGCAGACTACTTGCTGAACAATATTGACCTGGCCTACCAAGCCATCAATCAAGTCCCCTGGGGGAAACAGATCTCAGAAGACATCTTCTTCAATGACATCCTGCCGTATGCCAATGTCGACGAGACGCGTGAAGACTGGCGCGGCGAGATGATGAAACGCTGCTTGCCATTGGTTGCCGAATGCAAGACACCAGGCGAAGCGGCGTTGAAACTGAATCGGGAGTTGTTTCCGCTAATCGATGTTCGATATTCAAGAAAGCGAAAAAAAGCCAACCAAAGCCCCTCGGAAAGCATGGAGTTGTCGTGTGCTTCGTGCACAGGCTTGTCAATCATTTTGATCGACGCTTGCCGTAGCGTGGGCGTCCCGTCGCGGCTGGCCGGCATCCCCAGCTGGACCAACAAGCGAGGCAATCACACCTGGGTGGAAGTCTGGGACAATGATGACTGGCACTTTACCGGCGCTGCCGAACCGGCTGACCAGTTGAATCAAGCGTGGTTTCAAAACGACGCTTCACTGGCAAACAACGATGAAGCAAGGCATCGAATATATGCGGTCAGCTATGCCAGAACCGGATTGCACTTTCCCATGGTATGGGCACCTCGATCCAGGCAAGCCAACGCCATCAATGTGACGGAACGTTATACTGGCAAGCCAGCGAAGGCCGCCGAGTCCGAAACTCAAACGCTGATTTCGATATTCTCAGCTGACGGCAACCGAATCAAACGGGAGGTCACGGTGACGTTCGCCACTGAAGAGACCGCATTGAACGGGACGACTCGCGACGAGTCCGCTGACATGAACGATATGTTGATGCTGGTTTTGCCCAGGGATCAAAAATTCACGGTGACCTGGAACGAGGAAGATGGCCCAAGGTCATTCGAAAGATCGACCGCTGACGCCGAGCAAACGAGTTGGGAATTCCGACTGCAAGGCAAGAAGTAGTCGCGAGTCGACAGCTCGCGCTGGTTGCGATTTGGCCTGATAAGTTTAGCAAGATGTAACGCGAATCCAGCAAACTGATGACTCTCTGCCAGGTTAGCTGTACTTTCGCCCATCCGTTCGACTAGAATCTGGTTCGAACTCTTGATGTGCACCCAATGACTTGACCTGCGGATGAACCAACATGTGGGACTCAATTTCCAGCGCGCCGTATCGCAACAGACCGGTGTCGACGGCGGCCTGCCGAACATGGTCGACGTTGTCCATCTGGCCAAACGCGCTGGCGATGGCAATGCTTTTGCTCGCCGTGCTCTCGTTTACCGTCCCTCATTCGTTACTGGCACAGCGTGTTAAAAACGGGGCTCGATCGCTGAATGTCAATCCTGCAGAGCAACCCAACATCATTCTGATCAATCTGGATGATGCCGACGCAGCGTTGCTTTCTCCCAACAATATTTTGGCAAGATATCCGAATCTCAGCCGCTTTGTCTTTCAGGGAATTCAACTGACGAATTTTCATGCCACGACTCCGCTCTGTGGTCCATCAAGAGCGTGCCTGTTGCGAGGCCAGTATGCCCACCGAACCGGCATCATGACCAACGACCCCAACTCGCCACGCTCCAATGGGTTTCCAGGCGGCATGTTACGTTACCGTCAACAAGGATTCATGCAGGATGACCTTAGTATCTGGATGCAACAAGCCGGCTATCGAACGATGCTGGTTGGCAAATATTTACACCACGATGTGGAAGCGATTGTTCCACCAGGATGGGATGATTTTTATCACTACCTTGGTGGTAACTATTTCGGCACCTACCTGTTCTCGAACAAAATTCATGCTGCTGGATTCGGCCAGCAGATGCCATCCAATACATATCGCACCGAATTGGAAACTGAGAATTGTGTCGACTTGATCAATCGACATGCGGACCGGCAGGATGGCAAACCGTTTTTTCTGTATTTGAATCCATTGGCTCCCCACAACGAAGCTGCCGCAACAGCCGACCTGGGTATGATTGCCGAATCGTACCAGCATTGGTGGACCAGCCTGCGAATGCCCCGCGATTCGTCGATCGACGAAATCAACTTTTCGGACAAGACAACGGCCCTGAGAGAAGTCGATCGGTTTGACCAGAGCTGGAACGATTTATTGGAAAAACGATACCGTGATCGAGTTCTTGCCGTCCGGTCAGTCGATGACATGTTCGCAGCGATTTACGACACGCTTGGTGACCGAGGATTGCGCGACAACACGTATATCTTTTTGACCAGCGACAACGGAATGCTGGTCGGTGAACATCGACTCTTTGGCAAGGCGATTAACTACGACCCGGCTTCACGAGTCCCCGCCTACGTCATCGGGCCGGGCGTTGCGGCCGGCGCACAGGCCAGGCACTTGCTGGCTCAAATCGATTTGGCACCTACGTTCGTCGACATTGCCGGCGGTGTCATCCCGGAAAATCTGGACGGCAAGTCGTTTAAGAATGTCATACTGAATCCAGATGCGTTCGACGAACGGTCATGGCGTGAAGCCCTGTTAATCGAAAATTGGGAGTCCCGCAGATTTCGTGGTGAGACTCTGCATCTCGGATCCAACACCGTCCGCTTCTTCGACGAGGTGTATTCCGAATGGGCCGACGGAACATCTGAGTACTACGACTTGAACAGCGATCCGCTGCAACTCCGCAACACATTTGACGATCTGTCCGGTGCCGACCAGCAGCTATACGCCAATTACATGCGGCTACTTAAAAACACAGGCGTTCGACCGGAAGTAACCATCAGCGAACCCTGGGAAGCCAACACTTTGCTGTCTCGAAAAGACAGACTGTTCGGAATGGCTCAGGATGACGCCGGTGTGCAGCGAGTCGAAGTTGCGATTCGCCGGATCGACGATTTCCGATTCTGGAACGGAAGCGAATGGCAATCCGACCGGGTTCGAGTCACCGCGGAAGTGACTAATCCCGGTCAACAACTGACCAGCTGGCGGCTGGAGAGTCTTCCAAGAATGGAATCATCCAGCCAGCTCGTTGGAATCTGGCCACGTGTTTTCGATACCGACGGAAACGCGAACGAAGCAATTCCCAGTATCATTTTCCGAGTCGACTGGGACCGACCAGAATCGGCGGTAACTGAGCCGGCGATCGGTAGCGCGATGAATCAGTCACCGATTGTCGTGCGCGGCACCGCCACTGATGATCGAGATGTCGAGACAATTCGCCTGGTCGTCAACAACCAAACCACTGGCGAGTACTACGACGGTAACCAGTGGCAATCAACATGGACGTTCCTGAATTTGCCAATCTTTCCAGACGGATCGTGGAGCTACACGTTGCCACCGCTTAACGGCGCCATCTACGTCGCATCCCGCGCCGTCGATGATTCCGGCAACGTTCAAAAGACACCAGCATTTACCTACTTCCTGGTAAACGAGTGACCAAGCCCAATTGATAGCGCACGGTTACTTTTCACGTTGAAAACAAAATTGCGAACGCCTATTTCAGCGATTCAAAACCTATGTAACACGAATTCCATTGTCCCAGTTGATTGGCCCGACGAGGCTGCCAAATGGCCAATGACGACACCACCAGTGCGGCCAATGGCAGGCACATGCTTTAACCCCGAATGGGGTGGCAGCACTTAGCCCATGGCGTGAGCCATGGGTAAAATCTCCAGTTCCGTAGAAGCCCCGGAGGGGCGACACATAGCCAGTCGGCTGATCGGTCGAACGCAACTCTGGGTTCACGCACATCACATTGTTATTCGGCGAAATCTTGAACGCATATTGGCCGACCAAATGCGTAAGAGCCCGAAGACGTACAGAAATAAACACTAGCTGCAAGTTTCAGGTCCAACTCACGCCACGATTTAATCATAGCCAATATAGCCACCGAATCGACGAGCAATCGTGAAGCATCCATGTTTTCGAATTCATCAAGCTCGGGCATTTTCAAACCGAAGTCACCGAGATAGCAACTGAAAAGGTCGGTGCATTCAAAATACGGCTCGCCATTAAAAGAAGTAACAGAAATATTCTCGATCAGTTGAGGCAGCAATATGGTCGAATGGTCTGTCAGTTGCCCAACGTTTTGAAACGTGTGTGGAATCTCCATCATCGGGTAACCGACATTGATGATTTCAGGTACATCGCCGGTTTCTGCGACGTAAAACAGATGGTCACCGTGCGTCTTGCAAGATGACTTGAAGTCTCGAGATCCCCAGCATTTCTTCATCAGAGAACGGCTCAGGTTTCCGACCCAGTCTTCAATTTGGGATACATTCACGGAATCAAACGGCGACGGCAGCCGATTGCTGAGTAGTTCGCACCCATTCGCATTCCCAAGCTCGGTCGATGCAATTTCGTGAATGCTGTCGAAATGCGTGTCCAGTTTTCGCATGCAATAGCCTCGTGCAATGGTCTG
>CAZPOL010000145.1:0-10771 GCA_964588195.1 uncultured Pirellulaceae bacterium | reverse complement strand
GCGAGCCATCAGTCAGAGCACGCTGGACCAATTGTACGCAGAAGAAGATACCCTCACGCGACAAAGAGTGCTCGAGATTGCCGGTGAGCCGCAATACCGTCGAGGTGATTATAAATTTTGCTACAATGTGGGGAATGGAGCATTTTTTTCAGCGACATGTTCTGTATTGTGTTTGATGACGAAGGGAACGTTACACGGATGTCGTTTTGACCGCTGAAACGCAGGCGTCTGCCGGCTTGGCGTTAAACGGGATGAAACAAAAACGGGATGAAACAAAAAAAGCCCGGTCGTTGGTTTGACAACGACCGGGCTATGTTTTTTGGTGCCTGGTTATTGGGGCTTACAGGTTGCCACGGCGTTCCTGTTCCAGTTCCAGGGACTCGAATAGAGCCTTGAAGTTGCCTTTGCCAAACGATTCGCTGCCGCGACGGCAAATGATCTCGAAGAACAAAGTCGGTCGGTCTTGCAGCGGCTTGGTAAAGATCTGCAGCAGATAACCCTTGTCATCACGATCAACCAGGACTCGCAAATCTTTCACGTTTTCGGTGTCTTCCTTGATCTCGCCGACGCGATCCCAAACGATATCGTAGTAGGTCTCAGGGATTTCCAGGAAGTCGACGCCTCGTTCTCGGAGTCGGCCGACGCTGTGCAATTCGTCCTTGGTCAACAGAGCCAGGTGCTGGATGCCAGGCGTGTTGTTGTGCCAGTCCAGGTATTCCTCGATCTGACTCTTGCGTTCGCCTTCGGCAGGTTCGTTGATTGGAATCTTGATCAGCTCGCGACCAGAGTCCATCACCTTACTCATCAAAGCCGAGTACTTGGTCGAGATGTCCTTGTCATCAAAGTGCTTGAACAATTTGAAACCCAGCACGTCTTCGTACCACTTGACCCAGTAATCCATTTTTCCAAGTTCGACGTTGCCGACGCAGTGATCGACGTAGAACAAACCAACCGGGTTTTCGCGGTTGTACTTGTTGATGGCCAGGTCTTTGGTCGAACGGAAGTTCGGCATGAATTGAGCCTGGTTCTTTTTTACATTCTCCATCGCGTATTTTTCAGAACGCGAAACGAACGTGTGCCAGACTCGGCCCATCGTCTTGATACCGGCTTTGACCACCGTGCCATGTTCGTCAGTTGACTCGACCGGTTCGTAGGCGCTTTCGGCGCCGTTTTTCAGAGCTTGCTCGTAGGCAGCCGCTGCGTTGTCGACGGTAAAGGCGATGTCCTTGATCCCGTCGCCGTATAGCCCGACTTCATCCTGGATCGGACTGTCTTTGGTCAAACCGGTGGACAGCAGGAAGCGAATGTTACCCTGGGTCAACAGGTAGGAAGCGGTGTCACGGTTGCCGGTGGTCAGGTCCGAGACTTGCTCGATCTCGAATCCGAAACACTGGGCGTAGAAGTAAGCGGCTTGCTTGGCATTGCCGACATAAAACTGGACGTAGTCGACGTCGACCAGTCGCAGCGGATCGTTGGACGATCCGGGTTGGCCCTTGGCAGAAGGGCTGGATGCGGTACTCATTAACAACTCCAAATATATTTTTAGAATTCGCCGGCAGGCCGATGAGCCGGTGAGGGCTCAATGCCGCAAAAAGGCGATTGAAAAAGGAAATCAATAGCGGCCGCCCTAGGCTGCTCCGCTGGGGCTCATTATATACAGCGATTCGTTTCGGTGAATGCAGGCTGAGAAACTGTTTTTTGAACACCCGGCGAAGCAATTTGGAGAATTGGCGGGTTTGACTGAGAGTTTAACCACGGAGTAAGCCAGTCATTCTGAGGCAGGCCGCGTCTGCACCCGAGTCGTCAGCAGACGTCGACACAGGTTCTAACGGTCGATATAACGGTGGAATGAGCGAACGAAGCCGAAATTTTCAAAACCCCTGGCCACGAATGGCCCTGGCCTGTGTCCTGACCATTTGGTCCGGTGCCAACCTGTGGTCCTGCATTTTTCGCTGGAGCGATATCATCAGCGAAGATATTCCCAGCCGGACACTGGGTTTGTTCCTGGCGATCTTGTTTGCCGTGTTACCAATGGTGATCGCGATTTATCTGTTCTGGTCCGTCGTGGTTGGTCCCGAAGATGTTCAGGCTTCGTCGTCGAATTTGGATCAGGCGCAGAAAAAACGATCGCAGCAGAAGGGTCGATCGCAGCGAAAAAAGTAGAGCAACCGCTTCTTGTTGGGTGCCATGTTTACGCGAGTGCAACGGTGGTTCAAACCTCAGAACCGAGCATGCTCACGCCAAACTTATCCATCGCTATTGGTCGCGAAAGCTTTGCCTTTTTTCGTTGGTTACTATTTCCTGAGTAGGCGTGAGCATGGCACCCCTACTTCTTTGGCATCCCTACTTCTTGCCCTTCGAATCTTTTCCGTCCTTGGAATCCTGCTTGCCCTTGGCGTCTTTCGGGTCGTCGGTGCTGCGTTGGTGAAACTGTAGCAAGTCGGAAAATGATCTCATCGGTGCTTTGCCTTCGGCCATCTCGTCGGTGATCGGAGTGACAGGTTTTGGCTTACGTGGCCGCTTTTGATGAGTCTTGCCACGCGATTGGTTGCGTGATTGGCTGTGACGTTTCTTGCCGCCTCTTCCGCCGCCATGTGGCGAAGGACCTCGATTGCCTCTTTGATTTCCACTGCTGCGTTCTTCGGATCGGGGCTTCCTTGTCCGCTCGCGTTTTTGGGACTCGGGGCGAATCGCCGTTAGCGTGACGCGTCGCTTTTCCGAATCGATTTCCTGAACCCAGACATTCAGCACATCACCGACGGCATAGAACCAATGTGGGTCTCGGACGTAGCGATTGGCCAAGCGGCTGATGTGCACCAGGCAGCTCTCGCCAATCCCGATATTCAAGAACACGCCAAAGTCGACAACGTTGACAATCTGACCGCGAAGTTGCATGCCCTTTTTCAAGTCGTCGAAGTTCAGGATCCCTTTTCGGAACACTGGCGAAGGCAGATCTTCACGAGGGTCGTAGGATGGATTTCGCAAGGAACGCAACAGGTCGCGCATTTTCATCTCGCCAATTCCGAACTCTTTCGCGAGTTCACTGGCGTTCATCGATTTCAATTGCTGTACCAATTCCTTACGTCGCTCTCGTTTCTGTTTCACCATGACAGGCGAAAGTACAGGTGTCGGCGGGGCTTCCTGGACGACAACGGCGGGTGCGGTTGCCGGCGCGGCGACTGTTTCTGATGCGGGCGGATTTGATTCCGGAGTCGGAGCGGTTTCGGCAGGGGATTCTGGAGTTGCCGAATCTGTTTCCGCTGCTGTGGTCGCGGGAGTAGCAGGGGACTCTTCTGACGCTGGGCTCTCTGCAGGAGCGGCTTCCGTCGTGCTTTGCTGTGCTTCGGCAGTCGCCGCGTTCTCTGTCGATTCATCAGCCGACTTTTCAGACGCAGAGGCGTCAGTCGCTTGACTGTCGGCTGCCTTGTTTTCAACGATCGGTTTTTCGTCGGTGACCTTGGTGGCTTCCGCTTCGCTGGCTGGTTGGGCAGGTGGTGCGACGGGTCGGCGGGGCAATCGAACGGGAGTCAGATCGTCGATGGTGCAATTTAACTTGCTGAGGATCTTGTTGGCGATCTCGTACTCTTCCGGATGAATCGAAGTCCGGTCCAGCGGGTTTTCGCTTCTTTGAATCCGCAGGAATCCGGCGGCTTGAACAAACGTGACATCGCCGAATCCGGAAACTTCTCGCAATTCATTGCGACCGTTGAAGACTCCTTTTTCGTTGCGGTGTTCGACCAGTTTGCGAGCCGTGGTTTGACCGACGCCCGAGATGTATTTCAACAGAGCCGGGCTGGCGGTGTTGGCATTGACGCCGACATAGTTCACACACGATTCCACCACGTTTTCCAGCGAGTCGGCCAGGTGTTTGGCTTTGATGTCGTGTTGATACAGACCGACGCCAACGTTGGCCGGGTTAACCTTGACCAACTCGGAGAGTGGATCTTGCAAACGTCTTGCGATCGAAATGGCACTGCGGATCACAGGGTCGTGATTCGGCAATTCCTGTTCGCCCAATTCGCTGGTCGAATATCCGCTGGTACCTGCCTGGTTGACGATCGAGTAACGAATCTGTTGATCCGCCAGGTCGCCCGAGATGACATCCGAAACAAATTGCTCGACCGCGCGACAGCCACTGCCGTTGCCGATGGCGATCAATTGAGGCTGGTGTTCGGTGATCAGATCCTTCAGACGTTGTTGGTTGTTTTTAATGCGTTCGGCATTCCCGACGATCGAAAAGACGCCGTGTCCTAGCGGCTGTCCGGTTTCGTCGATGACTGCGACTTTGCATCCAGAACGGTAGCCGGGGTCGATCCCCATAATTCTTTGGCCCCGCACGGGTGGTTGCAGGAATAGATGTCGCAGGTTGCGAGCGAAAACGCTGACGGCATGCGACTCGGCCCGTTCGGTCAGGTCGCGACGCAGTTCACGTTCGATGCTCGGTATGATCAAACGTTGCATCGCATCTTCACTGACGGAAGTCAGGAACTCCGCGAAGGGGTGATCGTCGGGAACCAGATTCGCCTTGGCAATTTCATTCAGTCTCTGATCGTCCGCCGACAAACGGGTTTTCAGCTTGTTGGCTTTTTCGCCTCGGTTGATGGCCAACGTCCGGTGCGGTGGCAATTTTTGCAGCGACTCTTCGAAGTTAGCGAATTCAGCGAATGGTTCGGGACGCGACTTCTTCTTTTTCTTCTTTTTCTTCCGCTTCTTTTTGGGAGGCGCTGCGGTTGTAGTTGCCGTTGCAGTGGCAGTCGCCGATGGATCAGCCGGTAACGCTGCCGCGGTTGTTTCGGTCGCAGTTGTTTCAGTTGCGTTCGTTTCAGTCGCTGCAGCCGTTTCTGCGGGAGTGGATGTAGGCGGAGTCGATTCTGTTGAACCAGAGGTCGCCGCCGCATCGGTTGATGCAGCTGTTTGTTCACCAGTGGGTGCAGCCGGTTCCTTTACGGGTTCTGGTTGCTGTTGTTCAGTCTCGTTGACAGCGTCCGTACCAATGGTTTCGGGCGCGTTTGTTTGGGGCGCGTTTGTTTCAGGCGCGGAAGATTCCTTTGCTGCCGCATCCGCTGGTTTGGCCGCTGTACCTTCTGCGGGAGCATCGGTTGCAGCCGGTTCCGATTTGTTGGGCGCGTTCTCTTTGGCGGCATTTTCTTTGGCGGCAGGTTCGGCTGGCGCAGCAACCAACTCGGTCTTTACCTTCCCCGTTTCCCAATAGAGTTTTCTCAGTTGTGTTCGCAGTTGCAGGTGTTCGCAAAACCGCTCGGCCAAAATATGTTTTACGCCAGTGATCACTTCGTCGACCGAGTTCAGTCCTTTGTCGACGCGAACAAAGTCGGTGGCTCGAGACGCCAAATCGATATCGGGTTGGTGACCTTCCAGGATATCCCTTGCCAGGGGTTCGAGTCCTTGTTGCCGCGCCGTTTCGGCCAGCGATGTTTTCCGAGGCTTGAAAGGATGGTACAGGTCTTCGACTTGACGAGACTGATTGGCCCGCTCGATTTGTTGGCGAAGCGGGTCGGTCAGCTTACCTTGATTTTCGATCGCTTTCAGAACGAACGACTTGCGTTCTGCCAGAGCGGTAAGTCGCACCACTTCCTTTTTGATGTCTCGCAATTGCTTTTCGACAAGACCGCCGGTCTCGTCTTTGCGATAGCGGGTAATGAAAGGGATTGTGTTGCCAGATTCGAGAAGGCGAATTGCCGAGCTGACTTTGTCAGCTTCCAGATCAAGATTTTTAGCAACAGCAGCGACGTCAATGTTTGTAGCGGTGGAGGTTTCCATAAAAGTTGACGCAACATTACGAGGGTCAATGGTTTTGATAGTTGGCGAATTTGCCAGATGCGGGATTCAGAAAATGCTGCACTGATCACCCGAGAGTTTCAAGTGCGAATGCAAAATATAGCAAAGTGGCGGACCGATTCCAAACTCAGGCGAACAAATTAGCAACTTTCGTCACCATTCTTTGACGCTTTGGTCGAGTTTCAAACGCTCACCGAACCGCCGAAATTCGCAGGCAGGTAAGTCGCTATTTTAACGGTCCGGTGATGCGCACTGCTTGGCGAACCGACTGGGACCTGTGGCGGGGCGATCCTGAGTAACGAACAAGCAAATAGGGGGTTCAGTCGATTCATTCGGACCAGTCCGCAAAAACAGGGTATTCTTGCCCGAAATCGAGTGGCCGCGCGGGGCACTGGCTTGAAAACAGGCTGGAATAACCGACTCTTCCGCGTCCTCTCTTCGTTCGTCCCACCGGCAACTTAATGTCCTCAAACAGCTCAAATTCAGATCTTCCGCAGCCTGCCAATCTGGCGGTACCGGAACTGAAAGTTGATTCACTGAAATTTGGAATCATCTTTGCGCTGGCGCTTACCGCGATTCAAAGAATCGTGGGGCTGGTGCGAGGCATCCTGTTTTGCCGTCTGTTGCCAGAAGAACAATTGGGGCAATGGTCTTTGACCTGGTCCTATTTGATGTTGCTGGCTCCCTTGGCGGTTTTAGGCTTGCCGGGTTCGTTCAATCGATACGTAGAAATGTATCGGCAATCGGGACAGTTGAAGGCCTTCCTGTATCGCATTACGGGAATCAGCATCGTGATGACGATTTTGTTTTCGGTCGTCATGTTTATGTTTGCTGAGACGTTTGCCGGCTGGCTCTATCGTGATACCCAACAAACTCGTTTAATCCTTGTGATGGCGCTTTGTCTGGTATTGGTAACCGCCTTCAATTTCCTGACGTCGTTGCTGGAAGCGCTTCGCCAGGTGAGATTGGTGACCGCAATGCGTTTCTTCAACGGGATCGCGTTCGCTGCTCTGGCAATCGGCTTGATCTTTTGCTGGGACAACGGAACCGAGGCTGTAACGATCGGGTTCGCACTCAGTTGCATAGTTGGAATCATTCCAGCAATTTGGTACTTCTCAAAAAACCGGGGTGTCATTGGAGACAGCAGCCAGCCGCTTCCGCAGAAAACAATGTGGTCACGTGTCGCGCCGTTCGCAGTGTGGTTGTGGGTGAGCAATCTGGTTACGAATCTGTACGAAGTTGCGGATCGAAACATGTTGTTGCATCTGGCACCGGTATCGCCGACGGACGCTCAAGCGATGGTTGGCCAATATCACAGCGGTCGAATCATTCCGTTGGTGCTGGTTGGTTTGGCTGCGATGTTGAGCGGAATCCTGATGTCGTATATCACAGCGAGTTGGGAACGAGGCGAGAAAGAAAAAGTCTCACAGCAATTGCGGTGGACGCTTAAGTTGATGGGGCTCGGTTTTACATTTGTTGGTGCCGGCGTCCTGCTGGTGTCGCCGTTGTTGTTCGACGTTGTCTTGCAAGGCAAATTCAATGATGGCCTGGCGGTGCTGCCGCTGACGTTGGTCTATTGCATTTGGTACAGCTTGCTGACCGTAGGGCAGGATTATTTGTGGTGCCGCGAGAAAGGCAAATGGGCTTGCCTGGCGATCCTGCTCGGGTTGGCCACCAACGTCGCCTTGAATTTTGTACTGATCCCGAGAATAGGTCTGAACGGCGCGGTTTGGGCGACGGCCATTTCAAATTTAATTGCTCTCGTATCACTCTACCTGATCAACCGTCATTTCGGATGGATCCCGGACACGGGTATTTGGCTGACGGTCCTGGTGCCCTTGGTGTTGTTGCTGCCGATTAATCTGGCGGTTGCCTGTGTGTTGTTCGTTTCCTGGGCAGGTTTCAAATATCGTCTCTTGTTCAACGAGAGCGAATGCCAGGAACTTATTGAGTCTTGCGAATCCTTGAAGCAAAAAGTGCAAATGGTATTCCGTGGCAAAGCGAAACAAGTCGCCTAGCACGTTCGCAATCTCGTTTAAGACTTGATTTTCGGCTGGCAAGGTTCGGCTTTCAGCAATCGCCGTTGCTTGTCAGAATATCTGGACCCACTGAAACGCAAACAAGTTCCGGATTACAACATGCCATGGCTGACTTCCCATACCTGCACGGTTTCGATGACAACGAACAGGACCGGCTCTATCGTCAGGCTCAATTCTCTGAGCAAAGTATTTTCTCGTCGATTGACTTCTCGCGACAGAAACGATTGCTGGAAGTCGGTGTTGGCGTGGGGGCTCAATCGGAAATCATGCTGCGGCGGTTTCCTCGACTGAACATTGTCGGAATCGATCGTAGCCCTCGCCAATTGGAGCAAGCTGAGAAGCTGCTGAAATCGGTGCCCGGGACCGACGGTCGTTTCGAGCTGAAACAAATGGATGCGTCGGCGATGGATTTTGAGACCGACGAGTTTGATGCGGCATTCATTTGCTGGATTCTGGAACATGCCGATCAACCAGCCAGGGTTTTGTCTGAGGTCCGACGTGTTCTGAAATCCGGTTCGCCGGTCGTCATCAATGAGGTCATGAACTCTTCTTTCTTCCTCGATCCATATTCTCCCAACACCTGGCGTTACTGGATGGCCTACAACGATTTTCAATTGGAACAAGGCGGCGATCCGTTCGTGGGTGCCAAGCTCGGTAACCTGATGCTGCAGCAGGGTTACCACCGAATCGAAACGGAGGTCAAAATTTGGCACCTGGACAATCGGCAACCTGCCGAACGCCGCGAGGTGATCAATTTTTGGACGGAGTTGTTATTGAGTGCCGCAGATCAATTAACGGAAGCGGGCGCAGTCACCAACGATATCGTTGAAGGGATGAGACAGGAGCTGAAAACCGTCGCACACGATCCTAACGCGGTGTTCCATTTTGCATTTATGCAGGCTCGTGGATTCGTGTAGGCCGACGGCCTGGTGTAAAATACGAAACGTCGCAGGGATACTGAATCTACAGGGCAGGCGAAATACGATGACTCAAAAACTGACGATCCTGATTTTGTCGATCTGTGGGTTGGTTTTCATGGGCAACAAGCTGAGAAATCAACCGACAGACTCCGTGCCGATACACGCAGGTGCTGCCGGCCAACTGTTGCCAGAGGTGGATCGAAGCGAGGCCCGCCGTCGGGGACCACGCCGAGTTGTCTTGTCAGCCGATGAGCGCCGGTTGTTGGTGGCGAATTCCAATTGCGGTTCGATTTCGATTCTGGATACCGAAACGCTGCAGGTGCTGAGCGAATGGCAAGCTGGCGAATCCGTTAGCGATCTTAAGCATTGGCGTGATAACCTCTTCCTGATGACCGACCGCCAGGGGAATGCCGTTGATTTTTTGAAGTTGAATCCGGATGGCTCGCTCGAAAATGCCGGGCGGCCAACGATCAATTTGTTGGGGTCGCCAGGAGAGTTACTGATAGATGAAGCGAAGTCAGTTTGCTTTGTCGGAGGCTATTGGTCGCGACAGTTGTCTCGCGTTTCGCTTTCCGATGAAGAAGCGTTGCCACTTACCGTCGATGTGCCGTTTGCGATTGGCAATCTGACGTTGATTGATGATGGCAGGGCAATTTTAGCGATCGACGCCTTTGGTGGTGATTGGGCGACATTTAAAACGGCTGATCTGACGTCGATCGAGTCCGGAAGTTTCGGTGCGCGGCGTGTGGGAGGCGTCGGCTACTATGTCAGTGACGAAGCGGCCGATGATGGTTCCACGCTCGCTAAACTCGCCGTGGTGACGCAGCCGATCAACCGCATGGCTCAAGCAATCCGCAATGATGTTCATTGGGGCTTGATGATTGCGAATGAAATTGTGTTGAAGGACGAGGATTGGTTTCTGGATACTGAATGGCAAGAGTCACGCCGGTCTCGAATTCCGTTGGGTGGACCGGGTGAAGCCAAGGGTGACCCCGGCGTTATGACTGCGTCCGGCAACGGCGAGGTGGCGATTGTCATCGGCGGTGTCAATGAAGTTGCCATTGGCGATTTGAAGGAGCGTTCATTTGCGTACGTGCCAACCGGAACTCGACCAGTCCACAGTTGTTTTTCGAGCGACGGGTCGCGTCTGTTTGTGGCCAACGAGTTGGACGATTCGATTACGGTGGTGGATGTTGAAAGGTATGAGGTCGAGTCGACGATCAAGTTAGGCGAGCTGCCCGAGCCAACGTCGGTGGACCGAGGTCGACGGCTCTTTTTCGATGCGACCGTTTCGCACGATAGTTGGATGAGTTGTCACAGTTGCCACGTGGAGGGGCATACCAGTGGTTTCCTGAATGACAATTTCAGTGACCAGTCGTTTGGTGCTCCCAAGCGAATTCTGTCATTGTTGGGGCACGGTGAAACGGCTCCCTTCGCCTGGAATGGTTCAGCTGAAACGATGGAGGACCAGGTTCGTAGCTCGATCGAAATCACGATGCAAACCGATGACGAATATTCCGACGAGCAGATTTCGGATTTGGCAAATTTCGTAAAGTCGCTACCCGCCCCGCCCTCTTTGGCCGCCGCACGCATTGGACACAAACAACTCGATCATGCAGATGCCGGCGAACAGCATGCGCTATTCAACGACTTGGGGTGTGCCGAGTGCCATGTGGCTCCCGAGTACACTTCGCCCCAGTTGCGAACCGTTGGCTTGCAAGACGAGTTGGGCAAGGAGCAATTCAATCCGCCGTCGTTGATCGGCGTCAGCCAGCGGCAACGGTTCTTGCACGACGCGCGGTATTCTTCGTTGCGTGAGTTGTTTGTTCAGGACAAGCACCAGTTAAAACGAGATTTGTCGGAGGCCGAGTTGGAACAGTTGCTGGCGTTTCTGAATGGGTTGTAAGGAAGGATTTGAGATTTGAGATTTGAGATTTGAGAGACACCTTTCCACCCTGCTCCTCACCCCACCTCACTCAAAACCTCAATCGAAGTCGGCAGCAACCTCTCAAACAC
>CAZPOL010000144.1:0-10844 GCA_964588195.1 uncultured Pirellulaceae bacterium | reverse complement strand
GGATAACGAATCATCGCGTTCTCCGCTCGCTGCACAGACAGCAGCAAAAAGTCATTAGTCCCGTATTGATCGATCACGCCCTGCCAAATCTCCCGAGCCTCGGCAACCGTCTCGGCCTCAACCGCAAGCTGGTCTGCCTGGTCCAGCATTTGCTCGATCTCTTCACTTTTATCCAACGCCAGTTGTTTCTCATCACTCAAACGTTGCAGTCGTTCCTTCGCCTCGTCGTAAACGTACTCGCGGCGATTTTCCAGGTCGTACTCGTCAACAAACCGTTGGTAGAACGCCAACGCCTCTTCCGGCTTGTGCTGTTTCTCCAATTCGTAGCCAGCGTAGAATTCGCGAATCTCGACTTTGTCCAGGCCCGTCACGCCTCGATCAAGTCGAAACAACATCGACTTGCGTCGCGACAATTTGTATTTCTCTGCTGCTTCTTCCGCGGTGTCCGCCGACGAATTAGCGATCTTTTCGTACAGGCTTCGTGCCTTGCGCCAGTCATCCGGGTCGTTTGACTTCATCAAAGTATCGGCTTTCGTCATACGATCGACCGGCGTACCGCCGAATGGCCAGAACACCGCGAGAGAGACGATCATACTGATAAGTACCAGGCCACCAATTAAAAATGGCAGACTCTGCATCAACGGTCCGGCCAGTTTCTTTTCCTTGATCGGCTGTTTGCCCAACAACTTGCGAGCCTCGGCCTGATCCTTGCCAGCCGTCAACGCGCTGAACCCGCGTGTCATCTCGACGGCCGCCGCTGACTTGCTCTGATCGACCGTTCTAATTTGCTCCAGAGTCAACTGCACCGCTTTGGCGCTGTGCGGGCGTTTGGCGGAATCGGCCTGAATCATCTGCATGATCAACTTGCCAAGCCACGCTGGGCAGTTCATCACATGGTCGGTAACTGCGGTGACTTTGTTGGTTTGCTTGTCACGTGCCAACAGGCCCATCGTCTTCGGGTCGAAGGGTAATTTCCCGGTCACCATTTCGTACATCATTACGCCCAGCGAGTAGACGTCCGATCTGTCCGTTGAGCCTTCACCCAGTAACTGTTCGGGTGACATGTACGCAGCCGTTTCCAACGTCGCACGTTTCGCTGCATCCCAGCGACGTTTGCGAGGCCGGTTCAGACGCACGTCGGTCAACTTGGCAACACCGTCCGACGTAATCATTACCTTGTCGGTCGACAGATTGTTGTGAATGAGTTCGTTATGATGCAGATAGTCCAGTGCACTGGCCAGTTGAGCGCCGTAGTCGATGACCAGGTCGGGTGCCATGCGGCCCAAACGCGTCAACAGCGCGTACAACGATTCGCCCTCGACCAATGCGTGAGCAAAAAAGACCTGGTCCTCATGGGTTCCCGCTCCAAACAGCTTGACGACATTGTCATGTTTCAGTCGTTTGATGACCTGCGATTCATGATTGATCTTTGCCAAGGCCGTGTCTCGCGGAACATCAGCCGGCAGCTTGATAAATTTCAGGGCGACGTCGATTCCCTGCTCCGTCTGCCTCGCGTGGTAGACACTGTGCCTGCGGTGGGACCCCACCTTGGTGAGCACCATGAACGGACCAACTTGCGTATTCTCCACTAAAAATTCCTGGCGAAGTTTGTGGGAGGGACGGTGACTACGAACAAGCACTCAATGAAAATTACTCAACCGGCCATTGAATGCACCTACGATTATAGCAAGCGCAGATCGCCGTTGCAGGGGCGCGAGCAGCGTTTCATCCGTTAGGAAATTGCCGGCAGTACTCATATAGCGCCATCGTCGTGGCCGTCGCGACGTTAAAACTAAACGGCCGACCGAACACCGGAATCTCAACGACCGCATCGACCAACGCCAATTGATCCTGCGGGATACCCAATCGCTCGTGTCCGATCAATAGAGCGGTTCGCCTGGGAAACTCGAAAGAGGTTAACAACGTCGAGTTCGTTGTTTGTTCCAGCCCGACAATCTGGAAGTCATCGGCCTTCAGGCGTTTCAAAACGGGGACCAGTGAGCCCCGCGATTCAATCTGCACGAACTCAGTCGCATCACGCGCGATGTCGTTGTCGACGGTAAATGGTCGACAGGCAATCAAACGCTGAACACCAAAGCATCCAGCCGCCCGCACGATCCGCGAAAGATTGACGCGACTCTTTAACGCCGGACAGACGACGACCAATTCACGAGGCGTTTCCAGCTCGCTCGGTGGTTTGTGTCGTAGATGTTCGAATCGGGGCATCAGGATTTATCAGCCGTTAACAACCGACTAGCCCGACAGACGCCAGATGTCCATTCCTATCACCGTCACCATCAAGGCCAACAGCAATGCGAAACCGACCATCGTCAGACCGAGTTGAATTTTCTCGCTGACCGGTCGACGGAAGATCCCCTCGTACGCAAGGAACACCATGTGACCACCATCCAGCACAGGGATCGGCAGGAAGTTGACGATCGCCAGGTTGGCACTCAACAGCGTAAGGAACAACAACAATCGGCTGGTTCCCTGACTCGCTTCCGAAGTCGCCACAACGGCGATCGTGCCAGGTCCGCCAAAGTTGGTAACGGACAATTGGCGGTTGACCAGCTTCTTCAGGAACTTCAAAACTCGAGAGGCGTCATCGACTGTTTGCCGGAAACCGTTCTTGATCGCCGCCCACGCCGAGTCGTCCTTGTATTCCAGTTGTGCCAGCTTGGGCGTGAACCCACGCGTCTCCAAAAACGCATTCGGGATATTTTGAACCGTCGACTCAACGGTTTGAATTGTCTGGTCCCTTTCGACCTTCATCACCACCCGGGACCCTTCGTCCAGGTTCTGAAGCCCGTAATGAATGCTCGGCCAAAGGTTCTTTTTGTCTTCGTCGGTCAGTTCGTAAACTTCCGTCAACGTCTGATGAGTTGCCAATCCGGATTGACGTTCGTTCAGGATGAATTGCACTGAAACGATCTTGTCGCCGGCCTGAACTGAGTCCTTCGCTTCGCTGGTCGAGACCCGTGCGACTTTGTTCGTCACGAAGAAATTCACGCCCAGCGATTCAACGGTCATCCCGCGTCCGCCGTCCTGCAAAGTAGGCGAATCGGGAATGCGAGGCGTTAGTGTCACGTCTTTGTTGACCGGTTCATCCGAGCCTTCCTGATATCGAGCCACCGTAATTGTGACTTCAGTCTTCGAGCGAGCTTTTTGCAGCATCCGAAACTGCAAAGTAAACGGATCGCCGATCGATTCACCATCCACGGATACCAATCGGTCATTCGCCTGAATTCCGGCGACAGCTGCTGGCGAACCTTTCCGCACGGCGCGAACCTGACCCAGTTCCATTTCAAAGCCCAGGTTCCGCATCGTGTTGGTCGGCATTTTTACGGTGACTTCCGAACCATCCATGCGACGGACCTTGATGTTGACTGGCTTGTCCGGGTTCTGTGCCAGGTAACGAGTCATGTCGTAACCCGTGTTCAGCTTAACGCCGTTCATTTCCAGGAACGTATCGCCGGATTCCAGTGGAGGCTCGCACTTCGCCGCCGCCTGCCCATCGATCGTGGCTGGCTTGGCCAAAGTGGTGCTTAACATCGGCATGATTCCGAGCGATTTCAGATTTCCACCGCCACGCATCCCGATCAAATTTCCGACAGCCTGAATCGATTCTTTAGTCGGTTCGCCGCCGCCCGGACGCTGGACCTCCATCTGCAAAGGACCATCGTCGCTATCCAAAACAATCAACTCGCGCAGATGCCCGAAATTGAAATAAATGTTTGGGTCATCGGTTCGGTAACCGCTAATTTCCGAGATCGTGGAACCGTCCAGCGAATTCTGCCAGGCGGGTGAACCAGGCACAGTCTTGCCGACCCGTGGCGGCTCGTATTTAACACCCATTCCAAAAGCAATGGCGGCGAAGATCACGGCGAAGATCAAGTTCATGATCACGCCAGCGGAAATAATCAGCATCCGTTGCGGCACGGACTTGGCCATGTAACTGCGCGGGTCCAGCGAAGTCCCCTCGACGCCATCACCCGATTCCATCATCGCGCGTTCGCGCTCTTCCGCCATCTTCGACGGATTATCGTCTTGTCCAAGCATCTTGACGTAGCCACCCAGTGGCAGGATGCCCACACCATATTCTGTTTCGCCTTTGGTAAAGTGGACCAGCTTGCGAGGAATGATAACCCGATCACCGATTTTGATATCGAAAGCATCGAAGCCGACATAGAATTTCTCGCACTTCACGCCACAGGACTTGGCAGCCAAAAAGTGGCCCAGTTCGTGCACGAAGATCACGAAGCCCAGTCCAAGCACGACTTGAAAGACCGACCACCACCACGCGGGGTCAAGCCAATCAGAAAGTGCGGCCAGTAAACCTAAATCCACTTGTTTATCTCCTCACGAGCCCAATGATCTGCGGCAATAATTTGCGGCATCGTCGGGTGCGCTTCAAATGCATGTTGTTGTAGTATTTCCTGGCAGGCACGCACGATGTCACTGAATCCAATTCGGTGATCAAGGAACGCTGCGACGGCCGCTTCGTTTGCGGCGTTCAAAACCGCTCCCGACGTGCCACCCTGGCGAGCCACTTGCAAGCCCAGGGCCACGGCCGGAAACCGACCGATATCCGGCGGGCTAAAATCCAGGGACATCGCCTCCTGAAACATCATACGCCGCGCCGGGCCGGTGACACGGTCAGGCCAGGTCAACGCATACTGAATCGGCAGCTTCATGTCCGGAGGACTTAATTGAGCTATCACCGATCCGTCTGCGAATTCTACCAGAGAGTGTACGATGGATTGCGGGTGTACGACCACCTCGATTTGATCCGCCGACAGCTCAAAAAGCCACTTTGCCTCGATAATTTCCAGTGCCTTGTTCATCATTGTTGCCGAATCAACACTTATTTTCTGCCCCATGTCCCATGTCGGGTGGGCCATCGCCTGTTCCGGAGTCACCGAGTCCATTTCCTGGCGGCTGAAATTTCTGAATGGTCCCCCGCTGGCCGTTAGACAGACCCGCGTCACTTCGTCCCGCCGTCCGGCTCGCAAGCACTGAAAGATGGCGTTGTGTTCGCTATCGACGGGCAAAATATTTGCGCCGGTATCCGCCGCCATTTGCATCACCAGAGGCCCGGCGGCAACCAGCGTTTCCTTGTTTGCCAAGGCGATCGTTTTGCCCGATCCAATCGCCGCCACGGTACTGGGCAGGCCGGCGATTCCCACGATTGCCGCCACCACAATATCGACCTCGGGCCGAGCCACCACCTTTTCCAGCTGTTGGTGACCGACCAATAATTCCGTGCCGGGCAAAGCAGGCCATTTGTATGACTCAGCTGCCTGCGGGTCGGTCGCCACGATCCACTGTGGCTTGAACTGGTTGACTTGCTGCACCAGCAAATCGAGATTCCGATGCGCCGACAATCCGGTTAACCTAACCCGCTCGGGCAACTCTGCAGCGACTTGCAAGGTGCTGACTCCGATGCTGCCGGTCGAGCCCAACACGGCGACACCTTTGCATGTGTCCACGTCGGCGGTTGAATTTTCAGCTGTCGAAACGGACTGGTTCACGAGGTGTTCAGTTGAATACAGTCGAGTGATTGTAGAATGCGAAATAGCCGGTAATGCGTTCGACCCGTTTTATCGTTGAAAATATCAATACCTGCTACCCTAACCAGCAAAAACCCGGCGTTTTACTTGCCGGTATCCCGAAATTGGCCCACTCGCGCTACAATGAAGCCTTGGGAATCCAATAGAACAATCTCTTCGACTTACCTCTGTTGCCAGGAACCAAAATGGACCAGGACCAAAAGCCCGCTAAACCTACCGAACAAAAGAACAAACCAAATCTGGCGTTCTTCTTCGTTCTGATCACCGTCGGAATCGCCTTGTTGGCGTTGGTGATACTAACCAGCATTAAAGACTACAAACTGTCGTATAGCGATTTTGATCGGCTGGTCGATGCGACTCAGTACCTGGACCCACACGGCACCGCGCAAGTTCGATCCGATACCAAGAAGGGCAGTATCGTCATTCGCAACGACGGAATGAACAAACGCTGGGACGAGATCAGCGGCCTGCAAGATGTCTTGATCAGTAAATACAAGGTCCGAGGCAAAATCAAATTGCGTACCGCCAAAGAAAGCCCGGAAGAACCTGGCACGAATGACTGGAGCGATTATCGTGACGTCACTTTCGTGGTCCGCAAGGACGGATCGGGCGAGTTGAGCAACGCGCTACACGTCAAACTGCGTCGCAACAACATCGACCACGCCTCAACCGGCGGAGCGACGTTCATGGAACGTTACGGCTTCCTGGTTTTCACGACGGCGCTGTTGTTGCTGTTCTTCCTGTGGATGATGAGACGGCTGAACGGATCGTCCGGCCCAATGCAATTCGGACGCAGTCGTGGAAAACTTCACGCAGAAGAAGACCTGAAAATCAGCTTCGCCGACGTTGCCGGAATCGACGAGGCCGTCGAAGAGGTAAAAGAGGTCGTCGACTTCCTGCAGAAGCCAGAGAAGTACCAAAAACTTGGCGGCCGTATTCCACGCGGAGTCCTGTTGGTCGGCCCTCCGGGAACTGGGAAAACATTGTTGGCCAAAGCGATCGCTGGCGAAGCCGGTGTACCGTTCTTCAGTATGTCGGGTAGTGACTTCGTTGAAATGTTCGTCGGCGTCGGGGCGGCTCGTGTGCGAGACATGTTCCAGCAAGCCGAAGCCAAAGCACCATGCATCATCTTTATCGATGAACTGGACGCACTCGGAAAATCACGTGGCGGCAGCATGGTCGGCGGCCACGACGAACGAGAACAAACGCTGAACGCCTTGCTGGTTGAAATGGATGGCTTCTCTTCCAACAGCGGCGTGATCGTTATGGGAGCGACCAACCGACCTGAAACACTCGACCAGGCATTGATGCGACCAGGCCGTTTCGATCGACACGTGTTGGTGGATCGACCAGACGTTGGCGGACGGGAAGAGATCCTGAAAGTCCACGTTAAGAACGTCAAGTTGGCCGAAGGCGTCGACCTGCATCGCGTCGCCACGATTACGCCGGGTTTCGCCGGTGCTGATCTGGCCAACCTGGTTAACGAAGCCGCTTTGTTGGCAGCTCGTGGCGGTAAGTCTGCGGTTGGCATGGACGAGTTCAATGATGGTGTTGAACGAGTCACGGCTGGTCTGGAAAAGAAACGTCGCGTGATGAACGACGATGAAAAACAACGAGTCGCTTACCATGAAAGCGGGCACGCCCTGGTTGCTTACAGCCTGCCGAACACCGACCCGGTTCACAAGGTCTCGATCATTCCTCGCGGTTTCGCAGCACTCGGTTACACCATGCAGCGACCTGAGGGCGACCGATTCCTGGCGACTCAATCGGAACTGGAAAGCCAGATTCAAATCCTGTTGGCCGGAACGTTGGCCGAAGAGTTGATCTACCCGGACATTTCGACTGGTGCTCAAAACGACCTGGAACGAGCGTCCAAGATCGCTCGCGCGATGGTCATGCAATATGGCATGAGCCGAATGGGTCGAGTCAACTACAGCGGCTCGACGACCAGCCCGTTTCTGGCTTCGGCTCGTGGCGAAGAAGGCGTGCCGATGATCAGCGAAAAAACCGCTCGGGAAATCGACGACGAAGTACGCCGCATCATTGACGAAGGGATCGAAAGAGTTCGTCACATTCTGGATGTTCGCAAGGGCGCCCTGGTCGCATTGACCGATCGTTTGATCGAGGTCGAATCGGTGGACTCCGAGGAACTGAAACGGATCATGGACGAAAATTCGCCCGGCCCGCTGGTCGTCCCCGGCACCAACGAACGCCACCGCTCCAGCGACACATCCGCAAGCTCAAGCTCCGTCAGCATCGAAAAACCATCCGACACGGACGAAAACGTCGGCTAGTTTCTTTCGATCACTACAAGCACGAAGCAAAATACAAGCACGAAGCGCAAGCGAGTGGTTCCTCCCCGCGCAACATACAAGCACGAAGCGCAAGCGAGTGGTTCCGCACTGTGCAATATAGAGCGCAAACGAGTCATTCCTTATCCGACACCTGCCGCAACCAACTGTCGCTTCAAATACTCAACACTCTCAGCGGCCAAAACTTCCGGCGCAACCGATTCGTCGAAAACTTCCACCGACAACCAGCCGTCGTATTCGATATCAACCAACGCCGCCACAATCGGTTCGTACTCGACATCGCCCATACCGGGGCCTCGGCGATTCGGATCGTTGGCATGAAAATGGACCAGTTCCTGTTTACTGGCCGCGATAATATCAGGGATGCTCTCTGATTCAGTACTCATCGCTTTTACATCGAGATGCAATTTGACAAATTCCGAATCGATCTCAGCAACCAACTGCCTGCCCCACTCTGCCGTCAACAAGAAATTCCCTTCTTCGGGCCCGAGCGGTTCCAGAGCCAGCGTGACATTGTGTTCTTGCAATGCGGGTAGCAAACGCCGGATGCAATCAATGGCCAGATCATTCGCTTGTTGGACCGTGATTCCCGACTGGATGCTTCGTTGATCCGGCGATCCAAAAACCATCACACCTCCACCGAGTTGTCGGCAGACGGCTGCTAATTGGCCCAGGTAACCAGCCGTCTTCTGCCGAATCGAATCGTCACTCGATGTCAGATGCAGCCCTTCCGTGAACGCCAACAACCAATGCAGACCAACGATCTGCAAATCATATTGCGCCGCCAATGCGACAACGTCATCGATCTGTGATTGAGTAATATCGTTGGCGTTTTTTTGCAGCGTAAACGGGGCGATTTCGATACCTTCGAAACCGCACTGGCTGGCATGCCGGAAAGCGTCCTCAAACGACCAGTCGCGATAGGTTTCATTGCAGATGGCGATCTTCATATCACTACCGAAGAAACATTTCACCAACCGCGTTCAACATCTTGACCAGGGTATTCAGGGTCAGTTTCGCTGGGTCGGAGCCATTCAGGGTCAGCGTCACCGAAGTATCGTTTGACGTGATTTCAGGCTCAGCGAACCAGGCTACCAAAGCGTCAGCGAATTCGCTGGTGGTTTCGCGAATTTCCGGTGTTGGAGCCCCCACGGAAATTTCACGTTGAAACACCGCCGCGAAACCCTGTACTGCCTCTGCAAATTCTTTGGTTGCTTCTTCCAGTGATTCCGTGTTGCCATGCTCCGCCGTTTCCACCACCAATTGCAGCGGCGTCTCTGTGTCCAGATCGACGGTGAGTGTCAAGCTGGAGGCGTTGGCCCCGATCACCTTCATGGATTCGACAGCATCCAGGTCCCGCATGCCCTCCAGCATCAGGGGGAAAAACGAGCGGAAGGACTCTTTTGAAAAGTCGATGTGAATGCAAATTGCCGAGTCACGACTGACATTAGACAACAGATCAACTTCGCGATCCGCGAGCGAATTGGCTTCGGCGTCAACTAAAGCTTTCAGTCTTTCTGTTTCACAAAGCTGAAATGAATTGTCGAAAAATCGAAACGTCGGCTCATCATGTCGGTTGAAATACACCTGTTCGTTGTAAGAATGTTTCTCCATTTGGAAACGCTCGGTAAATTCGTCGATCTTTTCCTGCGACATTTCGTCGCCATCCGCTCCTCGAAACAAAACGCCAATGGTTTTTGAGATGTGTCGACTGTCTTCCCACAGATACTCCGGAGCACCAAATTGAAAAATCACTTCATGGCAACTGGATGTATCAAGGCTTAGCAAACTCTCTAGTTTTTCATGCGTGCTGGCGAGGCCCGTTTTGACATCGTCGTTCAAGTGTTCTTCCAGCAACTTCAACTGAAACACGACGATCGCATCCACATCCGCAAAAATCTGCGTGGCTTCGATTGGTTCAGTTCCTTGAGCCCGAACATGGCTGGTGACCAAAGTCAGGCTCAGGATAATTGCGATGCAGATGTGTTTAGCCATTTGAGTTTTCCTTCTTTGGTTTGGACATCGTCGGATTTGTTGCCGTTCGTGTCAGGCTGATGTTCGTATCATATAGCGGTCGGCTGAGAAATTCACTTGTTTTGCAAAGATGTTTGCGAAGATGTTAGCGATATTGCGAAGCTGGCCGTGGTTGCGGAACCACTCGCTTGCGCGTCGTGCTTGTATTGGCGCGTCGTGCTTGTATTGATGTGGTCGCCGTTTTGGTCGCCGTTTTGGTCGCCGTTTTTGGTTGATGCCAAAATCAGATTTACCAACGAGCACCGCCGCCGCCACGCGATGAACCGCGAGACGAACTTCGTGATGACCGCCCACTGCCGAATCCACCACTGCGCCGGCGGCTTCCTCCGATACTGAAACCACCTTTACCGATTCGCGAGCTGCCACTCGATGGCTTGCGAAGCTTGGGCGTCGAATAGGTATACGTCTTGTGAAAACTACAATTCTCACAAGTCTCGGTTACTCGCACCTTTCCGCCACGATGACGAGTCGCCGCGCGAATCGTGCGAGAGATTTTGCTGCGAGTCTTGTACCGACAGTCCGGGCACCTGGAATACCGCGTCAGCAACTTTCCGTATCGATACTTCGTCACCTCATCACACGACATGCACGCCCAAACATCATAGTCGACGCTACCCAGCCGTTCCTCGATTCGTTCGGGAGGGTCCAAAAACGAATCGTCTTGCTGTTCATCCAACATGACCATTTCGGAACTGCACGACTTGCAATCACGTTTCCCGTACCGCACCTGGTATCGACTCCACAAAAACATGAAACCGCCGACACCCAGTACACCACCTCCGGCCAGCCACAAGAAAAACGCCTTTCGTTCCGGCGAGCGACTTTTTCTCAACCGGTGTTCGGCGTCCGTTTCACGCTCCAGCCGGTTTGCCAGGTCCGTGTATCCTAAAATTTCACGAGCCGCCGCAAATCCGCCTCCAAACATCCC
>CAZPOL010000143.1:0-10850 GCA_964588195.1 uncultured Pirellulaceae bacterium | reverse complement strand
TCGCTGTGATGGAGTAGCTCCCTGGTTACTGGCTTTCTTGACTCGATGGCGCTGCATGTCAGCATACTCGTTGTGCCCCGGTGAATCTGAAGCCAGTGGTCCAATGATGTTGAAATCGCACCGTCCCTCTGGGGGATATAGGCCGCTGCTGATTTGACGCCGAAAACTGTCAAGAAAAAGTGTAAGAAGATGGTTGCACTCGAAAGAAGAATTGTTTTCGAAACTCCCGCACCAGGTTGGTCAGCGTTTAGCACTTGGTTCGCACATCCTACTGTAGGCAATTCGATGGGGACAGACTTACAATTTGCAGGGATAGGTAAAGTAGTTACCTATGCTTCCCTGGTGACCGCCTGACTCCCGCCACCAAAATTCCACCGAAGTAGTGCAGACCGATCGGGACAAAAGCGAAAATCCCCGAGCCCACAATGACGGCGATCAGCGACCACTCGCGTCGCGTCCAGGTTTTTTTTCGTCTTCGTCGTCCTGGCGATTGAACCTGCCAACGATCTTTGAGGTCAGGTGTTTGTTGTTTCCATTGTGGTAGATGCCACGCAATCGGTTGGCGACTTGCCTAAGTGTGTTGACGTCCTGACGCGAAACATGATCGTCGATAAACGTGCCCGTGTTTGGGTCTCCAACCCCGACAACCAGGAATTCCTCAACCGAGGAGGGGAAGGTCGGCATGCCGGTGGCCGGTACCGTGTCGCCATCGGTCAACATCAAAACGTAGGTGCTTCCCGGTCTCCACTTGCCGGCTGTCTTGGCAGCCAACTCGATCCCGGACATCAATTTTGTTTTGCCAGGTTTGTAGGCGTGCCAAAGCGGCATCGTTTCGACGATGTGCCTGACGACTTCATGATCCTTGGAGTCCTCCAGCAACATTTTCGCCTCGCTGTAGACTCCGATCACACTGATTTTGAATTGCCGCATTGGAATGCGATTGAACAGTGATTCCAAAACGTCTGAGGCTTGTTTCCGCCGACCCTTGTCACCGTCCGGCCCGGCATCCTTCAAATGCATGCTGGGGGAAACGTCAACGATCAACACCAGATGTTTGTATTCGTTTTCGGCGATCTCGTTTTGGCTGTGAACTTTTGCCTCGACCACAAACCACAACGACGCAAATCCCCATGCGGAGATGGCCAAACCCAGCACTCGTAAAACGGGCGCCGCCCAGGTCCACAACGCCGGTCGCCCACCGGGACCAAACGCCAGGAATTTGACCTGCTTGATTCTGCGCAGGTGCAACAGTTCGGCCACCACCGCAACCAGTGCGATCGAGACAGCAATGACCTCAGGCATGACGCTGTCTACCATGGCGTGTACCTCATCCAAATCATGGACAGCAAACTAATGCCGATAAACGACAACCCGGCGACACAGAATGGAAAAAACCAATCCAGCACTTCCGCATACGTTCGTTTCATTTCCGCGACTTCCATCGCATCGATCCGGCGGAAAACATTTTCCAGGGATTGAACATCGGCAGGATTAAACGATTCGCCGCCAGTTATGTTCGTGATTGCCGAGACTTCGGGGGGCGAAACGCCGCCACCGATATGAATGGAATACACAACGATCTTGTCATCACGCAACGAACGACCGACCTCCTCCTCTTGCCCGCCGCCCAGGTCGGCGCTGACTCCGTCAGAAACCAGGATAATCATGCGGTCACCAGTTTCGCGAGTGACCAGGACTTCCTGGCTTTTCTTCAAGCCGAGTCCGATCATCGTACCTCCGCCGAATCCAGGCGGCAGACGACGCGGATTCAAGAATGGCACGCTACATCGAAACGCCGAGGCGTCAGTCGTCAACGGGATCCAGTGCTGAGCATTCGTACCGAATACGGTCAAGCCAAAAGCATCGCCCTTCCGCTTGTCCACAAAACCATTGATTGAACTCATCGCCGCATCGTAACGCGAACCGCCCCCGAACCTGGCCGTCATACTGCCGCTGAGGTCCAGACAGAATTCGATATTGGTCAATTCTCGTTCGGCTTTTGGCACGTCCAGACAACGCGGTTCCGCCAGTAACAAAATGGCGGTGGCCAGTGTCAGCGGCGCCGCGCTCAAGCAACACTTGATAAAGAAATCCGCGACCTTGCCGCTTTTGGCAACGCCGTGATCTTGCGGCAAGGCGATCCGTCGGTTGGAACCGATACTCAAACCGCCATCACCACCGAGCGTTTCGAATCGATCACGCAGCCATATCCAAACCAACATGCTGGCCGGCACGAACAAACCAAACAAAATGTACCAGTTACCAAAACTCATGAGTCAAACTCCGCAGTGTCAGCGGGCAAGTTTCGAAACGGAGTCAACAGTTTCGCCAAATCGATTTGTCGATCAGCCTTCGGGTTGTGTATCCATTGTTCCAACTGCATCATCAATGGCCCCGCGTCTTTGTGCTCTTGAATCTTCCTCAATGCATCGGTCGCGGATTCTGATTCCAGCCCCAATCGCCGCCGCCAAAACCCGAACAGCATCCGCTCCAACTCAGCGAACTTCTCTTTCGGCATCTTGTTTTCCACCGCGGCCGCCAATCGCTCTTCCAGCAATTCAGCCAACGTGCGTTCGGCCTGCGCCTGTTTCACCGGGTCAGCCTTCTTGCGTCCTGCAAAGATCAAGGCGAGCAAACCGAGTGACCACAACACGATCGCGGCAATCATCACATTTCGGTATCCGCCCAAGCGAGGCAACCAGCCGGCTTCCAGATCGTTCGGCTCAATCTGCCCCGGAGGCAACAACGATTTAATTTCGACGGGAATCTCGGGCAAGTCGTCGGTAGAAGTTCCGTCGGCACGTATCAACCAATCCGCGAGATTGAACTTACCTGGTTCCAGCCCGTGAAAACGGATCTCGTATCGAAAACTGTCGCCGTGCGGAATCGATTTAACGATGCGAACGACCATCGGTGAATCCTGCATCAATGGCTTGGCCACCAATTCGCTGCCAGGCAAAATTAATTCACTGATCGTTCCCGCTTTGCCGACTGTCGGACTGTCATCCTGAGCAATCAACGTCGGTGCAACGATCACCACAAAACAAATTGCGCAGATCAATCGAGCAACAAATTCACGCTTACGCTTACATTGAAACATTAGCGAGCACCTCTTCCCAGCAATCCACGTGATTTGAAAAAGTGCCGCAGCTTGTAGGCGAACGGCTCGTCGGTTGGGATCACCAGATGGTCGACACGACCTCGTTTCAATTCTTGCGTCAAAGCGGTCTGGTCAATCCCCATGTTCTTGCCGCGTGTGGTCACGGTTCTACCGGTCTCGACTTCTTTGGCTCGCACAAAACCGGCCGCACGCATCTGGATCTCGGCTGGATCCTGTAATTGCAATGCCACCACATCGTGTTGTTGCCCGAGTCGTTTCAGGGGGCCAATCGCTTCCGGCTGATGCAAATCAGAAAGCGTAATGATTAGCGAGCGGTTAGTCAGCAAAGGCCCCAGTTCGCGAATCCGCTCGGCCAACTGTGTCGACTCGCCAAAATTGTAAGTCCGCAACTTATGCATCCACTGCATGATCTTGTCGCGAGACAGACTCGGCGTGTAACGCATCTCCGTGTCGCCGACGCTGACAACCGCCACCGGGCTGATTCGATCCAGGCAAGCGAACGCCAAACCGCCAGCGATATAGACCGCTGTCGCGTACTTGCTCTGCCTGATCGAACTGGTTGTCATCGAGGCCGAAGTGTCGACCAACAGGTAACAAGGCATCCGTTTCGGCGTCTCGAATTCCTTGACGTGGAATTTGTTGGTTCTGGCCGTAATTCGCCAGTCGATCGATCGCACAGGGTCACCCGGATGATACAAACGGGATTGCACGTACTCGGTGCCGCTGCCCAGGAACGGCGAGGCGTCGGTGCCGTAGCTAAGGCTGTCAGCCAAACGCTTGACCGCCATCACGAACTGTCGCGAGTCCAGTGTATCAATGCTGTCCAGTTGATGCGTTCGCATAAGTCCTTCTGGTGGTTCAACCCGGTCGGTGAATCTTACAATCAACTTCGGCTAGTGAATCGTCGCTTCCGTGGAACCCATTTCGTTCATGATCGATTTCAGTACAGCAGGCCCGGTCAACCCGTCGGCCAAAGCTTCGTAGTTCAAACGGATACGATGCAAGATCACATCCCCGGCCAGTGCGTACATGTCTTCTGGCTTTACGTATTCGCGACCGTGGATCAACGCTCTGGCTCGTGACGAATTCAACAGCGCGATACCGGCACGCGGCGAACATCCAACTTCCAGAGCCGGATGAATCCGAGTCCGGTTGACCAACTCGACCACGTGATCGATGTACACGTCGCTGATGTGCACATCTTGCACCGCCTTCATACAAGCGATCAAGTCGTCCGTGGTGCCGACCGGTTCCTTATCCAGCACATCGAATTCCGTTCGCGCGACCGCGCCCTTGTCTTGCTTACGGATGCCGAGTGCCGAGTTACGACGCAGGATCTCCTTTTCTTCATCCGGCGTCGGGTAGACCAGGCGGTGACACAACATGAAACGGTCCAACTGGGCCTCAGGCAACTCAAACGTTCCGCTCTGTTCAATCGGGTTCTGTGTGGCGATGACCAGGAATGGTGCTGGCAAAGGAAAGTTCTCGTTGCCAATTGTGATCTTGCGTTCCTGCATCGCTTCCAAAAGAGCGCCTTGCACCTTCGGCGCCGCACGGTTGATCTCGTCAGCCAACAACAGATTCGTAAAGATCGGCCCTTTCAGAATTTTGAACTCGTTGGTCTTCTGATCAAGAATTTCAGAGCCCAAAATGTCTGACGGCAACAAGTCGATCGTGAATTGAATTCGTGCAAAATCCAGGTCGACCGTTTTCGACAGAACGGAAACCAGCAACGTCTTGGCCAGACCTGGCACACCCTGCAGCAACAGATGACCGCCGGTGAACAACGCGATCAAAGTCCGCTCCACAACCACATCCTGGCCAACGACGACGGTCGCGACACGCTCACGAATCTTGCGAATAAACTCAACAGCCTGACTCGCTTCCTTGCTGGCTGTACCTTCTTTGGGAACCGTTGCCATCGTTCTTGTCTCTTTATTCTCAGTAACAATAATGTGGTGTCCGGGTGTTGGCCCTGCATTCCGGCCCGGTATCCCAGTATACCCACGGTGGAATCGCTAAGGCAATTTGAGGCCGATTGAACCTGAAAACAATTCGCATCTGCCGCTACAATCGCCGCTACAATCGCCAGGGAACCATCGATCCGAACCTGATTCAACCGTTCGTTTAACGTTGTTGAATGAGTTCGCTGAGCGATTGGCACCTGAACTCAGCTGACCCAGCCCGAAACAAATATGAAATCCGAATCACGATTTATCGCTACATGCCTGTTACTGACGGCTGCTTTTCCATGTGCCTGGCTGCATGCTCAACAGGAACAAGGCAGCAGCCCGGAGCGAGAATTCCGTTCCTCTGCTCGTCAGGTTCTGGGAACGGAAAGCAATCGAACCGCCTCCGTTCGCATCGGCGACCTGGACGGCGACGGTGATCTGGATGTTGTCTCGGCCAATGGAAGGCACTGGCCGCAACAGAATTTTTTGTTCTTTAATCAAGGAAACGCCAGGTTCAATGTGATGGCTCCCTTGGGCGCGGACCGGCGCACGACTTACGCCTGTGAACTCGCCGACCTGGACGGAGACGGCGATCTGGATATCGTGACTGGCAACGACATGGCGCTCGGAAAAATATTCCTGAACGATGGCGCCGGCAAGTTTACCGAACACAGTGAATACGGAACGATTTCGAGCGTGCGCAGTTTGACGTTGGCAGACATCGACAACGACAACGACATTGACATTCTGGCGACCAGTCGCGGCAGACCGAATCAAATCTACCTCAACGACGGCGCCGCAAATTTTTCTGACGGGCCACAGTTCGGCAACCGACGCGATTCAACGATCGCCGTTGCCGTCGCGGATCTGAATGGCGACGGAAATCAGGATTTAATACTCGCCAATCGTGACCGGCAACCGAACGAGGTTCGACTAGGCAGCGAAAACCTGGACTTTTCAAGCCCGCCAATTCCTTTCGGAGACCCCACCAACAACTCGCGAGCCGTTGCAATCGTTGACCTGGACGGAGACGGCAATCTGGATTGGGCGGTCGGAAATATCGGAGCCCCCAACCAGATCTTTCTTGGCGACGGCGACGGCAAAGTGAAGTCCTCGATCGAATTCGGGCAACCCGACGGCCGTACTTACTCGCTCGCAATCGCCGACCTGAATAACGATGGTCGCCTGGACCTGGTCGCGGGAAACAACCAGCAACAGAACTTCGCCTACTTCAACGAAGGGACCAGCGACGAACAGGCGGTCAGTTTTCGCCCCGTTCCATTCGGCGACGCGGCTTCACCGACTTACGGCCTTAGCGTTGGCAAGTTGACCGGCAGTGGTTTCGCCGACATCGTTGTGGCCAATTCCGACGAGAACAATCGAGTGCTGCTCAACCGGCCTGCGACGGACAAGTGACCGAACTGGCAGCCTCCCTTCCGTCTGTTGCGGAAAGTCCGGCACCCAGGTGTCGGGCTTTTTTGCTGCGCTAACTCATAGGTTGGGCACTCTTGCCCGACTGTTCATTGGACGGGCAGGAGTGCCCATCCTACACTCTCCACCCTTCCCCAGACGGCTGCCGATAAATCTTGTCTGTTTTTCGGATTTTGCCGGAATCTTTGTCCAATGCTGTCACTCGACGGACTCTTTAGCCATAAGCCTGCATCTGTGGGCAAACCCTGCGCTTTTTCAGCTGACTTTCATTGGAATGTCGGTATCGCACGGTGATCATCCCGGCGGCGGGATTTATAAAAATTAAATCTGGGAGAGATTGATGAAACCAGGAAATTTGTTTTGCTGCGCGACGAATCGTTTCGCGTTGGCATGTCTGATCGGGGTTGGCTGGTGCGGTATGGCCCAGGCACAAGTCAATTGGATCACGCCCGGCAGCGGCAATTGGGAGGACGGAATCAACTGGTCCGGTGGTGCTGTGCCAGGCTTGGCCGATGACGTCACCATCGACCAGGGAGGCGGCAACCTGATCACAATTGGCTCGGCGATCTCAGGCGTCAATTCACTGACCAGCGCCGAGGATCTTTTGCTTCTACAGAATCAAAACCTGACGCTGACCACGGGCGGCGTCACCAACGGGTCGCTGACTCTGGGCATCAATTCAGATCTTACAGTCAACAGCGGTTTGTTTACTGCCAATGGAACAACGGTGTTGGATGGCGGCAACGTCTTTGGCAATGGCGGCAGCACGTTGGACTTCTCCGTGGTTACCAGCTACATAACCGACACCGGAACGAACGATTCGCGGACGTTTCGCGGAACCAACGGATCCACTCTGGATTTTTCCGGCTTGACCTCACTCACCGGAGGCGGGTTTATCAGGACACTGAATGTCCAGGCCGACACGGGCTCGTCTATCGACCTGTCCAACCTGACAAATCATGTCGGCGGATCGGTTCGTTTCGAGGCGGACGGCGCCGGCAGTGTGATCGATCTCAATTCGCTGGGCACTCTTAACCATACCGATTCTGTCGCGTCACGACTGTTTGCTTTGAACGGAGGCACGATCAACGCCACCGCCCTGACGACGATCCAAGGTGTTGGCGCGAACACCGTCCACGTTTTGGTCGACGGTGCGACGTCCAACTTGAACATTGGTTCGGTTACCGATGTGATCAATTCGCGAGTCGAATTTCGCAATGGCGGCACACTCAACACCGCCGCATTCACGAACTTCCTGGGATCTGACGCCATCGTCAACGACGGAGGAACCTTGAATTTGACAGGCATCACAAGCTACGACGCCAACGGCGGAAGCAACTTCTCCAGGCTTTGGCAGGCCAACGACGCGTCGACTCTGGATGTCAGCAACGTGACTGATCTGATGGGTGGCACGTTTATCCGCCGCCTGGATATTGTGGCTAACGATGGATCAACGATCGATGTTTCTGGCGTGACCAATTATTTGGGTGGGTCGACCCGTTTGATCTCGGACGGAACCGGCAGCAGCATCGACTTCAGCGGCGTGACGAATTTCAATATTGATGATGGCCAACCGGGCGGGCTGATCGTTCGAGACGGTGGAACGATCGATGCGAGTGGAGTGACGACAATCCAGTCGACCGATGCAGCAGGCGCAGTGATTCAGATCGACGGAGCCTCTTCGGTATTAAATGCTGGCGCATTGACCTCGGCCATCAACACGGAAGTTCAGCTGACGAACGGAGGCACTCACGATTTCAGCGGCATCACCGATTTCACAGGATCGAATGCGCTAGTCGACAGTGGCGTCACTTTGAATTTGACTGGTGTTACCAGCTACGACGTCAACGGCGGAGGTAACTTCTCGCGAGAATTTGAAGCCAACGGAGCCGGTTCGGTCCTGGACGTTTCGAACCTGGTGACTCTGACTGGCGGTTCATTTATCCGCAGACTGGATGCCACCGCAATCGATGGTGGAGCGATCGACATGTCCGGCTTAACGGCTATCTCATCGGGTGCCGTTCGGTTCGCCGCCGACGGCATTGGCAGCAACATCGACCTGACCGCCTTGCAGACTTTCCAGGATGACAACTTGAATATCGAGTCGATTGTGCAAGTTTCGAACTCAGGTCAAATCGATTTCGGCCCCGGCACAACTGATTTATTGAACGTGGTCTTGTCAGCCAACAGTGGAGGACTGATCAACGGTGGCACTTTTGAATTGACTAGTACGAATCTGATGGATGAACAACACCGTTCTGAAATCCTTGGTGACGGCGGCACGATTGCCGCCGACGTCATCAACAGCTCGGGAATTCTGTCGGCCGATTCACTGACGATCGATGGCGATTACACGCAAGGCGAGAACGCCATCTACCAGGTAACGCTGGATAGCATCACTGATTTCGAATCGCTATCGGTTTTAGGAGACGTCTCCCTGGACGGAATCCTGGACGTTTCAATCGATGACGGTTTCGACCTTTCGGCTGACATCGAATTCTTGATTTTAGATGTTGGCGGCGTACAGTCGGGCAGCTTCATTGGATTTAGCCAAGGTGATATCGTGCTCAGCGACAACGGATTCAATTTGCGAATCGATTACCTGGGCGGAGACGGTAACGACGTCGTTCTTTCGACCGGAGCGGTTGTGCCGGAACCCGGTACGCTTGGTTTGATGTTGGCCGGATTGTGTGCAGTCTCATTGCGACGTCGACGTCAAAGCTGAATTTTGCAGGCCGAGCATTTAGCCTGGTCTAAATTTCAATAAACATGAGCGACCTGCTGTCTTACCAGGTCGCTTTTTTCGTTTAGGTCAACCAGCTTCTGTTAAAAGTCGCGCGCGCCAACACAGATACGCTGTATCAAATCCCACATATTCTTTGTGGCGTCAGGTTTTCAAGCCGCAACCGTCATCGGCCTATGTACATTGACCAGCTGAGGTGAAATTTGGCATATTGTTGTACCGAAATACTTTTTTGATTGGCCTCGGAATGAAAGTACCGGGGCCATTTTGATTCGACGGGAACTACTGAATGATTGTTGCGATTATATTTTTGGCAGCGCTTTGCGTCGCTTACGCGAACGGAGCGAACGACAACTTCAAGGGCGTAGCAACTCTATTTGGAAGTGGCACAACGGATTACAAACGCGCTTTGTATTGGGCGACAGGTACCACCTTTCTTGGCTCCATCATGGCGATCATGTTGGCTGGCGAATTGATCAAATCGTTTGGTGGCAAAGGCTTGATCGACGACGCGATTGCCGGACAAGGCGAATTCGCGGCCGCTGTCGCGCTGGGCGCCGGGCTGACCGTTTTGTTCGCAACCAGAATCGGCATGCCAATTTCGACGACACACAGTTTGATCGGAGCTCTCCTGGGAACTGGCCTGATCGCTGGCTCGTCGATCAATACAGGAAACCTTGGCAACAAGTTTTTGATTCCGTTGCTGACCAGCCCTCTGATCGCCATCGCAGCGACTTCGCTGATCTACCCAGTCCTGCGGTTCTTTCGCAAACGGATGGGCGTCACCAGTGAGTACTGTGTTTGCGTTGGCCAGGAAACCAGAGAAGTGGTTCCGGAAACGGTTCAGGGTTATCAATTGGTGGCGATGGAAAAAGCGCAGAGCCTTTCCATCGCGACCGGTGAAACGGCGGCTTGTCGCAGTCAGTACAACGGCAAGGTGGTCGGGATCGATGCCGGGAAGGCTTTAGACAGGGCTCACTTTCTGTCCTCTGGCGTTGTCAGCTTTGCACGCGGCCTGAACGACACGCCCAAGATCGCTGCCGTCTTGCTACTGATTCCTGCCTTTGGCATAAAATCCGGATTGCTGACGGTCGGTATCGCCATTGCCATCGGTGCGTTGCTGAGTGCCAAACGGGTCGGCGAAACGATGAGTAAAAAGATCACGATGATGAATCATGGCCAGGGTTTCACCTCAAACGTCGTGACCGGGTTGATTGTGATCGGAGCCAGCCGCATGGGTTTGCCCGTTTCGACGACTCACGTCAGTTGTGGCACCTTGTTTGGATTGGGTGCGGTGACCGGTGGTGCTCGCAAGAAGACGATCGTGGCAATTCTGCTTTCGTGGGTCGCCACGCTACCAATGGCCGGTACGATCGCGGCATTGACCTACTGGCTGCTACAAAGAATCTCTTGATACCTGGCCGATCAATTCGCTATTCGAGTTCATCAACTGGAATGGCTTTGCTTTCAGCGTCGGTTTGCTAAAATTCCTGGCGTTCCGACAGGATGCTTGCTTGCAATGCAAAAAGCCGGGCCCTCGTAGCTCAGGGGATAGAGCACAGCTTTCCTAAAGCTGGTGTCGCAGGTTCGATTCCTGCCGGGG
>CAZPOL010000142.1:0-11097 GCA_964588195.1 uncultured Pirellulaceae bacterium | reverse complement strand
TTAAAATCCTGTGTCCTTACGGACGTGCGGGTTCAAGTCCCGCCTCGGGTACTCTGGAACAAATTACGGCAAATTAGCTGGCCAAAAATCAAGCCATCTTTCAACACTGTTTGCTGAAGCCGGTACTACGAACTGTAGGCTGTTTGGGTGTCCGATGGTGAGAGGAAAGGCGCTGACGGCCGGTTTAGGCTTCACGTGTTCTGCTGCGATCGCCGGCCATGAGTACTGTCCTTGTTTGGCGGCTAGAGGCCGTGGGTTCGGTAGTTGTTTTCGCGGATGAATCTTATGAAGCCGGAGACGAGATACTGGCCCATGTTTTCATGACGATTGCGGACCAGCAGGATTCCGGTTTTGCCGGCTGCGGGTAAGTCGTTGTCGGAGGCGAAGGCGACCTCGAGTGTGACGCGGGGGGCGGTCAGCATCATGTCTTCCTCGCCTGACGGGTCTGCGGATTCAACTTGTTGCCGGGGCAAGACGGCAAGTGGGCCGCCTACCGTTGCGGAGAAGGCTTCGTGCGGCAGGTCATCGCGGGCGCGGGGGTTGACATGTTTGATCTTGCCTGACAACGATCGTGATTCGTATCGCCCCCACAACTGCACTTCGACATTCGAATCGGAATTCTCAGTCAGCCACTCGGCGTCTGTTTGTTTGGCCAAGCCGATCGCGTGCACTTTGCCGGGCGTGCCAATGGAAAGGACTTCGTTACCGGGCTCGAGGTATTGCCCCTGGGTCAGATCCAAATCGCGAGCGATCACCAGTCCCGATCGAGGCGCGTAGATCTGCAGGTCGGCCAGCCGCGCTTCCAGCTCCACCTTTCGTTTCAACATCGATTCCAGCGACTCGTTTTCCAACTGGACCTGAGCGACCTCGCCTTGACTCAGCAAATTGTCGCTACGCAGTTCGGAGATTTCGATGTCCAGCCGCAATGAAGCCAGTTCCAGATCCAGCTCGCGGTTTTCCAGCGTCAGCAGCAAGTCGCCCTGCTCTACCATCTCGCCATCAGAAACATGAATCTGGTTGGCAAAGCCATCTACGTTGGCTCGCACGATTGACATCGGTTCGTAATCGACGACCACCGGTGCGGTGATCACCGAAGGCGCCGGACAGAGCAGAAGGAACCCGGCAACGACCAAACTGGTCACACCCATCGCACAGGTAAACCAAAGTCGGTTCGGTTTTTCAGTATCCGTGCCCAACAGAAAGTACCTGGTAAGCTTCACCAGCGGAATTCCGATCCACATGACGCAGGCGATGACGGCCACCATCAATCCGAATCCTTCGATCATGCTGGATGCAGCCAATGACAAAGTGACGGCGATCAGGAAGAACCACATCATCGCCAACACGCCGTAGATTCTTACCGCCAAACCGTACAAGCCGGTTTCCTTGACCGGGCTCGGTTTGTTGCCAAAGTAGGCGCGTTTGAATGAGCCCTTCAGCCATTGACGACCGTGCGTTGCCAGGTTGGGGATCTCCAGGAAATCGGCCAGCATGTAGTAGCCGTCGAAACGCATCAGAGGGTTGATGTTAAACAACAGAGTATGCAGCGTCGCTGTAATGATGACGTTCCCGGCATGGTATTGCAGTGGACCGGGTTCACTGGCCACCCAAATGCAACAGGCGATCGCGGCAATGAACACTTCCGACATCATGCCGGCTGCCGAGACCAGGATCCGTTTCCATTTGTTTTGGAATCGCCATGAACTGGTAACATCCACGTACGGCATCGGGATTAACAACAGCAACAAGATGCCACATTTGTGAACCCGGCCTCCGAACTTTTTGCAGGTCACTGAGTGGCCAAGTTCGTGGATCGCTTTCAGGATCAGCCATGTCACAGCGATCCAAACCAGATCGGTGGAACTGAACGAGCTGATACGATTGGCGTAAAAGTCTGACCAGTGTCGGGCCAGTTGGATGAATCCATAGCCAACGACTAATAACCAAACTAGCAAACCGGTGGGGCTGACCGTCCAGCCGACGTATTGCGAGACCGCGCTAACGATCTTGTCCGGGTTAAACAACGGGACTCGCATCATCAAGGGGTTGAGGTACGAGACCAGCTTTTGTTTGCGTTGCATGTCGTGTTGTTCGAGCCGCCGCGCCGCCGAGTTGCCATTTTCGGATTCGACGAGTCCCGATTCGATCGCCCATTTACAAAGACTGGCCGCCTGGGATTCATCGATGGCATGCTGCCGAAGCAGTGTCGCCGTTTTCATCAGCGCGGTACTGACAGTTCGCTTCCCATCCATCATTGACATGAATGTGTACTGAGCCAGCCCGACGCGAAAGAAACGACCGGTGACCTCGTCCTCAATCAGGTACTCTGTGCCACCCGCATTGCTACGCATGGTGAAGCGGAGTGAGTTCTTCAGTTTCAGTCGCGCCTGACTGAATTCAAACGTTTGGTCGTTGAGCATTTTCTTCAGTGTTCAGACTGTAAGAGTGGACTTTTAAGAATGGCGATGGCGTTCCGGCTGGTTTACCACCACGTCAGGCGTGAGGTCACCCAGTTGTATGGTTTGTGGAACAGGCACCAACCGAGTGGCCGTTCCGCGCAATCAATTCGCGCCGAGCCTTTCATGCCGGGACGCAATCGTTCATGGTTATTTTCGAATTGCACTTCGGCAATGAATACGTTGTCGGCATTGCGGGTTTCGCTTCTCGGATGGATCTTGGCGATCTCGCCTTCCAGTGGATCCTGTTCTTGACCATCGATCCAAATCTTGACGGTGGCGCCTGCCTGCACGTGTTCGATTTCGTCATCGGGAATTGCGATTTCGATTTGCACTGGATTCAAGGGCCCAATCTCAAACAGCACTTGTCCGGTTTTGACAGAGGCGGCTTCGGCACGTTCCAGGGAACCGCTGAGCACGACGCCATCAATCGGGCTTCTGATTTGCAAGTGGTCGCGTTTGTATTTCAGAATGGACTCTTGGGAAACGAGTCTTTCGTATTCCAGTTCGGCCAGAATCGTTTCGGGAACATTGCGTTCCGCCAATTCCATTTCGCGAGTCCTTACCGATTGTTCTCGCTCGGCCGTTACACCGGCCAGTTCCCAGCGAATGGTGCGGCCATCCATTTCGGCCAGCAATTCGCCCTCTTTCACCAGGTCGCCCGCGTCTTTGTGGCCGACAAGAATTTGTCCTTCGAAGGGAGCGACTGCAAATCGACGAAAGTCGGCCTCGACCAGACAATCACAGCGGACTCGATAAGTAACCGGCAAACACATCAGCACACCGAAAGCGATCAAACAAGCGAGAATGATCAGTTGTTTTGTGGCTGACAGTTTTCGACGAATGTAGGTTTGCGTTTTCGCGACCATGCCCTGGCGAATTTTGGATACTACCTGCAACGATCCGGTGAGGGCCGGAATGGCGGATGCACAAAACCTGGAAACCTGGCTGGTGCCCAGCAATTCGTTGTTGCCGGTAAACACGACCGCACCGATTAGGTTCTCATCTTCATCGACCAGCGGGTGACTGCGCACGGCACCGACCATTGCCGTTGAGGCCAGTTGTTTGTGGGCTTGTAGCAAAAAGTTGTTCTCGTCGTCGGTGGCAGGAAAGATGGCAGGGTCTTTTCGAGTAACCGACTCGCGCAGCACTTGCAGGAATTGCTGGCTGGAATCGGAACCGTGATCCAGTTTTGAAACACCGGAAATCGTTTTTAATCGCATGCGACCACGTTCCACCAAGCCGATGGCGACTGCGTCACAGCCAATCCGGTTGGCCAGCACGTTGGCGGCTTCCTCGCAGGCGGCTTTGGTGGTGACCTGTTTTTCAACCTTGTTCATCAGCTCGATGATCGATCCGAGAGCGACGACTTGCCAATCTGCGTCTGCCGCAGATCGACTGGCCAACCAGACTTGCATCGCCGACGCCATGCGTTGCAGGAATGGTGTGATCAGCAATGCATCGCGTTTTTTGCTGGTCATCGCCAACATCAGTTCCGGCGGACCACCTCGCGGTCGAATTGGCACGAGAGCGCCGACTGATTTCCCTTCGTCAAAATTGATCATCTGCACTGTGGCTGACTTTGCCATGCCATCGCACTTTTCAGAGAGTGCTTCATCAAATTCGCCGATTGCAGGGACTCTGCCTCCCGACGGACTGCTGATTTTGGGTTGCCACAATGTGTTTTGGCTCTTGGCAACGAAGCAGAGTCCTACGATGCCGCGTTGGGCCAGGGCCAGTTGGACGAACTTGGTCCGCACTGTCTTTTCGTCGAACCTTCCGCCGATCGTATTCAGCAGTTGTTGTTCGGGGGTTTGGCCCAGAATTGACTTTGACGGTCCCATTACGGGGCGGTCTGTTCGCTTGAAGGTCGATTTTGGTAGGTCGGTTTGCATTTTGTTTTATGGATTAGCCGGGATCGTTAATTCAGTTGCCTGATTGAGCGTGGAAATCACTAACGTCTGGCAGCGGGGGTCGGTTGTCTGGCACTGTTGCTTTGTTGATCCGAGAAGACGTGGGTTACGCCTGCTGGTTGCCGGGTTCCCGGATCGGTCCCCTGCCCTGTTGCCTGTGATCGATCGCGAATGCCAGGCGGCGAGTCGGAGACGGCTACGTTTCCGCGGGGGACTTTTTTGTCACCGCCCCAATAACAGATGGTGCCACTCTTGATGCGATAGTCGCGGTTGTCGATTTTGACATCCAGTCGTCCGAGGCCGCTGTCGGGGTCAATGATTGGCGATACGTAGGTGATCAAGGCCTGCGTTGGGGTTCGTTCTGGTCCAAGCAAGATAGTCGTTAGAGTGCCGGGCCGGGATTGGTTCAACGACGCGGTTTCCAGGTAGAAACGAATCTTCAGCTCGTCGACTTTGACGATCGTGGCATACCGGGGGTCGTTGTTAGAAACATTTTCTCCCAATCGTTTGTGAATCTCAGTCACAAAACCATCGATTGGGCTACGAATGATTCGGTCTTCGACTTGAGCGCGAATTCGATCGACTTCCAGTTGATTCAATTCGTGTTCGTCAACTGCCGTGCGGTATTCGGCGATGGCGTTTTCGTATTCGGCTTGTGTCTGTTCCACTTCGAATTTGTTGGTGTGCCCACCATCGATCAGGGCCTGAACCGCTTCCAATTGAGACTTGAGCAAATTCAGCCGTGAGGTGGCTGCGTCCAGGCGAGCGGTCGATTTGGCCCGCGCCTCGGCGATGATCAACGACTTGCGGAGCACTCGCTGGTTGATACGAGCCAGCGTGTCGCCGACTCGGACGTGATCGCCTTCCTTGACGCTGGCGTCCACAATGATGCCAATTTCCGGGCTGGCGGCGATACTCTGCGTTACCGGTTCGGTAAAACTGCGAGTAATGCGACGGCTGCGTTTGACCTGTTGCGCATCGGCAACCTGGGCGGCCGTAACGATCACCAGGACGACTATTGTTTTTCTGAACACGAAACACTTCCCCTTGAGCACTTGTTAGTCCTTTTCGATCGCCTCGCGAACCGTATCCATCCAACGGTCTCGCAGAATCATCTGTTGTCTTTGTTGGTAACCGCGATCCTCGATCTCGTCTTGCAACCTGGATAATTCCCGCGAGAAGTCTCCTGATTCGCCTTCACGATTTGACCGGCGTACCATCTGTTTTGCCAAGGACCGCCGGTTGTCTGCGATCACAGAATCAGTGGCAGCGACAAAAAATTGAGCGGAACCGGGTTGGCCTTGTCGGGCAGCGCGGCCGACGAGTTGCCGGTCGGTTCGTTTCGAAGCGTTTGGGCTGCAGCCAATTACGTGCAAGCCACCGGCCTGCAGAGCGGTTGGATCGGGTTTGATATCGGTGCCACGTCCGGCCATGTTGGTGGCGATTGTGATTGCGCCAGCCTTACCGGCCGCGGCGACGATATCCGCTTCGTCCTGATCCTGAACGCCGTTCAGAACGATTGGAGTTAGCCCCCGGGCGATTAAATGTTCACGAACCTGCAGGCTTTCGCGGATCGTCTTGGTACCGACCAGGATTGGTTGTTTCGTGGTATGTCGCTTTTCGACCTCAGCGGCAATCGCTTTTAATTTGTCATCCTGCGAAGCAAAAAATCTGGGCCGCAGCACGTCACGGATGCACGGCTTGTTTGTTGGGATTGGAACGACACCGCAACCATACACCGAACGGAATTCGGCAATGGCGGATGAGGCGGTGCCGGTCAGGCCAGCCAATCCCGTGTAAGACTGAAGGTATCTTTGTCGAGTAATCTGAGTCGTCGAGTCACGGCCTTGTTGGATCTCAACACCCTCTTTGGCTTCGATCGCCTGGTGCAATCCGTTTTGCCAGGTGCGATCGGGCAGGATCCGCCCAGTGTGTTGGTCGACAATTTGTACCTGGCCTTCGACCACGACGTAGTCGACGTTCCGCTCAACCGACTCGTTAGCTCGAATCGCATTGTTGATATACGTTCGCCATGGTCTGGAGAGGTTCATTTTCTGCCGGGCGACCGATTCATGAGCTCGCTTCATGGCGGCATCGGTCACCTCGATTTTTTTCGAGGGCAGTTCAACCTGATAATCCTTGTCCTTCTGGAAATCAGCTGCAATTTTTTTGGCGATCAAGTAAGGTGCCGAATCTTCATAAGTATTCGAAGGCATGCTGATGATCAACGGCGTTAGTGCCTCATCGATTAGCACGCTATCCGCCTCGTCGATTAGAGCCAGGTAATGTGTTTTGCCTTGAATCAGATTTTGTAGAGGGTCGGTACCACGAATGCGGTTGGTCATTGTCATGCCGATTCCGCTGGCTCGCTTGTTACGTAACTCCATTTGATCACGCAGATAATCAAATCCAAATTGATAGCCTGGTCCGTAAACGATTTGCTGGCGATAGGCGCGGCGACTTTGGTCTTCACTGGATTCCTCTGGCAGCAATCCGAATGTAATTCCGAGCAAGTCGTAGGTGGCCTGCATACTTTCCAGGTCGCGTTCTGCCAGATACGTATTCGTCGTTCCCACATGTACGTAAGGTTCCAGCAAAGTCTTGACCGCCGCGATCGATCCGGTCACGACTGTTTTTCCTTCGCCCGTATGCATTTCGACGATGTTTTGTCCCAGGCAAGCACCGATAGCCTGCAATTGGACGTCGTACATGCGAATTTGTTGAGTGCGAAATACGGCTTCGCTAACGATACCGGTCAGTCTGGCCAACAAGGGGACGGTGCGACCGGTTTGCTCAGCCTGTTCGCGAATCGCTTCAACCTGAAAACGCAGTTCGGTCGCTTGCAACGATGACAGTTCGGATTCGACTTGTCGGATGTGCCGAATCCAGCGACTGCTTTGCCGGTGAATTCTTTGCAATTCGTTTGCGAATCGAACGTGAGGCCCGCTCAATCCGCCAAGCCAACCAAATTTTTGCTTGAGTTTGGATACCAACATCGTCTATTCCATACGCCCGGTCATGGATTTGGATGCGGTGGCGTGGAGGCATCCAATTGGATTCTGCAGCGGGAGCACCAGGCGTTTTATTGCGGGGCTGATTTTTGCGAGTCGAATCTGTTTCCGGTGGCGGGCCAACTTAACCACCTTACTTGTGGTAGTAATCAGGCTCGCCCACCGGTGTTGGCTGATCGTGAGTCGCCTGAGGTACGAGCACCTGGTCCGTCAGTTGTTGCTGAGTCATGTCCTGTGTCATGCCGGACGTTTCATCACCTTTACTCAAGTAAATTTCTTTGCAGCCGTTCTCGCAGGCCATGTCGGCATTGATGTTTTCCGATTGCAGCAACGTGCCATTGGCTCGCTTCAAATTGACCATCGACAGGTTGTAGGTTAACAACGAGCTCACGTAATCGCGTTCGGCTTCCGTCACTCGCTCCTGGGCTCGCAACAATGATTCCAGGTTGAGGCCAGCCGAACCGCGGCCGTCAATCATCCGGATCCAGCGTTGCTCAATCGTCGTTGCTTCCGCTTCCGCCGCAGCCAGGGCTCGGCTCTTGGCCAGAATTTCCAGGTACGATGTGCGGAGTTCCCGGACGGCAATGTCGACTTCGGTTTGCACGGCTTCCAGGGCGCGAGCATACTCGTCTTCCAATTGGTCCAGTTCATGTTGGCGACGACAGACTCGGGCTCTGGCCAGGCGGTTTCCGATCGGGAATTCATATTGAAGGCCAACCGAGTAGCTGGGCCGGCCCGTTGCAAACTGATCGACAAATGATCCGCCGAAGTCACTGTTGCCACGTAATCCGTTGGCGAAGGTCTGGGTGACCAGATTGAGTGTTGGCAACAATTCGTGTTGTGCAACACCCAGACGGGTTGACCCTGCCTTGACCTGGCGAATGGCAGCCAGAACCTCGGGGCGGTATTGTAGAGCCGTCTGAATTTCCGTTTGAAAATCGACCGGGTATGCCGTCGCTACGGGCAATTCCACGGGCACCAATTCTGCGACATCCGTGTTAGCCAGTTCCGGTGCGTTGATCAAACCTCGCAGCCGCGTCTCGGCATTGGTGACGGCGGTGCGAGCACGAATCAAATCCGCGCGACGGTTTTCAAGAGCACTCGCTGCCGTGATCAGCTGGGTTCGCTGGGTATCGATGCCCTGCCTGGCTTCCAACGCCTGGTAAATTTCCTGAGTCTTCAAGAACAGACGCATTTGATGTGACAACGTCGCTCGTTCCAGGTACAACGCCCAGTAATTGCGGGTGATCTCCAGCAATTCGTCCTGCAGGACAGCCAGAAATTCCTGTTGGGCCACTTTACTGTCAAGTTGAGCCAGGAAGACCAGGCTGTTGTTGTAGGCAAATCCGGAACCACGCAGCAACGGATGAGTATATGAGATTGTGAATTGCGAGGTCGCTTGATCGTCAGGGACCAGGAACAATGAGTTACTGTCTTGCCAGCCGAAACGTTGCGACACGTCCAGAATTCCACCGTATCGTGTCAGTCTTCGCAGGCCACCAGTCCCCGTAAACACGTTCTCGTTTAAACGCGTGGCCGTTCCACCGGCGGTCAGAGAGTTACCAATCGGTGCACTGGTGTCGTTCCACGCCGTATCCAGGTAACGAACCCAGTCGAAGCTGGAATCCGCTTCTTGCACAGCGGTTTCACGAATCAAAGGATCGCGTTTGGCAATCTTAATGTTGTTGGAGTGTTGCAACGCCAGGAACAACAATGTGTGTACGTCGGCGGCCAACGGTTGCTGGTTACGTAACGAATTGGTTACGTGCCCGTCCCACCAACTTTCAACCAAAGGTTGTGGTTGACCAGCCGCTTGATTGTCCAACTGTTGGAAAATTCCCGGAGCATTAAATTGTTTGAATTCGTTGGACTGGGCCAACAAGTCGGTGCAGCCAAAGACGGTGGTTAGCAATCCGACCACGAGAGTAGCGAGTCGTAGTTGCGGAGTACCAAGCTGAGTGCAAAGCATTTTTCTGCGTCCTGGGAGAAGATATTTGGGCGGTTGTTTTTGAATCGGACAAGGTGCCGCAACATCGTTAATTTCAAATCAACCGTGTTCCCGAATTTGCTTTGGTGTTTGCAGCGAATCACACGAATGCCCGGTTATCGTCAAACGTTCCCTGCGTAAATGAGGGAGAACCCTTTGCTGGCGAGAGGCCAATTCCGAACAATCATCCCATCACGAATCACGTTGCGGGTTTTTTTTCGTCAGAGTCACCGAAGGTGGCATCTCCACCTTGGGTGACACATTTCGCAATTCAAAGTTGCTCACCATTTTTGTGATTCGATAAACGATAGGACAATGCAAGGAGCAAACTATCAGCCAACTCAACCTACACGCGATCATCAGACGTTGTCGTCGAATGGTTCGTGTTTTTTGTTTGAGTCTGGCTTGACAAACGCTCTCTGCGCGCTGGCCTACCATTCTCTTCAAAAAATACTCACAGGAATCCCTATGTTTTCAAACCACTCAGACTTCATAAGTCCCTCGTTCTTTGAGTCTCTGGAAGACCGAGTTTTGTTTGATGGTGTTCCAGATGCAACATTCATCTTGCCGCAACCGGAGTCGACAGAAGCAGTGCCCGCACAGGTGCAGAGTATTCATCAGGCGGATGTGGAAGCGCCCAAGGAATTGATTTTGATCGATGCCGGCGTGGAGAACCGCGAGCAATTGCTGGAAGAGGTTTTGCTGAATCGTCCGGACAGTGCCTTCGAGATTCGTGTGATTGATGGTGATCAGGATGGCGTCACTCAGATCAGTGAATTGTTGGCCAATTCCGAAGGCAAGTACGAAGCGATTCACATTATTTCGCACGGCGACGAGGGCGAAGTCAATCTTGGCAACTCAAGGTTAACCTCGGAAAACCTCGGGCAATATGCAGGCGATCTCGCCGGTTGGGCTGACGCGCTGACCGAGGATGCCGACATCCTGTTTTACGGATGTGAACTGGCAGGGAATGCCGAAGGCGAGTCTTTCATTGAGTCGATCAGTGCGATCACCGGTGCCGATGTGGCGGCGTCAGATGACTTGACCGGCGCGGCGGATTTGGGCGGTGATTGGGAATTGGAATTGAATGTTGGGGTCGTGGAGACGCAATCACTGGTTGCAGAGTCATTCCGTGGAACTCTGGCGGACACAGATGGTGATGGTGTCGACGACGAAGACGACCTCGACGATGACAACGATGGTATTCTGGATGTTGACGAAGGGTTGGGAGAGAGCTCAGGACAGTTCGCTCACCAGAATTTCAAAGAGTTCCGTGCCGATGCCATCTTTGGTTTTGCGACAGCCAGCGCCTTCAATGGTGAAATCGTGGTGGATGATTCCAGTGACCCTGACAACGATCAGGAAGTCGCACTGGAAGTCGGCGATGTCGTTGTGTACAGCATGAACGATGGTGCAGATCTGGTTGCTGTCGAGGTTGTTTCGATTACCGAAGGAGCTCGCGTCAACGCGGAAACAACGCGTCCGGGCGAGTCGCCGAAGATCGAATTCCGTGGCCTCGGTGAATATCAGGGTGAAGAAGAGCGAGTAAGACTGGAATTTGCGTTCTATGATCCGGCCGACGCGGCCTTCGCCGGTGCCGCCGATCTGGGCGAAGTCGCTGCGCGGATTCGCGCAGGCAGCGGAACGGCCGTAGAGCAGACGACCAGTATCCGATTGGGTGACGTCGATGATACGGGGATGGGCAGCAATGACAACGGTTTCCGCATCGA
>CAZPOL010000141.1:0-11108 GCA_964588195.1 uncultured Pirellulaceae bacterium | reverse complement strand
CCTCCTGAACTGCCGGACCGTTGGCCCTGGAATTCTGAAATGCGATTGCCGCTGGCCCGAATGGCTAGTTGCCGACGATCGCTTTGGTTTGTCGAACGAGGTCAATAAATTCCGCGCGATGGCCTCTATCGTCTTCGCCGAGTGCTGCAGCCGCCGCGTTTTCGACATCACCAAGTCGCCAATCGCCAGCATTGCGTGAATGACGTAGCAGCATTCCGAAAGACGCTACCGATGCGGCGAAGCGGAAGTCGCTGGAGGCCTCATCGAACGATCGGTCACTGTCTTGAACCATGAATTCGATTCGCGTACTGACGTCCTCCAAAGGTTCTTTGTACCGCAATGCCAACGTCAGCAGTTCGCCAGACTTGGCCGCATCGGTCAACTCGTAGGCCTGATTCGAACTGGCCGCAGAATCTTGCTCCGTTTCCTTGTCGTTGGCCTCGCTGTCGTCGCTTCTCTTTGCCGCAGACCGACGCTGGTATTTCAGCGGAGCGTCCTGATCATCCTCCTCGATCACGGCATCCTCGGAACCAACCGGCACCAATTCGTAGATGGCCGTCACGGTGTGGCCAGCTCCGATTTCACCGGCGTCGACCTGGTCGTTATCGAAGTCCTGATTCTGCAAGACTCGGTTTTCATATCCAATCAATCGATAACTACTGATCAAACCAGGATTGAACTCCAGCTGAATCTTCACGTCCTTGGCGATCGTAATCAGGCTGCCCGTCATCTCTTCGACCAGCACCTTGCGGGCTTCGCGAATCGAATCGATGTAGCTGTATTGACCGTTGCCGTTGTCGGCCAGTTTTTCCAGCTTGGCATCTTTCAGGTTACCGGTTCCAAATCCCAGGACGGACAGGAACACACCGAGTTCCGCTTTGTCGGAGATCAGCTGCACCAAATCGTTGTCGGCCGTGACGCCAACGTTCAGGTCACCGTCCGTGGCAAGGATGACGCGGTTAGTTCCTTCTTCGATAAAGTTCTTCGCTGCCAGGTCGTAGGCCATACGAATTCCGGCAGACCCATGAGTCGAACCGCCGGAAGACAAGCCTTGAATGATCTGACGAATCTTGTCTTTTTGATCGCCCGATGTTGGCTCCAGTCGCAAACCGGCGTTACCGGCGTAGGTAACGATCGTGACCTTGTCGTTCTCGGTCAACTTGTCGACCAGCATCAACATCGATCGCTGCAACAATGGCAACTTGTTTCGGTCAGACATCGATCCGGAGACGTCGATCAGGAAGACCAGGTTGGAAGCCGGGCGATCGTCCTGAGGAATCTCCTTGCCCTTTATGCCGACTCGCAACAGTTTGTGCGTTTCGTTCCACGGGCAACCGGCGACTTCCATGTTAACGGCAAACGGTTTTCCATCGGTCGGTTGAGCGTAATCGTATTTGAAGTAGTTAACGAACTCTTCAACTCGCACCGAATTGGCAGGTGGCAATTGCCGATTCGTCAGGAACCGACGGGCGTTTGAGTAAGAAGCAGTGTCAACATCGATCGAGAAGGTTGAACGAGCGGCCTCGCCTAGCGGCTGTTGGAACTTGTTTTCCGGAGGCAGTTCGTATTGCTCGTTGGATGAAGGATCGCGTTCTTTGTAGTCGTTGTAATAAAAGGCAGGAGCACTAGTACAAACCGCAATGTAGCGACGCAAACTATTGATTTGACGTTCATTACTCACCACATCCGGGTGGCTGTCACCAAACTTGATTGACAAACGAGCTTTTCTGGATTGCAGAATCGACATTAACCCTTTGGCTGTTGATAGGCCATAAGCTTGACCTTGCATTTTCGACTCGTCACGAGGCGTTACGACCACCTTCTCGCCTTCAATCTTGAAACCCAGACCCTGATTTGCAAGAACAAGATTTAGAACGGATTCCACTGAGATCGGTTGCGAAAACGACATCGTTACCGGCGCATCCAAAGTGACATTTTGCGATTCCAGAGACTTGGCGTCCACAACAATCTCGAAGCCGCATCGCTCAGCGAGAATCTCAACGACCTCGCTCAATGGCGTACGGCTGAAGCTAGCCTCAATCTTCTGGTTTCTAACTGCCGCCCATACGACAAGTTCCTTTTCTGTTGCGACAACGCCCAACCCGGCGTCTCTGGCCATTTTGTCCCAATCGGCGTCGTCAAATCCCAACAGTGAATCGACACTGACGGTCTCGGCATCATTCATACCGCGAACGAAACCTTCTTCACGAAGTCCTTTGAGGCGCTCGAATTCGGCAGCACTCTTCGACAGTGCTATTTTCTCTTGCATCAAATCGGTGACAACGTTCCCAGGAGCAACTTCTTTAGCCTGCTTTGCCAGCAATTCCGCTTCGGCATATCGCTCTTCACCGACGAGTTCATTGAATTCATTCAGCATCGGTTGAAGCTCCTCGGTTCTCGGTACCGCTTGCCCAAAGGAGCTCTGCGTAAGAGGAATGTCAAGATTGCTCGGCACCGTAATTCCTGGGTCACCGGGCAAACGCCCAATAACAGAAGTGCCCCCGAAACTGGTTACTTGGTCGGGTATAGTCCACGTAGGTGCTTTGCTATCTAAAGAGCCGTTGGCACCGGACTCAAGTCTGGAAAAAGCAACTCCCCCTAACGGGAGATCAGTTAACGCCGGAATGCCGCGACCCTCAATCTGAGCCCCACTTTGACCGCCCACGTCAACTCCTTCGGCTTTGTCCTGAGCTGCCGCTGCAAAATCGCCTCCAAACGAACCTTGAGTCAAAGGAATATCGAGATTGGCAGGCACGTTAGTCCTTGGTCCCCAAGTCTGGTAACCAGGATCACCAGGCAAACGTCCAACAACCGAAGTGCCACCAAAACTGGATACATCGTCGGGTTGCGATTTGCCATCCCACTTTGGTGAATATTCCTTCAAAGAACCATTGGCACCGCTGCCGTTATGTTTGTATTTGATATTATTAATATCATGATCCTGGCCTTCTGCTTTCGCTGCGAAATCACCCTCTTGGCCTGCGCCGGAGACTTGCGACTGAGCGGCTTTTTGTTCGTCAACCAATCCCAGCAAATCGGTCACGGATCGGTCAACTGACCCGCCAATAATCTTGTCGCCCTTTTCCTTTAAAATCACATCTCCACTAAATCCCAGTCCGCCTGGCAAGACTGTGCTGGATTCGGCTTTTCCCAACTTGGCACGAAGGGTTGGGACCTGATCGGTAACCGCTTCAAGTGCATCATCCAATCTTGCTTCCTTGACAACGCCAAAGCCCTCTTCTGCCTGGTCTCGTTGAGCGGGAGTGAGTTCGTTCGCATTCGGCTGCTTATTGCTTCCATCGGTTCCGAAAATGATCGCAGGTGGATTAAGATTGATGACGTTCGAAGAGTCGCCCTTGGCCTCGTCAGCCAATTGCTCCGATTCAGCAAAGTGAGATGCTACTTCGCGGGGTGGGTTGCTTGTCATCAGCATGTAACCGCCGCCGGCGACTAACAATGTTGTGGCGGCGACAGCCAACAACCAACGTCCCGACCAACGGTCGGAGTTTGACGATGTGACGGGGACTTTGCTGGACAAGGTAACCTGACCATCAGCTTCCGACGCCAAGGCTTCTTGCATCTTCTGTTTCAGCCCCGTGATGTCGGTCGGAAGGCCGATCGAGTTGGCGTGTTCAATCAGTCCGCCTAGCCGCGATGTTTCCGTGACCTCTCGCTGCAAAGCCAGGTCGTCAGAAAATTGTGACGAAATCTTGTCGGCTTCGGCACTCGCCAATTGTTCCAGAGCGAACGCGGTGACGTCGGCTGCCGCTTGATCGTGTTCTTGATTTTCGTTTTTGTTTTCGTTATTCATTTTGTTGCTGCTTTATGTTTATTCGATTCGCTGATCGATCAAAATTTGAGATTTCAGATTTGAGAATTTGAAATTCCGCATTCCGCATTCCGCATTCAAGACTTCAGAATTCAAACTTTCTCTCAAACGCCGATATCTTTACCTTTGATTTTGCCTGGCCGTTAAACGCCCCAGTCAAATCAGCGAATTCGGTGCTTGCTTTTTTTTGGTCCACAGAATCGGCGGGCGAGTCGTCATCGGACAACCAACCCCGAACGGCAGGATCAGATCGAAGCTTCGCGAGACCGCGATGAACCAATACTCGAACTGAACTCTCCGGACGATCCATGATCAGAGCGATCGCCGCGTACTTCATTCCAAAAGACCACAGGTCGATCGCTTCGCCTTGAGAATCGGGCAACAGGGCGAGCCGCTGGCGGACCAGGTGGCTGAGTTCTTGTTCTGACAGCTGCTCGAAAGTTGTTCTGCAAGCGTCAACCTGCATGCTCACCGTTTGCTGGCTACCCGTTTGCTGTCGCTTTCGACCTCGTTGAGTATCGATGGCGCGATTGCGACAGACTCTATATAGCCACTGGTCGATTTTCTGCGGACGCTTGCTGGCATCCGTTCGACAAAGCTGAAGAAATGCATGCTGGACAATGTCCCGCGCAGAATCCTCGTCCCCGCCGAAAAAACGACTGGTGTATCGAATCAATTTTCCTTGCATCCGCCCCGCAGCATCCAATACCACTTGGCGAAATTCGCTGTCATTTAGTGTTGTCATCAGTAGTCATTTCTACTCGATCCGTGCCGATTCTGAAGCATTAACGGTGGAGTGGAGGATCCGTTTCACAAAAAAAAGCATTTTTTGACGAATGCGGAGTGCGGAATGGGGAATGCGGAATAAAAGCTCAGCTGGCTCATTCCCCATTCCGCAATCCGCATTCCGCATTTCCTTCTTTACTCCTCCCCCGCGTTTGGCTATTTTCCGCCTCCCAATTCAAACAACACCAACCCCGTTTCCCTTCATGTCTGAAAACAGACGATTGCTGGATCTCGTCCTGCCGCTTGGCATCATTGGATGCTTGATGGTGATTCTGGTGCCGCTGCCTCCAGCCATCCTGGATGTCTTGCTGGCAGCCAACATTACGATCGCGGTGATCGTATTACTGACCACGATCCAAATTAAGACGCCAATGGAGTTTGGCATCTTTCCGACGCTGCTTTTGGCGACGGTGCTGGGTCGAGTCGTTTTGAACATCGCCACGACGCGTTTGATTCTCAGCCGAGGCGCGACCGACAACGCGGCAGCGGCCGGAGGAGTGATCCAGAGTTTTGGAGAGTTCGTCGCGGGCAACCAGATTGCGGTTGGGATCGTGATCTTCGCCATCATTGTCGTCGTGCAATTCGTAGTGATCACCAAAGGTGCCTCGCGGATCAGTGAAGTCGCCGCGCGATTTACGCTGGATGGAATGCCAGGCCGCCAGATGGCGATCGATGCCGACCTGAGTGCTGGGATCATTGACGCCGAAGAAGCCGGCCGTCGACGTGAGATGTTGCAGGAGCAATCTGATTTCTACGGAGCGATGGACGGTGCCAGCAAGTTTGTCCGCGGAGACGCAATCGCCGGAATCGTGATCACGATGATCAATATCATCGGCGGCCTGGTGATTGGGCTGTCGGCGGGTATGAGCGTCGGACAAGCGGCCGAGACGTTTACCAAACTGACGATCGGTGACGGGCTGGTCAGCCAAATCCCGGGACTCTTGATTTCACTGGCCGCAGGTATCCTGATTAGCCGCTCGAACCGCGAAACCAATTTGCCAAGTGAATTCGTTTCTCAATTGTTTTCGCGTCCGACGGTATTGTTGATTGCGGGTGGTTTCCTGATCGCCCTGATTTTCACTCAGCTGCCTGCCGTTCCATTGCTGATGGTCGGCGGGGCCTGCATCGCGATCGCTCTGTTGATTCCCAAACCGACACCGGAAGCCGTTCAGCATCAGCCGGTCGACAAGGCGGTAATCGAGAAGCAGAAAGAGGAGAAGATCAATCGCTTTTTGACGGTCGACCCAATCGAAATAGAACTCGGTGTAAACCTGATCGGGCTGTGCAATGGCGGTGCCTTATTGGGCAAGATCACGGGCGCCCGCGAATCGCTGGCTGCCGAATTGGGCGTCGTTTTGCCGAAGGTGCGGGTACGCGACAACCTGCAGTTACAAGCCAATCAATTTCAAATTCGCATCAATCAGTTACCAGTCTGCCAGGGCGAAATAGAACTCGACCGCACTCTGTTGGTAAAACGCACTCCGGCTGCGGCCAACCCTGGTGGGAAACCGGGCCAATGGCATTCCGGGCACGGCGCGTTCTGGGTTCACGAAGACTCGGTCGCCATCAAGGCCCGCGAGTACTTGCGATTGTCGCCGCCTGAGGTCGTCGTGGAGACGTTGAAACACCAATCGCGAATCCGAGCCGCCGAAATCCTGACTCGCCAATCGACAGCCTATCTGATCGAACAACTTCGCGAGTCCAATCCGGCGACTGTTAACGAATTGATCCCCGACGTCATGAAGATCGGCCAGGTGCAACAAGTCTTGCAACGGTTGCTGGACGAAGGCATCTCCATCCGCCCACTCAACACAATCCTGGAAGCGTTGGCCGATCACCAACCGGAGACCACAGACCGCACGGAGTTGACCGACGCGGTAAGGCATCGGTTGGCTCCCTGGATCACCTCGAAACTGCAATCACCCGACGGTGGCGTCCGCGTGGTGGAACTGGAGCCACAGCTGCAAGAGTTCCTGGAATCACGATTGATGAATCGCGAAGGCGAACGGCATGTGCAACTGGATCGAATTGAGCAGCAGAAGTTAATCGACGGCTTGCAGGCTTTGCTGGACGATTCCGGCAACCAATCCAATCACGCCATTCAAGGACCGGGACCGGTGTCGATTCTGGTTGGCAAGCGTTTACGATCTGCACTGGCATTGTTAATCGTAAACCATTTGAGTAACCGAATCCCGACAGTTTCTGTGGTTAGTGCGGCAGAAATTTCACGGGATGCGAAAATTGAAACAATTGCAATTTTAAGATTCGATGACGTTCACTACGCTGCCGCCTGACAAGACGAAAAGGATTTCGTTTTGAAAAAATTGCAAAACTATTTGGCGTTAAATTTGGAACTTGAAAAGTTTACAGCAAGTATCAAGTTAGCGACGACGATAACAGATGGGTGACAGAATAGCGTCTAATTTCGACCCTGTTTTTACAGTGGTCAACACGCGACTTTTGTCCTTTTAGATTGATCGGATCGTGTGAGTTTATCTCCCACCCCCCGACGAACAATACGCATCACGAAGTCAATCACGGAGGATTGCATGGCGGCATCAGTTGCTAATGCGGAAGAAATCCAGGCTGTCTGGGTCGAATATAAAGCGGACAAAAGCAAGAAGCACTTGCGCAACCGCTTGATGGAACGATACTTGTCGCTGGTTAAGTATAACGGTGAACGCATTTGGCAAAGACTGCCGGATGGTGTTGAACTGGACGATCTTATTTCTGCCGGCGTTTTCGGTTTAATGGACGCCATCGATGCGTTCGATTTGGAACGCGGAGTCAAGTTTGAAACGTACTGCGTACCTCGTATTCGAGGTGCCATGCTGGATGAACTTCGCTGTATGGACTGGGTTCCCAGACTTGTTAGAAGCAAGGCCAGCAAATTGGCCAACGCGAACAAGAAACTGGAAGCGAAACTCGGTCGAGCCCCCACGCCTCACGAACTGGCGGCTCAATTGGAAATCACAGTACCTGAACTTGAGAAGATGATCTCTGACGCAAATGCCGTCGGACTAATCAGCCTGAACAAGAAATGGTACGAAACGGACAGCTACAAAGACGTCCGCGAGATTGACATTCTGGAAGACAAAAAGGGCGAAGACCCGACTCGTCGGATTCAAAAGAATGATTTGATGCGACTGGTAACCAAAGGGCTCAATCGCAACGAACGTTTGATTATCATCCTGTACTACTACGAAGAGCTGACGATGAAAGAGATCGGTGCCACACTCGATCTCAGCGAAAGCCGCGTAAGCCAAATGCACAGCAGTATCGTTTCGCGACTGCAACAACAACTCGGTCGTCGCCGCGTTGAGTTCGGCAAGCAGAAGATGGCTTCTTAGGGAGGATTTGAGATTTGAAATTTCAGATTTGAGATTTCAAGTTTTAGATTCGAGAAAAAGAAACAACCGAGCCCGCTAACGAATTATCGTTGGCGGGCTTTTTTTGTTTGGCAGTGTGGATGTTCGACGGACGCCGCTCAACAATTCCAGCAGGACGCAAACCAGCAGGACGCAAACCAGCACGAAGCGAATACGAGCACGAAGCGCAAGCGAGTGGTTCCAAACCGCCGCAATACCAGCACGAAGCGCAAGCGAGTGGTTCCAATCGGCCAAAATACCAGCACGAAGCGCAAGCGAGTGGTTCCTCCACGCAATCCCGGCTCGATGTCCACGAGCGCAAGCGCACATCAACACAAGCGACTGATTCACACATGCCAGCAAAAAGCAGGCCTGCTAAACAAACCGGACAGCGACTAATACCAGTCGACTTGTTGCATATCGTCTGGCCATGGGATGTCGCAATCGAATCCAGCCTTATTGCGGTTGGGGTCGAAGCGAGCTTCCAGGTCCTGCAATTCTTCTGCAAGCCAGAAAGTGAAGTCAAAGAAGGTCTCCATGCCAATACGCAATGGAGGCTGGTCTGACTGACGAGTCAGGTTCAGCTTGGGGGTAGAATATTCGCGCTGTGTCATAAAGCAGGTCCTCGATGAATGAAGTCATCGGCGATCCCTGCCCATGAACGATACAGTTTTGCGACGTGTCCGGGTCATGTCAGCTAGGCAAGCTGGGGAACCACTGTTCCACACCTGCCAGCAACAGCCCGTTCTACGAAGCATCGTTACGTTTGGTTTGCCGCAATTGTACGAATCTGGCCAACCTGGCATATAGCAATCGTTGATCAGTGTTTCGTTGTACCGTCTTCACGTTTCCAATGCGGCTCAATCGAATTTACGTGGCCTGAAATACAAGCACGAAGCGCAAGCGAGTGGTTTCTGCGGTTTGGAACCACTCGTTTACGCGTCGTACCTGCGCTTCGAGTTCGCATCCTGGTAAACAGGCGTGTCAAAATTTCAAAGGCGACCACTGCTTCGCTATCAACGCTGGCGTTTTCAAATCGCAAATCGGGCACGCACTCTTGCGCAGCTTGCTCATTCTTTCGCAAGTGCGCGCACAAATTGGAAAGTCAACTTTGTTTTTGCTTTTTCGGCACGATTGGTCCGCTGTTTGCGAATAACGATTATCCGGGTGCACAAGCCAAGCCACCCGTCAAACGGCTGACAGATGTTTTATGAAAGAAATCGGAAACACGGTTCCGCGTACAACAGTTTGCGAATCATTGGCAACCAGGACATGCGTTTGTCCGACCAATTTCAACTGACAGGTCGTAGTCTCAACCCGACCAGGCGTTGCGACTACGAGAAAACATTTCAAAGCTTACAGGTGCAAAAGTAGCTTGTGAGCGGCAAAAAAGTAGACTTAGAGAAACTCTTAAAAATGCTAGCTATCGCGTCGATAAGTTCTTTTGCTTTCCAAGCGTCTGCAAAGTCAGATTCCGCCAGCAATGGTGAACATGGAGAAAAGCGATCGACAGGGATCGTAGCGCAAAAGGAGAGTTTGAACTGTACTTGTACAGCGTGTTCCGCAACAATCGCGGCCCGCAACGAAAACGAAACCAACCCCGGTTCCGCGACGTGTGCTTGTCAGTTCACTCAAAGTCCACACTTTTTGTGCCCTCCAGGCAAAGGTCAATGGAACCCGGTTAAAGCCCGGTATCCCCGGCGGCTAAATTGCCACAACCCACGACGGGAGAAGACGATGCAGATTCGAGGAACATCGAATATTCAATCCACTACACAGGTTAATTTTTCCAACAAGGTTCAAACGGTTGAAAACCAGTCGGTAGCCACCCAGCTCGACACGACCGATCAAGTTGACATTTCAAGTGAAGCGCAAATGCTCGCAGGCATGAACGACATCTCGGATATCCGGGCTGAGCGCGTTGCAGAAATTCGTGAACAGATCGAAACGGGTCAATACGAGACTGCCGACAAAATGGATGCCGCTCTGGATCGACTACTGGATGAATTTGCCTAAACCTTTACTGAGCAACCAATCCTGTTTGGGTTACCGGGAACTCCGGCGAGCCGTCGACGATTCACTTTTTGAATCGCTGACTTCGCAAGAGTGTTAACAAAGACAGGAACGGGCCGGCAGAAGAACTCGCGATCCTTCCAACAGCACAGCAACAGTAATAATCCTGAGCGTCGTCCTTGATGGCTCTCTGACTAAACTGACTCGATTGACAACTTGACTTGCAACCTGATTTTCAGGGCGAGGCAATCAGGAACAGGTGGATCGAACAAAAAAACCCGGTTGCGGTCGTAACCGGGTTTTTTGCTGCGCTCAAATCTCAAATCCGCTTCTAGATTCCCGATAACTCGGTCGCCCGCATCACCCGCCGAATGGCGATCATAAAGGCAGCGGTTCGCAGGCTGACCTTGTTTTCGTTGGCCTCTTGCCAAACGTCCTCAAACGCGGTGGTCAGCACATGTTCCAGTTGCTGACGCACACGATTCAGATCCCAGCTGTAGTACTGGCGGTTCTGGACCCATTCGAAATAACTGACCGTGACACCACCGGCATTGGCCAGAATATCGGGAAGCACGGTGATGCCTCGTTCGAACAGCTTCTCATCGGCGTTCGCCAGGATCGGGCCGTTGGCGCCTTCGACGATGTATTTCGCTTTGATGTCATCGACATTTGATTCGGTGATTACGCCGCCCAGCGCTGACGGCATCAGCAAGTCGACGTCCAATTCCAGCAATTCTTCATTCGAAATCTTGTCGCCACCGGTGTAGCCTTCCAGCGATCCGTTTTCGATTGTGTAACGCAGGGCCTCGGGGATATCCAGGCCACCTTTCTTGTAGTAACCGCCGGAGATGTCGCTGATCGCTTCGATCTTGAATTCCGACTCGTACATGTACTTGCCTGCGTGCGAACCGACGTTACCAAATCCCTGAATCGCGACCCGGGTTTCGCGTGGGTCGTGACCGAGTCGTTGCAGCAGCTTGAACGACAGAATGCCACAACCGCGTCCGGTCGCTTCCTCGCGTCCCTTCGCTCCGTAATCTTCGACGGGCTTACCAGTAATGCATGCAGGATTGAATCCGTGGTATTTCTCCCACTGGTTTCGAATCCAGGCC
>CAZPOL010000140.1:0-11127 GCA_964588195.1 uncultured Pirellulaceae bacterium | reverse complement strand
CGTAGATCATTCCGTACTTTGAGATATCCAGTGGGCGGCAAAGCACGTCGGAAGACATGTCGGCCACCAGTGGGATATCGCCGGATTCCGGTTCCGTTTTGAATTGCAAACCGTGGATCGTCTCGTTCGATGTGTAATGCAAATAGGCCGCGTTGTCGGTCAGTTTGATCTCGTCTTGCTTCGGCAAGCGGTTGAATTTGTCGGACTCGCCATTCCAAACGATGTTCAACTTTCCGAAACGTGCGACCTCGGCGCTACTTTTCTTGCTCCACGCACCAGTTACCAGATAGTCGCCGGTTTGGTTCTCGTCGATCAACAGGTTGGCGGGGATCATGGCGTTCTGCAGACAGGCTCCGCCTTGCAGAAACAGGATTTCGTGAGTGTCGGGGACGGCAAACACGGATCGGAATCGGTTACGAGCGTCGTCAAGGATCTCGCCGAAGGCCGGGCTGCGGTGGCTGATCTCAAGGATGCTGCTTCCAACGCCTGGCAAACACATTATTTCTTCGCGAATCTGCTCCAGCACGCACTCGGGCAAAATGGCTGGACCCGCCGAAAAATTGTAAGCCCGTTTGGTTGCAGTTTGTGTCGACATTGGGATCGTTTCCTGAATTGAATGGGGAGAAAATCTCACTCGTCGATTATGGTCATTTCAACCGACTTCTTGAAACCCCGTATCAGGAAACTGTCCGAGAATCGTTTGGTTGAAGCATGACGATCGGCCAACGACTGAGGCCTGCGATCGACCTCGCCGCTATCTCGTCAGGGACAAAGACGATTGCCTCGTCGGTTGCCAGTTTTCGCAAGTCGATATCGCCAACCACACGCCATTCGCGTTCGATTGACCAGTCGACATTGGAATTTGGGTTGATTGTCACCTGGAAAGGCGAATCGGCGGTCTTTTTCGATTCGTCAAGTTGCACGTATTCGACTTTCCGACAGCCGATTTTTTCCAGGGCTGAACGGCGAATCGCCAGCCCCCACGGTTCGAAATCCCACCGAGATAGTTGAGGCCGAAATATTCTTCGCGCAGGAAATTCGCTCAATGGTGTTTCCGTAAAGCAGACGACGCGATGCCCTCCCTTAATCAATCGGCCATTGGCCAACAATTTTTGCGAAACCAGGATGCGGCGTAATGTGTTCAGCGCTGACGGACTCTGTTCACCAAGCAGCAGGTCGTCGAATTGGTTGGGTTCCGTTTGATCGGGCGCTGGCTGCTGGCTGCCGCGAGTCCAGTGGTTCAGGAATTCGTCGGCATTGTCGAATTCAGCCAGGCTAATGATGTTCGCATGCGGCTGGCCAGTTATTCTGTCGTTTGATTCGTCAGAGTGGGAATCGGTTGACTCGTCGGCGGGTGGACAGAGGTACCATGACACTCCCTTTGCCTCACGATAATCCTGAAGCAAATCGGGTTGGTCCTGGTCGACACGCAGCATCACCAGCGGTCCCGGACGTCTGCCGTTTTCATCCGATGGCCGCGCGTATCGCATGACGAGTTCGTGAATCGTGCCTTTCTTTCGAGCGTGCACGACTTTGACAACGTCGCAAATTGCAAACACCAACTCGTCGACTTTGATCGAGTCGGCGTCGAAGTAAACGATTGACTCCTGTTGCCCGCTGGTTTGGGCGGCCGCGAGCGTGCTGGCGATCCACTGGTTGGAAATGGCGGGTTTCGATTTCGATCTGGTTCGAGGCAACGGGACCAGTTTCAAGATTGGCCGAGCAAATAACTGACAGCCTCGTTGGAGCGGCTGGTCCAGGGTGGTGTGTGCTCCGCTGACGATCACTTCTTTTGGATCGGAATTCACAAGAAAGTTCCGCAGTGCGTCGGCGATGTTTGGGTCCTCGCGCAAACGGTTGCCAAGTCTTGAACTGGCAAGTGATGTGTACCTGCCCTCTGGCCAGCCGCTTGGGCACCAGAAGATTGTCTCGCTGGTCAGCTGCCGCCGGTCATTGGAAAGCGGGCAGCCAACGAACAGTTGGGCCCATTCGTCGACAACTGGATTGTCGGGATGGCCTTCACAAAATTGAGCCAATAACTCGTGGTTGCAATCGAATGTATCAATAGAAGGTGTTTTGGTCTTGCCAAATGTTACCGGCGCGAAGAATCTGGCGAATGAACTCAGGATTCGATTTCGGTCAGTGATTCGGTCCACGAGAAACTCAATCCAATCGACAAACGATGTTTATGTTCACGACGGTTTGCGAAGTGCAAATTTCGCGAATTTCGATATTCAAACCAATTTACGATCTATGTAACGCTTGCGAAAGAATGGGGATTGTTGGAGACTGGTAAAGCAAAGCAAAATCGTTGCAAGTTGCGACGCGAGAAGCACTTTGACAGCACTCTTTTGGAACCGCCAGGCGTGAATTCTCCAATTCTTGATGCCCCAAAAGTAGCCGAAACGGTTACGGGATTGAAAAACCGAATTAGCGAACGGTTTCCTGATTCAGGACTGGTCAATGTATGTGGCCAACTGGAACAGATCGCGATTCACACCAAAGAACGAAGTCGGATGATCAATGAACCGATTTGGTGGGTGAAGATCGCTTTCTGGTTGTTGATTATTGTTGTGTTCATATTGTGCGTGGTTTTGCCTCTGACGTTGAAGCTGGGTTTTACTGCCAAGGATCTGACCTGGAAAAGCGTACTGGAACTTGGCGATCCGGTGTTCAATGAGATTATCGTGATCGGGGCGATGTTCTTCTTCATGTTTACGCTGGAGATTCGTGTCAAACGAAACCGACTGCTGAAAGCGATACACGAATTGAGATCGATCGCTCATGTGATTGACATGCACCAGTTGACCAAAGACCCGCACCGCGTGATGCCAGGTCGGGTTTACGTGCCGACGCCGTTGTCCCCGGAACCTAGCATGAGCCCATTCCAGCTGCGACGCTACCTGGACTACTGTTCCGAAATGTTATCGCTGACGGGAAAGTTGGCCGCCGTTTACGTGCAAAACTTCGACGACCAGGTCGCACTTGCCGCTGTGAATGAAGTCGAACAATTGACGACCGGTTTGTCCCGCAAGATTTGGCAGAAGATTGTTATTCTGCACAACGCTGCGGAAGCGGATCGCTTGGGAAGTCAGGGCCCTGGTGTTGGCAACTGATGTGAGTTCATAGAGTTATGAGTGCATAAAAATAGCCACGGAGAAAGCGATCCGTGGCTATGTTTTTTTGTTTGTTAGCAGGACGAATGCTTTACAGCACGTCTTCCCAGCTTTTGCCGGGCACGGGAACGTTGTAACGTCCATTTTCGTCTGGCATCAATGGAGCCTCGCTGTCGAAGTCCGAAATCATGTCGACGTTTGCCAATTCTAATTCTGAGTTAAATGCCTGGTCCCAACTGAGTTCCTTGCCTGAATAGGTTGCCATGCGACCAAAGATCGCCGTCATGGTACTCAAGGCACCGTAGTCGCCTTCGTTGGGACGTCGACCGTCAGCCATGTCGGCAAACAAGTCATGGTGTTCCTGTTGATGGCCGCCGCGACCTCCTTTACCGAACTCCCAAATCACGGAGCCTTCCTTGTCGCGGATGACTCCACGGCTGATGTCACAAGTCCCATCGGATCCATGAGCGTGTTCCGAGACGTTTCGCCAGGCGTTCTTGATGTGGCGACATTGGCTGAACATCTTGGTGCCGTTTTCGTAAGTGAATTCGACGAGGTGATGATCAAAGATTTGGCCAAAGTTCAAACCATCGCGCACTTCGCGACCACCCTGCCCTTGGGCTTTGACGGGCACGCCATCCATCAGCCAATTGCACACATCGATATTGTGAATGTGTTGCTCGTTGATGTGATCGCCGCACAACCAGTTAAAGTAATACCAGTTCCGCATTTGGTATCGCAGTTCCGTGTCGCCTTCCTGGCGAGGATGATCCCAGACGCCATCGTTGTTCCAGTAACAACGCAGCAGATTGATGTTCCCAATTGCGCCATCTTGCAGACGGCTGATCGTTTCACGATAGGCTCGTTCGTGTCGTCGTTGCAAACCGACCTGAACCAGCAAGTTCTTCTCCTTGGCAATTTTGTTGGCGGCCAATACCCGACGAATTCCGGGTGCGTCGACGGCGACTGGTTTTTCCATGAAAACGTGCTTGCCGGCTTCGACTGCTCGTTCGAAATGCAGTGGGCGAAATCCCGGTGGTGTCGTCAGGATTACCAATTCCACATCGTCAGAGTCGAGCAAACGATCGTAGGCGTCGAATCCAACAAACTGGTTGGCTTCAGGTACCTGAACCCGATCCCCGTTGCCCTCCTTCAATTGTTCCAGGCCTTTCTCGATTTTGTGCTCGAATACATCAGCGACAGCAACCAGGTTGACATTGCCCAAAGTGTTTTTCATGGCGTTGTTGGCAGCGCCTTTGCCACGTCCACCAATTCCGATCAAGCCAACTTTCACCGTTTCTGATCCTCCGGCATGTGCTGAGCGAGCGATCGAAAGCGAGGGTGTCGAGGAGGCGATCCCGGCAGCGGCGACCGCAGCAGTGCCAGCCTTGATAAAATCACGACGGGGTTGAACGGACTTCTTTGATTTTTCCCTGGCCATAACGTGGTTCTCGCGTATGATTTTTGACGAATGATGGTAAACCGGAATAGGTTTGGAGAACGGCGAGCGTCCCTGCTTGATAGAATAACTCATTCAGCCCGAAATTTCAATTTTGCTACACCCATTCATTTCGGTCAGTAGCGTTTTGTGCAAGTCGCTTTTTTGTTTTTTAATTGGATCCTGATGTCGAACGTTGCTGAGAAATACTCGAAATCGTCAGTCAATTTTTCGAGTGTCTGCTGGGCGTTTCTGGTATGGCTGTTCGCTTGCTGTTCGGTCAACGTGACATTGCAGGCGCAGGAGCAGGCACCGCAGAAACGATTCGCACTCACCTCCGGCGAGATGGGTGTTGCCCTTAACATAGTTGTCTACGCTGACGACGCGGAACAGGCGACCCGGGCGATCGCGGCGGCGGTTCGCGTTGTGCGGGAATGCAACCAGGTCTTTAGCGACTACGACGAAACGAGTGAAGTGGCCAAGGTATCCGCCAAGGAAGGTGGCGAGTACGAATTGTCTGAACGGTTTGTCGAGTTGTTGGTTCGATCGGCTGAGATTCATCAAGCTACGGATGGCAAGTTCGATGTGACGCTTGGTCCGCTCACCAGGCAATGGCGTTCGATTCGCGAAAGCAAAAAGATGCCGGAACCTCATCTGTTGGAAGAGACATTGGCAAGTTGCGGGTTTTCGAAACTGCAATTCGATACGGTCACCAGGCGAGTCACGGTCCCGGCTGGAATGCAATTCGATTTTGGCGGAATCGCAAAAGGGTATGCGGCTGATTTGGCACTCAAGGAGATGGCAGAGGCCGGGTGCCCGATAGGACTCGTCGATTTGGGCGGAGATGTAGCGGTCGGCGATGCACCGCCGGGAAATGCAGGCTGGAAGATTGCGGTCGCTCCGTTGCACAAATCGGATCAGCTGGCTCGTTTCATCGAGATCGCCAACGCCGGAGTTGCCACATCGGGAGACACAGAACAATTTGTTACGATCGACGGCGTTCGGTACTCGCATATTCTGGATCCGTCGACAGGACTCGGCGTGCAGCGAAGGGCCAGTGTGACAGTGCGGTCCGAAAATGCCGCGACCGCCGATGCGATGGCTTCTGCTTATTCCGTAATGTCGCCGACCGAGGCAAAGAACGATGCTGATTCAAAGGCGGGAACAGAGGTGCTGATTCAGTATCGCGTGGTGGATGAGGTTGAGAACCGGGAAATCGAGCGGGTTGAGGAACTTCGCTCGAACGAATTTCCTGAGGTAAAGCAGTTAGAGCCAAAGAATTAAATCGTCGAAGAGTTCTACGTTGTCGAATGTTCTACTCAGCTGGTTCGAATCCGTCCGCGACCAATCTCTCGAATCCGTATTGGATGGTGCGAAGTTCGTAACCCATTGGTTCCAGAATATTGGCCGCGACCACGACCCGTCCTCCAGCCTTTCAGTGGCAGTAGACGATTTTCGTCTTGTCCAAATCCCGTAACTCCGTCGCGCCAGCCGGTAACGCCTTGATTTCCGTGATCGGGATAAAGATGGAGTCCTTCAGGTAACCTGCGTCTCGTTCTTCCTGACTGCGAACATCCAGCATCACCGCCTTACCCTCTTTGATATTGGCACGAATTTGTTCAGGCGTATCTGTGGTGTATTGATGAACGTTTCCAGGCGAGTGTGGGCGTGGCGACATAGTGATTCCGAAATCAAACTGGCTGTGATGCGAGAGTCGTCAATTCTAACGAGGCCGATCGGCTTGGCCAACCGCCAGAGCCAGTCAAAGCGAAAAACGCTCTAACCGCTGACCAGCGCCGCCTCTTCAAGACACTGATCGATCACTTTGTGCAGATCCTCAATCACAAAAGGCTTCGTCAAGTAATCTTTCATGCCTGCCTTGAGACAATCTTCCTTGATGGTCGAAACGGCGTTGGCCGTTAAGGCGACGATCGGGATCTGTTTGATCTGACCTTCGTCGGCCATCCGGGTAATGATGCTGGTCGCTTCCAGACCATCCATCACGGGCATGTGGCAATCCATCAGGATGATGTCAAAATTGTCGTCTTGCTGTAACAAGTCGACCGCTTCCTTTCCGTCGGAACAGGTTGCGAATTGGAAGTCTGCGGCCTGGAAAAGATTCTCGGCGAAGATCTGATTGATCTCGTTATCTTCTACCAGCAAGACCCGAATCTGGCGATCGAGTTTTGATTCCCTTGCTTTTGGTTCGCTCGCAAGATTGGCCTGATGCTGCTGGCCGGCTCCATTTTGCTGAGTCGCAGATTTTCGATTGGCAATTTTCAGAGTTTGCAAAAACTGGGTTTGCGAAATTGGTTTGACCAGTACGGTTTCGAGCTCAAGACAGTCAAGTTCGGATTTGGGTAGTTCACGCCCTGCCGTGGCGATCGGCACGATGGTCAGCGTCGATTTGACCTGGCATTGAGCGATTCGAGCCAGCGTACTCCTCAACAGATTTGGGTCATCGTTGTAATCGACGATCAAGAAATCGTGGTTGGAGAGATCTGGCAAGGGATCGCTGCTGCGACGGATGTAGATCGGCGCTGTCGTGGCGCCAGAGTTGGCAAGCATTGCCTGAATGTTTTGCTGAACGGCACGAGTTAGGCCGACCGTTCCGACGACCAAATCGTTCTGGATGTGTAGCGGCAACAAACTGTCGGAATGTTCGGGGATGTCGAATGTTAGTGTGAAGCTGAATTGCGAGCCCTCGCCCAACTCGGTTTCGACCTCGATCGTGTCACCGCCCATCATTTTGACGAATTGAGAACAGATACTTAGTCCCAAGCCAGCTCCTTCGTATTTTCGAGTCGCTGAATTATCCGCTTGTTTGAATGGTTCAAAGATATTTGCCAACCTGGAATCCGGAATTCCAATCCCGGTATCACAGACGTTGAATGTGATTGAAACTTCGGACTCGGTTACGGAATTGGCAATTGCCGAAACGGCGATACTTCCTTCTTCCGTAAATTTTACGGCGTTTCCAACGATGTTGAACATCAACTGTCGCAGTTTTCCCTGATCCGCAATGACTTCGGACGGGATGGAGGGGTCGACGAAACAGGTCAGGTCGACAGGTCGTTGCGTCTTCAAAAGATCCATGCCTGCCGACTGCGTAACGCCTTCCAGCAAATCGAACAGGTTGGCGGTGGACAAACTCAGATCCAGATGGCCCGCTTCGATTTTCGAAAAATCGAGGATGCCCCCAATGACGCTCAGTAAGGATTCGCCACTGGTGCGACATGCATTCAGGTAAGTCTTCTGTTGGTCAGTCAAATCGGTGGCCGCCAGCAATTGCGTCATCCCCAGCAACCCATTCAGTGGAGTTCGCAATTCGTGGCTCATGGTCGCGACGAAATGGCTCTTCGCTGTGTTGGCGATTGTTGCTTGTTCCAGCGCAGATTCCAGTCTCAGTTGCAGGCACCGTTTTTCGGTTAGTGAAACGGCAATCTGGCGGACTTCCGCATTGTCAAATGGCTTCTTGAGGATCAACAGGTTGTCCGTGCGCCCCAATTCATCTTGCAGTTCTTGCCACGTGTGATCCGAGTAGGCGGTACAGATCACGATTTGTAGTTGCTGATCAATTTTCCAAAGCTGTTTGACCGTCTCAACGCCGTTCAATCCGGGTGGCATTCTCATGTCGACAAACGCCATGGCAAACGGTTCGCCATTGGTGAGTGCTTGCTCGGCAAGATCCACGCCCTGCTGGCCTTGGTAGGCCGAGGTCAATTCGTAAGCGGTTCCAGAATTTTCTGGCGTGACTTCGTCCATGAAATCGCCAAGTCGTTGTGCAAGATGGGGGCTGTCGACCAGTATTTTTCGATAGTCTTCATGGATGTTGCGATTGTCGTCAATGATCAGAATTCGTTTGTTGGTGGCCATTGGGTCTCTAGGCGATACTGTGTGAATGTACTTGGAATCACCCTGAGAAATTTAAGAATCATTGGCCGCGCACCGACGATTCAGAAAAGAGCTTTTCCAGAGGTAGGGTACGTTTCAACACACTTGAATGCAGGCGTCGAAGTGTCGAAAACGGGTTATCCCTGAGACACGGAACGGATGTCCGGTTTTTTCAATACCGAACGAGAAAATCATCCGCGACTACAACCTGGGTGCAGCGCAGAATTTTGCATCCATGATTCCAATCCGAAACGCGGGCTTCTATTTGCCTGCGTTTTTCTTTCGATAGGTCAGTGGCGGCATGTTGGCGGCCGCGCGAAATTGACGCGTCAAAGAACTTTGGTCACTGAACCCACACGCCAACGCGATTTCGGAGATCGGTTCATTGGTCGAAGCGAGCCGGCGAGAGGCTTCTTCCAGCCGGCATTTCATGATGAACTTTTTTGTGGACAGTCGAAAGACTCTCTTCATTCGCCGGTCCAGTTGCATTTGCGACAACGAAACCATCTCGGCCAAACGTTCGACTCGCAGCGGACTGTCCAGATTCTGGTAGATGTGTTCGACCACCTTCTTCAGGTTCGACAGTTCCAGGTCGCTGTCGCTTGGAGTGTGTAAATCCTGGGAGATGCCGATCAAGCCCTCGATCACTCCCTGTTCGGAAGTGATTGGGAATTTGCTGGCCAGAAACCATCCCATGCTGCCGTCGTGGTGAGCGATTCGTTCCAGCAAACCCTGGATGGCACGCGACTCCTGGAAAACGGTTTGGTCCTGTTGGTTGTAAACACTGGCCAGGTCATTCGGAAACAGGTCACTGGCCGTTTTGCCAATCAACTCCGACTTGTCTGAAACGTTGACTCGTTCAGCAAACGCCTGGTTAACGGATTGATAGCGTCCCTGAAGATCCTTGACGCAGTAAACAACGTCACCCATGGCATCGAACAGGGACTCAATCAGTTGAGGTGAGAATTGCGAACAGATTGGATTTAGCATCTGGTGGCCAGATTAGGAAACGGAAGCTGCACGAAACGAATCAATCGCCGCGTTGAATGTTGCACTGGGTCGCATAGCCGCCGAGGCCTGTTCCATGTTCGGCAGGTAGTACCCACCGATGTCCATCGATTTGCCTTGAGCCTTGTTTAGCTCGTCGACAATTTTCGCCTCGTTCTCTGTTAGTGCTTTGGCAAGTGGCTGGAAACGCGATGCCAGATCCGCATTGTCAGTTTGTGCAGCCAACGCTTCGGCCCAATACATGGCAAGGTAAAAGTGACTTCCGCGGTTATCCAATTCATTGACCTTGCGAGAAGGCGACTTGCCGGTGGCCAACAATTTTTCAGTGGCGACATCCAGCGCGGCACCCAGGACTACGGCGTTCTTGTTGCCGTGAGTCTCGCCGTAGTGGTCCAGTGAAACAGCCAGTGCCAGGAATTCACCGAGCGAATCCCAACGCAAATGGTTCTCTTTTTCAAATTGCTGAACGTGTTTTGGCGCCGAGCCACCGGCACCCGTTTCGAATAGACCACCACCGTTCATCAGCGGCACGATCGACAGCATCTTGGCACTGGTTCCCAATTCAAGAATCGGAAACAGGTCAGTTAGATAATCACGCAGCACGTTACCAGTAACCGAGATCGTGTTTTCACCGTTCTTGATTCGTGCCAGTGTGAACTCGGTCGCCTTGGGAGTAGACAGAATTTCGATTTGCAAACCGTTTGTGTCCTGGTTGGGCAAGTAGGTTTTTACCTTCTTGATCAGTTCGGCATCGTGAGCCCGATTTTCGTCCAGCCAGAATACGGCAGGCCACCCTGTCGCGCGGGCACGAGTAACGGCCAGCTTGACCCAATCCTGAATCGGCGCGTCCTTGACCTGGCACATCCGCCAAATGTCACCTGGTTCGACATCGTGTTCCAGCAACGTGTTTCCAGAGTCGTCAACGACACGAACGGAACCAGCGGCCGGGATCTCGAAGGTCTTGTCGTGCGAACCGTACTCTTCGGCCTTTTGCGCCATCAAGCCAACGTTGGGTACGGTGCCCATCGTGGTCGGGTCGAAGGCGCCATGTTGCTTGCAGAAGTCGATCGTTGCTTGATAGAGCCCGGCGTAGCTGCTGTCCGGAATGATCGCTTTCGTATCTTGTTGCTTGCCTTCGGCATTCCACATTTGACCTGACGTGCGAATCATGGCGGGCATCGAAGCGTCGATGATCACATCACTGGGCACGTGCAGATTGGTAATTCCTTTGTCGGAATTGACCATTGCCAAATCCGGACCGTTGTCGAGCGCCGTTTTAATGTCGGCTTCGATTGCGGCTCGTTTGTCAGCGGGCAAGTTTGCCAAGTCATTCAACAGATCGCCAAGTCCGTTGTTTGGATTGACCCCAGCCTGGTCCAGATCAGCAGCATGCTTTTCGAACACGTCTTTCAAGAAGACGCGAACTGCGTGTCCGAAAATGATCGGATCGGAGACCTTCATCATGGTCGCCTTCATATGCAGGCTAAACAGCACGCCCTGCGACTTGGCTTCGCTGACCTGTGCTTCCAGGAAAGCCAGCAACTTTCGTTTGTTCATCACGGTCGCGTCGATGACTTCACCTTCTTGCACGGCAACTGACTCTTTTAATACAGTCGTCTTTCCGTCTGCCGCCACGTGCTCGATTTTCACCGCTCCAGCCGAGGCGACCGT
>CAZPOL010000139.1:7587-11363 GCA_964588195.1 uncultured Pirellulaceae bacterium | reverse complement strand
GAAAGTTGGAACGGCAAACACCAAGCAGGCCAGGCAGACGAATAGATGTCGTTTAAATGCAAATGTCGTTTTTTGAATGCTCATAAACCGGGTTCCCAATTCGTTTGTTGTTTGCGATTCCAATTTTGGTCAGCAGCTATTTTATCAGACAGAAAGCGGAATGAACCTTACGCTGCGTCTTCGTGTTCTACGTTACGGTTCGAGGGCCAGTTAACCTGAGCTTCCAGTGCCGACGTCGTGTTGGAGTTATTGGGCGCACGCGATCAAGGATACGACACGTTGCTAATTCAAAGCCTGAATGTAGAAAAAGGCTTCGCCAGAATCGTCGTGCATCATGATTCGATGCCCTTCATCCAAAAAGCAGCCGCCGCCGGATTGTTCGATTTTTTGCCTGGTTTCTGCCAGGTCTTTTACAGCAAAGGTACACACCCAGTACTCGTACTTGCCTTTGATTTCATTCGGAATCTCATGAAGATCGGCGATGTGTTTGTTCATTGAATCATGGATGACCCAACCACTGCTGTTGGCACCTGCGGTGATCTTCCAATCGAACAACCGTTCATAAAACGGAATCACTTCCATCGCATCGGAAACGTGCAACTCGTTCCAAATAAAATCTCCGTGCTCAACACGTCTTCGTTCAGAGGCACGACTGTTCAGTTTGCCACCATCGTAAATCGTAAAACCAGCACCCTGCGGGTCACGAATCAGAGCGATCTGCCCGCCATAAAATTCTGTCGTTCGCTCGACTTTCGCATTCTGAATTCCGCTGGCGATCTCAGCCGTGTTCAGCGCATCTTTCACGGCGATGTAACTCATCCAGAAGTGAGGCATCTTGATCTTCTGGAAGAACTCGGGCGTTTCAAACAGTCCTGTCAATTCGCGACGTCCGTTCATCGCGACGCTATATCCCTGATCGTCATGAAACTGCCATCCAAAAACGGTTTCATAAAAGCGTTTTGACTTTTCCGGATCGTAGGTCGACAGATCCGCCCAAACAAAGCTGTTCATCGATGTTCCCGAAATCTAACGGCGCGACTTTTCCATCGCTTCATTGATTGACGCGAAGATCCCGACATCGTTCGGCATGGCATGAACCAGTTTAAAAGGCAGGTTCGGCAATGCCCGATGAATCGACTCGGTAAGGTAGCCAGATCACGACGAACTTTTCGACGTCCAGGTCGCCTTTGCGAGGCCGGATGACCAGCTCTTCCAGTTCCAGGTCATCGACGTTCATCTTTTCTTCGATTTCTTCAACGTCGCGCTCGAACTTTTCTTCCATATCTTCCCAATCGACCTTCAAGTCTTCCAGGGCATCTTCGGCTCGACCGATATCAGACTTTTCGCGATTGGCACGCCCCATCGCTCGCATGCTGGTTCCAGCCCGACGAGCATTCGTGGCGCTGACGGTTTTGCGACCGAGCAAGGCGCCCAGGATGCTGGTACCGACACTCAATGCCGAGTCCAGTTTCTTTTGTTTGTACTGCGATTCCTCTCGCTCAATTTTTTCCTCGGCTCGGCGAATCTTGTTTCGCAACGTATCGAATTTGGTCGCATATTTTTTGCGCAATTTCTCAACCAGAGCATCGCGTTGTTCGGACGCCAGAGTCTCCAATCGCACTTTGAAATCGCCACGACTCTCGAACGGCTCAGAGAATGCTTTCAACGAACCACATTTGAAGACTTCCATGTTTTGCTCGCGATACAAGAAGTCCTTGAACTCCTTCTCCCAGGAAGACCAGGCTTTGTCCTTTTGCATCTCCTTGGGGATCTCGGCAAACTCAGCATCGGCAACTGGGTCGTGATCGATGTCCAGCTCGCCTTCGACTGGATCAGAATCGTCCCAAACGTCGTTCGGCACTTCGTCGCCACGAATCGGCACCATGAATGTGCGTTCGGTCCACTCGTCGACCTTGTACGTGGCTCGCACGAAATGCAAACGGCCAGTGGCCAGCATGGCAGGACGATAAACAATCCGGTCCGATCCAATCTTGCCATGAACTTCGGCAAAAACCTGGTCGACATCGCCTGGAATCAACTTTCGGGGATCAACACTCATCGCGGCCGGAGCAGGTTGAGCGGCGGGTTCTCTGGCAGATGTCGCGGCAGCCAGTGTACTGCGACCGGCGGCATCTGCGGCTGCGACCGCCGAGGCAGGCAACTCGCCGACCAGCGTTTGAATTTGTTTTCGAGTCAACGGACCACGCAGATAGCTCATCGCCCAACGCGTCTCAAAGACTACCGGATGATCGTCGTGAACGTTATTCATCAGGAACTTGCGAGCCCCGAGTCCAGCCAGGATTTGTTCAATCTCCTGTTTGTCAAAAGCGGCGCCGGTATTTGCCGCCGCACCTTCCAGTCCTTCGATCACTCGCGCCTTGTCTCGCTCGGTTTGCAATCGCCCCAGGAACCACGTTCCGGTGTTGGAGAGTCCCTTGTAATCCAGGTCGACCGGGTTTTGCGTTGCCAACACGACACCCAGCCCAAACGCACGAGCCTGTTTCAACATCGTCAACATCGGTTGCTTGGACGGCGGGTTGGCGGTCGGCGGAAAGTATCCAAAGACTTCATCCATATAAAGTATCGCTCGCAATGAAGACGTACCCGCCTGGCTACGCATCCACGACAGGACTTCGTTCAACAAGATCGTGACAAAGAACATTCGTTCGGCGTCACTGAGGTGCGAAATCGACATGATCGAGATTCGTGGCTTGCCGTCTTCGGAGTGCAGCAGACGTTTGATATCCAGCGGCTCGCCCGTCATCCACGACGAGAAGGAGGGCGAGGCCAGCAGATTGTTCATCGTCATCGCCAATTCCATGCGATCCTTGGACGGGAAGAACGTGTCCAGGTCCATGATGCCGACTTGTTCGAATGGTGGGTTTTGAATCTCGGCAATCAACTGGCCAAGATTCATGTCACGTCCAGCCGACCACGCCGTGTCCAAAATATTTGACAACAGAATATGTTCGCGGCTGCGAATAGGGTCCGCGTCGATACCTAGCAAAGCCAACAAGCCACTGACGGCTGACTGAATTCGTTCGCGAAACGCATCGGCATCGTCGATCGTGGCCTGACCAGGTGCTGAGAACGACTTCAGGATCGTGACCGGTCGACCGGTGTTGCTGCCTGGTGTGAACACTTGCAGATCAACCGTGTCGCGGAATTTGCGAATACGCTCGCCGTCCTGCCCCCAACTTTCCAACCCACGTCGCCACTTGTCGGCTTCGTGCGTGGCGAATTCATCGGCACTCATCCCTTCGCGACTAGCCTGGCTTTCATCGATCCAAGGCCGAAATGCCTTCGTAGACAATTCGGGAAACGTCAGCAGCAGGTTGGAAATGTCACCTTTGGGGTCGATTACAATCGCCGGTACGCGATCCATCCCGGCTTCTTCCAGCAAGTCCAGACACAGACCGGTCTTTCCCGAACCAGTCATCCCGACGACGACGGCATGCGTGGTCAAATCCTTGGAGTCATAAAGCAGGGGCGCTTCTGATTTCTCGCCGGAAGCCAAATCGACTTCGCGTCCTAGATAAAACTGTCCCAGTTTTTCGTAATCCTGCATGTCTTTCTTTCGAGGGGAGGTACGTCCTGATTGTCAGCTGATTCCTGGCCATTCGTATGTGACGAATCGAGGCAGATCGCTGGAGAGGAAAAATGATTGGAGGGATTGGCAAAATCAATTTCCCGATCGCTATTCAATTTATCGAGAAAGCGACTCGTAGCCCACCCCGGAATGCAGCTTCGAAAGTCCAGTCGCAGGGTAGCTTTCT
>CAZPOL010000139.1:4384-7487 GCA_964588195.1 uncultured Pirellulaceae bacterium | reverse complement strand
CAAATCGCTCCTAGCGGCGATTTCGCTTCTTTTTGTCTTTCATAAACGCATCGATCGCCTGATTGGCGCTGGCACGGTTTGGAAATACGGCGGTGCGGATGTCACAATGTTCCTGTTCGTATTCGGACAAAGTCTCCTTCAACTCCGTCGCCCATTCGGCAACATCGGCCTCTTGCAAAAAGAAACAGGCAAACTTTTGATCCTTTTCCAAACCAGGCACCACAGCCAGTGCGACGACGTGTGCGTAATCGGCGACCGGTGACTGATAGGTACGGCGAGTCGATTTGATCAGGAACTGCACCAATTCATTTTCGATCTCGGCAATGTCCTCGCCAAAGAATGCCTTGAAATGCGTCAGGCTATCTTCCACTTTGGGAAACGTTTCCTTGGTGTATTGTTTCTGAACTTCATCGTTGATCACGTCTGGAACCATGCCGGTCAGCGGTGCCATCCGGCTGAGGTAACGCATGTAGCGATCAAAATCTGCCTTGCGCTCGTTCGCCAGATAGTGCGTTAAGGTCCACGCCGCCGAATAACCTGTCGAGTCCAGATTCCCGGCGCGAACGGTACCGTCAATCGTGTCGCCATCGAATCCTTTGACGTACTGCTTTTGCATAAACGTCTCGAACTCAAACATTCGCAAATCGTTAATCTGGCCGGCGCCTTTCCAGGCCAGGCTTCTTTTGGATTTAACTTCTGTCGGAGCCATGTACTCGGCGATCCCTTCACCTAACCATAATGGCCATCGCGACAATCGTTGCTGCACTCCGATGTTGTGCAACAGTTGGTGACAACCTTCGTGAGCGATCGTTGAAAGCGATTCAGCCTCTGCCAGGTCAGGTCGTCCCATTCGCGACAACGCCGACTCCTCTTTCAAGACGACACGGTTGGAGCTGATCTCGTAGTAAGCGGCGACCCCGGGAGGAATCGGCTTGAATGTCTGAAAGTCCCGGTCGGTGTGAAAGGCAATCACGGGCAGCGGCACTTCCGGTTCGTGAACCGTAATTCCCTGCCGTTCAGCAAACTTCATCACGCCGTCCAACATCGTCTCCATCACACGTGCAGTTACTCGCGCGAATTGTGGCGAACAGTTGTAGACAAGCACAAAGTGTTCCGTCTCTTCAAACTTGAAACCCTTGAAATCATTCTCTCGAATAATCTCTGCGGCGATTTCAGCATGAGTCGCCGCCTTGAATTTTTCGTCCGTGGCTTCGACGTCACTGCCCATTCGACCCACCAGGCTTCCGTTGGGCAGCATCACGACATAGTTTTCACCTACCCCGGTATGCACCTTCGCAACAACTCGCTTCCCAGCTTCGTCTTTGGTCATCACACATTCACCATCCAGGGGTAAACGGAGCTCACCATTGGGAATATCCAACTTGAAAATCTTTGGATTGATCTTCACCATGCCCTTGATCGGGTACGGTTTTTGATTTGACCTGGCACTTTGGTTGGCATCCTGCCCGTGAAGCGAGCACGTCGCCAAACCAAACACCAAGCTAAACACCAAGACTGAAAAGATGGAAAGAAAGCCGGCTGGGCAGCCGAATGTTTGCCGCGTCATATTGCCCCTGACTCTGGAAGAAAGTGGAGTTGGATGAGCGAGAAAAAACCAACCAGTTACTTAATTGAATAATCTTAATTGAATAATCCAGGCGAATTGTCCCATTGAACAGCTCAGCCAGATTACTCAGGACCTGGAATCGTTTGAACTCATTTACCAATTATCGATCCATATTTCGATGTGTCAAACATCGTTCCCCAGCTTGAGCACATACGTCAGTCAACAATAACGAAAAAAGAGCTCACGACGGTTACCACCACTGCTCCATAACCGTTCGTTAGCATACATCGACGTTCGCACACATCGACTAAGCGAGCCTTTTCAGAATTCGATCGTAGTTCTGCTGAGGCACTGTCTTGTATTTCGCAAATTCGCCGGCAACCGCCGCCTTGGCATCATCCCTGAACCAATCCAGAATCTCCGGCTCGTGATCCATCAACACCTGAAATGCGTCTGCCGATCCTGCAACGATCGCCCAACCGGCCGGCGAGTTGTTGTGAATCTCACCTGATCGGACATTGATATCGGCACCATGTTTCAACAATGCGGCAATGACCTCGGGCTGATCATTCCATGCCGCCAAATGCAGCGGCGTTGCATCGTCGTAGCCGCCGCGCACATTTGGACAGTGCCCGGCACTTACCAACAAATCGATCGCCCAAACGCGATTCGATTTCGCGGCGGCGTGCATCGGTGTCGAGTCGCCTCCGATTGAAAACGTCATGATGTTGTGCACATCATGCTGCGGTCCTGGAGGAAACGTCTCCTGATTGATTCGCTGGTCAAACACTCCAGGACATTCCTCGATCAACCGCGCGACGACTTCCTGGTCGTCGGCGAGAATAGCCGAAAAGATATCCGCCGTCGCTCCCCTGGAAAACAGATACCGCGCGACATGCGGACGTTTGTCGGCAAGGTATTGGACCGGTGTGCTGTAGTGATCAACGCAACGCGCGTGCACATCGGCGCCGTGATCCATTAACAATTGAGCGGTCTCGTTCGTGTCGGCGAAATGCAGTGGCGTGCAACCATCGCCACCCGGTTCATGCACGATCGCGGGCGAAGATTCCAGCATCCTTTTCAGGTCGTCGACTCGCCCCAACCCGGCGGCTGTATGAGCATCCAATTCCGCTCCGTGATCCAACAGGAAATTCGTCAGCTCTGGATTACGCATGAAAACCGCACTGTGCAACGGACTCCACGGACCCATGTCCCAATCGCTGCGACGATTGACGTCGGCCCCAAGCTCCAACAACGTCTTCAACATTGCCCGGTTCTCGTAAAAGCAAATACGAGTGATCGGAGTGGCACCGAAGCAACTGTAGTCGTAGGCCTGCAACAATTCAGGATTGCCGGCCACCAATTGCTTGACGGTATCGACCTGACTATTGACGACTGCTTCAAAAAAAGCCTGCTCGGCAGGAGTATTGGTTCCGTTCATAAAATTCCGCTGTCGTGGTCGCTCAGTTTTGTTGAAGTCTGTTTTGGTGCCCGGATTTTATCCTAACAGGATTTTGCCAGCGGCCCCCAAATTGG
>CAZPOL010000139.1:0-4284 GCA_964588195.1 uncultured Pirellulaceae bacterium | reverse complement strand
GTTTTGGTGCCCGGATTTTATCCTAACAGGATTTTGCCAGCGGCCCCCAAATTGGAAGGCCAGGAAAAATGTCTTTGCAACCGTTTCTGCACCACCGTTTCTGCACCACCATTTCTGCACCACCATTTCGCAAACATGAAAATTTTGTAACGATGTCGGCATGAAAACACTATTCAAGAACGCACAGATTGTTACTCCTGAAAAAATCGTCAATGGTTGCTTGCTGGTCGAGGACCAAAAAATCGCCGGAATCGATGTCACCGAAGATTTAGCCTGTGACAAAGTCATTGATCTGGATGGCAAGTTCCTGATCCCGGGCGTGATCGATGACCAAGTCCACTTTCGCGAGCCCGGTTTGACTCACAAAGAAGACCTGCAGCACGCCAGTCGCGCCTGTGCCCGGGGCGGAGTCACGTCGTTTCTGGAAATGCCCAACACCAACCCGACCACCACATCAGTTCAAGCTTTGCATGAAAAACTGGAATTGGCGTCGAACCGATCGCTGGTGAACTACGGATTTTATATCGGTGCCACTTGCGATAACGTCATCGAATTGCAGAAAGCCAAACGAACGCCCGGCATCAAGATTTTCATTGGTTCCAGCACTGGAAACCTGCTGGTGGATGAGCAAGCCGCTCTTGAGCAAATTTTTGCAGAGACCACACTTCCCATTTGTGCCCACTGCGAAGACGAAACGACGATTCGCGTTAATCAGGAAATTCACATTGGCCGAAACGATATCGCCGTGCACTCGGAAATCCGCGACCACAAGGCAGCGATTGTGGCAACGCGACGGGCAATCGATCTGGCGATCAGACACAAGCATCGGTTCCATGTGCTGCATGTTTCAACGGCCGCCGAGATCGACCCGATTTTTGAAGCTCGTGAATACGTCACCGCCGAAGTCTGCCCGCACCATCTGTTCTTCAATGTTGACGATTATCGAAAGCTGGGATCGTTGGTGAAGATGAATCCGTCGATTAAGGATGCGGAAGACAATCAGGCTCTCTTTCAAGCATTGCTGGACGGCAAGATCCAGGTCGTTGCCACGGATCATGCCCCTCACACGCTTGATGAGAAACAACGCCCCTACCCGGCTTGCCCTTCCGGTTTACCTGCGGTGGAAAACTCGCTGGCACTGATGTTGAATCAAGTCAACGCAAATCGCTGTACGATCCAACAAGTCGTTTCGTGGATGTGCCAGGCACCGGCCGAAGTTTGGGACATTGCCAACAAAGGCCGGATCGAAGTTGGCTTCGACGCCGACCTGACCGTGGTTGATCTACAGCACTCGGAAATAATTCTGAACGACCAACAACAGACCAAGTGCCGCTGGAGCCCCTGGAACGGGACGACGCTTACAGGCTGGCCGACTCAAACCTTCGTCATGGGTCGTGAAGTCTTTCGTCGCGAAGCCAACGGCACCGAGTGGTTCTGCGACGAGGCGGCTGGTACCGAAATTTTGTACCAGCACGATTAATTCGTCTTTCAAACTCGTCCGCTTCACTCTCGACCGTTTGCGAAACTCATCGGTGATTGAGGTGATTGCCTGGTCTCATCAGCGGTGGATTTTTCTGCAGAGGAAGAATCGGTATCGGATGACGAATGTGCAGTCGAGGAGCCCAATGGAGAGGGCCCGGCTGAATCGATCTGGACGCCTAACTTCGCCAACAACTCTTTCACTTGTGCATCACGATCCGCATCCAGATTCGACAAGAGCGATTGCGTCTCCTTGATTCTGTCTTTGTTCGTCGCAATCTGTTCTTGCATCTTGCGAGTCTTCTCGTGCAGATCGACCTGCCTGGCTTGCAATGTCTGTAGCAATTGTTCTTTCTGCGTACGTTCCTTTTCAAACTTCCGCAACAATGAATCCACGCTGATCGTCGCCGCTTTCTTTTTAGTCGATTTGCTGGTGCTCGATTTCCGGGCAGGCGACTTCCTGGCCTTTGACTTTTTGGAGGACGATTGGGACAACGATTTTTTTGCGGTTGTGGATTTCGCCTTCGTCTTTGTCTTTGTCTTGCTGGTCACGGCCTTGCTCCGCTTGGCAGAACTGGATTTGGTTTGGGGCTTCGATGCCGGGCGTTTCCTGGTTTGGGTCATGTGGAGTCTCATGTAATAATTGGATTCAGCGATTTTCACGTTATCGTAGCCACTCCCGGAATGTCCTGCCAGAACGAGCAACTCGGCCGTCGGCCACAGGATTTGCCTCGGAAACTGGTATCCGCGATAATTTGCGGGTTGCTCGATAGAACCGGACGGAAACAAACCGGGAGGCCGAAATGAATCTTGAATTCGTGACTCGCTGGATAGCCCTGACAACCATCGTCTTGGTTGTTGTTGTATCCACCACACCGTGCTCTGCGACCATGTGGCTTGTTCAGGAACAGGAACAGGAGCAGGAACAAGAAAAAAAAGAGGAACAGGAAACTGACAAATCGGAACCCGAAAAAGGTCAGGCAATGTCCGTCGACCTGTTTGACGATTTCGATGGAGCCTTTGAGATCGATTGGGAAGTCTTGCGACCAGACAAGGAAATGGTCTCACTGGAAACCAACCCGGGTCAGCTAACGATTACGACCCAACGCGGCTCCATCAATGGGAACCCGGAAGAGGATGAACTATCGGAGGGAAATCTACCGAAGAATTTTCACCTGGTGACCAACCCGCTGGCACCCGACATTGACTATCAAGTCGAAGTCAAAATATCGGATTTTCATCCATCCGCCTATTATCATCAGTGCGGCATCATCCTGTACAACGACGACGACAACTATGTGAAACTCAGCTTCGAATATCATCGCCCGCACCCATCAGGGCTGAGTGTCACGTGGGGTATGGAGGTGGATCAGGAGTCCACGTTTCAAGGGGCAGATCCAGGCGAGACCAGTGAGCTGATTCTGCGACTGATCTGCCGCGACGGGAAACTGTACGGTTACGCCGGCAAATCGGTCGAGGAACTGGAATTGATGTTCGACGCAAAAGAATGGAATGTCGATTCGGGTCCACAGAAAGTCGGACTGTACGCCAAGAACGGAGGCAACCGGGCGGCCGATCCAATCGAGATTCAGTTCGACTACTTTCGTTTTACGTCAGTCGTCGACGACTAACGAATTTGCACCGTGGCAAAATCAGCCGTTTTGGCGATAGTCGTCGATAGCCACGGTTTTGCCTTGGCTCACTTTTCCAAATCGGGTGCCATGGCCAGGCGAAGCATGGCCATGAACAAGTCCCAACGCAGTACTAACGGAAACGCGTGCGCAGTTGTTGCTCTTGCAACCTTCGTTGCTGCAGTCGTCGTTCTCGCAAGGCACTGCGATCCGTGTAAATCGTTCGGTCAAAACTGGGCAAGAAGACTCCGGCCTTTTCAGCTTCCAATCGCAGTACACGCTCGAAATACACAAAGGGATAAGGGGTGCCCGCTCGGTTCTTTCGCACCCACAGCCAGGCAGAATCGACCAGGTTTTTGGGCAACCCTTCTTCCTGTACCAGAAAAATGACTCTGGCGATGAATTCTTTTTCTTCGAGCAAACGAGTTCGCAAAACGGCCTGCAGTTGCCTCTCGTACGCCTGGAATCCTTCGTCCAACCGTTCCAGCAGCGCCGCCAGATCCATTCCTGTGGCTTCTTCAATCTGCAACTTCAACGCTTCCAGTTCGGCATTTTGCGCACTGACGACGGTCGGGTTACAAAATTGGAAACCAACCACCAGAAAAACAATAGCCATCAGGGATTTCAGTCGCGACATTGCGTAGCACTCCAAATCTACTAAACGAAAATTTTTGGAGGCGACATGTATCAGGAACCGCCGAAGAAGGACAAGACCAGTTTTTTGATAGCAGAAAGAGACAAGCATTTTGAAGTTTTTTGTCCTTTCAGAATCATTGTCCGAACATGCAAAGTGCGGTGTCATGCCTCACGCCGTTTTCAAGTAAGAGTCACCACTTGGAGATGGCATGCTTACGCGAACGATAGCATCGAAAAAAGTGGGTGCCATGTTCACGCCAATTTCAAGGAAAAGTAACCACTTGGAGATCGCATGCTTACGCGAACGATGGCGTTGAATAAGTTTTGCGTGAGCATGCTCGGTTCTGAGGTCTGAACCAACCGTTGCACTCGCGTAAACATGGCACCCAACTTGCGCTGCACGTGACTTCGATACGACCGATGACTTGAGTATTGTGGGTGCCCTGTTCACGCCGTTTTCAAGCAAGAGTCACCACTTGGAGATGGCATGCTTACGCGAACGATGGTATTGGATAAGTTTTGCGTGAGCATGCTCGGT
>CAZPOL010000138.1:0-11407 GCA_964588195.1 uncultured Pirellulaceae bacterium | reverse complement strand
CCTCGCACTCACATTTGATTTGCGGTTCGTTCTTTTCAATGGCGTCGACCTTCCAGAGATTCGATGAGCCAAGATTGCCGGTCTCCTTTAGTTCGAAGTCGGCGCCAACCATCGCTCCCAACACGCCGTCGCCGGTCGAGTCCAGAAAGAACTTGCCCGAAAGGCGAATTCGGCGGCCGCTTTCTACATGCTGAGCCACGACGGAACGAATCGTCGCATCACTGGCGGTTGCCGCAATGGCGCGATGACTTAATAGCAAGGTGATGTTCGATTCATTCTGCACAACACGTAACTTGCGAGCGTCGTCGTAGTAATGGGCATCGACCGCATTGGAATTGCCAAGCGGCTTTTTCGGAATCAATTCACCAACAATGTCTCCGACTCTTGGATAGGGCTGGTGATTGATTTTCCCTTCTGGCCAAACACGAATCTCGCTGCTGCCGTTACCTCCGAGGACTGGTCGATCCTGAATCAAAGCGACCTTTAGACCCTGACGGCTGGCCGAAACTGCGGCCGCGGTTCCGGCGACTCCTCCACCCACCACGACAAAATCAAAGTGACCGAGGTCTTGAGGATCTTTGTCCCACCCCAGCACCTTCGCTCGCAGACGTTGCAAGTCGTCGCCTTCGGGCGGTACGAACTCAGCGTTGCGACTGAACAAGATGGCGTCACAGCGTCCTTCAAACCCGGTCAGATCATGCAGAGCGATCGTGGCTGATTCACCAACCGTTACCATTCCACCATCGTGCCAATGCCAAGGATCGCTTTTGGTTCCAAAAACTTCCTCCAGCGCAACACCGTCAATCAACAACTGGAATTTGCCGGGAGTACCTGGTGCGGACCAAGGCGCTACCCAATCTCGAGTTCGAACCCATACACGGTAATCGCCGGCTGCAGGAAAGCGGACGGTACCTGATGCATCGGGCACTGGTTCGCCTAAACCGTGAGCCAACAGATACGGCGATCCCATCAGATCCATGAATTGTTGATCGACAACCCAGCCACCTTTTTCCGTCAGCGACTCGACCTCAACCAGCACAACATCTTTTGCTTGATCATGCGACTGGCCATTGCTTGCCGCGGGACAGAGCAGACCAAGAGTCGTTAAAGTTAAACAAAACAAAATTACACGGGTCATCCGATTAACTCCCTGCACTATGCGCGAATCGCGAGTTCGTTATTACACCAAAGCAGCCTTCACAAGAGACATCGTAACATGAAGCACCGCGCAATAAAAAAGGCACACCCGATGGTGTGCCTGATGAATTGATCGACGTAGCTGGGCTCGGGAAAATCAGGCGGAAGCCAGCAAACCGTTCAGTGCCGACAGTGCCTCGTCGTAATTGGGTTGGTCGACCACTTCCGAAACGACTTCGGCGTAGACAATCTTGCCTGCGCCATCCAAAACGAAGACGCCACGGGCGTGCAGTTTCAATTCGTCGATGGTCATGCCCCAACTGTCACCAAAATTGCGGTTCTGGTAATCGCTGGCGGTTCGCATCGTCACATTGTTGTCGCCACAAAAACGACCCTGGGCAAACGGCAAGTCACAACTGACCGTAAAGGCGTTGATCGAATCGCCGAGGCTGGAAAGTCGCTCGTTGAACTGGTTGGTTTGGATCGCACAAACGCCGGTGTCCAGTGACGGCACGACGCTGAGCAAAGTCGGCTTGCCAGCCAAATCCTTCAGCGTCAGTGTTTGCATGCCATCTTGAAAATAGTGCAGGGTAAAGTCTGGAGCCGTCTGGCCAACTTGCAGGGCCTCGCCGACCAATGTCATTGGGGTACCCTTGAAGGTAATCGCGCCGGAACGTGACATATTGAATTCCTCAGAATCGAATGAGTTTGCAGGTCAATTGAATCAACCAGTATCAAACTCTGTCGCCAGGCTTTCAAGGGGAGAGAGCGGGGCGAGGGTTGGCAGATCGCTAATCGGCGGGCCAGAGGGTATGTCGCGGAAAGAACAGGCCGGTCAGAAATCAGACGGCCAATACGAACACTAGACCCATTCCACCTGCAAGCGGTTGTCGATTTCAGCAATGTCTTCCAGATCGCCCGACAATCGAATGGACTCTTGAGCCATTTGTTTTGCAAAGAACGAATCGACCATTCCTTCGATGACCAGCATTCCATCCTGATTGCCAACTCGCAATTTTCGAGCCCGGACGTGCGGGTTGCGTCTCAATTGTTTGGCGATCTTGATTTCCTGAAGATTCATTTTGCTGGTCCTTACGATTCGATTCTACTTGCCTCCCACTAGGGGAAGGTGCGACAACGCATCCGCCATGCGTCATCATGTGGTGGGGCCGAAAAGTATGGGTCGCGGTTACGGATCTGCGCAGTGAGTTCTGGATAATCCAGCCACGAATCGCCCGAATGAATATCGGGTCAGACCGGTTGTAACGGCCCAATCATGGAATCAAACAGCGACACAACCAGTGCCTTTCACAAACCATCTGCCGTCTGGGCCGCACCCGGTGACTCTAGATGATCTGCCCAACCAACACCGCGAACACCACCAATGCCACCAGGCAAGCGGCGGCGATTTGTTGCTCGCTTCGGAAACGCCGGTGGAATTTGCTGGCCTGTTCCGGCTGGTTGACCACCTGACGAATAACCTGCGTCCGCAACACGATTGACGGATGAGCCGCCGTGGACTGTTCGTACAGTTCCGGAGAAATGGCGCCCATCTTCAGGAGAGCCTGGCAGTACACCTCGGCTCGGCGAATACAGATCTTGCCGTTCGGTCGACTAATGGCAAACAGGTCTGCCTGAACCTCCGAGCGACGAATAAACCTGGTGACGACCTTCGAGGCGTATAACAGAAAGGCCAGCATACACGCGAACCAAACCGTCAATCGCATCCCATTGTTCGCGTAGTCCGATGCCGTGGCTTGCTCCCCCGACATGACAACGACGGCACTAATCGCCAGTAGAGGTACCAGGACCATGGCCAACCGCATATGCAAGTGGTTGTAAACGACATGTCCTAACTCGTGCCGGTAGACCGCCACCACTTCGTCTTGGTCAAATCTTTCCAGTAGTTGATCGGACAAGAACACACGACGCAATCCAGGAATCACTCCGACAACCAAGGCATTGGTGATCGTTGAATCAGTATCCCAAACCCGGAATTGCTCATTTGCCAAACCAGCCTCTTTTGCGGCATTTTCCAGTTTCGATCTTAATGCAGCATCTTCGACTCGTCTGGTTTTCCAGGTCATCGACAACAACAACGGATAGACACCCAACAAGACGACCAGAAATACGATGAACGACATGCAAGTCCCCAGTGGAGACAGCCCTTCCGGATACCACATGGCCAACAGGTCACGGGACAAGAACAACATCGCCAGCGGTGCCAATACCAACCCGCCAAACGTTCTCAAACGGGAAAGAGCCAAATGGCTACGCTTCGTTTGAGGCGTTTCCAGCTCCCCCTTCAATGCATTCTCCGCATCGTAAATCACGATCCACGAAAGCAACACGGATCCGAGCATCGGAATTGCCAGCGCCAGTTCGTCCAACAATGGAATCTGACCCAGTCCCCAATTCTCGCGTATCAACTGAGGCCACTTGGCGATGACCAGCAAGGAAACGCAACCAAACAACCAAATGACAAGGTTGCAACCCAACAAGGATCGGCGCAAGAATTCGACGCGATGCTCCATCAAATGCCGACCTCGCCAACGCCGCACGGTTACGAATGATTGAAGGAATGCGAATCCTGGAGCGAGCAACAGACAGCCGACCGCCGTCAACATATGCGTTGAGACTTCATCAACCGGTTGCCGCGCAGCAAGGTCCGCCGACAAAACAAGAATCGCAATCAGCAGACCGGTAGTCCAAACCATTAATCGACACGCAGAACAAAGAAAGGAAGCCGTCCAAATCGCAGCTGGGAAAGCGACGAGGGACAACTTCCCATTCTATTGTTGCCGGATCACCACAACGAGGCAGCGATTCATCATCCAGAACGGATTCCACGAACCGGTGTTCGGCTTGTGATGATTATGCAAGGAACGGCGGCCTGTTACCTGAATTTCGCCGAGCGATCGAAGGCTCTAACGCGGGACGTATTGATTGATACTTCCCAATCGGTTCTGGCCTGGCTGGAACGGGAACGTTTGGCCGGCCGAACTGGTCAGGCCCTGAAGTGAGGCGATCTTCTGAGCCACATCGGTCTGCAGGTTATTCGATTGGTACGATCGAATATAGTTTTGCAACGCCAGAGCGTACTCGCCAGCTTCTTCGCGAATCTGCCCCATGTCTTTCAGTGCCTGAGCGTTCGTACCATCGATATTCAAGGCATCGACCAGCAACTGGCTGGCGGTGCCCCGGTTTCCTGTCTCACGGAACATACGCGCCAATTCAATCAGCGGCTCAGCCGAACCTGGCTGGCGAGCGCGCCAATTCTGAACCATCTGGAATGCATCTGCGGCCCTGCCATTTTCGACCATCAAAGAAGCGAGCCCTCGATAGGCGTCCGCATGATTAGGATCCAGATTCAAAGCTTGCCGGTACAACTGATCGGCTTGCTGAATCCAGGAACTGTTTTTTTGTTGCTTGCCAAGGAACAAGTAAGTCGACGCCATGTTGTAATATGCATCGGCGTTGCGGGGATTCGCTTGAATCGAACGCTGAAACATATCGATCGCCTGAGCGAATTGCCCCTGCTCAAAGAGTCGCTTGCCCTGTAGGTTCGAACCCGTCGCAGAAAAATTGCATCCCGACAGCAACGTCGTCGCCAGAATCAGAAACCCTGTCAGGGTTACCAGTCCGTTGGATTGAAAGCGGTTGGCCATATGTATTCATGCGGTTTCGGGTCAGGTCGCATGCGACGGCAACACGCCGCAGCAGGAAATTCCGCAGAACAATAGAAAACCACCAGGTTTGGCTCAAGATCAAACCTGCGAATGACGAGGGCGAACAACGAAAAAATGGCACCCGGAGAAAATCCGAATGCCATTCAGGTTGTTTTGTTTTAACGAGTTCCGAACAAATGCCAGCAGTCTGCTTGCAATCGGAAAGCCTAGACGACCGTGTTGATGTCGGTTACGTCAGCGTTGTCCACGATTGGCAGTGCCAGTGGGCTATTCTCACCATTGTCTTGCTCAGTTGCCTCTGCTGGCATATCTACTTTGCGATAGCCCAACTTCTCAATCACTTCCAGAATCTCGCTGCATGTCGGGAACATACGACCGCTGGTGCGTTTGTAGTCGTCCATGGCGTGCATGAATTCAATCTCGCGGTCCGTGTAGTCACGCTCACATGTGGTCGGATCGATTTGACGGCGACGAGTGGTTTTGCGTCGCTCTGAAGCCACAGGAGCTTCTTCCATTCGGCGGTCCGCAGCCTTTTCCCGACGGCCTGTCTCGTCCATCGACTTCAACTCTGGATTGGCCGACTTCTTGGTAGTCTTGCTGGCCTTCTTCTTGGCAGGAGCCTTCTTTTTGACATTCTTCTTTGCTGGAGACTTCTTGCTGGTTGCTGTCTTCTTTGCTGCTTTCTTTGCCATCTCTTTGCTTCCATTAAGTTGGGGGAATCGGAGCGTCAACCGAGCGGTGGAAGAGTTTGGCGAGTCCATTGCTGGTGACGTTGAAAAAATACATCATTTAGGCAAAGCGTGACGAGAATTTCATCTTTTTGGGTGAGGCAAGACAGGAAAGCAGGCAGGCTGTAACGAATAAGCGGGTGGGTTCGCCTTTTTTCACTGCCAAGTCGTGCAATGGCGCACAAATAGGGCCGAATACGACAAGCGACGTCCTAAGCAAAATGGGCACAACATCACAAACCCCTCATACATCCCATATATATTGTATATGGGGACCGCTTTTGGTTATCCCTTCAAACCCTGCCTTTGATACCCGCATACCGTTGTCCCCGGGCGAACCACATCATGGCCATTTCTGGCGACGCGAAAGATACAGGCAACCAGTCGCGTGTGAATTCACGGTGGCCAAAAGTCGGCAGTACGGTCCGGGTTTGTGACGCACGATCGATCTTAAAGACGCTCGATTCGAAAGGCCGCAGCGAAGGCCTGCCGTTTTTGCCTCAGATGCTTGCCTATCTGGGTCAAACTTTGCAAGTGACTCGCCGCGTCAACAATGTTTGTGTGCAACAGCCCGACGGGATGTATTTTGGCAAGCTGGACGGTTGTGTCTTGCTGAGTGGAAACCGGTGTGACGGCCAGGCTCAAGGCGGTTGCCAGATGGCTTGCCCAATGATGTGGAAAACCAGCTGGCTGGAATCGCACGAAAGCAATGCTGATCGCGATACAGGCGATTCGTTCGAGGCAGCCGAACGAGCGGCCCTTCATGAACTCGAAGAATTGATTCAAAAAAATATTTCCACTGTCGATCCTGATGGGCAGCGACTTGTTTCATGTCAAGCGACGGAGCTATTCAACATCGCGCCGCGGCGTTCTCAGACTGATGTTTCGCAATACATCAACGAGATAAATTTGAATCGCGTCTCCGTCATCTCGCTTGCCAGTTCGTTGTGCAGCGGTCTGTTGGCCAGAGTCAAAGGACAAAGCAACGGCATCGCTGGCACACGGAAGACGACTCCAGTGGCTGACTTGAATCTTCAACCCGGCGATCGGGTTCGCGTCAAAACCAAAGACCAGATTATTTCGACTCTGGACGTGAACGGTAAAAACCGAGGGCTATGGTTTGATCCGGTAATGTTGCGGTATTGCGGTCAAACTCTGAACGTCAGTGCACGTATTTCAAGAATCGTCGACGAGCGGACTGGAAAACTGATCACGATGAAGACGCCGTCCATTGTGCTGGAAGACTTACATTGCCAACCGGAAGACCGACGGTTCTGCTCGCGGCTGTTGCACTTGTTCTGGCGAGAGATTTGGCTGGAGCAAGTCTAGCCTGCTGAATTTGCAACCATCGGCCGGCATCGCTCTAGCAAATATTGGTATTGCCGGAACTTGCTCGATCGCCAAGGTCATCTCCTGGAACAGGCGATGTGTCGGCAGGCGGCTGGTTAAAAGAACCCTGAATCAGTCCAATCGTGTAATTGATTCCCGAAGACCAACGGTTCATCATTGGAAAGTCGATCGAGTACCGGTAGATCGGCTCGATCGTTTCAATGGTCGCCGGGATACTCTGGACGACTCGGGTAGATTCGCGGGGCAGCAAGGCAGTTAAATCGATGTCGCCAATCGATGTCAAATTGTTGTAGGACGAATCCGCCAGGCTTCCTGTCCACGACTTGCTGGTTGTCCATGTATCGTAAAGCAGGTTCGAAAAATCGTTTGCCACAGAATTTTCTTCGACAGCCGCTGTGGTCATGGTGGTCTGCGTAGAGTCCACAACCGCATCATTAAACGCGACGCCAGGTGAAGGAGCAGGCTGTGAAACCAAAGCAAAGCCAATGAACAACAAGGCGGCAGCAGCCATCATGAAACGATTCTGAACCTGATGCTTTTGTCGCAATTTCCAAACGGATTCCTCCGCTGTTGTGGCCACCAGATTTTTCGGGATCGATTCGCTTTCCAGATCGGAAACTGGAAACGTTGCAAAGCACTCGTAGACATTCAGCGCAGCGCGACAATCCATGCAATCCTCTGCATGTTGTCGTAGTTGGATGTCAAGCGAAAGACTCGCTCTTTCATCCAGCAATTGCTGCACTCTGTTTTCGAACTTTTCGCAAATCACGTTTCGATTCCTCAATTACCCCCCGTTTTGACAACCGGTTCACCAATTCACGCCTTGCGCGATGAACCCATGTCTTGACCGTACCAAGCGGGACTTCCATCATTTCGCCGATCTCCTCATAGCTGAGTTCGTGTCGGTGAAACAATGTAAATGCGTTACGGTACTCGCTTCTTAAATCTTCCAAAGCCAGTTCAATTTCCTCAGACAACAATTCGGCAGCCTGGTAAAGCTGCGTATTGTCTTCGACCGGAATTTCCAAAGTGACCGAATTGGGGCGGCGACATCTTTTGGAAATTCGTGTGCGACAACGATTTCCTGCAATGGTATAGAGCCAAGGCTCGAACTTTCCTGTGGGATCCCAACGGTGCAGATTCTTCATCACGCGAATCAGGGTTTCCTGAGTGCAATCCTCGGCATCTTCGCGTTGCCTGAGCATGCGCATGCAGAAACCAAAAACCGGACCTTGAAACTGCCGCACAAAATCGATTTGCGCAGATGATTGGCCCGCCAGACAGCGAGTCACCAGACTTCTAAATTCTTCAGTCAATTTGGATCCTCTCGACTTCAGATGACATGTACCAGGGTTCTTACCACCAGGTTTCATGTTTTCGAAATTTCCGCCTCGAAATTTCCGCCAAACAATGATGGGATGATTCGCCCGGCACTGCCAGATCTTGATGATAATCGACAAGGTTCTCCTAAAAAACCTTCATCCTCCAAACAACAGCTGCGGAGCGGCTAGCCGAACGACTCGCAAGGCGGGAATCCAGACCCAAAAAAAGCCCTGGACCATGATCCAGAGCTGTTTGAGTTTTTCCATTCGATCAAACGATCAACGGCGATTGAAGAACTTTTTCAGTACATCATCTGCCGCGTCCGTGGAACTGTCCGTTTTGGCCACTTCCTGAGGAGGCAGCTTTTTGAATTTCTTGTGGCGTTTACTGCCAGATTCCGTGATCGACTTTGCTGAGGAAGGTCCTTCGACATCTGTCGCTTCCTGTTCCTCCGTCTCCTTTTCTTCGGAAACCGGGTCAGTTCGTTCAAACAAACTGGAAGGCGTATCTTCCAGTTTGAATTGCTGGGTGTCTTGCAACGATTGTCCCTCGTCGTCATTCACCGCCAGCCAGTCGCTGATACTGTCTTCGTTAAAGTCGGCATTGCCGTTTCCGGAAACCGTTCTCGCAGCCGCGTCGGCGACTCCACCCACCTTCGGTTTCTTGTTGCCCGGTTTCCCGTGGTCAATCAAAATTTCGAATTGCAGCCGACCGACACGCAACGTGTCACCAACTTTGGCAACGTGCGCTGATTCAAGTTTCTCGCCATTTACGAAAGTCCCGTTTCGGCTGCCCATATCGGAAACCGTCAATGAACCGTTTTCGATATTCAACAGACAGTGATTTCGGCTGACAAGGTCACTGCTGGGCTTCAAATGAGCGTCATCACCGCGCCCGATTACAAACTTAGGGACGGAAATCTTGATCTCGCGACCATCGTTTCTTCCGCCAATTACCTTGAGCTTTACTTGCATAAGCTACTTCCTGAAAAATCCCCCGTTTGGCTCGCACATTGCGAGTCATGGAAAAGTCCGCCACTGGATTGCCGCCAGTATTGGTCCGTCACGTCTTTGTTAAAACGTAAAGCTATAAATGCTCCCTCAGCCTCATATTATAGGCAGCGAATCTGCCATGCTGCAATGCTGTGATTTTGTATTATCGGCGGATTACAAGCCAATCCTTGGCCCTCAATCCTTAGCATCCGCACTTCTAAATACTGCGTATTGGGTTAAGCAAGTGTTTCGATTTCGCAACGTCTGCCACTAATGGTTTGGACAAATTCCTGCAGATGCCGCAAACCCGTACGTGAGCAGAAAGTTATACTGACCCAATTTCGACAAGGCCGGAAAATCCGCCAAAGCGGGTCTTTGCCCCTTTCCCGTTATCCTGCATTCACTAACGCTTGCGTGTCCATGAATCGCTGCTGAATTGTTCCGATTCAATCGATTTTGCAGCCGACACCTCTTCGGAAGTCAGATCTCCCGCCACCAATTCCCATGCCATTTGCTCAGCCAGATACTGCGGCCAGCCTGCAATGACACGCTCCAAAGTGCATTGACTATCGGGGCAAAGATCTACAATCCCCGGCAACTCTGGCGCCTTTTCCGAGCGTTGCACAAGGACACTTCCATGCTGTAACAACGCGTTGTGCAACCGTCTTTGAGCACTGCCAATGACCTTGTCATCACCAATGACGACATCACCGTTGGCCCGCCTTTGAAAACACAAAAAGGGAGCTGACTTCGATTCCGGTTTTGATTCCGCAAACACTCGACATCCCTCCACCCCCAACTGCTCCAGGAATTCGATCAGCGTACGGTGAATCGTATCGAACAGATCGCGATTTCGGCTTGCCCAGGGATCGCTGGCTGGCAATGCCAAACTGTAAGTCATCTCCAGATCGTGGACGATCGCGCCGCCGCCACTCGCCCTGCGAACCACCGGGCTGGCAATACTGGCCGCATGGGATTCACGTGTGTCATAGTTTTGAAAGTAACCGAGCGAAACGGTGGCAGGCTGCCAACCATAAATTCTTAGCGTACCGATTTCTGACTCAGCAGCACTTTGCAACAAGGCCTGGTCGATCGCCATGTTCATACTACCGGCCAACCGGCCATCAACAATTAATCGCATCATCTCGACTCGTGCACCTCGGTACCTTTTCAGCAACGCTTTTAGTTCCTGCATAATAGCTCAATCAGTGCTGGTTCTTTCCCCTGCCGACGAAAGCTTCGAGATTTCGATAAAAAAATCTGGCTAAATTTTGGGAAATCCAGGTCAATTGCTGGCCGAACGTCAGCCAACGGGTATTAAACGATTGGGAGTATCAGGAGTGCAGCGTTACGACGTTGCGGGAAGAGGAGGTCTTTTCACATCTCTTCTGAAAGGAACTTCCTATGTCTTCAGTGCGCCAATATTCTTATCGGTTTTCGCCCTGTCGTTTCAATTCTAAAACGGGAGCCCTCTTTTCCAGGCGTTTTATCACTTGGGCGACCTTGCTGGGCACCCCGGTAATAGGCAGTCTGGCCATCGCGGTAAATTACTTTCGCTTGTCTGGCTACGACAACAAAGTGAACGGTCTGCTGGCCGGCGTAACAGGGTTCGTCGGGTTTTGTGTCATGCTCTCGGCTGTGTCGAGCAGCCCGTTTCCGTTCGTAACGTTCTTGATCCTGACCGGAATATCGGCATGGCTGGCTCGAGCCACCGCACTGGATTGCTTCGCTTCCTTCTATTCGGCCGACGCCCAACGACAGTGGCTGGAAAGCACGGAATCATCGTGCAATGCGACGAATCCGGAACTAGGAACTTAGTGTTTCGACACGGCAGACCAGGCTGATTTCTGTCCGCTCGCAACACTGCTGGCTTCTTGACTTGACTTAGCGAATTCTTTCGCTACATTTAGCATTAACGAGATTAGCGAACGAATTCGCCAAACTGAACCGAGCAAAGATCCGCAAGGTTTAGTGTTGGTGAAAGCCCGTCAAGTTGGCGAAAGCCAGTGGAGTCACACATGCCACGACCTGTTTCGAATCAACTGACCGAAGTGGAATTACAAATTCTGCAGATTCTCTGGGATCAGGGTTCCTCACCCGTTCGCGTGATTCACGCCGAACTGGCCGAGCTGCGGGACACGAATTATTCGACAACCGTGAAAATGCTGTCCGTGATGATGGACAAGCA
>CAZPOL010000137.1:0-11711 GCA_964588195.1 uncultured Pirellulaceae bacterium | reverse complement strand
GCGATTCGCTATGCACAATGACTGACAAGTCCTTACCGTCACTGGACAAACTAAATGAGAACGAATACCGCACTTGCCCTCGTTGTCAGATGTACAGCCGCCCGCGTGAGTTCACGATTGGTTACTTTTGGTTCATTATCTTTCACGCCGGAGTGACTCATCGAACGGTCCAATGTTGCAACGATTGCATGAAGCCCGAGACCTGGAAAATGGTATTCGGCAACCTGCCTGGATTGTTGGGCATGCCGCTGGCGATCACTCAATGGTTGCGAGTCCGTCGTGATTCGATCAAGGCCGGGCCCTTCCAGGGATTGGATGAAGCGAATCGTTTGTTGAAGCGTGGCAAGGTGGAACACGCCTTGGACAAGTACTGGAAGATAGTCGAGCGTCATCCGGTTTCCGCTGGAGTTCTTTACAACGTTGCCAAGGGTTTGTTGGCACAAGACGATCGCCAGCATGCCCTGGAGACGTTGGAACTGGCATTGGAGTACTGCCCCAACTACCCCCCTGTCGTGGTACTGTTGGAACAACATTTCGGACAAATCGCGCAAGACCCAAACTTTGATTGAATACAAGTCGCCACGAGCAGTCATTCTTGCGGGTCCATCGTCGCGCCACCCGACCCCCGCAAGTTGAATCGGATGCTCTGGAAATTCCGGGCGTTTGATAATATGCACCGAAAATCCGGTCGGATTCCTGATTTCCAGCCGATTGAAACGAGCAAATCCTTTCCTGCCCACTTTTTTGGCGTAAAATTGATGAAGGCAATCGCCCGTACACACTCTTCAAAATCTTCTCGAGTATCAGCACCTTATGAACCAGATTACTCTGCGAATTGTAGACGGTGCTGATCGTGGTCGAATCTACGACGAGTTCAAACCGCCGATCACGATCGGGCGAGAAGAGGGTAACTCGATTCAATTAAACGACGAACGAGTAAGTCGTTTTCATCTGAAGATCCAGCGTGACCATGAAGATCTTGTGCTAACCGATTTGGCAAGCACCAACGGCACCAAAGTGAACGGCGAGGAAACCCACTTGCGCATCTTGCGACACGGCGACATGATCTCGGTTGGCCGAAGCGTTCTGGTCTATGGATCGCGTAGCGAAATTAACCGGCGGTTAAAACGAATTTGCCAATCACCACAAGTCACCGCACAGGACGCCAGCAATCATACATCTGACTGGGATAAATTGGTCAATCAATCAGATGCCCAATTGCGTTTGTTGGAACTGGACCCACCCAAATTGCCAACGCGTCTTTCGCCTGGTCAAGCCGCCCAGTTGGCTGAAGTCATTGAGTTCGTACATTTGCAAATGCGACGACTCATCGGTTCAGCAAATATCGAACCGCGCAGCACAAAGGTCGAGCTTGACATTAACCAGTGGCATCAGATGGTCGACTTGCAGGGTCGGCTGGCCGAGTACTTGCGAGTGATCGCTTTACCGGAAGATTAATCAATGCAAAAAGCTGGCGACGAATCAACGCTACCAGCTTCCTTGTTCTTCGCATTGTTGCAGATCGAATTCAGAGAGTTCGATTATCTATCTTCTTTGGATTCGCTCTTCATTTTCTCAATACGTTTGCGTGCGCTTTCCATGAACGAAGGCGTCTCCAGGGTGTAATCATCGCCCATCATTTCTTCCAGTTTCTTGCGCTGGTCGGAGGTAAGCTCCTTCAACAATTTCTGGCGTGACTTTTCCTTCAGCTCCTTGATATCTTCTTCCAACTCTTTTTTCAACTCTTCTGCACGCTCCTTGATCTTCTCTTGTTGTTCCTCACTAAGATCAAGCGCCTCGACAATATCCTGATTGGCCAACAAGGTTGATTGACCGTTGCGTTTCATTTGAGTCTGCAAGGAAATTTGCTTCAGGCGAGCAAACTGGTGCGGCAACAGCACCTCTTTCATTTTATCTTCTTTTTCCTTTTTGATACTCTTGATCGTCGACGCCAGGTTCCCAATATTCGATAAATCGATATTGCCATTTTCACCGTGAATGCCAGCAAACAGTTCCTGCGTTCGTTTGGCAAATTCCTCGTTGATCTCTTTCATTTGAGCGAGCTGTTCGTCGACCAATTCAATCTCTTTTTGCACACCATTGTTCTGAGCCAACCCGAAAATGTCAGGTGCCATGCCGCCCAATTGACTGATGTCGGTTGAAAAAGCCACTTGGCCAAAACTTGATCCGTCGGTCGTCATCATCGTGATTTTTGGCAATCCAACACTGCCATCACCGATAAACATCTGGCCGCTGGCCTGCCCGGATTTTTCTTGCTCCTGTTCTTGTTCTTGAGCCACGGCGGGGATCGTCAACAGCATCACGATTAGAGTAAGCAGGGATTTTTTCATCGTCATCCTCAAAATTTCATATACAACAATTTGTGGGGACTGCGGACTCAGCAAGCCATTTCACACCGCAGAGTAGCCATTCAGTCGCTTGACGTCGGGAAATTCGGGAATCCTTTTTTGACATTTTTCGACAATTCGCCGCCGACCTTCAGCCAGGTGTGGCTCCCCAGAACTCGACTACATCTTAACTTTTCCGGCAATTGGACGCGATAGAAATCCAGCCAAGGTAACCGCGTTATTTGATGTTGGCCGCCCATTGCTCCAGCATCGAGAACTGGTGCACCAGATTGTTTTCCGAAACGCCCATTGGCGACTTAAAGAAACAGGCCATCCAATCCATGACTCCCGTTTGGCCAGCCCGCCCAGCCCGTTCCGCCAATCTAAACAAGTCCAGGACCAACGGTGCTGCCAGAATCGAATCACACCCTTGCCAGGTAAACTGCATCACCATGGGCGTTCCCAGAAAGCCCTGAAAATGAATATGATCCCAGGCTGTCTTCCAATCGCCAAGGCTCTTGATGTATTCGATACTGATGTGTGACTGGGGGCTGTAGCCCAGGATTTCGCCGAGCAATTGATCCTTGCTTTCCACCTTGGTTTGCTTGTTCGCCGGGTCATCCAGGACCTGGCCATCCATGTTGCCGAAGATGTTGTGCCCAACCCAGCTCATGACATTCAGGTTTCGCATCGCAAACACAGGAGCGAGCGCGCTTTTCAACAAGGTCTCGCCAGTCTTGCCGTCTCGACCAGCATGTGGCACACCGGCAATCTCGGCCAAATCGCACAGAGCCGCACAATTACTGCCTAACGAAGGCGTGAAATTGACGTAGCTGCAGCCTTCCTGCATGGCCGCGATCGCGTACAACGAGCTGACCGGAAACTTCTGCAACTGTGATTCCGCTGCTTGCCAGGTCGATGGCAACGATGAACCATCCACCGGCAATTCCGTGGAGGCCACATTGATCACGACAACGGACTGAAGTTTATTTTCTGTCTTGAACTGTTTTAAATCGTCGCGGATTTGCTGAAGCTTTGCCGCGACTGGTCGCTGGTCTTTCAAGACGTCATCCGCAGCCAGGTTTTCGATGGCCGAACCGCATTCGTGTAACAGCCCGGGTCGAATCCGTTGATCGATTTGCTTCAGTTCGTCGCTGACTCGGTCGATCAAATCAACAGGCAGCGCGCGACTGGTTTGCTGAAATTTGCGAGCTTCTTCCAGCAATGAACCTGATCGAATATCGTGCCCACCGATGACCACATGGTCCCAACCAATCAGATCAGTCTCATTGAACAGAGGCAATTCGGTGACCAGACCTGTGTTACCGGTCGCTCCTTGATTCAAGGCAGCGATTCCGGTGGCGGCAACGGTCGCCACTCCACCACGGGCTCCGACGAGCCAAAGTCCAACAGGTTGTGACATAAAGATTCAAGAATTGTTTGGATGTAATGCAAAAACATCGAACGACCCGACGTATCAAAATCAACCGGGGTCCCTCGATGTTATTCGGGTATCAGGTTAAATTGATTCTCGCTTCGCAGACGGCCCAACGTCAAGTATCCATGGCAATTCATCCCGGCAGCAAGAAATCATCATGTTCAAGTCCGTTCCATCCGTTCCACCAGATCCCATCTTCAGCCTCGTCGCCAGGTTTCACGAGGATTCCAATCCGAACAAAATCAATTTGACCGTTGGCGCGTACAAGAATGAGCAGGGCGAAACGCCCGTCATGAACTGTGTCAAGGAAGCGGAAGAGAAACTGCTGGAAAACGAAGCCACCAAGAACTACCTGGGAATTGCCGGCTTGCAGTCATTCAATGATTTGACCGCCAGGCTGCTGCTGGGTGATGACTCGCGAACGATCAAGGAAGAACGATTCACGACAATTCAAACGCCAGGCGGAACTGGTGCGTTGCGGATTGCCGCCGAGTACATGGACAAACTGCGGCCTTCATGCAAACTCTGGATCGGCTTGCCAACGTGGTCCAACCACATGAATATTTTCTCACAAGCCAACGTCCAGCTTAAACACTACGATTACCTGGAAAAGAAGAACAAGACCGAGCTGGATTTCGAAGCAATCGTGGAAGCGCTGACTGAGTCCACCGAAGGTGACGCGTTTCTGTTTCATACTTGTTGCCATAACCCTTCCGGGTTCGATCTGGCAATCGATCAGTGGGAGATCATTTTTGGTTTCATTCGGGAACGCAACCTGTTGCCGATCTTTGACTGTGCCTACCAGGGATTCCATAACGGACTGGATGAGGACGCGTTTCCGATCCGCCGCATGGCCGACCTTGGTGGGGAATTCCTGATTTGCAGTTCGAACTCAAAGAACTTTGGACTGTACGGCGAACGAGTCGGTGCGATTACGGGTGTTTGCCAATCGCCAGAAGAAGCGACTCGTTTGGGAGCTTATTTGAAGTCCTTGATTCGGGCAATCTATTCCAACCCGCCCAAGCACGGCGCCAGTATCGTAGCAACGATTCTGGACGACAAACAGTTTCGAGAAAACTGGGTCTGCGAACTGGCGACTGTTCGAAAGCGAATTTGCGATATGCGGGAATTGCTGGTCGAGTCGCTTTCGCGGGAATTGGGAAACAACAAGTTTAATTACTTGTTGCAGCAAAACGGAATGTTCAGCTTCACTGGATTGCGACCCGAACAAACCGATCGATTGCGTGATGAGTTCGGAATTTACATGCTGCGAAACGGACGCATTAACGTCGCCGGCATTACCACCGACAACGTCGAACAGGTCTGCCAGGCGATCGCCAGTGTGGCACCCGGCGAAGTCGTGTAAGCCGAAGCTTGCCACAATCGAACGCACTCAACGAAAAAAGCGGAGTGAATCATCACTCCGCTTCATTGAGATTAATCAGTGCTTCAAGCCAATTGGAATTAGCTGATAACCCAGCCAAACTGGTCGACATCAACGGTCCATTCGAAGGTCGAACCTGAGAAAGTCTGGCTCTCGTAAACAACACGAGCAAAGATCTCGCTGGTTACCGGATGAACGAATCGATCCAGGTCACCGCTGGCAGCTACCTGAACAACCTCGTCAGACGTGGAGGCAGCTCGGGAATCAATCACTTCCCATGCGCCGGTCAGTTCATTTCGCAATTCGATTCTCTGAATCACGTCGCCAGCCGGTCCACCGTTCACAGTCGCCTCAATGCGGAACTCGAAGCTGTTCACAGGCCCATCGGTGTATTCGCCGGCCAGAATCACATCGACAATCTGCTTGGTTGGGGTATCCGTCGGGCTTGGAGCCAATTGGTAGTAAACATCATCGCTAAACTGAGCGTCAGCCAGCGTACCGCCGATAGGCACCCCGTCCAGGAACTTGGTTCCAAATGGATTCTCGACAACATCAGGAATGACTTCGTTGATCGCGAGCCCGCCCAGCACAACATCACTGGTTCCTGCGAGTGGTGTTACATCAATAATGATTTCACCATTCGAGTCGGCTTCGATGACCTGAGCGTAAGATGCAAGAGCCTCGTTGCTATCGCCAATCGATCCGTTTACCGCAAGTTCACCGCTATCGAAAATCTGATCGAAAGATACAGGTGCACCAGCGCCAGTGATCGTTACGTTCTGTTCAATCGATGCAAAGAATGTATCGAGCGAGAAGACATAAATTTCGTAATCGGTACCAGGTGTCAGATCCTGATAGGTCAACCGGATAGGGTCGGCGTTCGTAAAGATCTGGCCGTCAATGTTCGCTAACGAATTGGCGTACTGAGGAATCGTGTTGGCGTTCGGCGTGGCTTCAAAATCGTTCCAGGAACCATTAGACAGTTCATCAATCGCCAGGTCGATTACTGTCGCGTTTCCATTTTCGTCAACCAGATTGTTGTAGACCGTATTCGAATCACCACCGATTCTGGTCCAGTTCGCAGGTGTCAGTCCGCTTGCCAGATCAAAGTCGATTCCGACCAGATTGCCATCGACTGGTGCGAAAATCAATGCGGTGTCGGTCACGGTATTGGAATTGCCGGTTCCGTCATCGGCATCGACATAGGTGACGGTGATCACATCGCCATCAGCCACTTGCAAGGTTCCGTCATTAGCGGAAACCGCACCGTCGGCAGTGACGATCGATCCACTGAACGATGTTGTGCTACCGGTCAAATTGAACGTCTCTGTGTCACCGGCGTCGGAAGTCACAGTGACACTCAATGGGCCACTGGCATTCGAATCGTTGACGGCAACCTCAACGGATTCGCCAATCAGATAGCTGTCTGATTCAAACCCAACTGTTCCCAGCCCGCCATCGGCAAAGACACCACCGGCTGCTTCGATTTCAGCACGATAGATCGCGGTTCCAGTCCACCATGAAATGTCACCATAGACACTGTTGGCGGTTGTTCCACCCGACAAGACGCCGGCAATCAACCACTCGCCATTCACTTGCACCAATACTCCGCTTCCACTGTCTCCAGGAGCAGTAGTGGCCTCGAATTCCACCGGTGTCGCACTACTTGAACCAATCGTGTTGGCAGCGTTTGATCCGTCATCGAAATCAGTTGAAATAATGTTCGAGCCATTGGCGCTGGCAGGCGAACCGTAAGCGTCGATCACGTTTTCACCACCCCACCGGAATCCGTCCGAGCTGTTTCCGTGTCCAGTGCTACCCAATCCGTTTAAACCGAATCCGCTCAACGAGGCAGTCTGTCCAACCAATCCGTTAGTCTCATCAATCAGTCGCATTGGTTCGGCGACATTCGATGGAACATTGGAAGTCAACGTCAGGATTGCAACATCGCCACCATCCAGCAGAGTACCATTTCCATCAGGCAAACTGGATGACTGAACCGTCGCAGTGAAAACCGGGCTGTTCGAGTTGTCGCCAAAACGAATCGTACTTCCAGCACCCGCGCCGCAATGGCGTGCGGAAAGCACAACATTCTCGGCGATCAAAGTCCCGGTGCAGCCCAGAGTCAATGCGGCTACGGCATCAAAAGGAGCGGCGTAGGCTCGAGAACCGGCGGCTCCGATCGCGTCATTGATCGTGATACGAGCGTGAACACCGTCACTAATATCCACCACACTATCATCGTTCAGTGTTGATTGAGATTGCGAAAGCAAGTCGCCCGTTTCCGCATCGACGACTGTCGTCAATTCAATATCGGCGTTGTTGGCTTCAAATCCGACAGCGACTGTCGAAACTTGCCAAGCCAATTCGGCGCGGCTGCCATTATTAAACCAAACCAGTTCGGCCGTACTGGAGATATCGTCGCGACTGTGAAATCCACTGTTGGCAATCTGCAGGGCCACATCCAGGTTCAATGACGGAGTCAAGGTATCCTGAGTTACCAAGTGCGAGAGCGCCTGATCCATTACGTCTACGATCGCTCCCCTGGCTCCCTGGGTAACCGTCACTGTCGATCCATGAACAGGCAAACCGTCCACCGTTTGCTGGAAAGTCGAAACTGTTCCAACCTCGTTTTGGCTGACCGCAACCAACTGCAAATCGGATACGCCATTTTGCAGATAGGAAGTGTGCTCATTGGCACTCAGGTGAGTTAAAACCAGTTGCTCATTTCCAGAATCTGAAAACGCGGCAAGGTCAAGCGCCGAAGAAGCCGACAACATATTCCTGACTTCACATTGTTCAAATTGCAAAGGCTGGTGATCTCTTCTTTCGGAAGATGATGATTTGTGCTTGCGAAAAGATGACGGCAATTTCATCGACTGACCCTGATAAGTGATGTAATGGGGAAGGAACGTTGCAGCCCCTCATTCTAGCAGACTCAGACCAACCCTCAATGTCAGGAATTGGTCGTTTTTGAGCGTCGTTGCTCAATCCCGTAAGAATTACGCTGATTGCTCACCCGGAACCAGAATTCAACAAGAAGGCGGGCATTACCGTTTCCCATGGATTTGGGTCTGGACAGTAGAGGCAAGAAGCAGACCCCTGACATTAGCATCGGCCAGCGCCCATCAGCGCCCGAGACGTCAAGGTGTTTAAATTAGCGCCTACGGTCGCAGCCATCAACCGCCGCCGCGACGACGAGGAGGCCATGTTGGATACGCCGTGATGACGCGCTCGCCTTCCAGAATCAGTTCCATTCGTTTGGTCGCCGGATTGTTTTGTTTCTGGCCACTCTGTCCACCGACATAACCAACTCTTTCATCCATGTCGATTACATGTTCGACCCGCCCTCTGTCCTGCGGATTACTTTTCACGGCACGATCCTTCGCCTTCACAAGTGCGTAGGCCTGGTCCAGCAACTCCAGCAATTCCGTTTGTGACTGTGAATCAAAAACACCATGAACGGGTCTGCCGGTATCGTCCTTGGTATGTCTTAAAACATGATCGATTCGATACTCGTCGTAGATCAAACCTTCGGGAGACTTGAATTTCCCTCGGCCAATGTCACTCAGTTTAAACCCGGCCTCCGATTCTTCTCCTGACTTCAACGCATCCATGTCGATCTTGAAACCGTCTGGATTGGCGTTATCGGCCGGACCGCCCGGCTCCTCCCGTTCCATCAAGTCTGGCAGATCCAAACCTGTCCATTGCTCCAGCTTTGGTTGAGCGACCACGTAAAGCGCAGCCAGCAGGACCAGGCCAATGCAAACGACTCGCTTGTTCGTCCACCATGCTTTCGAGTTGGGGCCACTGGATTTTTGGGATCGATTCATGAATCTCTGCTCGTTGATTGGTTCGTAGGACTCGCCCCAGTATAGAGTCATTCCGACCGGTTCCCAAACCTCTATCCAACAACAGGCCAAACGCCTAGTTAAAGCCGCTTAATTAACGTTTCAACGTTTGCGAGACTAGCCAACGATTGTCCGTTGCCTTTCCACTGTTGGTCAAACCGGTTCGTCGCCACAGCCGCCAATCCGGGGCTCGCCGCCGCTAGCGAAAGACCAGACACGCCGCTACACCGTCTTTTACAATCGCAAATCGATCTGTCGCCCGTCGCCGGATTGCAATACTCTTTGCAAAAATTACACGACGGCGATTGCTGTGTGCACGACCTGGAAGAAGAAAAGCTGACAAGGAAGTCGGCCAGAATACGTTTCGCCCGCAAATCAAACGTATCGAAAGTCGAGCACGCAAAAATCCAGGGAGTTGATGAGCCTTCGGCATTGCTTTTGCAATGTTCGAGAGTATCGCCCCCACAATCGAAATGCTTTCAATCCACGGAAGGACCCAAAGCATGAAACTCAATCTGAATCTCAATGCGCGAGCGGTTCAATCAGCCGTTCTGATCCTGGTTTCTGTTACGCTGCTTTCCTTGTTCGCCGACCATTGCCAGGCTCAGATTCGAAAAGGCTTGCGACGCGGCAGTTCTTCCGAGTACCGAACCGCCAACTTTGTCGTCAGCTCGCCGCAACCGGCCCTCTCTAAACAAGTCGGAGACCTGGCTGAGAAGTTTCGCAAGGAGCTGGCCGAACTTTGGCTGGGCCAGGCTCTGCCTAACTGGCCCTATCCGTGCCCCATTACTGTGAAGATCGAACGGCATGCAGGCGGACAAACCAGTTTCGCATTCCAACCCGGACCCGACGGACGTTCCCAGCCGTTCGACTGGCGAATGGAATTGTACGGATCGCCCGAACGCATTCTCGATTCCGTTTTGCCACACGAGGTAACACATACGATCTTTGCAACTCACTTTGGCCGCCCGCTTCCCCGCTGGGCAGACGAAGGCGCGTGCACGACGGTCGAGCACGTCGAAGAGCGAAAAAAGAATCACCAAATGTTATTGGAATTCCTGACCACCAATCGCGGCATCCCGTTCAATCATATGTTTGCGATGAAGCAGTATCCACGCGACATCCTGCCACTGTACGCTCAAGGTTATTCGCTGGCTCGATACTTGATTCAACAACGCGGCCATCGCCACTACGTCAATTTTGTCGGCGACGGCATGCAACAGGAAATCCCAGGCCGGGAACCACAAACGTGGAACCGTGTCGTCAAGAAACATTACGGGTACGAAGACTTGTCCGATTTGCAATTGAAGTGGCAAGCATGGGTTCGCAATGGTTCGCCAGATTTACAACGAGTCGAAGTGGCGGCTGCCGCAGGAACGGCGCCTCCGGCACCCACACCGACCAACCCGGTCGCAAAAACAGCAAACGCCACTTGGGTCGCGACTCCCACGCAAACTTTGCCGACCACTGCATCATCCGCCAAAGGCGTGATTGAAATCAAACCGGGTGAAAGTTGGTACGCTCGGCAATCGCGTACCGGTGGCAGCGCCACAATGCAACGACCAGAAAATCCGCCAGAGCCACCCCTGCAACGCGAGCAGGATGTGCCAGACCACTATCGCCCCGGGTCGCTGCGATCGGCCACCGCCCCGCCACCCGAAGCAAAAACACTCTGGCGCTAACAACGAAGATTAACAGGCCTGCACGCAAGCTACCCTTGGCTGAACGAGCCAAAAAAACAACCACCCTCTGGAACTCAACCGGAACGCGGATCATCCTATATGGTTCGCGTTTCTTTTTTCGCGTTTCTTTGATTGAGTCTCTCCAGGCGATTCCCATGCCTTTGTTTCAGCGATGGTTCGGCAAGCAGAAGTTTCGGCGTTTGGCCGACAGCTTTACGCTGACCGATTCCAATAAACAAGCCACGCTGTGCCATTGGATTCGCCAACAAACCGACGCAGGCGATACCGTGATCGTGCTCTGTCACTTCCAATCGTCATTTCTGCAGAATCAGCAGGCGATTCAGGCGGCAGAAATTGATTTCGAAATACTCGCCGACCCGGTCGACGAACTGAATTTGGCAAACCGGATACGAACAGAATTCCGTGGCAAAGTTGTGTTGACGATGGCCGCCATGTTGAATCAGTCGCCAGACACCACCAGGTTGAATAATGACCTGGCGTATCGCGAAAAAAATGACAACCAGCCATCGGTCGCCGTCATCGTCACCGAACGTTACCCGATCACTTCACAAGACGATATGATTGAAAGCTTCTTTCATCAAACTCAATTACCAGTTGCCATTGGGTACGTCATTTCGTTTGAAGATCCGATGCTGCGTCACTTGCTGGGCGAACGGTTTATCGCATTGCTAAAACAACTTGGGCTGGGCTCAAACGACTTGATCTCCAGCACGATGACCAACAAGGAACTCTCTCGCCAATTGGTGCAAGCCACTCGTTCCGTCGAAAATGAGACCGTCGCTACGTCGCCGGAGGAATGGATTGAATTGAACCTGAAACAACAGGAACGATGATGGAGCGGTCGTTTCGAACACGTGCTCGGTCAATAGTGGCCGCGGATTAGGTGTGCCATCTGTGATTCGAGGCACGTAATTGCATAAAAATCCTGTTCCCCCATCTTTCGCTCGGGGAAAAGTGTGCGCTAATCTGGACTCGTTGCCAAAAGAT
>CAZPOL010000136.1:3403-11824 GCA_964588195.1 uncultured Pirellulaceae bacterium | reverse complement strand
GGCCTGGACTATCGAGAGCGTCGTCAGCGTCAGGTCGGAAAATTTACGGCCGAATACTTGAAAAAAAAGCACAAATGCGAATTGACGTCGCAAGGCGTACCGACCGGCGAGCGAGTTGCGTTGACGATCGACAGAGACCGACCGCCGACCGAGAACCTGGAAGACGTAGGCATGCGACCCGGCATGCGAACTCAGTTGCTGGAAATCATGAACGATACGGGTGGTCTCGTGCTGTTCAGCGCCTTGCCCGGTGACGGGTTGTCGACGACCTGGAAAGCCGCTTTGCAATCGACCGATCGATTCATGCGAGACTTTGTGGTGATTGAGGAAAAGTCACGCTGCGAGTCAGAGATTATTAATGTCGAGTCGGTGACGTTTGATGCGTCGGCTGGCGAGACGCTGGCTGCCACACTGAAGAGTGTCTTGCTGCGAGAACCGAACGTGGTCGCCATGATCGATATTCCGGATGCCGACGCACTCAATTTGCTGGTCGATCTTTCCAACAAGCGTGACTTGGGTACGGTCGGCCGGCTGCATGCCAAACATGCGGTTGAGGCCGTCGTGCGGGCCTTGATGTTGAAGCCGGACGTGGAAGCTTTTTCCCGCGCGTTGCGAGCCGTGGTGGGACAACGCGTCATCCGCATGTTGTGCCAGACTTGTCGCCAACCGTACCAGCCCAATCCAAATTTGTTGGCTCAATTGGGGCTGCCGGCTTCACGGGTTCCTGTGTTGTATCGACATTTTGCACCGACTCATGAACAGATGGTTGACAAGAATGGCAACCCGATCGAACTGGAACCATGTACCAATTGTGGTGGTCCCGGATATTTCGAACGCACGGGAATATTTGAGCTGCTGGTCGTGGACGATCGATTCCGGCAAGCGATGACTCAACCCAAGCCAACGGTTCAGAGTTTGTCGCAGGCGGCTGCAGAATCGGGACACATTACGTTGCGAGACGAAGGAATTATTGTGGTCGCGCGAGGCGATACGTCGCTGGATGAATTGCAACGCGTCCTCAAGAAGTAAGCACTCCTGGTATTTATTGATTCAATTTTACGGCATTAGCACAGGTTTTTGGGTATGGCATCCGGACTGGCATTCACAGCGATCATCCTGATTTTTCTGGCGACCTGGTTTTTGGGTTTCTGGAGTAACTTCATCACGCTGGTCAATACACTGTTCGCGGCGATATTCGCGTCCAACTTTTTCGAGCCCGTCGCAGACATGATCGATGGCGGTCAGAGTTCCTATACCTACCTGCTGGACTTCGTTTCGTTGTGGTTGTTGTTCTTTATCACTTTCGCCGCCCTGCGAATCACAACGGACGTACTGAGTCGCCACAGCTTAAGCTTCAATATCTGGCTGGATCGAATCGGGTCGGCTGTATGCTGTGGAATCACTTCGTGGATCTTCATTTGTTTCATGATGTTTACTTTTCACACCGCACCGTTTCCGCCGGGCGAGGGAAATTTTCAAGGGACACCGATCACGACCAATTTTGCCGGATCGCCAGACCGACAATGGTTAGGGTTTTTACACAACACATCGCGAGGTGCCATGGCGTCGTCCGTTGATGCTATGCTGGTTCCTGCATACGATACAGCGTTACTACACGGTGATGACAAGTCTTTGGACAGCCGAGTCTTTGACTCCCGGGGCGACTTCATTTACAAGTACCAACATCGTCGTCAGGTGTTTTCCGAGCAGAGCGAACTTCGCGTCCAACGCTAAACAATACCTGGCAACGGTTTCCGGGAACCGATCGTTTTCGGCATCGATACCAGGCACAGGATTCAGGAAATGAGCGAAGAAAAGAGTTACTTTCAAGACGAACATGACCTGGATGTCAACGACGAGACTTACAAACCCATTAATGGCATCGCTATCTTGTCGATCATCCTGGCGGTGTTCAGTTTGATGTCGGTTACCATTCCGTTGATGGTAATCTTGAATGCGGTAGCCGCTTGTACGGCGATCATTGCCATCGCGCAAATTAACAAACAACCCCGATTCATCGGGATGAAGCTGGCGCAATTCGCCTTGTTTCTGGCGGTTGTGGGTGGAGTCGTTTCGCTTGGATACTTTTTGGGGCGGACGGCTTATTTAAACAGCTATGCCAGGATGCATTCCAGCACCATGCTGGAATACATTCTCGACAATCGTTACGGCGAGGCATACCAATTCAGTATTAGCCCCGACATGCGGCTGCCCGAAGGGACAGACCTTGTCGCGTACTATGGCCATTCCAGGATCAAGGGACCAGGCCATTTGCCACCAATGGCCCAAATCAAAATCTGGCAGAACGATCCACCACTAAGTGTCGTCGAAGCCGACCAGCGACAAGGCAAGTTTCGCTTTATGGGTTATGAACACATCGATCCGCAAGACCACATTTGGTATCCGGTGGGCTGCATCTATCGCTACGAACCGGCGTCTCCGGAATTGGAGGCTTCGACCTTTGTCGCAGTAATGTACCGCCGAGAGTACGAAGGCGATTTGGGAACCACCTGGCGGTTCAGGAATTTCGTGATTCTGGAAGGACCCAGACCCAAAGAAGGGATCCAGCGAATTGGTCCTCCGACTAAAAGCGAGGACGAATCCGAAGAAACGACAGACGAAACTGCTGACGGCGAGTAATCGAAGGAACTCGCCCACCCTTGCTACCGGGCATCAGTCTTTCGAAACTTCAGCATGACTCGACGCAGTTTCTCTTTTTGAATTCTCCGCGAAACCTCACGAAGATAATCCCCGACCTCGGTATGCCCCAATGCTTCCGCGAGTTCCGTCGGTGACATGTCGTATGTGGCGCAATACGTAAAGCAATTAACGCTGACCAGAAACTGAACGAGCTCAAGATTCCCGACTGCCGCAGCGAGATGGATCGGCAGACGTTGTTCGTCGTCCCTCTGGAATCGATCGGCACCTAGAAACACGAGTTCTTTGACCAGGTCGGTCTGTTCTTCGCAGATGGCGGCGCGTAGAGCGATTTCGTTATTTGCCAGATCTAATTCATCGGTGAAGCGTTGCAGCTCTGCGGACCGTTTCATTGTCGATCTGAGAAAGTCGACAGCCTGGGATTGGTCGCTGAGGGCAGCCGACATCACCGGCGTATATCGCGATTCGTTCAGGGCAAACAAATCGGCACCATGTTCAACCATCGTTTTCAACAAATCTACCAGTCCCTTACTGGCCGCGACATGAACTGGTGTATTGCCCAAACCGCCAGGCAAGTTGAGATCGATACCGAGTCGCACCAGCTCGTCAGCCAATTCAATGTGCTCGCTCCAAATCGCAGCGTGAAGCGAGTTTTCTCCCGAATGTCCTAATGTGGTGAGGTCCGAAAAATCGCACCCGGAATCGTCGGAAAGCAACTGAAGAAACTCGACCAATTCCTTTGATCGGTTGTTAGACATGGCGATTGATTCTCCTTCAGCGTATCAATTTCGGTGTGACGGCATGCTTATCGTTTTAAGCGTTGTGCACTCACCAGCGTAACAGATACAGCTTTTTTTCGGTTCGCATTCTATTCCCGTCTCAACCTTTTCCGTTTCAGATTTTCGGGATCGGCAAACAAAAACCCTCGCATCCCAATGGAATGCGAGGGTTTGGTTTTTTTGCCTGGTCTTAAACGAGGAGATTTGGCAGCAGAGCCACCAAGTCGATTTAGCCGTCAGATTTTTCGGGGTCTTCTTTCTTCTTTTCCATCATTTCTTCGACCTTCTCCTCCATCTTTTCTTCCATTTTCTTTTCGGCCTTCTCCTCCGTCATCTTCTCTTCGGCCTTTTCGCCTGAACCTTCGGCGGGCTGTTCCTTCGCCTCTTCCATCATTTCTTTCTTTGGTTCTTCTACGGCTTCTTCTTTGGTTTCAGCCATCTTTTTTTCGCCGTCTTCTTTGGCTTCATCAGTGGCTTCATCATTCTTCTTGGGTGAAGGGTCACCTCCACCGCCACGACGACGCCGACGTTGTTGGCCGCCTTGACCGCCACCACCAGGAGGGCCTCCGCCCATGCTAATTTGTGGCGGGTTAAGATTGACGACGAGCGTTTGTTTCTCTTTCGGGAAATTTTGTTCCAGATCCAGAGGTTGGCCAGCGGAAGCTGAGTAGTAGAAAAACTTGTCTTTCAGCTTCGGTTGTTTTTCCTGGATGGCGTCGTTTAGTTTCGTGTAAACGATATGAATGTCGTGGTTTTTCAGAACCATTCCACTGGGCCAGCGATACGTTTCGACTCTGCACTCTTTGTGTAGCTCGTTGTCGACCTTGAAAGGTTCACGCCCCAACATTTCCTGGATTTGGAGGCTGGTAATCTCGCTGGGCTCCATTCGTTCGCCATCGATTTCCATCGTGCCATCGTCGATCTGCTGGATCTTTTCCCAGGCCGCCTGGAAAGTTGGTCGAGCCACAGCGAATTCGTAAATGCAACCAGCGCCAACGACCACAAGAAAAAGAAGCAGCACGATCAGTCGTGACGCGGCACCACGTGCTTTCGCGCGTAACAGAGAACTGGATAGAGGACTCGTTTCGTTATTCATTGATTTTTCGTTTTCCATTTTGCCTTGCCTGTGACTTGTCTCTGCCTGTTGATTTCCGCAGAAACAGCCGAGCTGATTAATGATTTATAAAAGGGAATCGAGGTTCCACATCGCCTCGGCGGAACGCCACTATTCTAATGACGGATTTCGCGGCGCGCAGGCAGAAACCTCAAATTGTTCCACGTTTTGGCCAATCGACCCGACCGATTACGCAAATTTTCTTTTCGAGAAAACCTGTGAAATCCGAACAAACTGCGAACTCTTTCACGCGCCGCTCCGTAGCCTATTTCGCGGAGAGTTTTTCCAACATGCGGCCGGGCGAGCCCATCATGTTGTATCCAGCGTCCACATGCAGGATCTCGCCAGTAATGCCATCCGACAGGTCGGAAAGCAGGAACATCCCGGTTTTACCGACTTCCTGGTGAGTCACATTCCGTTGCAAGGGTGCGATGTTCTTGTACAGGTCCAGCATTTCACCGACACCTGCCGCGCTGCCGGCCAGTGTCTTCAGTGGTCCGGCACTTAGTGCGTTGACGCGGATTCCCCGCACGCCCAGGTCGTATGCCATGTAGCGGGTGGTGGCTTCCAATGCCGCTTTGCAAATTCCCATCACGTTGTATCCCGGCACACATTTCTCGCCACCGAAATACGTCATGGCGGCGACGGCGGCTGAATCATTCAGCACTTCGCGGGCTGCATTGCAAACAGCAATCAGACTGTAACAGCTGATTTCCATCGCCATTTTGAATCCATCCCGGCTGGTTTCAATCGTGTCACGCTGCAAGTCCGCTCGATCAGCAAATGCGATACTGTGCAGCAAGAAATCGATTCCGCCAAATTCGCTCTTGGCGTGTGCCATCACTTCGGCAATCTGAGCGTCGTCATCGACGTTCAAAGGAACAATGAATTTGGCGTTGGCATGACCGTTGATCGCCTTTTCCACGCGGCGTCGATTCTTCTTCTTTTCGTCGTCGACTCGGTCGGGCAGGTGAGTAAAGCCGCACTCGCCACCCTCGTTCATGATGTGTTCCGCAATCGACCAAGCGATCGAACGATCGTTCGCCACGCCCAGAATCAAACCTTTTTTGCCGTCGAATAAGCCCATTTGGTGATCTCCACTTAACTATCTTGGGACAGGCTGGTTGCCCCTGTTGCCGCAGCAGCCAACCATTGTTGGCTGGACTCAAAATGACTACGATCCAGACTCGTAAACAAGTCTGTTTGATAACAACTTCCTGATTGGCGACACACCAGTTTCGGAAGCGAACGCCTATTCTATCCATTGTCCGCATGCTCGGCGAGACGCGACGAGGGATTACAAGCGTCATTAATTTAGCGGCAATTACCCCAACAAATTGCAGACCAAACGATGCCGACCAGAAATAACAGCAATATTCCACCCGATTCGATCGGCCATCGACTTTTGCCGCACCTGATCGAGTGTGCGAAAAACGAAGCGACCGGAAACGATTTCCTGCAAGCTGCGATGGATGTCATCGTGCAGGCCAGTCAGGGCACTGGCTCGGATTCCAAAATTACCAGTGCCCATGTCGTTCGCGGGATCAAAGGCCAATGGCGGGAGATCGCGAAGGCTGGCAGCCCGGCCAGCTTGCCCAGCGAATTCCTGGCCGAAGTGCTGGACACAAATCAACCAATGGCGGCGAGCGGCTGGTCGGCTGTGCCCTTGTTTGCCAATTCCGATCGATTGTTGCTGGTGCAATCTGAGCTGCAGTCAAGCGATTCACAAATCAGCGGTTTGTCACAGATCTCAAGTCTTGCCGCCGCCGTCGCTTCCGTGTCAGGCATTGTCGATCGGGCGGGATCCAACCGGCAACGAGCCGACCGTTTATCGGCGATGCTGGAGATGACCGTTCGCTGGAACCAAACGCAGGAGACGGGCGAGTTATTACAGACGATGGTCGAGACCTCGACACAATTGTTGGGCGCTGAACGGGCTACGATTTTTCTGCTGGACCCCAAGTCTTCGATGTTGATTGGGCGTCCGGCGTTGGGTGTCGATGGCGGCGAATTAAGGATCTCGCAAGGCACCGGAGTCGTCGGCCAAGTTGTGGCATCGGGTCAGCCGCAACGCGTTGATATGGACATCGCCAACGAGCAAGCCCAGATCGATCGAACGGTCGATGAACAACTCGGCTTTCAGACTCGTTCGTTGGTCTGTGTCCCAATGTTTGACAAGGAAGGCCAGACGATCGGGGCCTTCGAATTGCTAAACAAGGTCGCCGGGAATTTCACGCAAGCCGACGAAGAGGCTCTGGCCGAACTGGCGGCACATGCGGCGGTGGCGATTGAGAACACACAACACGTCGAGGACTTGAAGACCACGACTCGGCAAATGGCTGATCAGGCAGCTGAGAAAGTAATATTGATCGGTGACAGCCCATCGATCATGGACCTGAAAGAGACGATTGGCCGCGTCGCCGAAACCGAATTGGCGGTGTTGACGCTGGGCGAAAACGGGACGGGCAAGGAAGTGGTGGCCCAGCTGATTCACTACCTTAGTCCCCGCCGCGACAACGTGTTGGTGGCCGTCAACTGCGCGGCGATCAGTGAGACCTTGTTGGAAAGTGAATTGTTCGGGCACGAGAAAGGTGCCTTCACCGACGCACACGAAACGCGGCAGGGTAAATTCGAGCTGGCCGATGGCGGCACACTTTTTCTGGATGAAATCGGTGACATGAGCCTCGGTGGCCAGGCGAAATTGTTGCGCGTGTTGGAAGAAAAAGTTATCGTGCGTGTTGGTGGGTCCCAATCGATTCCAACGGATGCTCGAGTGATCGCGGCGACCAATCAGGACCTTGGACAACTGGTCCGGGAAAAGAAGTTTCGCGAGGATCTGTTCTATCGATTGAATGTCGTGAATTTGATGTTGCCTCCTCTGCGCGAAAGGGGCGAGGACATCACGACGCTCGCTCAACATTTCCTGCAGGATTTTTGTGCCAAGGCCCGTCGACCCGTTCCAAAATTCACCGCAGCAGCACGGAAAAGACTGCTTGGCCACGGCTGGCCCGGCAACGTTCGCGAACTGAGAAACATGATGGAACGCCTGGCCTATCTGTTTAGTGGCGACAAAGTCGACGCCGGCGATCTGTCGTTTGTGATGACCCCCGGCTCGGACGATCCGATCGTCCCCATGGACTTGCCTTTGGCCGAAGCGACTCGCCAGTTTCAGGCCGATTACATCGAACGGCACATTAAGCGGTCCAACGGAAACATGACCGATGCCGCCGAGCGGATGGGTCTGCACCGATCCAATCTGTACCGGAAGATGAAGCAGCTGGACATGGAGCCCGGCAGTAACGAACAGGAATGACCAGTTTTTGGTTGAATCCGCGGTAAAGTGCGGCAATTTTGCCCCTTCACCAATTCTGCTCTCTCGGCTAAAATCTGCGATTCACAAATTCGCAAATCTTCCAGAGTTACGACAGAAAAGAATTATTATGTACGCGATCATTGCTGACGGCGGCCGTCAATATAAAGTCGAAGAGGGTCAGACACTGGAAGTCGACCGCCGCGATGCCAACCCTGGTGATGCCATTACCTTCGACCGCGTTTTGGCAGTCGGTGGCGACGGCGGGTTCAAACTGGGCACACCAGAAGTCAGCGGAGCCAGCGTTTCAGCCAAAGTGCTGGATCAAACCAAGGGCGACAAGATTTACGTCCAGAAGTTTCGTCGTCGCAAAAACAGTAAGCGACGCACGGGCCATCGCCAAAAATATACTCGTGTTCGAATCGAGAAGATTGCCTAGTACGAATTAGCGAACTGGCGACAAAAAGAATCCAAAAAAGCCTGATTGCCGAACGAGCAGTCAGGCTTTTTTCGTGCCTACAGAGTTTCAAATACCAGCACGAAGCGCAAGCGAGAGGTTC
>CAZPOL010000136.1:0-3303 GCA_964588195.1 uncultured Pirellulaceae bacterium | reverse complement strand
TACCAGCACGAAGCGCAAGCGAGAGGTTCACACCGGCCATCAAACTTTCGGTTTCTTCAGCCCGAGATCGGACATCAATTTCGGCGAGTAACCAATGATCATCCCTGCCACCAAGCCGATGCCGTGCGCCCAATTGCCGATATTCATGCTTAACACGCCGGACATGCATACGAACATCCAGATGATCAAGATGGCGACCGTAGACATCGGCACGTACAGCCCACTCTTGGGATCGAATGTCATTTTCATCCAGACGTAACCGAACAGACCATACAGAACACCAGACATGCCTCCGCTTAGCATCGTCCAGTGATTTCCAAGATTGACGATGGCGGAACCGCCGACATCGTGAGGTGCCAGGCACTGAGCCATATTCGATGGAATCGCGGTCAGCACTACCAAAGCCGCCAGCCAAACGGAACCATATCGGTATTCGATTTGCTTACCGAAAATGACCATCCAGTACATGTTGAACAGCAGGTGCATGATTCCAAAATGGATAAACGCTGGAGTAATCGTTCGCCACACCTCGCCCTTCTTCAGACTAGCCAGGCGAAAACGATTGTCGTCGGAACCGGAACCGACGGAGTAGTTTGGCAGCGAATTGGATTGGTTTTGTGAATCGGTGATGATCTCTTGTGCTTCAGTATTTGAAATCGAAACAAACGAGAGCGCTCGAAAAGTCGAACTGTCACGATCCTCGCCTACTCCCGTCAGGAACAACGAAACAAATGCGCAGACGGCGACCAGAGCAACAGTGAAGGGTGCAACTTTGGTGATCGGCGCGTTCCAGCGATCGTTGGTGATCTGAATCTGGTTCGCCTTGACCTCTTTCAGTCGTTGTTCTTTTTCCCGAACAATCTTTTGAGCGACCTCGACCGCCTGGCGATACTGAGCGTCATCTGGATTGGCATTGAAGTCTTTCAGGTGATTTTTGGCGGTATCGATATAGTCTTCGTCCAGCACCCAGACGTTCCAATAATCGCCCTCGTCTTCACAGTTGGTTGCAATGTCTCGAGTCAACAAGAATGCCGATATCCGCTCGGCGTGCTCTCCTGACTTGACGTTTCCAATAAGTCGCATGTGTTTTGGGCTTTCTGACCTGATCGCAATGTGTGCGGGACGCTAGCGAAAAAAAGTGACGAGGGAACAACTTCGTTAGCTACTTTATCCAATTACCCGCTGTAAACCAAGCAGTCGCCGTGATACTCCGGCATCAAACCATGCATCTGGCATTGGGCGTAAGCACCCGGCGGTGGCAATTTGTGACGGCAAAACGCAAGCTGATTTTGATTGGTCGAGCTTGTCATGACGGGCAAATTCCGCGACAGTCCCCGCGCGACCGATTTATTGAAACGCCACCCGTGTATGACCTCCTGACCCTCGCTGCATTCAGCCAGCTTCCAAATCGGACGATTTACCAAGACAGCAATTGGAAACCGGATTCATGTCGACCGACTCGTTCTCAGACTCAACCAATGAAGTGCCCAATGCGGCAGTCCCTCCGCTTTCAGGAAAGACGGCTGGGCGCAAAAATCGCCTGTCATCCGCTCGCAATCGGGAACAGCGTGAAGCGGAGCAAAACCAATCCGCACCAATCGATCGAAAATTGATCAAGGAGACGCGTGACCAAATCCGCGCGATGGTCGATGAGATCACCGCGCTTTCACAATCCGAGTGCTCACAGGCCGAGTTCTACCAGGGATTCCTGACGCGCACGACCAGCGCGTTGGCCTCAATCGGTGGCGCGGTTTGGAGTTTGAAAGAGGGCGGAGGATTGAACCTGGAATACCAGATTAACCTGGCTCATTCCGGTTTGGTTGACAACGAGCCGGCGCAGATTGCTCATGGACGTTTACTACAACAGTTGGCTGACGCGGGCGAGCCGGAATTGGTTCAACCCAACAGCGGTGCAGGCGAATCGGACCAGGCCAGCAACCCCACAGGATACTTGTTGGTCGTCGGGCCATTGGTTGTGGAACAAAAAGTCGTCGGGCTGGTCGAGATCTTCCAGCGTCCCGGCGCGGGTCCTACGACTCAACGCGGTTACCTGCGCTTTCTGATGCAGATGTGCAAAGTCGCCAGTGACTACCTGAAGAATGACCAACTGCGTCAGTACTCCCAACAGCAATCGACATGGAATCGAATGCAATCGTTCGTTCGTTCTATCCACGGCAGCCTGAATACTCGGGAGACAATTTATGCGATCGCCAACGAAGGTCGTCGGTTGATCGATTGTGATCGCGTCAGTGTCGCCATTCACCAGGGCACACGTTTGCAAGTTCAAACGATGAGCGGGCTGGATACGATCGAACGACGCACGGATCAGATCAAGAAGTTGTCAAAGCTGGCGACGACCGTTGCACGAGCAGGAGAACCGATGTGGTACGGTGGCGATGATTCGCATCTGCCACCTCAAATTGAAAAACAACTACATCAATACCTGGACGTCTCGCATTCCAAGCTGGTCGTGATCGAACCGCTAAGGGAAATCGTCAAGCGAAAACAGGATGACGATCAGGACGTCGACTCATCGGAACCCAAAACCGGCAAGATTATCGGTGCTCTGATTGTCGAGCAGATGAGCGATGAGACGGCGACACCGGAATTGCGGCAACGCCTGGAATCGGTAACAGCTCACAGTAACGACGCGCTGACCAATTCAATGGCCCACTCCAATATGTTTCTGGCCCCGTTGTGGACGTGGCTGGGCAAGACACGAGCCATTACCAGCGCTCGCAATTTCCCAAAACTGATCGTGGCTGTCGGCGCGTTGATGCTGATCACGGCAGCGCTTTGCATCATTCCACGCCCGTTTACCCTGGGCGCCAACGGAAAACTGGTCCCCGAAAACCGTAGCGAAGTTTACGCCAACATGGATGGCGTATTGAAAGAGATTCGCATCCCGGAAGACCCCGAGGCGATCATCAACGAAGGCGATGTGTTGGCCGTGATGACCAACAACGATTTGCAAGTCGAGATTCGCAACCTGCAAGGTCAATGGGACAAGTCGTACGAAGAAGTGAACATTCTGAAGCGTGCTCAACACAGTCGTATGACTCCAGCCGAACAGCGGATGATCGGTGGTGAACTGGCTGAGGCGGAAACGCAGTTGGAGAGTCTGACTCGTCAGCTCGATTTGAAAAAGTCCAAGGCAGAGTTGTTGACCGTGCGAGCGCCCGTTGCGGGTAACGTTTTCAATTGGCAGTTGCGCGAGAATTTGTTGCGCCGACCTGTCAGCCGCGGCCAAAATCTGATGACGATCGTGCATCCTGAAACGCCCTGGGAAATGGAATTGGAATT
>CAZPOL010000135.1:10828-12093 GCA_964588195.1 uncultured Pirellulaceae bacterium | reverse complement strand
AAATCTTCGCGGTGCAAATTGCCTTTGGCTTTCGCGGTGATGTTTGCGTTTTGATGCGTTGACTCGAAAGTCTCGTCGCCTTTCAACAGGCCTAGTTTGTACGCAAAGTAATCGGAGTGGGCGTTGATCAGCAACCGCCAGTTCCACGGGATTCGCTTTGGCCAAATTCGGTTGATGTGGAAGCGAATGTTCGTCAGGCAATTGTTGGAGATCGTGTTGTACTTCTCGGGTGACTGCGACAGTTTTTCGACACGTCGCATGACGCAGCGAAAAAACGATTGGATCTCGGCCGGCGTCGCACTGCTTTGGTACAGATAAACTTCGTCGCCGCGGATCTCCGTTCTTTGTCCGATCGCATCACGCTCGTCGGCGATGGCGTACATGATAGGAAACGCGCCGAAAATGCCTTTAATGATTCCATACTTTTGGTTCAGCCGTCGACGGGCCTCTACCGAAACGATGACATGCTGGCCGTCATGAAAGCCGAAACTCATCATCGTGTGGGCGAGGTCTTTTTGTGTGGCAAATGGAACGACGATGAAATCAGCACACTTGATCGAAGAGACATCGACGGTTCGAACTTCGTAATTTGGCTCGTGACTGCCATCGCTGTTGAATCGAAAGTTGCGATAGTTCTCGATTTGAATCGAATCGCCATCAAACGTCACCAGCGGGATTCGTTCCATGCCGACACCCCATGGCTCACCGGCGTTTTCTGATTGAGTCTGCTCGTTATTCATAATACTTTTCAGGTGCCAAAGGGTAACAATCGATGCCAAACGGTGGGCGGCCTGATATCAACCGGCTGCCTCAAAACCGGAAGGCTCCTCCCATACCAAAAAAGAGATCCTCGGCGTCGGCGTTTAATCCTGTGCCGCCGCGAATGTCCACGACCACGTTATCAGACAGGTAGTAGTCGAGGCCGACGTTGAAAAATACAGGCCGTTCCTCATCGCTCTCGAATCCGTCAGTGAACAGGCCAAAGAATTCAGTGTAAGCGGTGACTCGCTCGGAAAGCTCCGTGCCGATGGCAACGGATTGTGTGTACAGGATGAAGTCTTCGTCGGCGGGTTCGATCGGCCGAAATGCAAACTCGCCAAGTGCATTGGTTGAGAATCCAGTCGAGCCATAAATTTCGACGCGAGGACTGATCTTCCAACCGTAGATATAATCGAGTCCAAATTCGACGTCATCGGTTGACCAGTCGACGCCGCCGGTCGGCGCGGTGGAGCGAATCTCAAGTGCGCTTTCCGGACGCCAACGGT
>CAZPOL010000135.1:0-10728 GCA_964588195.1 uncultured Pirellulaceae bacterium | reverse complement strand
CCGCCGGTCGGCGCGGTGGAGCGAATCTCAAGTGCGCTTTCCGGACGCCAACGGTTCTGGTCGGATGTGCGAACCTTGAATGCCCAGTGAATATCTTCGGAGCCCGCACGGTGTTCTTCACCAAATTGCCAGACTTCATTGTATCGCAAACGGAATTCCGCTTTTTCCGTCAGCCCGAATCGGACCAGCAGTTCCGGTGTAGCGTGGGAATCTTCGACTTCCATTTCGCCAGAACTTTGAAAATACGTGTAGCCGAACTCAAACTGCGTCACGCCACGTCCAACGACGGTGGTTGATTGAGTGAAGTCGTGACGTTCGGTTTCGATCCGCTCGGACTCGAGCTCGGTTTCATTTTCCAGCTCGAATTCAAATTCACCATTCCCGGCTGACTCGCGCTGCGGGTACATGCTGCCTGGAACGCTAGCGGTATTGCTGCCATCGGAAAAAGAGTAGGTCGTTTGTGCTTCAATCAGTGAAGCAAAAACCAGCGATAGCAGCCAAAGTCCGATCGAACCCGTGAGTTTGTTCATTTGAGTCTTCCGTGACACCTGTGATTCGACCTGCTAGACACGCGAGAACAGGCGATCTGATTTTTGACTATTGTTAGGTATCGGTTCTGAAAGGACCAATCTTCCTTTTTTTGTGACTGTTGCTCCGAGTGCCAGGTCGGCATCTCGATCGAATCCAATACGACTGTTTCGTGGAATCAAAAGGTCAGAGGCGACGATTGTGTTGCGTATGACCGCACCCGCTTCAACTCGAACTCCGTCAAGTAAAACGCAGTTCTCGACCGTCGCGTCTTTCTCAATGACGCAACCGACGCCTAATACCGATTGGATAACGCACCCGTGAACCGTACAGCCAGCGGAAATCATGCTGCCAGAAGGGTTGGCAGCCAAGACCTGCGAGCTCCCAAAAACCCTCGCCGGGCTGCGGTTGGTGGCTTCTCGCCACACGGGCCAATCCGAATCTTCCAAACGAAGCCCTGAATCAACTGCCAGCATTTCCATGTTTGCTTCGTAGTAGGAATCGAGAGTCCCGACGTCTCGCCAATAGCCGGGCTTTGATGTTTTTTCGTCGCGAAACATAAAAGCAAAAGCACGACCGGTTTCGATACTCGCCGGGATGATGTCGCGTCCGAAATCGTGGCGTGTACCTTCTCTTAGCGCGCTTTTGCAGAGCTGGTCAAACAGGAAATCGGCTTCAAAAATGTAGATGCCCATGGAGGCCAGGCAAACATCTGGATCATCGGGAAGTGGCGACGGCGATTCCGGCTTTTCTTCAAAGCCTGCGATTTGAGACTGCTCATTGATTTGCATTACACCAAATTGACGCGCAGCCGTTTTGACAGGCACAGGTAATCCGGCAACCGTCACGGCGGCCTTGTTCGCGATGTGCTGTTCCAGCATTTGACCGTAGTCCATCTTGTAGATGTGGTCGCCGGCTAACACAACGACGTAGTCTGGATTGTCTTTTTCAATCGCGTAAATATTCTGATACACCGCATCGGCATTGCCACGATACCAATGATCGCCAAGGCGTTGCTGGGCGGGTACCGGTTCGATAAATTCACCGACTTGCCAATTGACCATCGAACGCCAGGTCTTGTTAATGTGACGTTCAAGGCTCATCGATTTAAATTGCGTCAACACAAACACTCGCCGCAGCCCGCTGTTCACGCAATTCGACAACGTGAAGTCGATGATTCGATAAACACCGCCAAAAGGGATGGCAGGTTTCGCATCGTTATTGGTGAGGGGTTCCAAACGCGAACCCTTGCCACCAGCAAGCAGCACGGCTGTGACGCGAGGCATGGCTATCCAAACTTTCGACTGATTTTGAACCAGGCTCCGACCATCGACTTCATGGATGGAGTGAGTGTCGAAAACTTCCACTCAGTCGCCGTGTTTCGTATGATCTCGGCTCGCGTTGGGTAGGCGTGTACCGATTCCTGAATGTGTCGCAAACGCATCCCTTTCGTGATGGCCAGGCTCATTTCGGCAATCATCTCGCCAGCGTTTTCGCCGACGATTGTGGCGGCAACAATTTTGTCCGTTCCCTTTTTGCAATGGATACGGCAAAAGCCCCGGTGCTCACTTTCGGTTTGTGCCCGGTCGTTGTCTTTCATGGGCAGTTCGTACGTATCCAGGTTGGCTTTCTGTTTCTCAATCTCTGAATAAGGAGGGCCAGCATGAGCGACTTCGGGATCCGTGTAGGTTACCCAACTCATGACGCGGTCTTTCGCGTTCAGTCGATAAGGCCACGGCATCAATGCATTCAACGTAGCGTATTCCGCCTGGGCGTAAGCTGCATGTGTGAACTGAAACGGAGAGCAGATGTCGCCCGCCGCGAAAATACGTTTGTTGCTCGTTCGGTGATGTTTGTCGACCGTGATGCCGCGACGATGATATTCAACACCAGCCGCTTCCAGGTTCAGGCTTTCAACGTTCGGGACTCGTCCGGTTGCCACCATGATTTTGTCAACGACCAGTTCGTGCTCGTGATCCTTGTGTTTGATCGTGCAGTGCAGCCGACCATCGCGTGGTTCAACCTTTTGCAATTCAGCGTCAAACCGAACGTCAATACCTTCTTCCTTGAACACGTCCAGAATGATTTCTCCGGCCTCGGGATCATCCTTGTCCATGATCTTTTGACCACGTTGCAGGATCGTGACTTCGGAACCGAGCCGACGCATCGAATGGGCCAGTTCACAACCGATCGGGCCGCCACCGATAACCATGAATTGCTTGGGAAGCTCAGTCAATTCGAAGAACGATTCGCTGGTCAGACAATTGTCACGAAGCCCTGGGATATCCGGGACGAATGGTCGACCACCCGCACAGATCATCGCCCGCCGAAACTTGATTTCCTTGCCGTCCAGGTCCAATGTGTTGTGGCTCGTGAATTTGGCGTTTCCAAACAGTACATCAACGCCCATGTCGTCCAGTTTCTTTGCACCATCATGATGTGCCATGTCGGCGCGGACGCGGCGCAGGCGTTCCATGACTCTGCCGAAATCTACTTTGACTTCTCCAACATCAACGCCGAACTCATGAGCCTTGGACGCCTGGTAAGCAACGTGGGCTGATTTGATAAGCGTCTTCGATGGCACACAGCCGGTGACCAGGCAGTCCCCGCCCATCATGTGCCGTTCGATCAATGCCGACTTGGCCCCCAACATCGCTGCGCCACCAGAAGAAACCAGGCCAGCCGTTCCCGCGCCAATAGCGACCATGTCATAGACGCCGTCGATAGGTTTGGTTGGCCAGTTCTCCGGGTGCACGTTGTCGCGAAGTTTTTGGTTGTGCTCGTCGCCTGGAGGAAGGACGTGTGATTCTTGTTCATTGGTATTCATTTGTTTTGTCTCGTTTGTATTTGTTTGCTGCAAGTCGCGCAAGCAAGTGTGGTGGGTGGTTACGAATTAGTCTGTGATTTGTGAGTCGTTGATCATGCAAAACGTTTATTCAAATAGTCAAAGAGTTTCGATAATCGCAAATCCGTTGTGGATGGGCCGGTGCGGATATAAAAATGGTCTAGCTTTTCTTTTGTCAAGTAGCATGGATCGCTGCCTGCTTGAACATCAATCCGCAGCACATCGCGGTCCGCAATTGTTTCCGTGTGGAAGTTAATGTTCTCTAAATGCAGCGTTCCCAGTTGAGTTTTGATCGAGTCTGTCAAGAACAACAGCATCTTGTCCTCATTCTCAAAACGGTCGGCCTCTAGCCCCAACAGTTCTCCACTATCGCCGACTCCAACCAACAGAACTCCACCGTCGGTGTTAAGGAACGCTGCGATAGTCTTGGTGATGGCGTGCGTTATATCTTTGTCTTTTCTTTCCGCTTTCAGGTTCCAGCGAAGTGTTGACTTGAATTCAACGAACTCGCCTTCTCCTTGAGCGATCAGTTCTTGTGTCGAGGTTTGTTGCAGGGACCTTAAATAATTGGTGACCCGTTTACTCAATCGGCGGACAATCGTCAGGCTGGTTTCCGGCGGCAAGCAATCAGGATCAAACAACTGGGTACTATCAATCGCAATGACCGCGCTATCGACATCAGCGGTCAAAGTCCCCAGCCGGAAGTTGCCATTGAGCACACCGATCTCGCCGATCAAATCGCCTTCCTGCAATTGGATGGTCGAGTTGTCCGGGAATTTCAGCGTTAAGGATCCTTCCAGCAAGTAATAAATCAGGTTGGGTTGATCGCAAATCTCAAAGAGCAGACTGTTCCTGGCAACCGTCTGGTAGGACAGAGCGTTTTCAAGGTTTCCCGCTGCACCGTTATCAAATCCCTTAAACACCTCGTGCTGCGTAATGGCACAGAGCATTTCCTTTGCCGATATCGGGGTAAACTTTTCCATGAGTTTGTCTTCTGCAAAGTTGGCAGTGTCTTCGCGGGAAGTTTCCGCCTTTGATCGTTCCCAGGCGGTACTGCGAACCATTCGTTTCAGGTTTGCTAAACCTTCACTAGCAATCACATCCTGGGCCACATTGTTCAGCGCCGGCATCAGCCATCACTAGTTTTGGTTTCTCAGTTTTTCGAGGTCGATCCTTGGCAAAGGTCATGCGGCAATACTGTACAACGCCGTCGTTGACCAACTGCTTCGCTTCGTCCATGAGCGACTTGAGTTCCGCGATGTCCAGGGAGGCCAGCACATCCGGCACGCCATCAGCGGTCGCCAGTGTTTTTCCGAGTCCCGCGACAAGCAGCTTTTTCTTCAGGTCCAGGACCAAATCGAGTAACGCCTGGCTTTCGTCCGAGTAGCTTGTCACGACGAAGCCTGCATCGAGCAGCAGTTGTTGGTAACCGGCGGCTGTTTTTGCAGACGCAAGGCAGGTCCATGGAGCCAGCAATGTTTCCATTTTTGGCGAGAGTTTCCCGTTTAAAACCATATCGGAAATCGCCAGGTTTCCACCTGTCTTGAGTACTCGATAAAAGTCATTGAGTGCGGCAGGCTGATCGGCAAAAGTGCTGACCGCACACTCGCAAATCAGATTGTCGATCGACGCGTCTTCGATTGGCAGGTCCGCCGCATCACCGATCTTGAATTCAACCGAAGCTTCTTTGCCGACCGCGATCTCTTTGGCACGTTGGATGTTGTACTCACTGAAGTCGACACCTGTAACCGACGATTCGAATTGCTCGTCAATCAACAGTGAAGTCGTTCCCATTCCGCAAGCAACGTCCAGAACCTGGTCGCCTTTACGGATGTTCAGGCTGTTGATCAAACGCTTGGTCAGCTCGATTCCACCTGGATGGAAGCTGTCTCCAAGAATCGTTTGCACCCAATCTTGTTCATAAAACTGGGCACAACAGGCGGCAGTTTCGTTTCCGTTTGTAGACACTAGAGGTTTCCTGTCGGCCGGTTGACGGCGTTGTATTCGCAGAAAGAAACGGGTTTTCCTTCAGCGGAAATGATGTGAACACAGCACTTGTCGATGCGGTCTTGATCGTAAGTGTAAGCGTCCATGAATGGCTTGATCCCAATCGCAAACAGTGAGTTCCAGTCTTCGGAGTCGTGAGTTCCCAGGTCCGATGGCAGTGACGCGACAAGTTCCAGCAAACGATCGACGGCCTCTTCTTCCATGTTGGCAACGGCAGATGATCCCATAACTTTCTGCAGCAAATCGCCGAGGCTGCCGGCACTATCAAATGTATCGGAGACGGTGGCAATCAATTGGCTGATTCCGTCCTCGGCCCACTCGTTGTACTTTGGCAAGTAGCGTGAAAGCGGAGTCAGCCCCTCTTTGGTGCGAACGGCTGCGGCCATGCTGAAGCAGTTGGGATCGGAGCATGGAATTGGCGTAAAGTCGTCTTCACAGAAAACGCCATCGGTTTGCTCCACGATTAACTTCGCAACATCGGCCAGCGTCAAGCGATCGTCCAGCATAGGATTGTCGTATCGGCCGGAATACATCGCCGGTTGGATCATCACCTTGCGTATGCTGCGCGTCTTCTTGATTGCGAATTGAATGAACTCGCCGACTTCATCGTGGTTGATGCCACGCGTCAGCGTCATGATTGGAACCGTGTTGATCGCCAGCCGTTCGCAGTTTTCAATTGCCTTGCGTTTCGTTTCGGTCAGGTCTCGTCCGCGTAACAGTTCATAAGTGGCAGATTTGAAACCGTCGAACTGCAGATAGATTGAAACTTTCGGACCATGTTTGGCAATCCGCTCCGCGAAATCCGGCTTGGCCAGCAACAGCCCGTTGGTGTTGATGTAAACCTGTTTGATCCCTTTGTCGATCGCCATTTGCAGCATCGCAAAGAAGTCCGGGTGAATCGTTGGCTCGCCACCAGACAACTGGATCAGATCCGCTTCGCCCTTGCCCATTTCCAGCAATCCGTCGATGGTCGCTTCGAACTTTTCGATTGACATAAACGACTTGTTTTGCGGCGAAGAACCGGCGTAGCAAGTCGGGCAAGTCAAATTGCAACTTTGAGTGATCTCGATCAGCATATTGCAGCTGTGGTTTTCGACTTGATCGCCACAGTGCTGGTTTGGCCCGCAGCAACAGGCAACTTGTTCGATCGCCGGGTCGGCCACGTAGTAGTGCCGCACGTTGGATGCCAGCAACGCGGAAAAGTCTCCGTGCTTGGAACAGCTCTTAAGCATGTAAACGCGACTCTCTTTTTCGACAACGTCTGCCGGGATTTTTTCCAGGCATTCGGGGCAAATAGAAGTTGTCGTTTTAATAACGCGATCAAAAGTAAAATCAGATCGCGAAAATTTTCGGGCGGGTGGCGTGAGGTTTACGAGCTGGTTTGGGTTGTTCAAGATATCTCTCGAGTGATGCATAAATAAAATGTGTCGAGCAAAGAATCAGTGCCCGATGTCGTGATGGTCGCTCAGCCCGGCTTCGTCCTTGATGGCGTCCGGATTGTCCTGAGCGAATTTCTTCAACGCTTCGCCGATCGCGGCTTTGGCTTCTTTGTCGGCCACGGCTGATGATACCGGTGAAAAGTCGACGTCCAGCTTTCCGCCATGTGGGCCAACGGGCACAACGCCTAGTCGTTCGCGCAAGTCGTCCAGGTCGCGGTCCCATAATTCTTCCCACTTCATGGACAGCAACGCCTTGGATTGAAGCCCCATGTGGTACCCGGCGACGATCGATTCCAGGCAATCGCCAAACAGTTCGGGTTCTTTTAGCATATAGCGAAACACTCCGCCTGCGCAAATCGCCGCAGCCATTGGACGATGGGTTTGAGAGAGTTCGACCGCCTTGATCGCAATCTCGCCCAAGGGGTGCGTGTCGAATCCTGTTACCACGTGCCAAATGTCATGCGTTTGGCGGATTCGCATCATCACGTAGTCAATGTCATTCTCGACCTCGATCTTGCGGTAGTAGTCGGGGTCGTAACCCATTGAATCAAGGTGATAGAAGTACCTGTATCCGAGAGTGTTTTTCGGCAGCTTGCCCAGTGCAGTCGTATCGGGAACCGGTTGCAGGTAGCGCTCCTTGATCATTGCATCAACAGCAGGATCTTTGGAGGTAAACCGAAGTAGTTCTTCGGAACTTTTTGACTTGAGTAGCCCGTCTTCGATCTCAAAAACGGACTGCGTGCCCTCTGGATTAAACATCATTCCAATGGTTCCCTTTAGAAACCCCAGATAGGAAGGATGCGTGTGATGATTTTTGTGGAAGCTTAACAGAGACTTGAGCATGCGCTAGGTTTAGGGGAAGAATCAGACTGGTCTATTTGTCGCCATAGCGTTTTCCGGATTACGTAACTGTTTTAGATTCTTTGCTTTTAATTACCAATAGAAGTCGGTCAGTCGTCTCGACGAAGCATCTCGCAAAAACAACGGGTTTTTTGTGTTGGTCCGCCGATATTTTGCCAATTGGACACGGGCAACCGATGCAGGTCCAATATCCGCAATTGCCTGTGAAAGAACCCAACAGAATCTAGCAATCCACGCCAAATTTGGCAAGCAAAATTCCAACAAGCAAGGGTCGGTCTGCGAGCTTGCGGTTGATTCCAGGGTGGATTATCCGCTGGTTTGTGCCGTCGAGATACCCCCCTTCTGTTTCGGCGATGAGGCGTTGTGTGTACCCATACGCCCTCGTTCAGGAGTAGCGAGTTTATTCAATCCAGGTCGCAAAGGCTAATCGTCTTCCTTGCGTTTCACAACGACGCGCGAGACAAATTCCTTACGTAAGTGATTTACGACTATCGAACGCGAATTTTGTTCAACCAGTTGCCGTACGTAGTAGCTGGGAACCGTGGCGTTGACGATGACTCGCTGGCCTTCGATTGCCACGCTAAATTCATTTACCGGTAAACCAATCGTAGATTCAATGGCGTGCTCAACCGCCTCTGTCGCAGAGCGTTTTGTGATTGTGTCTGACACAGCAAGTTGCCTGCGGCGTTTCGGCTGAGCAATCTCAAAGGGGTAGTCTTTGCGCTCTCGCCATCGCTCAAACTCAATGGCAAGTCGAGCGTCAGCCACGGTTGAGATTTTTTTGATTCTGGTTGCCAATTCGTTTTGAATCTCTTGAAGCAACGATGCGACTCCACCATCGATCGCTCCCAGGATTCTTTTCTGGGATTCAGCGACGGCTGGCAGATAGAGCCGGTCGAAGTTTTCAGCATCTGCCATTTTGGTGGTCGTGAAGCGGCCAAGAACCTGCTTGGCCAAATCGTATGGCAACAAAACACAAGGGAAACGCCCCAGTGTCAAAATTCGATCGGCATGGAATTGCTCTGCGTTTCCATTGGAGCGCGATTTACCTCCCTTGTTTCCAGTGAAGAACCGTTGCAGAAAACTGGAGGACGCTTGTTGCTGCAATACGGTCCATTTGGGACGGCGTTTGCCAAGCAGGAACAGGGCGTTGATCCAGATGCATTGAATCTCAAATGCACCAGGTGAGCCTTCAGAAATTGTGGGCAAATCAGTGTTCAGTAGTCCGCTTGAAGAAACCGTTAATCCGGATGCCCGGTCGTCACAGATTTGCTCAAGGGTCTTCTCAACACGCGAAATGAAAACGTCTTCCGCCGGGCGGTTACTGGCGGCCCCCATTTCTTCCAGCTCCAACGCCGACAACGCCCATAAGAGTACTTTGGAAGGAGAGTTCGGTTTGCGTCCACGAAAACTGGATTGGATTCCCTTGTGAAGGCGATTCAGTACTTTGATCGCTTCGATGTTGCGATTCCGGGGCAGGAGGATCCCGCGAACAAACTCAACAACCAAATGTTCCGCATTGAATCGTTTTGCGATAGTTTCGATTTGAGCAAGTTCGATCGGAGCCATATCAACCAGATTCCAGGTTCTTGACCAGGCAAGCGATCACCATCATCCTCGCCCGGTAGATAAGTTCCAGTACATCGCCCCGACGTAGCCCAAATATTCCGCAGGCTTCTTCCACGGAAACATCCTCCAGGTCACGGAGAACAAAAGCCTCGGCATGAACCGGGTTTAACATTTCGATACATTGGTTGAATGCACTCCAAAAAGACGGGCCGTCAGAATGGCCAATCAACTCAGCATCCACATTGGAAAGTTGCTCAGGTAGCTCGAATGGGCGTTCGAGTGTTTCTTTGGTAATGGAACGCGCGTTGGCAATCGCTTCTTCAGATTGGTATTTCTTCCGATAGTGAGCGACGATTTGCTTTCGCAGGATTCCGATCAGCCAGGCTGAATCATGTTTGTGAGATTCCGTTGTCCAGCCTTCTGCTTTCAGCGCGTTGGTAAAGGTGTCGGTCAAGACATCGTCAAGTTCGAGTTGGTTTACAATTCTGGGTCTCGCGTAAGAGTAGAGTTCTTCCAAGTGCAATTTTATGTCATCTGGTGTCATTCGAATTCATTCATTTGTTGTGCGTGGAAGAGTGGTCGGGCCATCGCTTATTGGTTGGATAGCAATTCGATGAGACGCTGTTGGGCCAAATGCCCCAATTCGAAGGTGAGCTTGTCGGAAGAACGAAGCCTTTCTCTTAATTCGTTAAGAATTAGCCGGGCCTCTTGTTTTTGCTCGCAATTGGACAGGGTGTTGAGGTCCAAATGCCTGTCTGAACTGCCGATCGCAACATCGATCTGGCATGATGATTCGAAGAATATTTGATGAGATGTCATGATGTTACTCTGTCGTGTTTTATTGCAAATAGATGCCTGTGGCGGGTTGGTCGCCCAATTCCTTTGTTGATTACGGAATAAATCTGTGTAATCTGGTGTCATGCACTTCGACAAATTCTGTACGGATGAGGTGTATTAACCTGAGTGCGAAATAAGTGCCAGTTCAGGTATATAGATTGCTTAGCCATGAGGGCTCAAACAATTTTGGAGAAGTCATCATGGTCAAAATGGCACATGCCAGCTCGACGCGGGTTTATTGCCAACGCGTGCGGTCTTTAGTGAGGGAGAACCCGGAGCTGGGGTTGTACCTGAATCGGACTCAGGTCGTTCGCGATTTTAGTTCAGTGCGGATCGTTGGGTGCGTTCCCAACATGAATGTGAAACAACTTCTGTTCCGCTTGGCTCGCGAATGCGAAAGACCGCTTGAAAAGATTTTCGTTGAGGTGAAAGTCATCGGGAAAGAACTTGACCGCTCCATCCAGGCAACTGGATGACTTTCCAGGCCAGCGATTTTATACCGCTTGCCAACGTGATGTTGCACTGTAAGGCCGCACCGTGAGCGCGGATCTGCAGCGGCGCTGGCGACATTCAAATGCGTCCCTGAATTCTCTGCCCTTCTCTGTCCCCTCTTCTCTGTCCCTCAAGTGAGGGACGAGATTT
>CAZPOL010000134.1:5599-12152 GCA_964588195.1 uncultured Pirellulaceae bacterium | reverse complement strand
CCAACGTTCATTCTGAGCCAGGATCAAACCCTTCAATTTGTATGCTTAGAGCAACCCGAAGGTCACCCGTGTCAAGCTGTTTACAGTTACCGAAGTAACCGAGCCAAATTAAAAGCGTGTTGAAATTTACTTTCTTCACTTGTTTGAACCATCATCCACGGACACCGGAATAAAATGTGTCCGCGATGCTATAGTTCCATGATCTTGTGCTGACAAAAAAATCGTTTCAAATTTGCTCAACCCGAAAGTTGAACAAGCTCAAAAGTATGCTTCCAGAATCCGGCTGGATCCTGAAAGACGATTCTCAACTCATGAGTAACCCAAGGGTCACCCAGAAATTGAAGAGATCACTACTAAATTGTCAAAGAACAAATGCTCTCACTTTCGTGAGAACTTCCACTCAACCTTATTAGGCTGAGTCGAACAAAAAACGAGCGTGACTAAAGCACGCCCGTGTCTTGTGAGGCCAATTCTATGTCTATTCGGAAACCCGTCAACAGCTAACCAATCAAATTCTGCGAAAATCCTCTGAATCGGTTCCGAGCGTCTGGCGGCCTATTTTAACTGACCCCCGCAATCAGATCGCCACACCACTCAGCTGTAAAAACAGCCCCCCCAATTCCGGCCTGATGTCCAAGATTCTGACACAGCGATTTCGGCCAATGTTCGCTCCTCGACCAAAAAATCGCGCGAAACTTCTGCTCACCAGGCGTTAAATATTCAGTACGTCACCGGACGCGCTCATTTCGCGGCCAATTTCACCCGCTCCACTAGCGCAACACACCAATTTTCGCACCCCAGCCAACAGGTAATCCCAATGCAAATCAATCCTCACCCGACAATCGAGCAATCCCGATTCCGTGGCACGGCAATCATGCTGATGGCCGCCCTATTAGTAACCGCCACCTCGGCCAACACCAAAGCTCTTGGCCAATCACTGACAACTTCTGCACGTCCGATTATTAACATCCAATTCAACGACGGTGGCACTGTCGGCGAATATCTCGGGTCGCTTCATGAACAGTGCGAGAGCCAGAAATTCAAACTGAATGTGATAGTGGATGAAGGCACCAAGGCGGTGAAACTGCCATCTTTTACACTCCGCGACGTCTCGCTCGACTCTGCCATTATGTTGCTGAGCAAGCTTCCGCTAAAGGAAGACGTTTCATTCGCAATCGATTCCGAAAGGAACATCTTTGTTATTAGCAGCTATGAATCGCAATCGATTGACATGAACGCTCAGTCAGCACAAGTCATTTCCGTTCGACACATCCTCGAAGATAGATCCAAGGAGGACTTACTCTCAGCGATCGAGATAGGCACAAAACTGATCGACGAATCCGACACCGAGTCGATGACCCTTGCACTTCACGCCGAAACCGGCTTGCTGTTCGCCAAAGGCTCCTCCGAACACTTAAAAATGATTGCGGACATCGTCGATCAACTAACCGATTCGCCGGAACAAACGCCCACGAAACTTCAAGAACAGTTGCTTGAAAAGATGTTGAATGGGACACCAGCGGGCGAGCCAGGCGGCAGGCGAACCAAAAGGGGTCGGTAGTAGTTCCACTCACCGTCGTCGTCAGGATTTCATGAAAGACGATTCACAGTCGATCATTAAAGCAAACAAACGCCGCCCCTTCGCTCAGCCCACCACGCTCGATTCCATCGATGAATCGAGCCGAAAAGCCGAGGCGAATTCATGGGGCGTCGTTTCGCGCGCGATCCGCAATGGCGACGCTGACAGTTTTCAGATCCTGTTCGATCATTTCTTTCAGCAAGTCTTCCTGGATGCCAAACGATTATCCGGACGTGACGAAGCGACCTGCCTGGATATCGTGCAGGAGACGATGCTGAAGGTGATCCGGTTTTTGCGAGTCATCGACAACGAACCTCAACTTGCCGCCTGGATCCGCGCGGTCACAAAAACCACGACCTACGATTGGCTCCGCAAAGAAAAACGGCGTCGCGAATCGCAGTTGCCGTCAGACGACTCGATTCCAACGCATCAGGATTCACCAAGCGAGGCAACGGAACAAAAAATTGACGACCACGCGCGCCTGCTGTGGCTGGAAGAACAACTGGCCGACTTGCCACAGGACACGCGGCATATGATCCGCATGAGATACCGCCTGGGTTGGTCACTAAAACAAATCGGGGAGCGTTTCGGGCTAAACACCGGAGCCGTTGATGGCCGCATCCGACGCGCGGTCGAACGATTGAGGAAGAACGCACTAAAACAAAAATGACAAAAATGAAACCAAACCAAACACCCAACCAACAAAACCCGGAATTCCTGAGCTGCGAAGCAGACGACTTGCTGGAACGCCGCCGCCAGATGCTGTCCGAATTGCAAGACAATGTCCGGCTCCGCGCCAGTTCCCGGAAACGACGAACTCGCCTTTTGCTCGGCACCCTGCTGGCCCTGGTCGCTGGCACGATTGCCTGGCAAGTTTCGTTGCCGCAACAGCCTGTCGCCCAGCAACGCCCAAAAACGAGGCCTCCCAACCACACGGCCAATACGACCGAACCAACGCAACCTGGGCCCTATTCGATCGAAGCAGTCGTTACCAATAACAACCCAGCGGTCATCGATAAATATGTAGTTCACAATAGCGACGTTAAGCGAACCGCATTCGTTCAAGTGATCTCGGACTCGCAAATGTTGGATCTGATGGCCGAGGTAGATACCGACTTTTTCGTCGGGCAGGTTAACCAGCAATGGGTCGTCTTCCGAAACCCTTCCCGGAAAACAACTCCGAATTGAAGCGGGCCCAAATTGAGCCCAAATTGAGCCGACCAATTCAAGTAAAAAAAGCCGCCTCTCGAATGAGGGCGGCTTTGAGTTGGTTCTTACTTCTTACCAGTGTCGATGGACTGTCTAGCCAGTCGACTAGCGACTTCGACGTCGCATCATCATGCCGATTCCTGCGACCCCGAGTATTATCAGTGAACCGGGCTCAGGAACTGGAGTCGTCCGCAAAGTCAGTACATCGCCGTCAAAAACGGATTCCGTATTGAAACTGAATTGTGCCGCATCGGTGGCAGTCGATTGGTAACCAATCGTGGCACTGGCTCCATTGTCATTTTGAGGTTGCTCGGCGAACGTCGTATCTGTGTAGAGATACTGAGCAATGATGCCGCCCGCTGCAGTCGTGGCTTCCCGGCCAAAAATCTGAGCCTGAAACGTAACGCCATCTGTTGCACCAACACCACTAAAGTGCGGTCGGTTTTCCCATTGGACGATTAAGCGATCTCCAAAATCCTGGACGAAAACATCGCCAAGCTCGGTATCCAGATCGTCCCAGAATGGCAGGAACACTTCGACGGCACTAAACGCCGTGGCGTTAGGCAAGGCTTGGTTGCCTGCAAACAAGTTGCTGTTTCCACCGGCTGCTTCGATAGCTAATCCGCCGTTGTTTCCAATTCGAACGTTAGTTCCCAAGAAGGTGCTGAGAAAATCAGTCTCGCCGTCATCTGTCAGGCCCAAAGCTGTACCTGTTAATGAAATGTCCATAAATGTGCCAGCTGTCGTACTGTCGAATACAACATCCGCATTAGCATTACATGCAAACAACATTGTCGTGACGCATGCGACCACGACCGAACTCTTCTTAATCATAGGTGGGTCTCCTAGAAAAAAATTATATCTCTCCAAAAGCAAACTTACAGCATGGCATTTAGATTGCAAATTTTGGCCCAAAAGAAATACTATTAGGGAAGGATCTGTCCCCAACACGTCGGAATTCGCCTTACAAAAACTTGACTTCTCTTGGTCAAGCAATCTAATGGGGAAGCAAAGCAATGGGGGAAACAAAACGCCTTCTATATCTTGTTACCAGGCTGTTCGCTTAAGTTTTTCAATGCGTCAGCGCCATTTCTAAATGCATCAGCGCCATCAAACTCTTGGCATATCAATTCAGTATCTAAAATTCGACTAGGCTCAATGGATTCAGATCGCAAATTAAACTCGAGCAAACAGCAGCCCGAAAAACGACTCGTCAAATATGCGAACTTCGATGAGATGTTGGCTGACGCCGAAACGCTTGCCAAAGATGGCTACACCAAACAGGGCAAGTGGTCTTTAGGTCAAGCCTGCGGTCACGTGGCGATCTGGATGCGCTACCCGATCGAAGGATTTCCGAAGCCGCCGCTGGTGATCCGTGCCATCTTTGGGCTTATGAATCTAACCGGCTACACCAAAAGGACGTCCGCCAGAATTTTGCAGGAAGGCTTCAGCGGCGGCATGCCCACCGCGCCCCAAACCGTTCTAGCCGACACAACAGAGGACCAGGCAGGTATCACGCAGCTGCGGGAGGCCGTGCAACTGGTCAAGAACCACTCAGGTTCACTACACCCATCGCCGCTGTTTGGTGAAATGGACATGGCAACTCACACAAAAGTCTGTTTGCTACACGCCGAACACCACCTTGGATACCTGACGCCAAAGACTTGAAGCTTATTCAACAAACGCATCCATCAAAATCTGGACCGGGTGCAATGCCTGTCGACCGGTTCCGTCCAGAATTTGATGCCGACAGCTTGTCCCACCTGCGGCGATCAGCGAATCCGCCGGCTCTTTTCGAATGGCAGGAAACAAGACGAGTTCACCAATCTGCATCGAGACCTCGTAGTGTTCGGTCTCGTACCCGAACGCACCTGCCATGCCGCAACATCCGGCAGCGATCGAACGAACCTGATAGTTTTTCGGCAACTGCAACATCCGAATCGTCGCCTTCATGCTCGACAAAGCCTTTTGATGACAATGGCCATGCAGCCGAATGACCTGGGAATCCGCCGTGAATTGGCTGGATGAAACTTTGCCGTCAGTAATTAATTGGGAAACGAATTCATCGATCAACACCGTCCGGCCAGCGACCTGCTTCGCCGACGGTTTGTTTGCCGGGTCAACCAAGTCCAGATACTCGTCGCGCAGAGTCAACGCCGCCGAGGGCTCGATCCCGACAATGGGCTTTTCATTGCCCGCGGTGCATTTCGCTAGTATCGAAACGTTTTCGTTGGCTAATTGCCTGGCTTGCAACAACAATCCCTGCGATATCGCAGCCCGTCCGCTCTCTCCGTGCTCCGGCAACTCAACGGCGAACCCCAGGCTTTCCAGCAATTGGACCGTGGCGATCCCGACCGGCACATCGGTGAAGTTCGTAAACTCGTCACAAAACAACAACACCTCTCCCAACCGTCCAGCGTTCGCATGCGGCGAGTGATCAGCAAACCATCTACGCAATGTGGTCCTCTGTAACCTGGGCAGAGATCGTTGTGGATGAATTCCCAGCCACTTTTTCAACACACCCGCAGTCATTCGATTCGACGACAGCCAATTGCCAACGCCGGCGACCTTGTTCATTCGCTGGCTCATACCCGCGAAACCGGCGATCCATTTCGCTCGTCGAGGCACACCATGTTCCTGGTAATAGTGATGCAGCAACTCCGACTTCATTTTTGCAATGTCAACATTCGACGGACATTCGGACTTGCATCCTTTGCAAGCCAAACAAAGATCCATCACTTGCCTGACTCGATCGTCAGCCAGCGGGCTGGTCAAATCCGGCTCCGACATGACTTGCCGCAGAACATTGGCCCGCGCCCTGGTTGTGTCTTGCTCATTCCGTGTCGCCATAAAACTGGGACACATCACGCCACCAGTCAGCTCAGTCTTGCGACAGTCGCCCGAGCCGCTACACATTTCCGCGGCACGTTGCAGGCCTTCGGTTGCTGAAAAATCAAAAACCGTTTCCAGGTCCCGCGTGGCTCGCCCACTAACAAAACGCAGTTGATCGGTCATGACCGGCGCGTCAATGATTTTGCCGGGATTGAACACGTTGCCCGGATCCCAGATTTGTTTCAGTCGTTTCAACACCTGGTAGTTTTCGACGCCAACCATCGACTCCAGGAACTCGCCGCGCAAACGGCCATCACCATGTTCGCCGCTTAATGATCCACCAAACTTTTTTACAATCTGCGCGACGTCTCCTGCGATTCCGCGAAACGCCTGCACGCCTTGCTCGGTTTTCAAGTTGATAATCGGTCGCAGATGCAGCTCGCCAGCCCCGGCATGCCCGTAGTGCACACACTCGGCGTCGTATTTCGATTTCAGCAACGCGCCGACTTCCGCAATAAACTCGGGCAGCACTTCCAGCCGTACTGCTGCGTCTTCAATCAAAGTCACCGGCTTGGCATCCCCCACGACATTGGCTACCACGCCCAAGCCTGCCTTCCGCAGACTCCAGACATTCGCGATGTCATCGCCAAACAAAAGCGGCTTGTGATACCCGAACCCCGCACCCTGTAATTCCGACTGGATCTCGCTTGCGACAGCCTCAATCTTCGACCGGTCATCACTGCGCAGATCGATCACCAGGATTGCTGCAGGGTCACCGTTCACAAACTGCAGGTTCTTTTGCTGTTCAATGTTCCGAGCCGCACCTTCCAGGATAAACCGATCGATCAACTCGCAGGCAAACACTGGCCCATCGATCCCGCGACAATGCCGCATCACGACCTGCGTCGCCCTGAGTCCCTGGTCAACGGATTC
>CAZPOL010000134.1:1318-5499 GCA_964588195.1 uncultured Pirellulaceae bacterium | reverse complement strand
TCCTGAAATTGCTGCCACGCTTTAGAGTCCAATTCAGCGAATTCAAAGCGACTGCCGTCGCTGAAAAACCCTTTCACCGAAATTGTATGATCTCGAGTCGTACCGTACACGATCGAATTCGAACCGCATGAATTGTTACCCAACATGCCGCCCAGTGTGGCACGGTTGGAAGTCGAAGTCTCCGGCCCAAAAAACAAACCGTGCCGGGCCAATTGCATATTTAACTCATCGCGAATCACTCCGGGCTGCACCCGTACCCACTGCTCATCGGCATTCACCTCCAGCACCGAATTCATAAAGCGTGAAACGTCAACGACGATGCCCGACCCCACAACCTGGCCGGCCAAAGAAGTCCCCGCCGCACGCGGTATCAGCCCAACCCCCAATTCATTAGCGAATTGAATCACCAAACGAACGTCTTCGTCATTCGCTGGGCAGACAACTCCCAATGGTCGCTGTTGGTACACCGACGCATCGGTGGAATAGATCATGCGATCCAGTTCGTCGAGCATGATCTCGCCGCGAAACGTCTCTCGTAGTGAACGCAGTCTACTTAGAATCGGGACATCATTCATTGGTTTCGACGTAACTATTGACAGGCTTTGGTTGGCACCTACCATCCAAGCGTATCAGACTGCCCTAACCAGAAAAACAGCCGATGAACTTGCTCGACGAATCACCTGGATTTTCTCCCGAACAAGCTGCCGGGATCGTTCGCCAGCATTTCGGACTGCAAGTCACCTCCTGCAAACCGCTGGCCAGCGAACGCGATCAGAATTTTCATGTGATCACCGAAGCAGGCGATGCGTTTGTCCTGAAAGTTTCCAATGCGACCGAGGACCGCAATTTTCTGGAAGGACAAAACGAGATGCTGCAGCACCTGGCCTCGCGCATCAAATTCAGCCCCGTCGTCAGGCCTGCCACCGACGGGCAACAAATCGTGGTTGTGCATCAAAACGACAAATCGCATCTGGTACGGCTGGTGTCATTCCTGCCTGGCCGACCGATGGCCGAGTGCCGTTTCGTTTCAGATACGTTGTTGATTGACATCGCCGCGAAAGTCGCAGACATCGACAATGCCCTGCTCGATTTTCAACACCCCGGTTTCCAACGTTCGTTCCATTGGGATCTCGCTCAGGCAGAAACTGTCGTTCAGGAGCGTCTGCACTTGATCAGCGACAACGCCCAGCGACAACAAGTCGAGTTCTTACTGGATCAATTCCGAGCGAAGACCAGGCCTCACCTGCAACATTTGCCCAAGAGCATCATTCACAATGATGCCAACGATGGAAACATTGTTCTGACCGCTACCTGCGACAAGGACTCACTCGGCCCTGCCCTACACCCTGCCCTGCACGCTGATTCAGTCAGCGGGCTGGTTGATTTTGGCGATGCCGTGCATACCTGGACCGTCGCCGACCTGGCAATTGCAATTGCCTACTCGATCTTGAAACGAGACGATCCGTTGGTCGTCGCTCGATTGATGGCCACGCATTACCACACCACAAGACCGCTCAATGAACACGAAGTCGCCGCGCTGTTCGGCCTGATTTGCATGAGGCTGTGCACCAGTGTCGTGATGGCGGCCGAACAGACCAAAGCCCAACCCGACAACGACTACTTGCTGGTCAGCCAGGAACCGATTCGCCGCACCCTGCCAAAACTGGTTGTCACGCCTTTCGACTTTGCACACGCGACGCTCCGCGAGGCGGTCGGCTTGCCAGCCATTCCGTCTTATAAAGCGGTCACGGATTGGTTGAGTCAACACCGGCACGAATTCGCATTCCCGGTAAACCCGAAGACTACTGGCGTTCGACCTGATCCTGATAAAACCCTGGTACTTGATCTCGGAGTCGCCAGCACTTTGATACCCGTCGACGTCGATTCAATATCGGAGCCGCAACTTACCGAAATCGTTTTCAACGAACAGCGTCGATGTAACGCCACCGTTTCCATCGGCCGTTATCTGGAACCACGCATACTCTATGCATCAGATCACTTCACGGGTAACGACCTGTCTCAGGAAAACCGCACCGTCCATCTTGGGATCGACATTTTCGCAGTGGCCGGAACGGATGTCGTAGCGCCGCTTGATGGCGAAGTCTTTTATCTCGGCGCGATCGACAAACCACTCGATTACGGCGGCCTGATTTTGCTGCGACATCGCACGCCAAGTGGTGATCCCTTTTATACGTTGTATGGTCACCTGAATCCGGATTCGTATGGCTCGCTGAAAACTGGAGCACCGGTTGCCAAGGGTGACAAGATCGCTGAACTGGGCGAGCCCGACGTCAACGGCGGCTGGACTCCGCATGTTCACTTTCAGCTAATGCTGGACTTGCTGGACCTGGGACATGAATTTCCCGGGGTCGCCTACGCATCGCAAATGGAAACCTGGTCTACGGTTTCCCCCGACCCCAACCTGATCCTTGGAATAGACCTGGGCTGTTTCCCGGATTCCGATCCGACCAGTTCTCAAACTCTGGCGAAACGTCGCGAACGACTGGGGCCCAGCCTTTCGGTCGCTTACGACGAGCCGATCAAGACCGTTCGCGGTTGGAAGCAATACCTGTTCGATAATACCGGTCGGCGGTTTCTGGACGCATACAACAACGTACCGCATGCCGGGCACTGCCATCCCGAAGTCGTTTCGGCGATTGAACGACAAGCCCGGCTTCTGAACACCAACACTCGATACCTGCACGACAACGTCAACGAGTTGGCCGAACGAGTGGCTGCCACGATGGACGATGACGACCTGGAAGTCTGCTACTTTGTGAACTCGGCGTCGGAAGCGAACGAGCTGGCGTTGCGACTGGCGCGTCAATTCACTTCCGCAAAACAGCTGCTGGTGACTGAGTCGGCTTACCACGGCCACTCGACTTCGCTGATCGACGCCAGCCCGTACAAACACAACGGACCCGGTGGAACAGGAGCTCCCGATTGGGTGCATACGATTCCTATCGCAGACACGTATCGTGGAAAGCACCGCAACCCGGAAACCGCGGCCGAAGCCTACACGAACGAAGCCAGCCGAATCATTGCGGAGCTGCCGGAACAACTGTGTGGATTCCTGGTTGAGAGCTGCCCCAGCGTTGCCGGACAAATCATCTTTCCCGAGGGCTACCTGGCTAAAGTCTTTGCCGCAGTAAGAAAGGCGGGAGGGCTTTGCATCGCCGACGAAGTTCAAACTGGCTACGGCCGACTCGGTTCGCACATGTATGGCTTCCAGATGCAGCAAGCTAAACCGGATATCGTGATCCTGGGAAAACCGATCGGAAACGGGCATCCGCTGGCGGCCGTAGTGACGACGCGCGAGATCGCCGAGGCATTCGACAATGGCATGGAATTCTTCAGCACCTTTGGAGGCAACACTGTTTCTTGCGCGGCAGGATTGGCGGTGCTGGACGTGCTCGAAAATGAAGGCCTGCAAAACAATGCGCGGCAAGTTGGCAACCATCTGAAAGAGGGCTTGAACGAGTTGAAGGAGCAATTTGAATTAATCGGCGACGTCCGTGGGCAAGGACTCTTCCTTGGCGTCGAATTAGTCATCGACCGCGAGACTAAACAGCCGGCGACGATGCAAGCCAAATTCATTGCCAACCAGTGCCGGCGTCTTGGCGTCCTGATCGGCACCGATGGCCCCGCTCACAATGTGTTAAAAATCCGCCCGCCAATGTGCTTTACAAACGAAAATGCACGTCAGCTCTGTGTACAACTGAAGCGTGCTCTGGCGATGTGCTAAGACCAGATTGTCGAATTCAAACGGGTTCTTCGCCGACACGTCGTTGGACTTTCTCGTCGAGCCCCCAAGCCGCCGTTAAAAAAGAGGTGTATTCAATCAGGCCAGTTTTTTCCGGCACATTGCAGGAACAAGCGACCGATTCCCCAGTCAACTGGCACGAGCCCTACCGAAACCATCTTGATTGACTGGTGAAATTCAGAAATTTAAAGAAATTTTCCACTGCGAATTCTCGCATTGAATCGCGCGTGGTTCGTTCGTAGACTTGGTGTAGCTGCAAACGCTTTCTCCGTTTACAGCGTGACCTCTTTCGCTGGGTGGCGTGATTCCAGTTAGTAGAGAGGCCCCCTTTTCCTTTTGATGCTTTTCTTTTCAATGCAAGGACTTCTATGTCTACAACTTCCTACTCGTTCCGATTCGGCGACACCACCAACCCGCT
>CAZPOL010000134.1:0-1218 GCA_964588195.1 uncultured Pirellulaceae bacterium | reverse complement strand
GCTGTAAAACAATCCGGCCTTGGTATGGTCCGTTCCCGCTTCGACACTTCGGACATTGTGCAAGAATCAATGCTGCAAATCTGGCGAAAACTCGGTGACGATGATGTCGCTAACCTGGAGTTTACTCGCGGTCTGCTAGCCGTGATCGCCAAAGGGCATGCGAAAAAGCAATTGCGATTCCATACTGCCAAGAAGCGATCAATCTCACGCGAGAAGACGGCGTCCAATCCGTCACCGACACGTGAACCTGACCCATTGGAGAACGCTGATATTCGTGAACAGATTGGCCTGATGCTGAATGCATTGAATTTCATCCACCCGATCCGTCAGCTGATCATTTTCCGTCGTTTTTTTGATGACGCATCTTATCAGGATATTGCCGACGAAATTTGCCGGCCCAAAGAGTGGGTGCGGCAACAATGCTTAAGTGCTCAAAAGGAATTGCGGACCCTGTTGATGCATCATTCCTGATTCCACAACGTCCCCGGTAATTCAGAAAGGCGTGCATTTCGCACGCCTTTCTTTGCAGCCCGCCGAAAAAAGGATCGACGCTGGCCGTACTCATGAATTACTTTCGGTCTTCCTGTTGGTCGCCGAAGCCATCGATCGACTCCTGCAACTTCTGAACGGCCTTCGTCAGCTCATTCACCTGCTGTTCCAACTCTGCCAATTTCGATCCTGTGGCAGCGGAATCGTCAATCGGTTCCCCCTCATTCGCGAATAATTCAACAAACTGCTCCGAGCCAAGCAACCGTTCCACGTCAAGTTTTACATCTCCTATATCTTGCGACCAATTGACCTCGACCTGGTCTACATGTCTCTCTGGAGCGAACGACACGGAAAACTTGTTGCCACCTCGCACAAAATCGACCTTCAATTCTTCGCCATTTGATTTCGCCAGAATCTCGCGCAACTGTTCTGGCGTGTGAGCCGACTGGCCATCGACATGAGTAATGATGTCGTGTTCAACGAGCCCGGATTTGCCGGCCGCCCCGCCTTCTGTCAATCCGGAAACCACGATCCCTCCTTCCAGATTCAACTGAGCCATTGCCAGCTCGGAAATCGACTCGGGATAGATTCCCAGGATCCAGCGCTCGGGTGATTGAGCGGGATCTGGTTCGCTCAGTTTGATCGTCAACTCAATGGGTTCGCCATCCCGTTTAGCCTTCACCAAAGATTGAGAGCCGCGAGCCGCAGCCAGCGTCGCCATCACATCAG
>CAZPOL010000133.1:1983-12440 GCA_964588195.1 uncultured Pirellulaceae bacterium | reverse complement strand
ATTTACCACCCCGGAACAGGAATACACTTTGGATTTGTTTGGTTTGAGCTTGGTAATGGGTGCGGCGGTAGCCGTGCTTGCATGGGCGTGCATCGATTGGGCCAATGCCGGCCTGGACATCATCGAGCGCGACGTGAAAGACAAGCTTCGACAAATGCGGATCGACTGGGTTAACCTTAGGTACTACCTGGCAACATGGATCTATCTACAAGTATTGGTGCTGTTTGTCTTGTGGTTCGGCTTTGGCAATCTGGTATTCGGCTTGTTGGCGATTCTGTTGATGGGCCCGCTGCCCTGGTTTCTCCTGCGGCGGATGGCAATACATCGCAAGCAGAGGATAGAGGAGCAGTTGGCCGGCAGCATGACAACGTTGTCGGGCGCAATCCGCGCCGGATTATCGTTGGCACAATCGCTGGAAATTCTTTCCGAACAATCTCCCAAACCGATCAAGGTTGAATTCCAGCATATGGTTGGCCAGTATTCGATGGGGCGAACGCTGCAGGAAACTCTGGTCGAGGCCAAGGAACGTTTGCGGAGTGAGAACTTTTCGATGTTTGCCGCCGCTATGTTGGCTAGTCGCGAAAGTGGCGGAAAGCTGAATGAGACGGTTGAGCGGATCGCTCACTCCGTACGCGAATTCCAGAGGCTGGAACGAAAAATCGAATCCGAAACGGCTCATGCCCGTAAGTCGGCAATTTACATGGCTTTGGCGCCGCCGATTATCTTGCTGGTCTACTATTTTGTAGATCCTGTGAACACAAGCCTGTTGTTTTCAACTGTGCCGGGCCAAATAATGTTGGCGTTCGCCGTGATTCTGGATGTCGCCGCCTGGTTGTGGGCTCATTCCATTTTGACACCCGATATATAACTCTCCACTATGAACGAATTGTTTATCCTCGCTGAAATGGACATCGCTGCGATGGCTCCAACCTTAACGGTTGGTGCCGCCGTGTTTGCGTTCGCCTGGTGGATCGTTCGCGTGTTGGCCACTGACGATCTGCAACAAGGGTCGGAGTGGCGGTACGACGTCAGCCGGATCAACGAACTGCGGCGAGTGGACTTGTTCTTCAAATTGTTCCAGCCAATCATCCAGCAATTCGCGAAGTTCAACCGCGTCGCATTTGACAAAAATTTATCCGAGACCAAACGCGAACTACAAGCAGCCGGACTCTCTCGCGCATGGTTGCCGGAAGAGTATCTTGGCAAACTGCAATTGGTCGCGATCACGATCTCTCCCGCTATCTTTCTGGCGTTCTTGTATGCGATGGGTTTGCCGGGTTTGATTTTGGGTGTGGTGATTACCTTGTTAATGATGTTCGCGTTACGGCGTTATCTGTCCTATCAGGCCACGACGCGATTGACGGCAATCAAGCGGCGGCTGCCATTCATGCTGGATCTGATGACGTTGCTGATGGAGGCGGGAACGACATTCCTGAAATCGCTGGAGCAAGCGGTCAGTGAATATCGAGGTCATCCGCTGTCGCAAGAATTCAGCCGCGTGCTAACTGACATGAGTCTGGGGAAGACTCGAACGGAAGCCCTGGAATCGATGCGTGACCGTTTGCAAGACGATGAGATCACCAGCATTCTTGGTTCCATTATTCAATCGGAAAACCTTGGCACACCCTTGACCGGCGTCCTGCGAACTCAGGCCGATGTCTTGCGCATCAAGCGTTCGCAGCGTGCTGAGGCAATCGCTGGCGAAGCGGGTGTCAAAATGTTGTTGCCAGGAATTCTCGTCATGGCGGCAACCGTAATTGTGATCATTGGTCCTTTTGCGATCAATTTCTTGTTGTTCGGGTTCAACCTCAGGTAGTCAGGGAGCGACCCGTTATGAAAAAAGTCAAATGTTTTGAATGTTTGCAAGTGCTGGGTGTGCCGACCAAGTTCTTTGGCAAAAAAGTCAGCTGCCCTAACTGCGGCCGCAGGTTGTTGATCAACTTTGATACTCCAACGGAAGAGGTGGACTCTGAATCCCAGCCACCGGTTGCGACGGTTCGTGCGGCGTTACCCGATGCTCCACCACCCAAAGCCACAATGCTGACTGGCTTGCGAGCCATTCCGACACCCACCGCACTGCACAAGGAAAATCCGGACACGCCTGCGGTGACCGCGCCACAGGAAGAATCATCTTCGGCACTGACCTCAAAGTCGCCAGCTAAAACCGTTAGTAAACCGAAAACGACTCGACAGAAAACGGCCGACGCAGCCACAGCGACTACGAAATCAACGGAACCTGGAAAGCAGCCGAAGCAATCAAAACAGAAGCCGGTCAAACAGCCGGCCAATCAATCAACGACGGCCAGAATTATTCGTACCCAGGAATTGTCGCCGCAACTTGATGCCGAAGGAGAGTTGCCGACCCTGCAATTGAAGGAGGATCGCAAGGATGTTGAGAAATCGACGGAAAAGAAAACCAGCCCGGTGTTGTTGGGCATGTTGGTCTGCGGCAGCCTGATTTTGTCAGGATTGATTCTTGTATTCGGTGATTTTCAGCCGAAGTCCAACGAGCGAGTCATGGAGAATGCTCGCCAGGAACTCAGTCGGTACTATTCCGTGCGTTCGGATATCGCGTTGAAGCCTTTTCAGCTTCGCTTGCGCGAGGCTCAATTGGCGCATTCTCGCGGCGATCGTCAGGCGGAGGTGGCGGCGTTGCGAGAGGTAATGAAAATGTTTCGCGTCGAGGACCGGAATCGGTTCGTTGGCGTGACTGGCAGTCCGACCAATGACGCGGAGCTGGAAAAATTGCTGTCCATTCTGTTAAGCGACGGGCTTGGCGAATGAAAAGACTTGTTTCACGCGCACCAAAACTCGATGATGGTGTTCCGAGATAACACGAGTAAACGAAGTTGAGAATATGGCTAGTGAGCGAAGATACGAACTGATCGAAAAAATTGGCGCTGGTGACTTCGCGACCACTTTTTCGGCCCGTGATCTAAAACTGGATCGCAAGGTCGCCGTCAAGAAATTGCACGAGCAGTACCAAGGCGATGACGAAAAACTGGCTCGCTATTGGGATGAGGCCCAGTTGTTGGCCTCGTTGGAACACCCCAACAACATGACGATCTATGACGTCGTTCGTGCCAAGGGAGTATTGGTTCTTGAGCTGATGCAGGGCAGCCTGCGACAAATCTACAAAGACAAGCCAATGCCCGTTCAAGACGTTCGCCAGACTTTGGTGCAAGCGTTAAAGGGTTTGCAGTGCCTGCACGACAACGGCATTGTGCATGGCGATATTACGCCCGGCAATCTTTTCCTCAGTCGTCAGGATGTTGTCAAGCTCGGCGACTTTGGATTGGCACGCCGGGTTAACGACGATGAAGGAAGTCTGATCAAGGGCACCACGCGATACATCGCGCCGGAAATTGTATCGGAAGAATTCGGCCAGGTCGGTCCACCCAGTGATCTGTACTCAGTTGGTTTTTCGGCGTTGGACTTGATGGTGGGCCCGGAATTTGAATCGTTGTTTCCGGACCTGATTGCTTTTGGGCGTGACCGGAAAATGGCCTGGATGATGTGGCATTGTTCTGCTGACCGAAAATTTCCACCAATCGAAACGATTCTGGAAGGCGTGCCGGATGACCTGGCCGCCGTGTTGAACAAACTGACAACAAAGAACCAGGACGAACGTTACCAATCGGCGCAACAGGCACTCGACGACTTGAGCGCCAATCCAGTGCCCGTTGCTCAGTCTTTAAAGGACGAGGCGGCTGCGGCGGCCGAACGCGAACGGCTGCAGAAAAAGAAACGGATGCGGAAGGTCCTCGCACTGTGCTGCGTCAGTCTGCTGTTGAGCGCCGGGATCATCTGGTTTACCAGAGAACCGCCCGAACCGGCGGAGCGAATTGTGCCCGATCCGATTCGCGGCGTCGTGCAAAACGTGCTGCCGATCGACGAGAAACTTGTGCTGGACTTGGGCACGGACTGGAAAGAGGTTTCGTTGCGAGCTGGCGATATCGTCAAACTGAACCGATTGGAACGCCAATTAAGAGACCTTGAAGTCGGCGACCGGGTCGTGGTTCACACCCGATTGGATCCCGACAACCAGAGCCACTATGAATTGGTCGCCTTTCGACCCGCTACGCACGTTGGCGTGTTGGAAAGTGTGGACTCGGAAAATGCAAAGCTGAAGTTTCGTGTCACGGAAGGAGTGGAAGCTGGGAAACAATTCGACTTGGCTGTACCGTCCGAAACGCCCATCACTTTGAACACGCTTGCAACGACTGAAGAACAGCAACCGTTAACGGTCACGCAATTGGCCGCGGGCGATCGGGTCACCATCGAAAACTCTGACGCGGAAGAAGGGATGTTGGCTCTTTCAATCGAAGCATATCGAGATACCGAGGTGTCCGGCTTTATTCGCGAGATTGAATTGGGAAGCCGGATCGTGACCATTGCTCTGACGGCCAGCGAGGAGAACGCGGACACCTACGTCAGTCTGCCTTTGCATAAAGATTGCACGTTTACATTGAATGGCCTGGATGCTTTGAATGAACGATTGATACAGCTGGCAGATTTGAGTCCGGGAGATCGAGTTACTCTCAAGCACGATGCCAAAGCGAAATCAATTGATGCTTGGCGTATCTACGATCAGGGCGGCTCGATCACCAACATGGATTTTGAATCGAATCGGTTGACTCTGGATGAGAAAAACGCCTTCGCTGTCGATGCGAAAACCGAAATCACTCTAGGGCAGAAGAAGGTCAAGTTCGAGGACTTGCGAGCCAACGACCAACTGTCGGTATTTCATGACTCGCCCGATCAATCCGTACCAGTTCTGGATCGAATCACAGCGACCCGACCCGCCGATTCCCGGAAATGGGCGATCCTGATTACCAACCAAATATTTGAAGACGAGAACATTCCTGCACTGGAACACGCCCATGAAAATGCCGCACGGTTGCGGAGTAGTCTCATTAATCGTTATGCGATTCCGGAAGAGCAAGCGATTTGGTTTGAGGACGTCGAGCGAAGTAGATTGCAGAGCGAATTTCCTGGATTGCTTTCAAAGATTCCGCAAGACGCTGAGCTGTACGTCTATTTGTCGACACGTGCCTACTACGACTCCATTGATGAAAACGTTTTTCTGGCTTCTCGAGATGGTGTGCGTGAAGACATCAAAGATTCCGGGTTGAGGCTGGATTGGTTGTTGGAACAGCTGGACGACTGCGCAACGAGCCACAAGGTTCTGTTTGTCGATTGCACTCACGCCGACACGATCAGCGAGTCGGATCAGATCGCTCCTGATGCGATGATTGAAGTATTGCGCGCGAGTCGACGTGGTGGCTTTCCAAAGTCGCTGTTCGTTTATGGCAGCTGTCAGGATCCGGGTGAATCGGTCTCTGCTTCCGCGATCGACGATCCCAGGTTGTTTGTGGAATCATTGGCCGCCGGCTTCGAAGGCGCCGCGGACTCGACTCGCGACAATCGGATTGAGGTTACCGAGTTGGCCGGGTACGTGAACTCCCGCATTCAAGGACCAAGGGCACCGGTTTTGATTCTTCCCAATCCTGCTCCGCCTCGCATTAGTCAAACCGCCAAGGACGGGATCCTGGAATTGCTGGCGAATTTTGGTAACAGGCGAATCGATGTTGATCAGTTGACGAAGCAAGCGAACAGCATCACGCGACTGACCAAGGGGCAACCAGAACCTGATTTGGCGCTGGGAATTGTGTTGTTGAAGGCCGCCAAAATTGATCCAGGGTTCGAGGTGATCCAGGAGGTACGATTGAAGCATCCGCAGTATGTGATCGCTCATCGTTGTGTTGCCTGGGTGCATTTTCACAAGACGCGTTACGATGATGGGCTGCGCACGTTGAGTGAGATGTTTGCGCAAATCCCGACGCCGGACGTCATGGAGGCCGACGAGTACGATGAGTCGACGCTGGCAATTTTTGAGTGGGCAGGTCGGCTACGTGAATTGGCCAGTTCCGCTGAATGGTCAAAACGCATGCCACCGGCCAACGAGTTGGCGGACTTCGACAAGTTGGTTTCTAAATATGGTGAAAAGCCGATGGAGTACCATCAGGCAGGTCGCAACCATGTCAAAAAAGTGATGGCAGATTTCGCAATAAAAATTAAGGAAAATCCGGAAGACGCCTTCAAACAAGAACGCCTGCAAAATTACGTTGACCGAATCGCTGACAGCGATGTGGTGGCAAAAATCAAAGAATGGCTGGACAAGTAATCCAGAAGACCCGGGCTCCATTCTGGTTTATACTTTCAGGGAACTTATGCTGCCGTATGGTCTTCGCACCCCCTCGCAACAATAACGATGAGAATTATTCATATGAATTTCACCAAAATTGGTACCGGGCTTTTCAGCTGGTTGGCCATCTTCATGTTGACGACGACTGCTGATGCCTTCGTTGTCCAGGAGCGTGAATCGCAAACGCTCGCCGAATTCAGGGAGTACCTTGGTGAAAGACTGGCCGCCCTTTCAGATGATCAGTTGGACAAAATCGTCAAGCAGGTCGATGCGGACAATGATGGAAAAATTTCCGCAACTGAATTCGAAGATCGAATGGTGGCAGTTCGTGCGGTGATGAGGCGTGAGGCCGAAGAAGCCAACGAGGAAATGGACTCCGAAACCGAAGGTGATAAATCAGAAGAGGGCGCAGAGTCGGAAGAAGCCGAGGAAACAGCTGAAGAAAAGGCTGCCAGAAGAGCCAAGGCTGCCGCTGAAAGAGCTGCCAAAAGAGCCGCGAAAGCAAAAGCCGATACCGCTGCCAGAAAAGCCAACGCGATCAAGGTGATGAAAGAGTTGGAAGAGATCGAGATCGTCAAGATTCCGGCACTCGTCGAATCCAATGACGCTCCCGTGCTGTTGATCACCGCCGATGAATTGGCCGAGGCTTGGGTGCCGTTCGCCAAATGGAAAACGCAAAATGGCAAACTGACAAAAATCGTTACCGTGGCGCAAATCAACAAGGACTACACGGCGGATTCGATTCAGGAAAAGATCCGACTCTGTGTTCGCCAACATATCGACAATCACAACACACGCTGGCTGGTTTTAGGTGGCGATTGTCTGCCCGGTGGCAAAGGGCTGGTGCCTGGTGGTCACACAACCGTTCATGCTCAGGAACCCAATGGGATTCCGACGGATATCGTTTATCTGAGCCCAACCAATTGGGACGCCGACGGCGACGGCCTGTACGGTGAATTCAAAGATGATCGCCAGGCGATTACCTATCCGGACGGAACGGTCGGCATGGGTCGAATTCCTGTTCGCACCGCCGCTGATATCAAGGCCTTTACTGATAAAGTGATTGCCTATGAATCCAAATACCCAACGGACAAGTTCGCTGGAAATATGATCTACACATGCACTGACGAGCCGGCATATGCAAAAGTTCGTAACAGCTGGGATGAGTATGTTTCAAAAGTTTGGGATGGAGAAGTCGGCAGGTTTTTCAATGACGAAACGCCATGGGATGAAGAAGACGAGCCCGGTAGTTACGATTTGACCGCCGAAAATTTGGTCAAACTGATGAATGAGTCCAGCGTTGGTAAAATTCATATTCATGGGCACGGTCATCTTCCGCTGTGGGCGTTGGAGGATTCATCTTTCACCGGAAAACACGTCAAGCAGCTGACCAACGATGGTAACTACCCATTGATCACAACCGTTTCCTGCAACACGGGTGAATTCGATTCCAAACAAGATCCGTCGATTGTCGAGCAGATGTTGCGTGTCCCTCGAGCTGGCTCGGTGGCCATCGTCGCCCCAATTCGAACGGGAAAGGCCCATATGGCGAAGCGGTCCGATTTCAGATTGATGGTGACCAAAGGAAAGCTGGACGGCACGACTTTGTTGCTTACCAATTACTGGAAATTCGGTTTGGGTGAAGCGGCCACAACCGGACATGCGTTCATGCAATCGAAAAACGAGCTGGCAGAAACAGCGGTCGACGCTTCCAGTTTTCACTTGTGCGTTTGCGAGTTAAACCTTCTAGGCGACCCAACTCTGGACATGCGTGCCGCCGCTCCCCGCTCCCCTGCCCTGACCAGCACGGTCAGCAAGAAAGGTAGGCAGTGGAAGGTTTCGGTTTCCACGGACGCCCCAGGAGCGACTGTTTGTCTCTGGAATCAAAAGAACGTTTATGACGTGGCAACCGCAGACGAAAAAGGTAACGCCACGTTTACCGTTAGCTCGCCGGATGGAAAGTTTGCGGCTACCGTTTCGGGTGCCTCTTTGAATTCCGTCTCTGCAAAAGTGACGGTAGACAACCGTCCCTGAAATTGACTGAGCAAGACTGAATAAACTGAACACAGTCCGTCCAACCCCGAAGCAGGTTCTATGCGTCGACATTCTTTACTGGCGTTTTTGATTTGCGCGTTCCTTCCATTGGTGCTGAACGCGCGAACCGACGATTTGCCAAACGTACTGGTGATACTCGTTGACGATTTGGGTTACATGGATATCGGGGCCAATAACCCGGACTGTTTCTACGAGACACCGCACATTGATGCATTGGCAGAATCGGCGATGCGGTTTACAAACGGTTATGCCGCGAATCCGGTTTGCTCGCCGACTCGTTTCAGCCTGATTACCGGAAGGTACCCGACCCGCGTCGGCGCTACCAATTTCTTCACAGGGAATCGGAAGAGCAAATTTTCCGGTGCCAAGTTGAACAACCGAATGCCTCTGGAGGAAGTTACGCTTGCTCAGGCACTCAAGTCAAAAGGCTACTCGACGTTCTTCGCTGGCAAATGGCATCTCGGTCCCAAGGAAGAGTATTTCCCGCAGAACCGTGGGTTTGATTTCAACTTCGGTGGATGGAATAAGGGCGGGCCGTACACGGGCAAGATGTACTTTGCTCCGTTTGAAAATCCGCAATTGAAACCGGAAAGTCCGGATGGCGAACACTTACCGACAAGGTTGGCTCGCGAAACAAAGGACTTTATCAGTGAAAATTCGGAAGGGCCGTTTTTCGCTTACCTTTCTTTTTATTCCGTTCACACGCCGTTGATGGGCCGTCCCGACCTGGTCGAGAAGTATCGGGAAAGAGCCGCCGCGATCACGGAGAAAGAGTTTGGTACCGAGGAGCAGTTCCTTGGCGACAAACCACGCAGGGTTCGGATCAGACAAAAGCACGCCGTGTATGCGGCGATGGTCGAAGCGATGGACCAGGCGGTCGGCGAAGTTCTGCAGCAACTGGATGACTCTGGCGTTGCGGACAATACGATCGTCATTTTCACATCGGACAACGGTGGGCTTTCAACCAGCGAAGGCTCGCCAACCAGTAACATGCCACTGCGTGGCGGCAAAGGCTGGATTTATGAAGGCGGAATTCGTGAACCGTGGCTGATTCGATTTCCTGGTGTAACCGAAGCCGGTTCCGTTAACGACGATCCAATTTGTTCAATCGACGTCTTCCCGACCATCGCAAACGCAGCTCAGTTGGAATTCGACCACGAAATCGACGGTATTGATCTACGACCGACATTGCAAGGCGAGGCACTCGAACGCGAAGCGCTGTACTGGCATTATCCACATTACAGCAATCAGGGTGGTATGCCTGCCGGTGCCATTCGCATGGGCGATTTCAAGTTAATTGAACGCTACGAAGACGGTCGCGTTCACTTGTACAATTTGAAAGACGACATTGGCGAGCAAGTCGATTTGGTTTCACAACATCCAGAAAAGGTTGAAAGCATGCGATCGAAGTTGCATGAATGGTACCGCGACACGGGTGCAAAATTTCTCCGCCCAATAGAAAACGGGCCTGAACCCTGGCGGCCTCCGTTTATGGATAAGTAGCCGCCCAGAACGCACTACAAGCACGACGCGCCAGCGAGTGGTTTTCCGTTCGATCTGCCTACGCCCCGTTTAACCACTCGCTGGCGCGTCGTGCTTGTATGACAATCTCGCAAACGCTGCTGCGGTGTTCGACGAATTGGCTCCGGAGGAGCGACAGCACGTAACCTCGTGGCGTCAGCCCAAAGACCAGCTTTGCGAATTCACGAGCGTCAATCATACCAATGGTTAATCACGTTCATGCGTGGATGACCAACTCGCAATATCCTGAGTCTCTGCCAATTCCGGGCTAACACAAGAATGGACTGCTACGGGAATAGAGTCGATTTGGGTGTCATTCGGAGCACAGAAGGCCTGTGTGGCGGCTAGGCCCAAACCAAGTGAAAGGGCCAATCTTGCGAATGTTGTGCGGGATGTCATATCGTTGCTCCGGGTCGAAGGAATTGAGGGTGCTTTTGTTTGCTTCACCTTCCATACAGCCGCCATTGGAAGTTGTGACAGTGAATTCAAAAAAAGCTGACCAATCCTTTTTCGGCACGTTTTTCCGAGTTTTTCCGGAGAATTGACATGCGACGCCGGTAGGAATGTCAGAGAAATCGATGGCAGACGGGCACGGGCCACCCTTGGGCAACAGACAGTTACGGATGGCACGGGAAATTAGTGCGAGAATTTGGCGTTTGAGCCGCCAAGGCTT
>CAZPOL010000133.1:0-1883 GCA_964588195.1 uncultured Pirellulaceae bacterium | reverse complement strand
AGCTTCCTTTTGGTACTTCTCCAGCAATTCGAAAGCGGCAGGTGAATTCGGTTGTTTCTTAATTTGAAGTTCTAGTGTTGCAATGGCTTCTTTTACTTTGCCTTGTGCCATTTGAGAACGGGCCAGGATGGCCGCGTAACGTGGTTGGAAATGTGACCGGAACGGCCCATCGATCAATTCTTCAGCTTCTTCGTAACGCTTCGCTGCAAAAAGAGTCTCAGCGTAACTCGCCCAGGAATCGGTTTTGTCTTCGTGAAATTTGACCTGAAGTTTGTGAAACTCAATGGCTTCGTCAAATTCCTGGCGATGGCGAAGTTGCTGGGTGATGCTCTGTAGTGCAGAAAAATTTTGCGGCTCAAGCTTTAATGCATGACGTGCCGCTTGTTCAGCTTTTTCAGTTTCGCCAATCTGAAAAAGCAATTTGCCAAGTGCAACATGGTATCTCGCCTGTTTGGGTTTGCATTCAACGGCCTTTCTCATTGTCTTAACCGCTTCTTGACCTCGACCAAGCCGTCCCTGTGCGATAGCAAGGTTTGCATAACTGATGTCAAAGTCGGGGGCGACCTCGTTTGCCCGTTCGTAGTACCCAATGGCCTCTTCGATTTTACCCAGATTAGACAGGGCGATCCCGACGTTATTGTAGCCTTGAGGAAAGTCGGGAACGATCTCGATCATTCGATTTCCGACTTCGATGGCGGTTTCGTTGTCTCCAAGCAACATGTAAAGCTTTGTCAGGTTGATTAGAAGCCCCGGGTTGTCTGGCTGAATTGCCAGGCATGCCAGGTTGTGTCGGAACGCAAGCTCAGGATTCTTTGGCTGGTAGAGCTTGTAAAATGCATAGAGGGTAGCATTGATCTCGAAGTCATCCGGATAGACTGAATGGGCACGTTTCATGAATTCGAGTAGAAATTTTTGTTGACGAGTTGCGTTGAGATAATCGAACACCGTGTGTACGGTCGCAACTGAATTCAAGGCCAGCGGGTCTTCCAAGATTCGCGTGACCTGTGATGCATCCTTGGCATACGCCAGCTCACGAACTTCCGTGCGGAATTCATCTTCGTCGACAACGTTCCGGAGATCCTTAAACCATTCCAGGTTGAGAGTGCTTTTTCCTCTGTTGATATTCCGGTGCTGTTTTTGCCAAAGTCGCAACCCGGCAGTCAGCGTATCCGCTATCGAACTGCTGCGAATTTGAATGGCTGATTGGTCGATGTCGGATTCGAAAGCAAGCCCGTAATTCGCGAATGCTTTTTCAAGTGAAGCGATGACATCCGGATCGTGCCCCGTGACCATGAGATCGTCTGGATAGGCCGATTGTTTGATTGCCTGGTCGATCGCCGTCGCAATTTGACGTTCTTTTCGCAACCGGACTTCCTCGGACTTTGATCGCGCAAGTCCGTTTTGTATGTCATTATTCAGTTTGCTCAAGTCGTCTAGCAGATGTTCGTCAATGGCTGAGCGATCCGACTGACTGACGATGTCAAAGGCACGTCTGATCTCAAGATTTGCGTTTTGCCAAGCCAGGGTTTTCTCTTTGTCCACAGCCGTCACCGCGCGTTGAAGCTGTGTTTGAGTGTCTGACATGATCGCGCGGATGCGAGATTCAGTGGACGCTCGCTTTTCAATTGCTGTCTTCTCAGCAGCAAACTGCTGGGCTTGTCGAGTGTTTCTTTCGACCAGGAACAGAGTTGTCGCAACGGCAGCAGCTGCCAGGACGGTTGCGATGACGGCACCGAGCCGGAACACCTGTTTGCGGCGTTTCGTTTCGACTTGCAGACGTGCCACAGAACTGGCTCGCTCCAACTCGATCTCTTGCATACGTTGGTCGCGGTTTTCTGCGAACCTGGTCAGATGCTCAGACACCACGGCCGCATCATCAGGAC
>CAZPOL010000132.1:1264-12698 GCA_964588195.1 uncultured Pirellulaceae bacterium | reverse complement strand
ATCCAGATTCCGAACAGCCGTTTGATCTGGTGGCTCCGGTGCCAACCTGGTGTGCCGATTTTCAAGACGTTATTGAGTAAGCGTTTCTGTCTGGCCTGCGCTGTATGTGTGCTAATCGATGTCCGTGGAACTAAATGGAGCCTCGACATCATCGTACGCGCTTTGTCGACTGATTTTCGGTTTTCGAATGCGAGGCCGCGATTTTCCTTGCGGTGGAGTGCCAGTTGGTGAGCGGAATGGAATCGATTCGGTTTCAGTTTCTGAAACAGTGGGTTCCACTGACGCCTCCGATTCAACTATTGGATCGGCGGTTGCGATTTCGCCAGCGGGAATGATTTGTTCTTCGATTTGTTTTTCGATTTGCTCTTCAACAAACGGTGAGTCGACTGGGATGTGTTGCAAAGATTCACTGGTCGGAGTTGGGACGAAATCGATCTCGCCGAGGTACTTTCGTTTGACCTCTTCGTGTTGCACGATTTCATTGGCCGAGCCGCTGCACAAAATTCGCCCTTCGCTGACCACGTACGTGCGATCAGTGATTTGCAAGATTTCGCGTGCGGCATGGTCGGTAATCAGGATGGAGAGTCCTGAATCGCGTAGTTCACGAATCACTTCCTGGATATTCTGAACGGTCACCGGGTCGATACCGGCGAAGGGTTCGTCCAGCATGATAATTTCGGGATTCGAAACAAGGCAGCGAGCGATTTCGAGTCGTCGTCTTTCGCCACCAGACAAACTGCCCGCGCGTGATTTTCTCAATTTTTCAATCTTGAATTGTTGCAGCAATTGATCGCAGCGTTCCCGTTGTTTTCTGCGATTCATTTTCAGCAGTTGCATCATGGCCAGCAGATTTTGCTGCACCGTCAATTTGGCGAAGATGCTGGACTGTTGTGGCAGGTAGCCCATGCCGCCGTGCCTTGCCCGTTGAAACATCGGCCAGCCAGTGACGTCCTTGCCGGCCAGAGTTACCTTGCCGCGATCGGGTTTTAGTTGCCCGCAAATCATGCGAAACGTTGTCGTCTTTCCGGCGCCGTTGGGCCCCAATAATCCAACGATCTCGCCATGATTGACGTCAAGCGATACTCCGTCGACCACTCGACGTCTTCCGAACGTCTTGACCAGTTGTTCTACTTGCAAGATTGACATGGCGAACCCTCCGTGAATTCGTGACCGTGAATTTTTTGTCGTGCGATGGCGCTGCGTTTTCGTTTGCAATCGTCACCGAATAAACTTCATCCGTTCAAAGTTAGGCCAGAACGGTAGAGGCGAAGTCTTGGCGTGTGGCCAGTAGATAAACATGGCCTCCCCCAACAAATAAGATTTGTCCAGGTAACGTGCACCTTCCCAAATTCTGGCGTCACTACTTTGTGGGCTGTTATCGCCCATCGGTAACAATTGGTTCTCATCTAGCGGGAAGACGTATGACTCGTCACGATCACGCAACTTGAAAAAGTTCTTTACTTTCTCTGTCGTCCATGAACGGGGCTGGCGCATCATATCCTTGATGTCTGCGACGTTGATTCGAGCAAGGTATTCAGAAAACGGAAACTTCGCGTAGCTTTTGCCCATTTCAACCGTCATATTCTTCGAGGTGTAGTAGATGTCTCGTTGAACCTGCAAGCGACTAATTTGCATCTGAATATTACGGCCGCCGATTCCGATTGGTTCAGCGTCACCGGCATCTTCCAGGCTCCATGTGGGAAGCAGGTCGCCAGATCGGGTGTATTCACATCCACCAACGAAGTTATCATCGACCCATAGAAACAACTTGTTGTCAGCGTTGGCAAACAGGATTTGGTGATCGCCTGTTCCTTTGATGGAAGTCTCGTGTTTGGTTTCGCCTTCCAGTGTAACGTTGGATGCCTGAGTGCCATTTTCAACGAAGACTGCTTGTCCGGTTGATACGTCAATCTGGCACTGAAAGCGATCTGGTCCCTCAACCAACTCGATCACCAACGTTCCGGAATCCGATTTGATTTCGACGTTCGCTTCAATGGCCAGGTCTCCAACCCAATGCAGGCCGCCGTTGTTTAAAAAGGTCCCTTTGTCTGGAACGTCGTTGTAGGCATAGTGATCGGAAATCAATTCGCCGGCGGGGATCTTGCCGCGCATTCGTTCAGGCAATTCCGGTGTTCTCAGTGCGAGCCTGTCGTCCCATTCCTTTTTCGTCGGTTGCAAGTGTCTGTATTTCAACCACTGCGTTTGCTCGGTTGAATTGTTTAACGAGAACTGGTCATGATCATCGCTGACTCGCCAGGCGTTCTCCGAATCGCCGTCCTTCCACTGTTGCCAGCGACTCGGCCATCCGACAGCCAAAAGAGTTTTCGAAATGTGTTTTGTATCGTAAACCATTTGCAGCATCGACTTCTGCTTCAACGGCGGTTTGCGACAGATCTTGCGATCGGCAAATGTTTCTGTGCGAAGATCGTAGGCGTAGATATCTCCATGTTCGATCAGGATGCCTTCGTTGGGTAAGCCGATCAATCGCTTGATAAAGTTTTGCTTTCCGTTGTTGGGATATTTGAAAACGATAACGTCCCAGCGGTCCGGTTCGTCGAAGTCATAGGCAAATTTGTTAACCAGGATTCGGTCACCAGAAAACGGGCGGTGATCCCGACGAGTATTCTTCAACATCGTCTGAGGGTACATGCAATTCGGACAGGCAACCCGTGGCACATCTGGAAGGTCAGCACTGGAGCCACTTCGATAATTGAAATCACACTCGGGGCACGCGACATCGATGTGCTGGCCTTGCAAATCGGGAGCCATCGATCCGGTTGGGATGACGTACGCCTCAGCTTCGAAATAGCGAAACAGCAAAGCCAACAGGACCGCGATCAAAACGGACTCGATGGTCTCGCGTACCGCAGGGCTGCGAATCCATGTTCCGAAAGCGGTGGGTTCGATGTAGTGATCACCGGCAGGAAAACTTGACTGTTTCATGATGTGCTGGACGGTCTGGTTGGGTAGAAGTCAATTTTAGAGAGCTGGGGCGCGCTGGCCAAAGTACACCCGAGTCCAGATTATACGACTTATTCGTCCGGTAAAACATGCCAATGGAGCATCGAATTAGGCCTGATTTTGGGTCGCCAATTTGCGCTCGCCAATTGGGAGCCCGTGCTATTCATGTTACGATGACGTCTGCGGCTGAATCGGGGCGGCTGCCAAACATTTGATATTAGAGACTCCGGCATTGAAGAAGGATAATTATCCTATGGGCGCGACGGTTGTTGACCACGCATTGGCCTTGCATCACTTGACGATTGTGCGTGATCAGGAAACGTCCAGTTCACAATTTCGCCACTCGCTGTCGCAGTTGTCGACGTTTGTGGCGATCGAGGCGACGGCTCGCTTGAAACTGGATACTTGTCAGGTCCAGACGCCGATCGTGGAAACCACTGGCCACCGGATTTCGTATCGGTTGGGATTAGTGCCGATTCTGAGAGCAGGTGTCATCATGGTCGACCCGGTGCTGAATTTGATTCCGGACGCCGAGGTGTGGCACCTGGGACTCTATCGGGACGAGGCAACCGCCCAGCCAGTGCCGTATTACAATAAACTTCCGGAAGGCAGCCCCGTCGATGTCGCGTTGGTGCTGGATCCAATGTTGGCGACCGGTGGGTCGGCTTGCCTGGCATTGCAGTCGATGCAGGACTGGGGCGTCAAGCAAACGATCATGGTGTCGGTGATCGCTTCACCGGAAGGGGTTCAGCGTGTGAACGACGAATTCCCGAACACTCAGGTTTTTGCCTGTGCCGTCGACGAAAAACTGAACGAGCAAAAGTATATTGTTCCCGGTCTGGGTGACGCCGGAGATCGAGTGTTCAATACCGTTTAGTATTCACGTGGATCAAAGTCGTCGATGAGTCATTTGCGCATTACATGCCCCCATTGCGATCAGGCTATGCAAGTCAAATCGGCTGATGCGCATAAGTCATTGCAGTGTGCGAAATGCCAACAGGTTTTTCAGCACGTTGAGTCGTCCAAGAGCGAAAGAAAATCGGCGGACGAAAATGCCGTGCCACAGGATGGCGGCAAAAAAGACGTGCCTGTTCTGCGAGTCCGACACGCCGCAGGTAAGAAGGTAATCAAAGTCGCTTGTCAGGCTTGCAAGGAGCGATTCGGGATCAAGCCGAAGATGTCCGGGAAGAAAATCGTTTGCCCCGTTTGTTCTCAGCGGCAGATTTTCGAGCTGACTGCTGTCGAAGCGAAGACCAAAACAGCCAACGACGAAACCGAACCAGCAACAGAGAGTGACGGGGCGCCGACAGACAAAAAAGAATCTGTCGAGCAGCGGGCTACTCCTGCGAAGGCTCGCCAGTCTCGTAAAACTGGACCGGTTGCAGCCACGGTAAAGAAAAAACAGGAGGACGGAAATCGTGCTACCGTCATTCATTCCGGCGGCAAGCAGGAGGCATCGGGTGCCGCGTCGTTCTCTGGTGAACAGAGTATGTCTGAGCGGGCGCGGCAGTTGTTGCCGCCTCGATATCTGGTGCCGGCTGAAGTTGATCAGCAGGCTGTGTCGACAGTCCGGCAGACGGCCACATCAACAGGCATTCTTTTGGGCATCGAGACCGATGTGGCCAGGATTCATCGCGAAGATGGTGACGTGGTCGAGGTCAGTTCGTTGACGCCGGAGCAGAAACGTCGCCGTCGCCGACTGCGGGTGGTGATCGTCTATCTTGTCAGCGTGATCGTGCTGGTTGCCTGGTTTATTTGGCTGCTCAAACAGACTAACCCGGAAGGGTAGATTGGCCAGTGATTGGGCGGTTGGTCAAGTCGCCAGGTCTCTTTCGATTTCTTGCCCAATCGCAAAAATCTCATCCAAATCGAGAACCAGGTCGTTCGTCTGGAATAGACGGCGAATCGATTGTTTGTGGATTTTCATCTTTAGATTGCCAACCCCGATTGCGCCATAAACGGTAATGCCGTCGACTTCTTTTGCGGCATCGTGAGGCTCAATTCCTTCCAGGCCAGTCGGCGGTACGGCGTTCAGGTCAATTGCGACTTTCAACGAATCGAGTGCGGTCCATTGTTCACGCTTCAGCAACCGGATGCTCGCCGCACCGGCAGAAATGATGGCATCGCAACCGTCCGTCAGTTCAGCGAAGGCGTTGGGGCCATCCGTCTCAAACGGAACGACCTTGTAGGACTCATCTTTCGACTTGATGCGGTTACAGAGTTTGGTCGCTCGTTCCAGGCTGCGTGAAGATACACGAACGGTTGCCCCCTGGCTTGCCATGATCCGGGCAATTCTGCGGCCGACTGAACCGGTGGCTGCCAGGATGCCAACGGTGGCGCCTTGTAAAGGAAGGTGTCGTTGCAGACGCAGGACGGCTGCAGCAGCCGTCGTATTCGCTCCGTTCGCATCCAGCATCACAGAGACGCGGACGGAACCAAAGAAACAGTCGACGACAGAACGCAGGACTTGCTCGGCACTGTTCACCTTGGAACCGCCAATGAAGATGGCGGTGTTTTTTCGCGACTGGTCGGAGCGAGTGAACATGGCACCATAGACCAGTTCACGAACATCCACCGGTTCCACTTGCCCGTATTGCAACAAGTGGTCAACTCCGGAATCGATTGCCACGACCGAATCGAAAACACTGGGGTGTTGATCGCAATCAAACTGGATCAGGATTTTAGGTTTATTGTTCATGTGCTTCGTAGTGCCAAAGACAAAAGCCCGTTTCAGTCGAAGCGGGCTCTTGAATATGTCGTTGATTGTCGAATGACGATTGTCTTAGAAGCCGCGGAAGGGGTGAGTCGCCTCGGACTTGCCTTGCAGCATTTCGTCAGCCGACGGCTTGTTGCCCATCGCATTGACGATCGCCATTTTTGTCGCCTTGTAATTGTAGTCGTGGATCTTCTTGTCGTCTTCTGCTTCCGGGTGAATGAACACTCCACAGACGATGACCAGGTCTTCTGCTTGATCCTTTGGAATGATTCCCTCTTCCACACTGTCGGCGACTGCGTTGGCGACGGCGGCTTGAGCAGGTCCGAACATTTGTACCGCCTGTTTCATACCCTTGATCGTTACCTTGGTAACCATCACGGTGGCAGGTTTGACAGCAAGATTGGGCGTCAACACGGCCAACAGGTTGGTGTGGCCTTCGCTTTGGCGAGCCAACGCGTTGGCAAAGGCGGTTCCCACGGGACCATCTTTGCTGCCGATTAGCAAGTCGATATGTGCAATTTCGTTTCCATCGCCATCAAGGGCTTCTCCGACATACATCGACATTTGTAGAATCTCCAGAATCTGATTTTGATATTGGTTGGTTTGACCCGATTTCTCTAGCCCGAATTCAGGTGGATTTTTTCCGTTTGACCAGCCACGAGCCTATCAAACCCGAACGTGTTTGCAACCCGCCGTTCGCTTGGGAATTCAATCCGCACAGACTGGTCGCTGTTAATGAGCAAGTCATTTTTTGTTGTTGCCGCTGTTTCCTGCCGCGCTATCGCCCGATCCGTGCGGCAAGCCGGATTCGATTGCGTCGGTGTGGATGTTTTCGCCGACTGGGACGCTCAAAAGATCTGCGAAGTGATTCCAGCGAAAGACCTGGCCGCAATGGCCGGTTTGATCGAGAAGAAGTTTCCCGACTCGCTGGTGATCCGCGGTGCAGGCTTCCAGGTTGAACGACAGCCGGTCATCGATGCAGTACAGACCTTTGGCCCTACATTGGCGGCGGTTCAACAGGCCCGTAACCCGTTCGTGGTTGCTGAATTGCTAAACGAAAATCGATTTCCCTTCCTGGAATGCGAACGTGGATTGCCAGCGGTGGGAAGCTGGGTGCAAAAGCCATATCAGTCGGCGGGTGGGCTGGACGTGAAATTGATTGAGTCCGCGAGTCGAAGCCGACAGCGCGGCGACGCATTAGCTGGCGGTTGTGCAGAAGAGAAGCCTGTGTTTTTTCAATCGTATAAAAAGGGTCCAGTTTACGGTGCCAGCTTTATCGGCGACCGGACCGGGTGCCGCTTGCTTGGCGTATGCCAGCAATTGGTCGAGCGGTTGAATGAAAATGTTTTCACCTATCACGGTTCAGTTGGCCCAATCAACCTCGCGAAACCGGTTCGCGAAACTCTGGTACGCATGGCAGAGTTGTTCGTCAAACGTTTTGAACTTTTTGGTTGGTTTGGAATCGATTTTGTGATGGACGAACAGCAACCGTGGCTATTGGAGATCAATCCACGCTACACGGCATCGATGGAAATTTTGGAGCGGCAAGCTGGCCAGTCTATCTTTGGGTCGCATCACCATGCGGTAATTGGGTCATCCAGCAATCAGGCTGCTCCGCGTTTTCAAACGTTTGAGAATGTCGGAGAGGCGTTGCTAGGAAAGCGATACGTTTTTCACCGAGGGAAAAGGCCGGTGAGGATCAGCGGCGATCTGTTTGAGTTTATGACTAACCGGCCGACGTTGGAAGAAGCAGATGGCGAAACAAAGTTTGTGACCGATATTCCGCACGAAGGCTCGTTGGTGTCGCCAGGATTTCCAGTTTGCACAGTCTGGGCGTTGGGCGATGAGATACTCGAGATCGAGACACGTCTTAAGGAGTTGGACTCGGCGATCATTCAGCGACTGTAACAAAAAACCGCTGGTTCCGATTGGAACGCAGCGGCGAGAGAATCGTGAATTGTTGTAGCCTTAAAGGCTGTCGCTCAGCCTGCGAAGCGGGCGATTCGATTGACCGGATCGACGGTTTCAGCCGTGGACTGAAGTCGGTAGTGCATGACGTAGGCGTCTTCCGTGGTGTCATCGTAGTAATCACGAAGCACCGACATGGCTCGGAAGCCAAGGTTCTTGAAGAATACCTGTGCTGCCAGATTTGTTTCACGTACTTCCAGTACGATGCGGCTGCGCCGTTGTTGCGACAACTTGCCAATCAGCTTTTCAGCCATTTGGCGTCCGATGCCACGCCGCCGATAATCGGGGCGAACTGAAAAGTTCAGAATGTGCAGTTGATTCTTGTGCAACTCGTAAATCATGAAGCCGACGATACGGTTATCATGTTCGGCGACCATGCCGATGCAATTTCGTTGCCGCAAGCAGCGAATAAAGTCTTCTTCCGACCAGGGAAACTCGAAGCTTCCTTGCTCAATGTTCAACACTTCCGGCATGTCTCTGCGGATCATCCAGCGAATGTGAATGTCCAATCCATAGTCAGTCATTGAATCCATCGTGGACTCCTATACCTCAACGTTTAACGAAGAGGTCGGTTTCGGTTTCCTTACCTGCCCAACGAGAATCGTTGGTCACCATCGTTGTTGCGAATCTTGCTCCGCGACAAAGGCAACATTAACAGATGATCAAAAACGTGCCAAGACTGAGTTTTTGTCGCTCTAGCAAGAAAATTATCCTTAAAAAGCCCTGCTCTCGCTAGCGAGTTGGTGTTTCCAAAAGACGTTTTTTAAGGTTCTTGTTTTTTCGGCGGGCACAATATGTTGTATGAAAATTTTTCAAAACCGAGTAGTGTTGTTAGTCAAAACCATGTATCTATTCCTGAAGCACCAACCAGTATCTTGACCCACCGCAAATAATGCTGAATGCATTCCTGATCGTAGTTGTCGCCTTTGCCATGATTTGGCAAGGCGTTTCTATGTTGCTTGCCTGGGAAAATCGGCGCTATTCACTCGTGCGACTTGGCAAGCAGCCTAAGCATCGTCGAATCGAACCGCGCGTCGCCTTGTTTCTTCCTTGCAAAGGCGATGATGGCGACCTCAGAGAAAACCTGGTTGCATTCTTTCTGCAACTTCATCCGAACTTCGAATTGAATCTGATTGTGGAGTCGGAGTTGGATGCTGCTTGTTCTGTGATTCAGTCGGTACAAAAAGAATACCCAAATGTTGATTCACGATTGATTGTTGCTGGTGTGGCAAGTCGCGACGGACAAAAGGTCCACAACCTGAGAATCGCCACGGAAAACTTGAGCGACGATGTTCGCATCCTCGCTTTTGCAGATGCAGACATTCGGCCGGACGATCGATGGCTGCAAGCTTTGACTCTAAAAGTTTGCAAAAGCAAGAACACAATTGCCAACACGGGTTATCGTTGGATGCTTCCAGAAAGGAACACGCTGACGAATTTGGTGGTATATTCGATCAATGCGACGATCGCTGGCACGATGGGAGCCGGCAAGCATTTTCTGATCTGGGGTGGTTCCTGGGCAATTCGCCGCAGCAATTTTGAACGTCTGGCGATTCGAGATGCGTGGCAAGGGACGCTTAGTGACGATCTGGTCGCTTCGGGCGTCATTCACAAGGACGAAGGGAATGTACGCTATGCACCGAAGTGTTTGTGTAGCACGGCGTTTGATATGAGCGCTAATCAGGCGCTCGAATTCCTGAGACGCCAGTACTTGATCGGCCGCAAATACTCACCGCGATTGTTTTGGCCAGGCTACATCGTCTTGTTAACGACAGTATCAGCCTGGTGGATCGCTATTGGGATTGCGATGGCCGGTAGTGGGAGTATCTCGTTGTTGGCTGCCATCGCCGGTCTGACGATCTACTTGCTGGGTATCTGCAAAGCGTTGATGAGGCAAAGCGTTTTTCGCAAGAAGAATCCCCGGCAGCATGCAAGGCATCGATTGGCTGTCGTATTCGATGTCATTGCCAGTCCCCTGGTCTCTTCCGTGAATCTGGTCGTGATGACCTGGTCGTTGTTCGGCAGCAGGATTTGTTGGCGCGAAAACCACTATCACATTCACCGCGACGGTCAAATCGAAAAGCTTGCCGCTGCGAATGCGATTCAAGGCGAAACAAACGGCTTGGAAGAAGACACGCAAACCTGCCGCGACAATCAGGTCGTTTTGAAATACGACGCGGCAAAATCAAATAGCCGTGCTCAATCAAAAAATGAATCAAAAAAACGGGCTGCTTGAACGGATCCTCCTCGCGGCCGAGCTTGATGCAACTTAAAGGAGTAAACGATGTTGAAAATAGCTATGTGGGATACGCGTCGTAACGATGCGCAAAAGGATTTCGCTGGTGGAATGGGTGTTGGAATGCATCCAGGTGGCGGTGGTATGCGTGGCCGGGTCGTGCGGATGATGTACAAACGCGATTACCGTCCCGTGGCTTTGAATTTCGCCTATCTTGGCGCGGTCGTAAAAAAGCTGGGCCATCGCGTGTCCTACCTCGAAGACAAACTGGTACGCGCCGATGTTTACTTCTTCAACCCGTCTCTGTTGACGTTGGAGCTGGAGCGGCGCACGATCGCGCAAGTGTGTCGGAAATATCCAGAGGCGAAAGTGTTTGCCACCGGTTCGGTCGCTTACGCTCTACCGGAGTTGTTTACCGAAGTCGGTGCCAAGGTGATCAAGGGTGAAGCGGAACAATTGCTCTACAAATGGGACGAGGTCATGGCGTCCTGCGACGATGTGATCGATGTCGGTTCCGTGCAAAAGCTGGACGACCTGCCCTTCCCGGACTGGTCCCTGTTTCAGTGGAAAAAGTTCAGCATCAAATATGACTTTTGGCGTTTTCCAACGGCCCTGATTCAGCAGAGTCGTGGCTGTACGTTTAAGTGCAACTATTGTCCGTACATCATGATCGAGAGCAAGACGCGGTTTCGCTCTCCCGAATCGGTACTCGACGAAATTCGCTATGGCCAGAAACGGTACGGATTCGAGTCGTTCAAGTTTCGCGATCCGTTGTTCGGATTGAATCGCAAGAAGGCTTTGGAGCTGGCTGAAGGAATTGGCAAGCTAAAAAAGAAGATTCAATTTTCGATTGAGACGCGAATCGACATCATGAAATATGAAACGTTGGCCGCGTTGAAAGATGTCGGTTTGACGGCGATCACCGTGGGCATTGAAACGCCCGAGGAAGATACGCTGCGCAAATACAGTCGCCAGCCGATCAAGGACGATCGTCAGCGAGAATTCGTTGCCAAATGTCGAGAGATGGGGATTCGCACGGTCGCCGGTTTCATGGTCGGCTTTCCAGAGGATACAAAGGAGAGCATCATGGGTGTCATGGATTATGCTCGCCGGGTCAATCCGACCTACGCGAACTTCAACATTGTGACTCCGTATCCGGGCACTCAATTCTACGAAGAGGTCAAGGACCAGGTCGCCGATTTCGATTACTCGAAATACAGCGTCTACAATCCGGTAATGAAGTACGAGAACCTGACATCGCAGCAGGTGTCTGAGTTGCACGCTTTGTGCTTCAATAAATTTTACTTCCGCAGTCGGTACTTCGCCGACAATGCCAAGCTGTTGTGGCCGCAATTGAACCGGTTCAGTGGCCAAAAACAGGCCGCGTGATTTGGCCCAAAACTGGGCGTATTAATTGGTGCAGCGGAAACATTCGCGCGCAGCTGGTTTTTTAAAGCACAGAGGCACAGAGGCACGGAGGTCACAGAGATCGAGGGGGCCGCAAGGAAACTTCTCTGTGTCCTCTGTGCCTCTGTGTTTCAAAATCAAGCTTC
>CAZPOL010000132.1:0-1164 GCA_964588195.1 uncultured Pirellulaceae bacterium | reverse complement strand
AAAATAAAACTTACTCGGTAAGCACGGTTCTGCCAAGCAAACTTATACAATTCGCCCAAACGACCAGTCATTAACTGGACCCGCTTGCTCGGTCTCTATCCGAGCGTCCAAGGCATCAGCCTTTTTGTGTCGCCAACAGTTGTTCCAGTTTTTCCAGGGATGCCGTGAATCCGGTGGATACAATTTCTCGCATGTCCATGTTGTCAATCTTCGGAAAGCCTTCCTGAACAAGAATCAACTTTGTTCTTTCACCCTCCTCAATAAATTGAACCGCCACGTTGGCTGTCGTGTCTTCGAAATCGACGTGGTATACGATCTTCTCGGGCTCGATCACTTCGTCGAAAATTCCCTGCATCGGATATGATCCGGCGCCTTCAATGTGCATCACATGAGTAAACGAGCCACCAGTTTGAAAGTCCATTGTCGTTTCAACTTTGGTTGTCTGGGCGCAGCCCCACCATTGCTGAATTAACTCAGTCTGTTTCCAGGCTTCAAAAACCATTTGCCTGGGCGCTTCGAAATATCGAACCATCTCCAATTTGTTTTCGGTGATCCTGATTTCGGATGTCATCGTCAGCCTTTCTGTTCTTTTCGTTTTTGTTGTACTCTTTGCTTTAGCAACTCATCCATCATTCCAAATCGTAGCTCCCAACCCTTCGCATATTGGGCAATCCAGCGTTGAGCCTCGCGAATGCCTTGTTCGTTTGCACGGATGTGATGAACCCTGCCAGAACGAGTCCGATTGACCAGACGCGCATCCTCAAGAACTCGCAAGTGTCGAGAGATCGCTGGCAAAGACATCTGAAATGGCTTGGCCAATTCCGAGACCGAGATCTCATCCTGTCTTGCCAGTCGCTCCAGAATCCTGCGTCTCGTCGGGTCCGATAACGCCCCAAATACTGAATTTAATTTTTCTTGCCGGGTCACCAACGCAATACCTGTTCCTGCAAAATTCGCGAACTAGCAATCATTCATTTAACAAACTGGTTAAGTTTTAACAGGCTAGTAGCGACAGTTCAATTAATTATTTAACAATTTTGTTAAGTATCGTGGATTTCCACATACCGCCGGACGGTTCAGGCAATCTGTGACGCAACGACGTGAATTTCGGGGCTAGCCAGTCTTCTAAAACACAGAGTCACAGAGGTCACAGAGAGAGATTGT
>CAZPOL010000131.1:4744-12892 GCA_964588195.1 uncultured Pirellulaceae bacterium | reverse complement strand
GCTGGAACCGCACATCGATGCCCGCACGATGGAGATTCATCACTCAAAACACCACAATGGCTATGTTACCAAAGTTAACAACGCCATCAGTGGAACCGATCTGGAATCAAAAACGATCGAAGAGTTAATCTCTGACATCAACGCGTTGCCCGAAGGAATTCGTGGCTCGGTACGCAACAACGGTGGTGGTCACGCCAACCACTCATTGTTCTGGTCCGTCATGAAACAAGGCGGCGGTGGCAAGCCCGATGGTGATCTGGCAGCAGCGATCGACGACGCCTTTGGCAGTTTCGACGCGTTCCAGGAACAGTTCTCGGCCGCCGCAGCAACTCGTTTTGGCAGCGGCTGGGCATGGCTGGTCGTATCCGACGGCAAACTGGCGATCGAGAGTACTCGGAACCAGGAGAATCCGTTGATGGAAGGACGCACTCCGATTCTGGGGCTGGATGTTTGGGAGCACGCCTACTACCTGAACTACCAAAACCGCCGCCCTGACTACGTGGCCGCGTTCTTCAATGTGATCAATTGGGATGAAGTCGCCCGTCGCTTCGCCGAAGCCAAAGGCTAGACGTTGGCTGCCCAGGCATTCACTAGAATGCTCAGGTCGAAAACAAAAGAAACCAGCTTGAAAAACCGGCAAGTCCACTGTGGACTCGCCGGTTTCTTGCTGCGCCTACATGAAAACGATCAGCGTCGCGATTCTCGTTTTTTCGTTTTTTCATTGCCAATATGTAGGAGCTAAAAGTAAAAACCAAGAGTAAGAGCCTTCCTGAATCGAACTCGCGCAAACGAAAGAACTCCCGAGCCGCTAGCGTTAAAAAAAACGCCAAGTATGTAAAGAATGACGTTGACCCGCCGGTTTTTAACGCCCTACCATCCCGCTGATTTGTTGCGAAACCTCATTGAGGCGAGCGACATCGTGTCCTTGGCGTCAACTGCGTCAATCGGTTGCGAAAAAAATTCACCAGTGCACCTCCGGGAAATGACAGCGAACGGATCGTCATGAAGTCAACAACTACAATCTTAATTTTCGTCGTCGGATGCTCCATTTTTGCGACCACGGGTTGCCAATCAGGAAAGTCTCCACTGGCCAACCTGGCCTGGTGGCAAAAGAACGACGCACTGGCTTCTGAGTACATCGAACCGCCGTCGCACCAATTCACGCCCAGCGATACAAGCATCGCCTCCAATGATGATGGTGGGGACCTGCCACCGTTGCCGCCAGACATCGACAAAACCGTTGACGGATTCGAAAGAGACATTGCCAAGTCGTATCGCGAACTGGCCAAAAGCGCTGGCTCCTATCAGGACCAGTTGGCAGAAAAAGCCCGCGAAACGGGCAACGAATTCGCTGGCTTGAGCTCGCCGCCCAAACGCCCGATTTCCAGTTCCAGTTTTAACAACCCATTGACGCCCAAGTCGACTCAGCAAGTCGCCTCCAACACATTGCCATCCGGCAACAGCACACCCAGTTCTTCATTCGGCGGTTTCCAGCCAAAGACAAAGCCAACGTCTGATTTCAAAGCGCCTGTGGCGTCGGCGCCGCGCAACAACAGTGATTTCGCGCCCAACAATGACTTCGCGCCCAACAACTCATTGCCTTCGTCACAAGGCACGACTCAATACGAAAAGCTGGCTCAAAAAACTCTGCAGCCGGCACCCCCAAAGGTGCCGACTTACGAGCCATCCAGGCCACCAGCAAATTCGTTCGTCGCCTCGAACGGTTCTGGCTCCAAATCATTCTCGCCAGCAACCCCAACACAAGGTTCCGACAGCAAAAGCGATTCCAACAGCTTTACACCGAACAACAATTCGTTTAACCCGGCCGGTTCCACGTTTCAACCTGCCCGGACGGAATTCAAACCAAAGCCAAGCAGTCTGGCCAGCAACCCATCGAATCCTGGCAACACCAACCGACAGTATCCAGTGGCTTCGGAGCAAGTCAGTTACGAATACCCAACCACTCCGTACAGCGAATTCAAGCCACGCGAGGTTGTGCAGAATCAAGTCGCACAGATCGCAGCCGAGGCTGAAAAACTGGGTTCGGCAACACGCGACGCGGCATCGGACATGAAGAATAACCTGGTCGATTCGGTCTCTGAAAAATTCGGGAACATGGTCGACTCGACGAAGAACGCCGTGGGTAACGCAGTCGACGAAGCCAAGTCAACTGCCTCGTCATTTAGCGGTGCCTTGCAACCGGCCGTGACGAAACCAGGTTCGACCAGCTTCGGTGGCAGCGATGGTCTGCAATTGAATCTGCAAGGGCAGGGCTCCTACGCACCGGGCAGTGTACGACGGCCTGGCGAATTCAATCCGAACGACCTGGTCTTGCCAACGTCCGACTTCAATTCCGCCGGTTCCGGTTCACGGTAGAACAAACTCGTCAACCAGCCTGGAAGCGGGCCAATTCTCATCGCCAGGAACACTGCCGTTCCAGCGATGTTGCTTGCGCTTCGCCGTATTGCTTGCGACCAATTGCCAGCATTTCATGACGTGCGGGCAAACCTTGCGGGTAGCGCAAACCGGCATTCTTGCCGGATCATTGAACTTCTCTTTTTCCTAACCAGTCGCCTGGTCGACATCTCGATCTTTTCAGTAGTGCTCGCTCACTGAAAATATCAAGTCACGTCCAGCAATGATTCCATTCAATTTGCATAAGCAAAAGGGAATGCGAAAGGGAAAGCAAAAAGGAAAGCGAAGGCCGCGTTGGCGAAAGCCAGAAACCTTTGCCCGCCGCCCCGGCATTCAACGTTTTGACCTCTCCATCGCAAGGTGCGAGGCTGAGGCAACTGCTGTCTACGTTTGGAATTCAATGATCCGCGTTCTGCTGGTGGTGTTCGCGCTCAGTTCTGTATTGCATGTTGGCTGCAATCGCCAGACGTACCGCCTGTGGGCCGACCAGGACGCCTACTCGTTGATCGCGTCGCGGCAAAACGACCCGCTTTGGACAATTCCCGATCGCGCCATCGAACCCAGCCCAAATTCCCGGCTGGCCGACGACTACGATCCGGATTGTGGTCCGCAGCCGCCCGATGATCCTTCGGCCAATGACTGGTTGCGTCGACCTTATCGTTTTTCAAATGACCGGTACTGGGACCAGATTGGCGTTACCGACACGGTCGAGAATTCCAGCTGGGAATACTCGCTGCCCGTTGACGAGAACAACGAGATCGTTGTTGATCGAGCGACGGCCATCGAATTGGCACTCGTCCACAGCCGCGACTACCAGGCCCAAATCGAAAACCTGCATCTCAATGCACTCGGTCTTTCAGCGAACCGTTTCGAATTCGATACGCAATGGTTCGGCAGCACCGGCACTACGTACAACGGTTTTGGCCGCAATTCTTTTGCCAACCGATCGATCGCACAGAATTCATCACTTGGATTTTCAAGACAACTTGCCGCGGGTGGACAAATTGCGGCATCCATCGCCAATTCGCTGGTTTGGAATCTAACTCCATCGGGCCCCACCACGACCTCCAGCAGCATCCTGCTTAGCCTTACACAACCATTGCTACGCGGAGCTTTCCGGCACGTTCGCCTGGAGTCGTTATCACAAGCCGAGCGAAGCCTGCTTTACGATGTGCGCGACTTCGCTCGCTTTCGACGTCAATTCTATCTGGACATCACCAGCACCTATCTGGGTCTGTTGACGCAAACACAGTCTCTGCGAAACCAGCGATCGAATCTTGAGAGTCTTGAATTGAGCCTGCAGGAATTTGAAGAGCTGTTTGACAAGGGCGACGTTTCACAAATCAGTGTGGACCAGGTTTTTCAGGATTATCAATCTACGCGTATTGGATTGTTGGCCAGCGAGCAAGCCTACGCGAATTCACTGGACGCATTCAAATTTCAGCTCGGTTTGCCTCCCCGTGTTGAAATTCGCATCGACGAGTCATTCCTGAAGCCGTTCGAATTGAGTGACCCGGCTTTTGATGAACTGAGGATCCAAACGGACGAGGCATACGACGCCATGGTCCAATACCTGCCACCAGAAGTCGCTCCGCAGGAACTACTCGACGATTCGTTCGCCAGTTTCGTCATGCTTCAAAAAGAATTGCAACCCTTGGTCGGCCAAGTCGAAGAGGAATTGCAACAATGGTTGACCAACCTGGAAGAAATCGATCTGGACGAACTCGATCCGGAAGACGCCATCGACTTCAGGCAGCAGGAGACATTAGCCGCTCGCTTGCAGACGCAACTGGTCGAAGTCAAGCAAGAGATCGAATCGGACATTGAGAACGTCGAAGAAATCGAGGAGCAGTTCAAGTCGTTGGACGAAACGGAGCAATGGAAATTGGCCAGCGAATTGTTGGGCAATCGATTGCGAAGCCAACATTCGACCCTGTTCGTCATGCAGAATCAGATTCGGCTGTTCCTAATCGACGTTACACCGTTCGATTTGCTGGAGCCTCAAGCCGTCGAAATGGCTCTGGCCAACCGGGTCGATTTGATGAACCAGCGTGGACAAACGATGGACGCCTGGCGTAACGTGGAAATCGCGGCGGATGCTTTGCAGAGCGATCTGGATGTTTCGACGGACGTTTCGATTGGGACTGATCCAAACTTTCAAAATCCAGTTCGTTTCGATTCTTCAAACAGTTCGGTGCAAGTAGGTGTCCAGTTCGATGGCCCCTTGAATCGATTCAGTGAACGTAACGGCTATCGTGCCGCGCAGATCTTCTACCAACAGGCGCGGCGCCAATACATGGCCAGCGAAGACGGAGTCGTGAATCAGATTCGCAGCCAGCTTCGCGGGTTGCGATTGAGCTGGCTGGATTTCCAGATTTCGCGTCAAAGTTTGATTGCGGCGACTCGACAGGTCGAAGAAGCTCAATTCCAGTTACGCACCCAAACCACTGGGGATACCAGCGCCACCCGAGATCTTTTACAAGCATTGCAGTTACTTTTGGGTGCCAAAAACAGCCTGATTTCCGCCTGGATCGAATACGAAGTTGGTAGAATAGAGTTATTCGTAAACCTCGAATTGTTATATTTGGATTCCGAGGGAACCTGGACAAACGAGGCATTCAATCCAGGCAATCTCACAGACTCATCATCAAGCAACAGCCTGGACGATCCCAACCTTCCCGGAACGCAACGCGGAAACAGCAATGATTCAGAATCAACCGAACCCCGGTTCGACGAAGACTCACGAACCGACGGACCCAACCTCGACCCAATCGACGCCTTCGACGCAATCGACGACCCAACCGTCCTCGACTACTTTCAACAGTAAAGGCGTTATGGGCATCAAGACCGCAACGATATTGAAGTTGCTATTGGCAATCGTGGTGCTGGCCGGCGTGGTTTGGGCAGGCTCATGGCTGTTCACCAGCAACACTGGCGACGACGAAAATCTGATTGCTCACACGGTCAGCCGCCGAACTGTTCGCGATCTTGTGATTGAACGAGGCACGCTGGAGAGTCAAAAAACGATTCGCGGCCAGTGCAAATTACCCGGCTGGGAAAACAAGATCATCTTTATCGTTCCGGAAGGCACGACGGTCAAAGAGAGCGACGTCGTCGTCAGATTTGACAGCGAGAAAATCGATGAGGCGATCGCGGAAAAGAAATCAGCATTGAACCAGGCAGAAGGTGCGGTGGCCGAGGCCAAACAGGAGATCGAGGTTCAGAAGAACAACAACGAGAGTAACGTCGCCGCCGCCAAGTTGGCCGTAGAACTTGCCGACCTTGACCTCAAGAAATACCGCGACGGTGACTTTGAAGCCGAACAAGCTGATTTCAAACGAAGCATCGACGAAGGCAAGGCGGAATTGGAAAAAGCGAAAGACGAACTCGACAACATGCGAGACCTCGTCAAAAAAGGCTACCGAGCTCCCAAACAACTTCGTGAAATTCAACTGCGATTTGATAGCGCTCAATTCAGGGTCGACCGCGACGAATTGAAACTGAAGAACCTGGAAGAATACGACCGTCCACGTCGCATCATGGAACTGGAGGCCAACGCAAAGGAAACGGTTCGCAAACTGACTCGCGCTGAAAAAACAGCCACGGCGGAATTGGAAAAGGCCGAATCAAAACATCAGAATTCCATTCAGGCGTTGGAGCTCCAAAAACAAGAGATGAAGGAACTGGAGGGCGAACTGGTCAACTGCGAGATCAAGGCTCCCCAACCCGGCACCATCGTCTACGCTAACAAACCGTGGTACGACGATGACGAGCGAATTCGCGAAGGAGCAACCGTCTATCGAGGCCGCGACGTGTTCTATCTACCCGATATGCGAAAGATGCAAGTCGAAGCCAATGTCCACGAATCGGTCGTCAACAAGGTGACCGAAGGGCAAAGGGTGATGATTCGAGTCGACGCCTACCCGGACTCGTCTTTCGAAGGGAAAATCCAGTTGGTTTCGAAACTGGCTAACAGCAGCTGGAACACCTCGACCAAGAACTACAAGGTCGTCGTATTGATTGAAGAGTTCCCTGAGGAAATTGAACTGAAACCTGGTATGACGGCTGAATGTGAAATCCTGGTCGGCACCTACGAAGACATCATCGCCGTTCCGGTAAACGCCGTCACCGAGCACTTCAACCAGTCGTATGTCTACGAGATCGTCGACGGAGACGTGCAACGTAGACAGGTAACTGTCGGGCGCAACACGACCTCGTTCCTTGAGATCACCGAAGGCCTGACCGAGGGAACTGGCCTGGTGCTGGACGCTTACCAACGTGGCTTGCAGGATTTTGGTGACGCCGAAAAAGACGCTCAAGCGGTTCAGTCCGAAAAGAAGAAAGGGACAGAGTCGTCCGGCGGTTCGGAAACTCCGACTGAAAACCCACCTTCACCTGCCGGGTAACAAGTTTGGCTAAACCACTGTCAAAATTTTCTGCCATGTTTCGCGCTGCTTTTCGCAGCCTGCTGATGCATAAATTGCGATCACTGCTGACCGTGCTTGGCCTGGTTTTTGGTGTCGCTTCGGTGATCATCATGCTGGCAGTAGCCGAAGGAGCTTCCCGGCAAGTGCAGGATCGAATCGCCTCTTTGGGTGTCAACAATGTGATCGTGCGAAGCATCCAACCCACCGATGATGACAAGGACGGAGTTGTCAGCAGCACATTGGCGTTCGGATTAACTTACGACGACATGCAGCGAATCAATGAAACCATTGATACGGTCGTCTCAACAACGCCACAGCGCGAATTTGTGCACGAAGCAAGGTATGGCGGAAACGCGTTGGATTCGCGAGTCGTCGGAGTCTTTGCCAATTACGGTGACGGAAACTCGCTGGAAATGGCCCGCGGACGTTTTATCGAAGACATCGATCTAAAGTACATGCGAAACGTTTGCGTCTTGGGCGCGGACATCGCCAAGGAATTATTTGGACACCGCATGCCGATCGGAAAGTCAATTCAAATTGGCAACGCCCACTTTTTTCGAGTCATTGGCGTAACCAAATGGAGAACGCCGTCGGCCGGGATTGGGTCCAGCTTGTCTGCCCAGGATTACAATCTGGATGTCTACATTCCTTTGACAACGGACCGGGCACGCATCGGCGAAGAACTCTACCGAAGGCGTCAGGGCAGCAGGACTTCTCAAAAGATTGAATTGAGCCAAATCACTGTCGAAGTTGATTCCACCGATAACGTGAAAGCGACGGCTGATGTGCTGGAAGGCTTGCTGATCAAATTCCATCCTCGACAAGATTACAAAATCACAGTGCCCCTGGACTTGCTGGAACAGGCTCAGGCAACGCAGCGAGTCTTCGCCGTGGTGCTCGGGTCGACCGCAGCGATTTCCTTGTTGGTCGGTGGCATCGGGATCATGAATATTATGTTGGCCTCCGTTAGCGAGAGAACTCGCGAAATTGGAATCCGTCGCGCATTGGGCGCTCGACAACGCGACATCATTGTTCAGTTCCTGGTGGAGACTTCAGTACTCTCGGCCATCGGATCATTGATTGGCCTGGTGGTTGGATTGACCGGGCCTGCATTGGTCACCTTGTCATCAGGCATGGAGACTCAAATCACGGTGTGGGCACCCGTCGTCGCAGTCCTGGTTTCACTGACCGTTGGCATCATTTCCGGAATTTACCCGGCCCACCGCGCCTCGAAACTCGACCCGATCGAGGCCCTGCGTAGCGTCTAGTATTCTGTCTCGGTTGAGCTTTCGGGCAGCGTGCCATG
>CAZPOL010000131.1:0-4644 GCA_964588195.1 uncultured Pirellulaceae bacterium | reverse complement strand
ACAAGGCTCGCGAACAAATACCAGTCAATCGGCAAAACGTGAACGCCTGAATTTTTACTAGACGAAGTGTCAACAAAAGTTGATTCTCGCCAGTGCATTTTTTAAAGAGCCTGTCCGATAAACCATCTAGTACTACGGCGTCCCTGGTTTACGGGTATCCGTTGTTCGAATCAAACAGACTAAAATCAAACAGACGAAAAAACGCTTCGGCCACATGAGAGTGCTCTGGTCACTGGGCTGATAAAGCGACAGCGTTTAGACGCTGAAGAATAGACAGGAAGAACTGAAGAATATGGGCTTTACGGTTTACTATCGCTCAACGGAACCCGTTGAGCCTGCCACGAAACAGGCGCTTGGAAATTCGCTGAAACAGCAAATTCAAGAGCGTGCCTGGATCAGTTGCGAGCCACCTGGCTTTTTTGGCAACGACGGTCAAACCGGTCCGCTGATTGGTGGCAGCAAACCAAATTTCATGCCCCAGCCCACTGAATACCTCAACCCGGAAAACGAGCTACCAGACGGGACGATTCAGGACGTCGTCGATATCCTCTGTAAACTCTCCACCGAATACTCTGTCGATTGGCAATTCAATCACGACCACGAAGAAGCTGCGGTTGGGTTCATTCGCAATGGAGTAGCAGATGAGGCCTTAACAAATGAAATCACAGGCATCGCCGGGATAGGCAGTGTGGTTGCCGATGCCCTGGACAATCTGCCGATCCAGCTGCCCAGTCTGGACCCGACTGCATTCGAAAACGAAAACGGAGCTCCCTTGATTTTCAAGTTCCACAGAGAAGAAGTCTGAAACGAATGGCTCAGGTCTGATTGACGGCTGGAAATGGATCATCCAGACTTGGTTGCATGGCTCTTTCCAACCAAAACAAAGACAACGACCCCGAGCTTCGACACTCGCAGGAACACCGGCAAGCAACGCCGAGCGCGAAGACGAAATGGCTGGCCACCGGGTTCTCGTTGTTCATCATACTGGTGATTTACCTGGCCAATACAAAGCAACTGTATTTTGTCGACGACATCGTGCGCACCATCCCGCACGGCGACAAAATCTGCCACTTCCTGTTTATGGGCATGCTGGCTTATTTAGTGAACATGGCGCTCGGTGACCGACCTCTGTTTCGGTGGCGAATTGGACCGTGGGTCATTCTTTGCGGCACAACGATTGTGGCGGTGTTGGTGACGCTGGAGGAATTCAGCCAGATGTTTATTGATACTCGCACCTTCAATCCAATGGACCTGGCTGCCGATTACATTGGCTTCGCCATCGCCAATACGATCGCTTACAGGAAACTCGGACAACGACCGACTCATTCAGTCGATACAAAAACGGAACTGGAATAGACAGACTTGCGAAGAGCCCAACCAATGAGCAAAAAATCTGCGGAGACCTATGTCGTGCTGCTGCGAGGCATCAATGTTGGTGGCCACAACAAGTTGAAAATGGCTGATCTAAAGTCGAGTCTCGCCGCTCTAAAATATCAGACAGTGCAAACCTACTTGCAAAGCGGCAACATCGTCCTGACCACCGGCAAGACGGATCCTGAGAAGATCAGCTCGGCGATTTCCAGAAACATCAAGCGTACATTCGGTTTCGATGTACCTGTCCATGCCATCGTGGCCCGACAGTGGGAGCGAATCGCCAATGGCAATCCGCTGTTAAAGAAGAATCAATCGAACATCAAAGAACTTCACGTCACCTTTTGCCACACCGCGCCGGACAAAAAGCTGATCGGTGCGTTGAAAGTTCCCGCAGGTGTCAAAGACTCGTTTTCGTTCGGAAAACAAGAATGTTACGTCCGTTGTACGGATGGGTATGGCAAATCAAAATTGACCAACAGCTTTTTCGAGAAGCAATTGTCGGTCGCTTGCACCTCACGCAATTGGAAAACCGTGATCGCGCTGCAAAAATTGATCGCCAAAATTTGATCGCGTTACTTGCGCAACGTAGGTTTGCCGTTGCGAGGCCGAATGTAGTTCGATGAGTTTTCACCGACTTTGGGAGCCAGTGGCTTCAATGATTTTGTCGGTACAGCACTTGATGACAACGATTCGCCTTCGGCCAAAAGGTTCATCGAGTAATTGCCGACGTAATGCAGGTAGCTGTCGTCGCCTTCAAATCCCTGCACTTTTTCATCCCACTGCACCGTCTTCTTGGTAATGCAACCTTTGGTGATATCGAACAACAATGAACCCTGATTCAATTTCTGCTGGATCTGACTCCGCACGTTCGGATCTTCGATCGGCGTCAGTACTTCCCGGCGAAATGAGATGGTGGCGACGCCATTTTCAACTTTCCGCAACGTGTACAGCATGCGAGTCTTAACGACCTTGATCGTGTGGTCTCGTTTGCGAGTCTGCAATTCCTCAGGGATATTCCATTGAGCACCGATTGCCATCGGTTCTTCCGGCATCTGCAACGTAAATTTCCCCATTCCAAACTCCATCGTTTGAATATGATTTTCACGTTGCACAATCTTGCCACTTGGTTCAATCGTGGTGGTTGCAATTGGCTTGCCAATTTTCTCCGCCGTTGCCTGGAATTTTTCGTGGACCTCTTCGTCTTTCGAACTGTCGTAGCTGATCGGGTCTGCTTCCCCGGTCTTCTGCCATTCAACCGCTGATTCCAGTTGGTCCTGGATTGTGATATTTCCCTTGTCATCCACACTCAGTACTTTCCACGCGATGACAGAACGTGTCCGCAAGGATGACTTTTCGTCGAAGCCGGCAATCGAAGCGTCGGTCGTGGCAATCTGTTCAACATCCCAGCGTAACGTTTGGCCCTTTTGCATTTTGTACTGCAGCCGAAACTTCTGCTGGTCCTGCATACGACTGGCCGTTCGGCCGACCGCGTCATTGATTTGTTGGCCCGCATTGGACTGATCCCTTTCTTGCACCTGACGGTTTTGAGCCGACGCGGCGACGGGTAGAAGCGCTCCGAAGATGATGACCGAAGCGAAGATTGCGCAAAGTGTTTTCAGATTCATTCCCGCCTCCATGCGAGTGTATTCAGAATCGCCAGACTAGCGGACTAGCAGACGATTCGCTGTTCAGCTTGACTTGTTGACTCGTTTCAAACTGTTTTACGTTGGTTAAATCAGAACTAGTGGCCTGTGCTGCAGCAAAAACCGTTTTGCCAGCGGTTCTGCCAGCCGTTTTGGCGATAGCCACGGTTGGGTCATGCGATAACCGTGGCTATCGCCAAAACGGCTGACCCTAAACCCAGGCTCTAACAGATCACTAGCCTTCACTCTTCTTAAAGTCACCACGCCAGCCCAGCTTTTCACGCAAGGTGCGGTAATAACTTTGACCTTTCACCTCGACCAGTTGGAAAACCGAGTCCGCTTTTTGAATGCGAACACGGTGACTCGAATCCAAAGTAGACAACACCTGTCCATCCAGCACCGCAGATGTCGATTTGTTGTCCGTACGTGCCACCAATTCGTAGACTCGATCGGATCGATCGACGACTGGTCGCACAGTCAAGGTATGAGGATTGATCGCCGAGATGACAAACGCATCCAGGTTCTTTCGCAAGATCGGTCCACCAGCCGACAGGTTGTGAGCCGTCGAGCCGACCGGCGTACTGATGATCAAGCCATCACAAGCATATGATGTCGCTTTTTGCCCATCGACGTAAAGGTCAATGTACTGCATGGAGAAGGGCGGGCCGCACAGAATTGCCAGCTCATTCAACCCAAGCTCGTCATGAATGACTTTTCCGTCACGCTCGATCTGGCAACGAAACATCAAATGGTCGATTAACTGGAATTCTCCCAACAACAAACATTGCAAAGCGGCTGCTAGCTCATCGGGCTGGATATCCGCCAGGAATCCCAGCTTGCCAAGATTCACTCCCACCACCGGAAGCTGGTTTCCGCCCATAAATTTGGCCGAACGCAGAATCGAGCCATCACCACCCAACACGATCGCAAAGTCCGCCGACTGGTCGCAAATATCGGAGTTGGGCGAGAAGCTGAAATCTTCACCGACGATCTCAACGTGCTCCTCAATCACGGGACGCAGTTGCTTGATCTGCGGCAAGACTTTCGGGCGGCGGTCACCTGAACCCAGAATTATTGCGCGGAGTTTATCGTTTTGCTGGCCAGGCTGAATCATGTTGTCAGCAATCTGAATACTCAATACTAATAGGCGGTAAACGCGGTGCCTCGCCAATCGGTAACTGGTCGCAAACCAATCGCAAACCAGTTTCTGATACCTCAACGACCTCAACGAAGCGGTTATTGATTATACACGCCTTGGTTCATTCCAGAATAGCCGGTTGAACCCAAACGTGACCTCAAGTAACAAGGCAAAACGATCGGCAGCGTGAGACTTTTACACGCGAGGCCAGGCAGACGGCCACGACCGATTGTTCCCGACCTAAAGATTTGCACCTGGGCAGCACAACCGAACGTTCGCAGCAACGACCCGATCTGCGACACCGTCCTTCGTCGCGCGTTGTGCGTTGTGCCGGACTCCGCTGGTTCAGCAGGTTCGGCCCAGCACCTACCTGCGCCCGCATCAACCATTCAAGCAAACCGACACATCAGCGACAAAAACCCTTCCCGCTCCTCCCAAACTCGCTATACTCCAGAATAAAGCGACACGTCGTCGCTAAACCTTCCGTTA
>CAZPOL010000130.1:0-12912 GCA_964588195.1 uncultured Pirellulaceae bacterium | reverse complement strand
TGATCGACGAACTGCCGCCTCCGCCACGCGAACCGCGTCGAGCGTAGATCAGTTGGTTTTTGTCGTTGACGACCAGGTTGCCGAAGTTTCCTTGCTTGACCGGCAATTGGAAGATGCGGCGCTGGATGCCCTCGAATTCGATTTCGACTTTCTTATCTTTGTCTTTCGAGTCCTTGTCGCCTTTCTTCGAATCGTCATCGTCATCTTCCGATTCCTCAGCGTCGGACCCGGAATCGCGAGTCGCTTCGATATTGACCGTCATGGCTCCTCCGTCGATCGAAGCCGTACCGGTGAACTCGCCATCTTTGGCCGTACCGGAAATTGCGACTTCGGTGTCAGCCGTCGAGCCACTCAGTTCCAAAGCCCCGCTGGCTTTGTCCCAAGTCCCTTCCAGGTCGATCGTTCCCTGGCCAGTTACGACGCGACCGGAAACTTTGCCATCTTCTGCCAATGTCAGATTGAGCGTGAAGGCTTTCATTTCTTCCGGAATGCCATCGTCGGTAACGGTGCCCGTCCATGTGCCGGACAGACCATCGTCGTCAGATCCTTTCGGTTCTTCTTTTGAAGAGTCGTCATCGTCAGAATCATCTTCGTCTTCGTCCTGTTGGTCCGATTCGTTCTCGTCTTCATCTTCATCGTCGCCGTCCTTGTCCTCGTCACTCCATTCGACCTCGTCGGTCTTCGGCAGCAACGGGTGTTTGACATCGGCACGCAATGGAATTGCCAACAATACCTCGGTGCCCGCGTAGATGAACGAGGCTCCGACGTCTTCGTACGCCGGTTGGTTGAAGGCGCGATTGCTGGAGCAGAAAATGTAGTCGCCATTGCGGTCGAACACCGGGCTTCCGCAAGGGAAGAACGTGGTTACCTGAGTGGCTTCTGATTTTTCGACGTTGTAAACGAAGACCGCACCCTTGGCGACTCGCGTGTCCGTAGAGCGTGCGTAAGTCAGCCAGCGGGAATCGTGCGACCAGTTAACATCTGGCGCGTCGCTGTACGGGTCCGTGTCGACCAGTTTCGTGGTGCTGGCTTCGATCGAGTGCAAGAAGATCTGGCCTGCTTTGTCAGTGAACACGATGTGTTTCGAATCAGGAGACCAAAGGGGATTGTATCGCCAGGCTTTTCCGTCATCGGTCAGTTGTTTTGTCTCGCCACGACCGTCAGATTGCGTGACGTACAATTCGTACTCGCCGGATGCGTCGGAGAAGTAAGCGATCCAGCGACCGTCGGGACTCCATGACGGCATCCGTTCGGCCACGCCGTTGGTTCGCGTCAGATTGCGAGGCGAACCGTTCTTGATTGGAAGAGTCCAGATGTCGCCGCGTGCCTCCACGACGGCTCGCTTCCCTTTCGGAGAAACATCGCCGGACTGGATCATGTTGTCGACTTCGATCGTTCGTTTGCGAACTGCCGGTCGATCACCCGGGATCGTAATTTCGACAGTCTTTTTGTCGCCAGTTGCCAGATCGACTAGCCAAAGGCTGGCTCCGTTTTGAACCACGATCTCGCCATTCCCGTCCGGACCGGGTCCGATTGCTGGCCACTTGCAATCGAAGTCTGAGAAATCAGTAACTTGTTTGTGGCTGTCGCCGGCGACATCGTATTGCCAAATATTCAAGCGTTGTTGTTCGCCGTTATCCGACAAGTAGTACAGCTTGTCGCCGTGCCACATCGGCAAACTGTCGGTGCCTTCCCAATCGGTAACTTGTTTTGAAGTGTTGTCTTCCAGGTTGTAAAGCCAAACGTCCGATGCCATGCCACCGCGATAACGTTTCCAGGTGCGAGTGTCGCGGCTGTGCGGCGTGTAGGCCAACCACTTGCCATCGCTGCTGACCGTACCGTTGGTGCCGTAGGGAACGGGAAGTTTCTTTGCGTGAGGTGCTTCCGTTGAAATCGAAAACAGCTGACTCTGCCGCCCAAGACCTGCGTGGCCGTTGCTGGAAAACAACAGAGAGCCGTCGCTCATCCAGTCGCATAGTACTTCGTTGGCTGGGTGATACGTGACGCGTTCTGCGACGCCGCCTTTAGTATCGATTGTGTAGACGTCCTGGTCGCCTTCGTAGTTTCCAACGAAAGCGATCTTGTCACCCGCTTCGTTGAAACGAGGGAACAACTCGGACCCGGCCGGGCTGGCCAGCGGCGATGCTGTGCCACCGTCGCGATCGACAATCCACAAATCGCCGGCATATGAAAACACGATGTGCGTTTTGCTGACATCGGGATACCGAAGCATTCCCGCAGATGGAGCGGTTTGGTCCGCCTGCTGGGCGTCAAGCATTGGCGGCAATGCCAGGGATATTGATACCGCGAGTAGCAGCCCGCAGAATTTGGAAATTGGTATCCGATACATTAATTTTCCTCAGGTTGTTCGGTCATTGATGACGGGGTGACAGTAGCTTCCTTGATTGTAATCAGGCCGGGTTTTCCAGTAAGCCAAGGGATGTTCCGGATGATTTATTTCAGGATGTTTCCGCCAAGTCGGCGGCCTTGCGTAGTTTTCATCACACTGCTTACCCAGTGAGGCGACGGTTGGTTTGCAGAAAACGTCTGGAGTTCGTGATTTTTGTTGGGCCGAGGTTTTGTGGTGGCGATTCGTGGGCTTATAACCTCTCGCTTGCGCTTCGTGCTGGTATTTTGTGTGGAGACTTTCGCTGGCGCTCGTGGGGTTACGAACGATTAGGCAGGGAGTGGAACGCCTTCGCTGGCTGCCTGTTGTGCGGCCTCTTTTTCCATGTAGGCCAGTGGATCCTCACCGAAGATCTTTTTGACCTCGTCCGACCACAAGTAAGCCATGATGACTCCGTAGAAAGCCAGCTTGATCAGAAACACGATGGCCAGGCCGACGGTCATGCCAGAGATCATTGAGTTCTGCATGTAGTTGAGTGTCGCATCTCGCTGCTTTTCATTCTGGAAATCCATTTGCCCCACGGCGTCACCCATCATCGAATTCACGACGGCGCCGGTTTCGGCAATCATCAGGATGCTGACGATCAGTGAACTGACGTGAAAGAAAATTGCCAGGCAGCAGACGCCGAGTGCAAAGCTGCGAGCCTTTGGCGATTGCGACAGTAAGTAGACGGCTGCGAACATTAACGACCCGGCCATCACGAGCTTGAAGATCTCGTTGTAGACCAACATCGGGAAGTACTTCTGGACGGCGTGCGTACGAGACTGGGTGATCTTTTGCAGCTCCTGTTCGGCAGCCGTTCTGGCAACGGTAATTTCTTCAGTCGGCAGCGACAGACGATATCCGCTGTAGGCCGCGCTTAGTGCGCCGAAAATACTGGATACTGCAAACAGCAGGCAGATGATTGTTAGATAACGATTCCAGTTGCCCTTGTTTTCAGGTGTGGTCGCATCCGCATCGGTTTCGGTTGACTGTGCCTCTCGTTGTTCGGCCAGGTACTTGGCCGTCGCAAGTTCTGTGTTCATCAGACGCTTTCTCTCTCCAGGTATGATGCTTGCCGTCGTTTAGCGATTCGTAGTTAGGTTCACGTTAACTTGGCAAATTCTCCGCTCATATAATCTGGAACAAGAATAGTTGTTCGGCTGCAATTGGATCGTTTGGGCTGAATTGTTAGGCGATTTTGCGAGGAACGTCCCGCATTTGCGTTGCAAGCCGTAGAACCCGCAGCCTCCTTTTGTGTGACTGTTTTTTTCCGAAAACGGGTTAACCGCAACCTAGATTTTAGCTGTCTAGATATCAGGACCAGCAATTTCGAAGTGCACAACTTCGTTTAACGATTCATACGGATAACTCAAATGTTTTTGCCAATTGGCGACAACCTTGAACGACCAAACCTGCCGGTAGCGACGGTGGCGTTGATACTTATCAATGTCACTGCGTTTATCGTTACGGCCAGGATGGATCTGACTGGCATCAACCTGATCGACACCGGCGAGCATGGACAGGCTCAACAGGTTCTGAAAGTCAAAGAGTTCTACAGTACGTGGGGCTGCGTTCCGAATTTGCTGGCCGAAGGTCAGGTCATCGGCATACTGACTCACATGTTCCTGCACGCCAGTTTGTTGCACTTGATTGGCAACATGATCATCTTGTGGGTCTTTGGGCAATCGTTGGAAACAGCGATGGGAGGGCTGACCTTCGTGGTCATGTACCTGTTCTGGGGAGCCGTTGCGTGTGTTACTCACGCAGCGATGGATTTTGAGAGCGAAATATTCATGATCGGGGCCAGCGGTGCGATTGCCGGCGTCATGGGTGGATATATGATTCTGTTTGGATACAAGGCAAGGATCAAGATATTGTTCTTGCTGGGGATTATCCCGATGACTTTTGCGATCCCGGCCGGGCTGTTTGGGTTCCTGTGGATCATGCAGCAGATGTACAACGCGTCGCTGGATGTGGAAGGCGCTTTGTCAGGCGTTGCCTGGATGGCTCATGTCAGTGGTTTCATGGTTGGGCTGGCAACGATCTGGGTGTTCCGAAATCAAACGAGCCAGATCGTCGTGACGTCCGGTGACCGCGTGTACTTTGGGAAACGCGAAGAGATCGAGGCTGCCAAAAGCGAAGATCCGGAAGCCGCTCTGAACATCGACCTGGACGACGAGTCGTCATTTGTCGACCTGCAATCTCGCGATTGCCAATATTGTGGATCGCAAGTTGGCAAGAAAGACCTGATCAGCGAACGACTGCTTCGTTGTCCGGGCAAACGTTGTGGCCAATTGATCTATTTGACCGACGCAGACTTTCAGACTTCCTACGTCGAGTAAGTCCTCGCCGAAGAAGTCTAATTAAGTCGCCTCGAACAAGTCGCCGCCCGGGAATGCCTGCTGGTTCCTGGACCGATTTTCTGTGGCAGTTTTAGTTGCCACACACGTGCTGTCACGCTACGATCGAAATCCAACGAAACAACCGTTGGTTTGGAGGATTCAAAATGGCAGAAGCAACATCAACGATCTCACCATTTCACTTGGCCTTTCCAGTTAGCGACTTGCAGGCGACTCGTGATTTCTACACCAACGTCGTCGGTTGCAAGGAAGGCCGCAGTAGCGACCAGTGGATTGATTTCGATCTGTTCGGGCACCAATTGGTCGCTCACGAAGTCGCCGACAGCAAACCCGCCGACAGCGGTTCGAATGCCGTCGATGGACATGAAGTTCCCGTGCCACATTTCGGCGTCGTATTGCAATGGGACGAGTGGCATGAGTTCTCTAATCGTTTGCGTGACGCAGGTGTTCAGTTCGTGATTGAGCCGCACGTTCGATTCCCGGGCGAGGTCGGCGAACAGGCGACGATGTTTTTTCGTGACCCATCGGGCAACGCGTTGGAATTCAAGGCGTTTCGCGACCCCGGCCAGTTGTTCGCCACGTAAGCGGACTCGGCAAGCGCGTTTATCTTTTGCAGTTTAAGCTGCGCCGTTTTACCCAGCGCCTTTACGGATCTGATGACGGTTGAACGGCGGGGATCAGTTCCTTTTCGATCACCTGCATCGTCCGCCACTTGCCTTTGATAAACCGGGTTCCAAAAACAATGGATAGCAATACCAGCCATCCGGTCAACGCCCACCACCACCAATACAACAGAGGCAGGTCGCTGTCGAACAGCATGTAGCCCACCAGGCCAAAGGCGACGAAAAGGAATGAGCAGATCAGGCTGGTGATCACGGCAAAGCTGGTGTCTCCGGCGCCTTTGATGGCTCCTACAAAAATGATCTGCACCGTGTCGAACAGACAGTAGGCCGCTACGAATATCAAAAGCAGCCGCGCGATCCGGCTGATCTCGTCAAAATTCTCGGCGCCAACGCTGTGTCCCAGCAGGAACAGGTGCGGGACAAACAAGTACAACAAGCCAAAGAAGCCGGTGTAAGCCAAACCGATTTGCAGCGACGTCCACGTGGCTCGCGCAGCCAGGTCTGGTTTGCCGTCACCGATCTGTTGCCCGACCATCGTCGAAACCGCGGTGCTCAAACCCCAGACCGGAACGAAGACCATCATATTCACGCTGATGGCGATGGTGGTGGCGGCCGCTGGAATTTCACCGAGCCTCGCGATCATCAACGTGAACACGGCGATGCCAAGACACTCGATCAGGAATTGCAAACCGTTGGACGATCCGAATCGAACCATCCGGCTGATCAGCTCTCGCGAGAATTCAAATGCTTTAGTCAGTCCGTAACGTTGCCGGTTGGCAGGTCGCAACATCAGAAACAGGAACAGCATGGCTTTCAGCCAAAGCGCCGTCGACGTCGCAATCGCCGCGCCCTGAATTCCCAACGGTTGCAACCAGGTCGTCGATCCGATTGTGATCCCGAATATCAAGACCCAATCCAGCAGGACGTTCAACAACGCCACCGACACGTCAACGGCCATCACAACACGTGTGCGTCCGAGTCCGATGAAAAACGAAGTCAGCACTCCGCCGTAGACCTGTGCCAGAGAACCGATCGACACGAATCGAAAATAGATCGCCTCCTGCTTGGCGATTTCACCTTCGTGTCCGGCCAACTGAAACGTCCAGTGCGGCCAAAGGATCGATGTTAGGAAGAGTGGCAGAAACAGACTTGCCAAAATTATCCCGTGCCAAATAACCGAGCCAATTTTTTGGTCCTGTTTCGCTCCGTGGTATTGAGCCACAAAGACGTTGGTGTACAACGCGACGCCGAAAGGGAAGCTCAGCAGCGTCCACGCCATGACTCCCGCCGGCATCACGGCGGCTAGTGAAGTTGGCGAATCCCATGCCAGGAAGACGCGGTCACAAAATTGCATCAACGAATACGAGAGCGTTGAGATCATAAGCGGCAACGCCAGAGCGATGACCTGCTTGCCGCCACATTTGCGATTCCACCAGGAATCTATCGGTTGCTCGTCGTGCTCAGCATTATTCATGGATAGCATCATGGGTCGGCGGAGCCTGACAATAATACAAGCACGACGCGCCAGCGAGTGGTTTCGCTGTTTCGCAACGCAATCGAGTGGTTTCGCCGGATCGTAACCACTCGCCTGCGTTTCGTGCTCGTATTTTCAATTATTTATTGAACGGTACGGGTTGGTTCAACGGACAGACGGGTGACCGTAAGGTTCGGATGTGTCGAACCAATTTGCCGGCGGGCCGAAAAATATGCCCTGAATGCCACGTGATGGAATTGACACAAAAGTCCTGCGCACCCGTATTTCATCGGCCGATCCTTGCCCACCGGCGGGGAAACTTCGAAACCGAAAGCGGTTAGATGTTTGTTCCCGAATGATTGTGGGGGTAGAATCGAAGCAGAGAATTGAGGAAGGCAACTTAATATCAACCCAGGAACAGAGATGCTGATATCCCCGCCCAATGATCGCAAGATCAAACCGACCGATGCTGCCGCTTTGACACGGAAAATGAACCTGATGATCGCGTTACTATTCGCTTTCGGATGGGTGCTGACCGCCGTTCCGCAAGTTTCCGCATTTCAGGAAGAGTCCGCTGAACAGGAATCGGAAAAGGAGCAGGAAAAGGAAGAAGCCAAATCCGGTGAAGAAGAGCCGGATCAGGAGCCTGCTGGAGAGGGCGAAGGCGAGATGGACGCGGATAAAAAGGATGCGGAAGAAAAGGAGCAGGAGGAACCCGCCGAGGACGTTTGGATGACCGACGCTCAAGCGGCCGCCGACCTGGCGAAAGAAGAATCGCGAGACATGTTCTTGTTGTTCACCGGATCGGATTGGTGCCCTCCATGTATCAAGCTGGAACAAAATGTGCTCAGCAAAGCCGCATTCACGAAGCAGTCGAATAAGGACTTTGTGATGGTCAAATTCGATTTCCCACAGAATACGACTTTGCCTGCCGATTTGGAAAAACAGAACTCTGACTGGGCGACTCGCTTCGGTGTCGAAGGGTTCCCGACCGTCGTACTCGTCGACAAGGATCAATTGCCGTATGCGTTTACCGGATTTCGAGAAGAAGGCCCGGACGCCTACATGGCTCATGTCGCCGAGTTGCAACAGGCGCGAAAGACGCGAGACGAATTTATGAAGCAGGCTGCCGATGCCACGGGTCTGGATCGAGCTCGTTTTCTGGACCAGGCACTGGCCGCGCTGGACTCCAACATTGTCGAAGTCTATTACAGTGAACTCGTGGAAGAGATCGGCACGCTGGACGAGGATGATGAAGCGGGCCTGCGAACCAAGTACTTCGCCCAGCGGGACAGCGAAATTCGTAAAGCTGTGATGAGTGATATTTCAATGGTCGCTCGACTTCAAAAACCAGAACAAGCAATCGCCTTCATCGATCGAGCTTTGGTTGAGCATAAATTGCCTATCGAAATGATGCAGGTTGCTTACAACACAAAATTGCGTCTGCTGCGAAAATTGAAAAAGTCGGACGACGCGAATAAGTTGAGCGATCAGATCATCGAGATGGAAGGGCTGTCGGCCGAGGCTCGCCAGCGCACGATCATCAACAAGGTCTTCTACATCGCAAGTCTCGACAAGCAAGATGCGGCTATGGCGGAGTTAGACAAGTTTATTGGGTCTAGCGCAGACAATCTTCTGCTGACGATCGCCAAGGGCGAGCTGTACGATAGCCAGGGGAAATACGAAGACGCCGTGAAGTCGTATGACAAAGCTCTGACGGCCGCCGCCAGTGAACCAGGTATTCTGGTTGAGGTTGTGGGGGCCAAGGCTGACGCTCAGATTGAATTGAAACTGGTCGATCAAGCCATTGCGACATTGGATTCCATCATCAACAACGAAGGCGTGCCTGGAAAATTGCGAGCCGAAGTCTTGTTGCACAAGGCCTTGATTTTGCGAGAGGCGGGTCGCCGACGTGCCGCTATTTTGGCTGAAAACAAAGCGGTCGAAGTAGTCGATAATGTCCGTGAGAAAGCGGAAATTCAGAAATTGGTCGACCAGTTTCGCAGGAAGTTTGAAAAGACCTCGGACGGCAACTGATCGGTTTTCGACTCGCTCCGTGAACGAATGGGGCGAGTCGGAAACTGCGGCTTTCGATTGAAAAAATTCGGGTTTGGCGGTATCCTTGGGTATCGCCAAATCAGATATTTTTCGGAGCCATTATGTCAAATTCTTCCCAGCCAAACCGTCGTTCCTTTGTTAAATCATCCGCTGCCGTAGCGGCTGGTGCATGGGTCGCGGGCGGAGTGGCACCCAAGCGGACGTATGCCTCTTCTCTGGATAAAGTGCAGTTCGCTTGTGTCGGAATCGGTGGCAAGGGCTCCAGTGACTCAGCCGCGGCTGGTGCCAACGGGCAAGTCGTCGCGGTATGTGACATCGATCAGAAAATTCTCGACAAGAGTGATGAAAAATTTCCGGGTGCGGAAAAGTTTCACGATTTTCGTGAGATGTTTGAAAACATGGGCGACAAGATCGATGGTGTCACCGTCAGCACGCCCGATCATACACATGCCGTAGCCGCCATCCATGCGATGCGACTTGGGAAGCACTGCTTCTGTCAGAAACCTCTGACGCACTCGATCGAAGAAGCTCGCATCATGGGCGAACTCGCTCGCGAAAAAAATCTGGTGACCCAGATGGGAAACCAGGGAACCTCTTTCAGTATTCTCAGAAAGAGTGCCGCCTTGATTCAAAATGGCGAGATCGGTGAGGTCAAACATGTTCATGTTTGGACGAACCGACCTGTTTGGCCACAGGGGATGGGCGTCGTGATTGCCGAACCAGAGTTGCCTGGTCACGTGCATTGGGACGACTGGATTGGCCCAGCCCAAAAACGACCCTACAGTCCTGAACTGCACCCATTCAAATGGCGTGGATTCTGGGCGTTTGGAACTGGCGCACTTGGCGACATGGCCTGCCACACTTTGAACATGTCGTTCATGGCTCTGAACTTGCGCAACCCGACCTCGGTTCACGCCGTGACTTCCGGTCACGACAAAGTTATGTATCCAAAGTGGTCCGAGATCGTGTTCGAGTTCCCCGAATTCGATGGCCGGCCAGCATTGGGCATGACCTGGTACGACGGCGGGAAATTGCCGCCGATTGAATTGATCAAGGACTTGCCAAAAATGATGGATGGCGAGAAAGAGACTTTCTACAACAGCGGTGCATTGATCGTTGGTACCGAAGGAACTTTGTTCTCACCAGGCGATTACGGTGCTGACGAACGTGGTAACACAGGAATCATGCGACCGGATGGAACGTTCGAAAAACAACGCCGCATGGATGTTCAGGAAGGGATGTTCAAGGTCTCGCCCGGACATTTCGAGGAGTTCGCGCAGGCGATCGAGGCGAACGAACCAGATATGGCTGTCTCGAATTTCCCCGACTATGCCGGTCCGCTAACGGAAACCATCTTGCTGGGTAACCTGGCCGTTTGGGCAAACAGCGACAAGCCGATTCAATGGGATGCCGAAAAGATGATTGCTTCCGATGTCCCGGAGGAATCGCAAGCCAGCGTCGAAGAGATGATTCGCCACACCTATCACAATGATTACTCAATCAAAGAGATGGCGATGTCCGGAAACTAATTGAGCTTTCGGATTTCAGCCAAGGCCTCGGAATTTCGATGGCCTTTAACATAAAACAAACAGGCGGTTACCCAATCGAGGGTAACCGCCTGTTTTGTTTAAGCGTCAGATGTCTGTTCCGGTTTAACGGAAGTACAGTTGCAGGAAGCAGCACATGATGGCGATGACTCCGGCAAAGCATGGTGTCGCTAAAGTGTAGGCTGCAATTCCGGTCTTTGTTTCGATTGTTTCTGTAGTTTCGGTCGTCTCGTTTTTCATTTCTTTACCCGTCTGCATGAGAATGTGGTGGATTGAGTAGTGCACAAGTCTATGTTGCGCAATCCACGCTTGTGCTTGCTAACCTGAAAAAACCTCAATTCCCCAAGATGCCTTTTCGCATCATCCGTCCGACACCGGCAGAAAGCTGCAGATCATCGCATCCAGCGAAATACGACCAGGTCGCTTCGTTTAAGAGGTTACACAAAGGGTCGCTCCGAATGATTGACGGTTCACAATACATCCGCCCAAACGTCGAGTTTTGTTCAAATGATGGCAAATGATGCCATAACGCAACAATTGAACGAAACTGGCCGATGACATTTCGACGTTTCCCGGTAAAATGGTTTACGCGACGCTTGGATAGTCCCAAGTCGGATAATCGTTTTTACCAGTTTCAAAATCACTCAATTCGGGAACGAATAGATGGCTTCATGTTGCAATACTCACCGTTGGTTCATGGGAATTGGAATACTTTCGCTATTTGCGGTTGTTGGAACCGGATACCTGGCCTTCGGCGGCAGCTCGGCGATTGGCCAGGAACCGACAGGATCATCGAACAAGACTACGAATGAAATTGCCGAGCATAGTAATGGGAATTCCGCAGTGACAGAACAAGAGACTCAAGAGACTCAAGGGACTCGTGAGTTGGCAACGTTCGGTGGAGGGTGCTTCTGGTGCGTCGAGGCTATCTTCGAGGAACTGGAAGGTGTCGATTCCGTGACGTCCGGCTACATGGGTGGGCATGTTGAAAACCCGACCTATGAGCAAGTTTGCGACAAAACCACCGGTCATGCCGAGGTGTGCCAGGTTTCCTACGATCCAACGAAGGTTGATTTTCAAAAACTGTTGCAGGTCTTCTTCTCGACGCACGACCCTACGACGTTGAATCGACAGGGCAATGACGATGGCCCGCAGTATCGCAGCGTTGTCTTTTTCCACTCAGACGAACAGAAAAAAGTAGCGCAAGATATCATCAAGAAGCTGGATGACTCAGGCGCCTTCAACAACCCGATCGTTACGGAAGTAACCGAGGCCAGTACCTACTACCTGGCCGAAAACTATCACCAGAACTTTTTCCTTCTAAACCCTTCGCAAGGTTACTGTCGCGCCAACATCGCGCCGAAGCTGGCCAAGTTCCGAAAAGTGTTCGCCGACGATCTGAAATCGCGATAGAGCGGTTGGTCAGCGGGCACTTGTGCGTTCGTTAGTTACAGGAAAGAGTTTTCACGCAGAGCCGCGGATGCGCTGAGGTTGTATGGTGAGTAAAGAGTTCAAAAGAACAGAAATTCTTTACCAAGCCTCGAGCCAGCTCCTGCTTCCTTCCCTTCTCCGCATCTTCGCGACTCCGCGTGACACCTTCCTTACGACTGGTTGATGATGACGCGGGCCGTTGAACTCCGATCGGTTAGGCGATCGGTCAATCACTGTGCGACCAGAAGTCAGTGAATTCCGTCCGCTGTCCAGCGTCGTAGTCGGATTCTACGTGCCCAGCGTAAAGCGGATTGCCGTAGCCACCGTCATTTGCGTCCCTCAGGTACGTGCCGTCATCAAGCACAACTATCGGAGACAATGCGTCGTCGTTGAGTATGGAAGTGATACGTCGGCCAATTAGCGCGGCGGCATCAACACCTGTTGTTTCTCCGGGCATCGGAAAGGTATCGATGTCAGCGAGTGTCACACCAGCGACGAATAGGTCGAGCACCAGACCGGAGTCGAGTCGAAGGAAATGCGCGCGAAACTGGGCGGGGCCGATACCTTCAAGGACAAACTCGGGCTCAGAATACGCGGAATGCCCAATTTCAATTAAACGCGAACCAATGATGCGATCTTTGGGAAGTTCAGACATCGTGCCCGGTACATTGTCTAAGGAAACGTGGTTACGACACCACTTCTCACCGAATCCAATAAGCGTCGCAACATTCAATCAGTTTACCGAAAAGATTCCACGTTGCCAAAGAGGCGGTGTCCGCGACCTGGCAAGGTGCAAGGCGTGATCGAAGCGATTTACATGGCAAGCCTAGCGTAACCGGATGAATTGACGTAATAGTCGCGTACTTTGCAGGAGAGAGTTTTCACGCGGAGCCGCGGAGACGCTGAGGTTGAAAAGGGAGAGGAAAGGTCAATAAAGCAGCAAGCCATTGGCAAAAGGCAACCTGGGTTAGTCGTTGCGCCGTTTGGGCTCGAGCCCATTCCTGCCTCCTTCTTTCTCCGCGTCTTCGCG
>CAZPOL010000129.1:10836-13297 GCA_964588195.1 uncultured Pirellulaceae bacterium | reverse complement strand
TGGGTGCCATGCTTCACGCCGCATAGAGAAATGGCACCAGTGGCGTGACGGCATGCTTACGCGTTTGATCGGGCAGCGGTTTAAGTTGGCGTGAGCATGCTCGGACTGGCAGAATTGCAAAGCCACTTTTGCGCGCGTAAACATGGCACCCGAAACCCAGTTGGTTCGATTGTCGGCTAGTCGTCTGTTAAAATCAGTTTCAGGATTGCCCAAGTTGTGGGTGCCATGCTTCACGCCTTTCAAAGGCGAATTCAACCACGGGTACGGCATGCTTACGCGTTTGATCAGGCAGCGGTTTAAATTGGCGTGAGCATGCTCGGATTGGCACGTTTAATCAAGAGTCATCCGCGCGTAAACATGGCACCCTTACTTTGGGTCGATGCGACCGAAGTGATTGACGAGTTGCGTAGAATTGGGTGCCATGCTTCACGCCGCATAGAGAAATGGCACCAGTGGCGTGACGGCATGCTTACGCGTTTGATCGGGCAGCGGTTAAAATTGGCGTGAGCATGCTCGGGTTGGCAAAGTGAATTTCGAGTCGTGCGCGCGTAAACATGGCACCCGGCACCCGACTTCATCAACTCAAAAAACACTAGTTGGTTACCTGGAAAACAGTGACATGGAAATTGACCTCAACCGTCACAAACCTTCAAAACAACGGCGTCTGTTCTCGCCTCGTCTGACGGCAGTCGTCGTTTCCTTCGGTTTCGCTTTTATATTGAACGATATCACTGCGGTCGAATCAATGAACCTGAATCGCATGGGCATGGAACCAGAAGCAAAGGTCTTGGGTTTTACCCCGTTAATATTACTTGCCTTGTGGATTGCCATCACTCAATACTGGATATCCGTATCCACCACGGTACTCGGTTGGGTAATTCGAGTCGTCGGACTTTATCTGGTTTCGGCGGCGATCTTCGGAGCGATTTGGCTGTATGCGTTTCGCAATATCGAAACACTGTCGCTGCCAAGAATGCCATCCAGCGAGCACATTCAAATGATCGAAGCTGAAACGACCCTGCCGTTGAGTTGTTTTTCGGATGCAACCTCTAATCACGTCCGATTCGACAACAGCGACCCGGGCAACAAGCAAAAAGTTCTGGATGCGTTGCAGGAATTTGCCGGAGTGTCTCCGAATTAATATCAGGTTCGACACCTGGACGATCTACCAAGGCAGATTCACAATGTTTTCCGCTTGGCGAGTCCAGTTTTCTGGACCACCTTCCTGGTAGCCCAGCTTGCCGAGTACTTTTCCATCCGTGTTGACGAACAAGACGGTTGGATAGCTGTTAACCAAATTGCTGTACTTGCTTTTTAACGAAGCATTTTGTTCCGCCAACGCGGGTGGCAGAGTGGTTTGTTTCGGATAGTCCAACATCACGGGAACAAATCGATCGGCGTACCACTCGTCGAATTTTACCGTGTGGAAAACCTCGTCTTCCAACTTCGTGCAAAATTTGCACCAGTCGCTACCGGTAAACCACAGCATCAGAATCTTGTCTTCGGCGTTGGCTTTACTGACGGCGTCAGCATAAGAAGTATTCCAGTCGACGGGCATCATCTCTGCTTGTTTACCGGCAAAGTCCAGCCAAGCTGGCCCATTCGTCCACGAACAAGCGGTCATGCTTACACCTGCCAACATCAGAACCAGCAAGCCAAGAGTCAGTTGTTTGTGATTCGCCATCGAAACTTCCCTGTTTAATCGCGGATTGAACAAAAATGCCCTCAAAAAATTCAAAGGCACCCCAAACGTGGGTGGCACGGTAGCAAATTCCACAGCTCGCCAGAATGGCATTTCCACACGCAAAAACTCGATATTTGGCGAGTGAATTTCAGCACGAAACGCCAGCAGCGTTGCCGGATGTCATGGTATTGGCGAGATGTCACATGCGGCATGTCCGGCAGTGGTTCGTCGAGTTCCACCAGTACGTTGCTGTCGCCACCTTCGGGGCTTGCGATTGGAGGGTGCATCGGAACCATGGGCTGTCGCCCATGGCTAAGCGCTGTCGCCACTCCGTGGCTATTTCCGATTCGAAATCGATTCCTGGGTTGATGCACATGGCTGTGCTGTCGCCACTCCATGGCTAATTACGGTTCGAAACCGATTCCTGGGTTGACGCAAATACGTAATCGCCGCCGCCACTCCGTGGCTAACTCTGTTGCAGTTTGTAACGAATAGCTCCGGAGGAGCGACAGCACTTAGCCTTGGGCGAAAGCCCAAGGTTGCAAGCCAAATAGTGACCGCAGCCCCGGAGGGGCGACAGCAAACTGCGCATCGTTTCGACGCACGATTCGAAATAATACGACTAGCTTTGGAGGGTCCAGGAACAGGCTGGCAACGGTTCACCACATGTGGCATGTCTCGAATTGGGTCGTCGAGTTCCACCAGTACGATGCTGTCGCCCCTTCGGGGCTTTCGAGCGGAGGGTGTGGCGGAACCATGGGCTTACGCGCTGTCGCC
>CAZPOL010000129.1:0-10736 GCA_964588195.1 uncultured Pirellulaceae bacterium | reverse complement strand
GCGCTGTCGCCACTCCGTGGCTAACACTCGCTGTAACCACAAATCATAACCGAATCAATCGCCCGTAAGCTCTGCTCAATTCGCGCAGCTACCTTGCGCTTTGTGCATTCGGCCATCCGGGTGTTGGCCGGGTAAATCTTCGCTGTACCACTTATCCAACACGGCCTGCCAATCCTCGCGAGTCCGCGCTTTGGCAAAATCTTTGCGAACCAACTCGTGATGCTCGTGCAAAATCGAATACTTGATTCCAAACTTTCGCATGATCGGCCCCACGCGACTCTCACCATAAACTTGCTCGGCCAAACCGAAATGTTCCAGAATCGTATCGCGTTGCTGGAACAACGAGGGTGGATCGGGCAATGGTTCGCCGTTTGCCAACGCGCGTGCTTGAGTGAAAATCCAGGGATTGCCAATGGCGCCACGCGCGACGGTGACTCCGTCGACACCGGTCTCGGCGATCATGTCCAGGCAATCCTGAGCCGTAAACAGATCACCACTGCCCAAAATCACTTTGTCACCGGCGTGTTTTTTTAGCTCAGTCAAAAACTCCCAACGGCTTGGGCCGATGTAGCGTTGCTTGACGGTCCGACCATGCACGGTAATCCCGGCCACGCCGATCGCAAATGCACCGTCCAGGATTTCGAAAAAGTTGTCGCGACTCTCGTCGGTGTCGTCGATGCCGCGACGCATTTTCACGGTCACCGGAATATCATCGGGAACGATATCACGAGTCTTCTGAACGATCTCCAGTGCCACGTCCGGCTGCCCCAAATGGAATCCTCCACGGCAACGTCCAAGGACCTTCTTGACCGGACAACCGAAATTGATGTCGATCACATCAAACCCAGCCTCCACCAATTTCGCAGCCCCCGCCGCGAACTGTTCCGGCTCGGCACCCATCAATTGCCCGGCGACCGGATGTTCCTCCTCGCTGATATGCAAGAAGTGACTCGTCCGTTTACGCTCCTTCAGCTCCACCAAAAACTTGTCCAACATCACTTCGCAAATGGTGTAGGGCGCTCCATTACGTTTGGCAATCACTCGCATCGGCCAATCGCTGTAGCCAGAAAGAGCGGCCTGCACGATTGGGAAATCGATTTTAATGTTGCCAAAATTCAATGGCTTCAAATCGGGTTGTTGTGAGATTGGCGTCGCCATCAGTAAAAAATCGTTGAAAAAGTTTGAGGAGTTCTTATCGACACGAATCAGAATTTTAGCCTGAGTTGTCAGTATGGCCAACGCAAATTGGCGTTCCCCAAGGATTCCAGGGTTCCCAATCGCCCGGGTCGATGGTGCGAGCCGGTCCGGTTTCAGCGTCATGCATGGGTTGAATCCTGATCTATTGTTGCCTGATCTTTCGGTTTGATATTTAATCACTTGATCATTCGGTCCCAATTCTGTGGTCGCAAACGAAATTCGCGATGCTTGAGCTACTTTGGAATCTCTGGCCTGTTCTGCTTTTGGCTGGCATGATTTACGCGTTGATGACGCTGATACAAAATTTGGCCGGTCGAACGTCGACGCCTTATGTCGCACGCGATCGCCTGGTTACCAAAACCGAATTGCGATTTTTCCACACGCTACGCGAAGCGGTTGATGACGATTGGGAGATTTTCGCGATGGTTCGTATCGCCGACATTCTCAAAGTACCCTCCGGCATCAATAAGCGTCGTTCGTGGCTGAACAAGATTCTTTCCAAGCACATCGACTTTGTGTTGTGCGACAAGGATTCATTGGAGATTGTGGCGGGAATCGAACTGGACGATCCATCGCACGAACGGGAACATCGGATCCAGCGAGACATCTTCGTCAACTCAGCCTTTGCCGACGCTGAAATTCCCCTGCTCCGCATCAAGACCAGCAAGAGTTATGATGCGGGTGATATTCGAAAACAGATTGACAAGGCGGTTTGATTCGAAAATTCGACAACGCCCAGCCGTGGCACGCCTTCTGACAACTTTTCAATTTCAAGCAGCAAGACCCCATGACAACGGACAAGACAGAAGTTTCAGAAGAGACCAAGGATTCAAAAAAGCCACGTGCCACTACTGATCTTGGTAAGATTGCAGCCTATGGTTTGACTTTGGCAGGGTTGGTGATTCTGGCAGCGACATCATTGCGTTTATTCGCGACACAGTGGTGGGTTGCCGATCTGTTTTGCCAGTTCGCGGTCCAGTACGTGTTGCTGCTGATTCCGATCGTGTTGGGACTGTTCTTCATTGGCCGTCGAAAGTCGGCCGCTCTGTTTTTGATCGTCTGGCTGGTCAACGTGATAGTCATCTCGCCATATATTCCCATCGCGGCCGATAGACCGGTTCTTGACGACACTCTTCGACTACTGACACAAAACGTGCTGACCTCGAACCGCGACTACCAAAGCGTGATCGACCTGATTGACAATGAGCAACCGGATTTTGTCGTACTGATCGAAATCGATCGTGGCTGGATTAACGGGATGAGCGAGCTCCACTTCGCCTACCCATTTCGCAAGACGGTCACTCACTCGGGCAATTTTGGGATCGGAATTTACTCGAAGATTCCATGGACCGACTGCCAGGCTCGTGACACCGGCCCTGACCGCTTGCCCACCATCTACGCCGAGTTCACGGTGAATGACAAGCCGTTTCAAATCGTCGGCACTCATCCATTCCCACCAGTTGGTGGCGGCCCAGCGAATTCAAGAAATCAACAGCTGATCGAAGTCGCCGAGTCGATGAACCTGAGCATGCCGCGAATTCTGACCGGCGATTTCAATCTGACGCCATGGTCGCCCTGGTTCTCTCGAGTCCTGGAAATCGCTCAACTGCAAGATCCGGCTACCATTTTCGATATCACACCCACCTGGTATTTGTTTCCAACCATCCTGGGAGGCGTCAAAATTGATCACGCACTGGTCGCAGATTTGAAAGTGACCGATCATCGGATTGGACCCGATGTCAATTCGGATCACCGCGCTGTCATTCTGGACTTTTCGGTGTCCAACGATTGATTTCCCCAGTCCGGCGAGGGCTGCCAGTTCTTTTCTCCCGCTGTTTCCCTCTATTCCGTGGCCTGTTTTGGGGTCTGTAATACCGTCCCGATTTGACGTGGCCTTGTCTTATCAGCCGATTCGTTGATATTTGAGACTGAAGCGGATACCTCGCGAAATTTAGGCGGCGAGGAAAAACCATGGCAGGAGATCGTATGGATGGATGGTCGCGAATCGTTGCGGCTGTAATATCGCGATCTAGTGCAGCGAGAGAGAGTACCCACCGTTGAACACCACCACCATTAAACCGGGACAACGACAAGCAGCGATTGCTGTGATCGTTCGCGATGGCAACCTGCTGGTCATCGAACGTTCGGCGATGGTGCGAGCACCGTCCAAGTTCTGCTTCCCGGGCGGTGAAGTCGAAAAGGGCGAGCATGTTGCCGAGGCCGTGGTGCGCGAGATGCAGGAGGAGATGGGCCTGACCGTCAAACCAATCCGCCAGATCTGGACAAGCATCGCGCCATCGACTTGCGTGTTGAATTGGATCCATTGTCGGATCGAAGATAAGGCGGAACCAAAACCAAGCACTCGCGAAGTGGCGTCCTGGAAATGGATGACTCAGGAAGAACTTGCCAACCACCCGGAAACGCTCAGCACCAACCTTGAGTTCTTAAAGGCGTGTGAACGTGGCGAAATAAAGCTGCCGACTCACTAGGTATGCGCGCTGACGAACCAGTCAATTGTCGTCGACGGGTGGTAGTGCGCGAGTACGTTTTGGCCGAGGCTGCGGATTCGGTTGCTGTTGCTCGGCCGGTTGATTTTCGATTCGCGTCGTTTCAGTCGGGTGAATCGGCTGAGTCGGTTGAATCGGACTTGGCTGAAATGGTTCCGAAGTAACAGAATCCTGCGACACTGCGCCAGCGCGGTTGGGATGTCGTTTTCGATTGAAGATCGCCGGATCGAACTCGTCGCGGGGCACAAAGCGTTTCTTCTCGATCGACAGATTGATCGGTGCTGGAATGGAATCGTCGGGCAGCATTGGCAATGCCGGTGGCGAACTACTCGTTCCACCAGACCTGACGATGTCAGCTTCCAAATTGCCACTCAAACCTGCTCGCGCCGTTCGTTGATCTTCGAAACTCGTTTGCGAGATTGCGTCTCCGCCCTGGTCACCAATCGATCCTCCACCCGTTCCAATCGATGCCACCCAGGCACGAATCGCGTGATAATGATGCGACGTTTTCTCATAGGCCGGTGCATCCATCTCCGCATGAATCTCAGCGACATACTTCAACAACTTACTGTCCAATGGATTCTGCCGATCAAGATATTTGCTGATCGAATGCAAGTTCCGTTGAATACCCGTCGAAGCAATTCCGCCACGATTGTCGACTCGCCAAATCCGCATCGGATTATCCGGGTCCCCGTGACAACTGGCCGCTGCACATCCATTGACGATTCGCATATGAACCGTGCGATTGAAATCGCGAATGGATCGAATGTCATACGAATCAACCGTTTGTCTTAGCTCTGCACGAGTCGCGATTCGGGTCTCGGTTGATGGCAAGCGGCGAATTCCCGTGCCACCGGCAACCGATTGATTTGCTACTTGTTCATTCGTGGCGTTAGCGCTTTGGCTTGGTTGTTCAGATGAAATGTCCGTATCGACCGAATCGCGAGGCGTCGCCAAATCGTTGACTTGACGTTCCAACAACGCGATCATCCTGGACTTCTTTCCTGAAGTTCTCTCCAGGTTTTTCAAAATCGCCAGTTGCTGCCTGGCAGGTTCCAGCTGTTCGTTCCTCAAACACCAGGACGCCAATCGTTGATGTCCAATCACATCGTCTGGTTCAACTCTTGCAAACAGCCGATTGTACGCTTCGATCATCGAACGCGTAATAAAATCGACCTCGCCCTGCACGAATCGAACCGACGACCCATTGTTGCGGCGGATCACATATTTGCCTCCGCCGAATTCCAGCTGGCCTGAATAAACGCTGCCGGTCTTCAGAATCAGGTATTGAGTCGTCGCACTTTGAATCGCCTGCGTTTGGTTTACACGGCTTTGATCCTGAGTGCTCGACTGGCTATTCGTCTGGTTGTTCGATTGAGAACTTGCTGCCGGCGCTTGCTGATTTTGTTGAAATTGCCAAGCGGTAGCGCAACAGGGCCACCAGAGTAGCGTCGTTAACACGCACCCGGAAATTAACGATCTTGGGAATCGATTTCGTAGACTCATTGCTTCCTGCTGGCAAACAAGGCGCAGTCGTTGCGCCTTTGGCACCAGGTCATTACCAAAATCAAGAACGTCGGGTCAATCCCGAGCAACAGCCACAGACAAAAAATCGATGGAAACGCAACGGAGTCGTTGTTGCTATCAGTTCCCCAGCATCGCCGTGACCACACCGGCATCCTTCAAGTACTCATACGTTTGCCAAACGATCATGAAGAAACCGAAGGGCAGTAACCAGTAAGAAAACCAGTGCAGCCGGCCTTGTTCGATCCATTTTACGAGCCAGCCGAGTGCGACCAACCCGACCAGAAACGCGACAATCGCCCCAATGGCCAACAGCCAGATCGGAGTGCTGGCACCGTTTTCCAGGATGTCCTTGGCCTCCAACAACGAAGCCCCGCCAATCGCCGGGATTGCCAACAGGAACGAAAACGTGGTCGCTGACTGCCGCTTCAGCCCGACCAACGCTCCCATCACGATCGTCGTACCGCTGCGGGAAATGCCGGGCAACAGAGCGAACGCCTGAGCGATCCCGATGATCAACACCGGGCCCCAGGTCAGCTTCGGATACGTCTTGTCGCCCGGTTTTATCTTTGACAAAGCCATCAGGATGAAAGCGGTGATGACCAACATGAATCCGGTTAGCAACGGATTTTTCAAAACCGCTTCGTGATTCTTTTTCACATAGATTCCGATAACGGCTGCCGGGATAGTTCCTAACACCAACAACGGGATCACTCGTCGGTCCTCTTTCAACAAATCGAGAATCCGTTTGCGATAAAATACCAGGATCGCCAACAATGTTCCGAAGTGCAGCACGATACTCATCTCGGTACTATCGCTGCTGTTACCCATCATCGCTTCCACGGCGACCAGGTGACCGGAAGAACTGATCGGCAAGAATTCAGCAATACCTTGCACGATCGCGAGTATAACAACTTGGGCCAGTTCAGGAATTTCCATCTCGACAATAACGTTTCAAAAACATGCGGCGGCGGTACGTATCAGGAATCATGCGATTTGGGTATAATCGAATCCGATTCGTGCGATAGTTTACGAGTGTGTCGAGTTTAACTTGGTACGATTTTCTGCGATAGACGATTCGCGCTCGAAAACAGCAACACCTCGAAAACCCCGAACATTCGCAGCCGTCGAAACACGCTGGCCAGAGTCCAGGAAACCTTCGAAGTCACGAATTGGATCCTGAGCCAACGAAAACTGCCATTCATCGATGCAGGCAAGTTTCCACCACCGGTTGTTCCTTTCACGGATCCCGACACCAACAAACAAAGCTACTGACAAACTACGGAATACCTCCAGATGATATCCTCTCAACCCTTGACCATGTTCGACAAGATCTGGCAACAACATCTTGTTCACGAGGAACCGGGCCGCCAGGCACTAATTTACATCGACCTGCACTTGGTTCATGAAGTAACCAGCCCACAGGCCTTCGAAGGCCTTCGTATGGCAAACCGTTCGGTTCGACGTCCCGAATTAACGGTCGCAACACCCGACCACAACGTCCCGACCACCGATCGCCTGTTACCGATCGCCGATCCAATCTCCCGCAAGCAAGTGGAAACGCTGCGAGACAACTGCAAGGAATTCGGGATCAAGCTGTACGACCTCGACAGCATTAACCAGGGGATCGTGCACGTCATCGGGCCAGAGCTCGGACTAACTCAACCCGGCATGACCATCGTTTGCGGCGATTCGCACACCTCGACCCACGGAGCCTTTGGGGCTTTCGCGTTCGGCATCGGAACCAGCGAAGTCGAACACGTTCTGGCAACTCAAACTTTGCCACAGACAAAACCAAAAACTTACGAGTTGCGAATCGACGGAAAATTGCATCCGGGCGTCACCTCCAAGGACCTGATCCTTTACGTCATTGGTCAAATCACTACGTCGGGCGGTAACGGACATGTCGTTGAGTACAGCGGGTCGGCGATTCGCGATCTGACGATGGAACAACGGATGACGATTTGCAATATGTCGATCGAAGGTGGCGCGCGGGCCGGCTTGATTGCTCCCGACGAGATCACTTTTGAGTATCTGCGTGGCCGAGACTTCGCCCCGCAGGATTTCGACGCCGCAGTCGAACGCTGGCGAAAACTGCCAACCGACGAAGGCGCGACTTTCGATACTCGTCGAGTGTTCCATGGCGACGACATTTCGCCACAGATCACCTGGGGTACCAACCCTGGTCAAGTCACCTCGGTCGACCAGGCAGTCCCCGACCCTTCGTCGTTCAACGAGGAACACGAACAAAAATCTGCCGCTTCGGCACTCGACTACATGGACCTGAAGCCTGGCACGAAGATGACTGACATCAAAATTGATCGTGTCTTCATTGGCTCGTGCACCAATTCAAGGATTGAAGACTTGCGACTCGCTTCCTCGATCGTCAAAGGGAAAAAGGTCAACGACAAGGTTTCGGCGATGGTCGTACCCGGCAGTGGCCTGGTCAAGAAACAAGCCGAAGAAGAAGGACTCGATAAAATCTTCCGCGAAGCTGGTTTCGAATGGCGCGACGCTGGATGCAGCATGTGTCTGGGCATGAACCCGGATCAACTGGCCAGCGGCGAACGATGCGCGTCGACCAGCAATCGAAATTTCGAGGGACGGCAAGGCAAGGGAGCCCGCACCCACCTGGTCTCACCCGCCATGGCTGCCGCGGCGGCTGTCGCTGGCCAATTCGTCGACGTTCGCGATGCGTAACAATCTGCAACAAACCACAGAACAGAATCAAGCAAAGAACACGGATACACAAACATGGAACCCTTCACAATTCACAGTGGCCTGGTCGCAGTCATGGACCGCGGCAATGTCGACACTGATCAGATCATTCCAAAACAGTTTCTGAAACGCATCGAGCGAACTGGCTTCGGACAGTTCCTGTTTTTTGACTGGCGTTTCAACGATGACGGGTCGGACAAACCAGATTTCGAACTGAATCAGGCCTGCAACAAGGGCGCCTCGATCCTGGTTGCCGGCCGCAACTTTGGCAGTGGCTCCAGCCGTGAACACGCCGTTTGGGCACTCGCCGACTTCGGTTTCCGCTGCGTGATTTCAGAGTCGTACAGCGACATCTTTTACAACAACTGTTTCAAAAATGGCGTTCTGCCAATCGTCGTCGATAGCGAACAAGTCGCTCAACTGATGCAAGCCAAACAAGCTGACGAAAATTTCCAGCTGACGGTCGATCTGAACAATCAGAAAATCAAATCGGAAAACGGGATTGAAATAACATTTGATATCGACCCGGTCCGCAAAGATTCTTTGGTCAACGGTTTGGATGACATCGGCTTAACCTTGAAACAAGTCGACAAGATCGACGCTTTCGAAAAGACCCGCGCGGAAAACATGGTGTCCTGATCCGATCCACGGCTACCCCCGACCCGTTACTGCACTTGCGTGAATGACATGCCTCCAAATTTCAAGCGACTTTACTCAATTGGAATTCTGCTGACTTGTGTGTTGGCCAGCGTGCTGACAATTCCCACTGCAACGGCGGCAGCCAAACAGCAATCGGCAGCGGATAAGGTGGCCAAGCCAGTTGACAAGGCGACTGACAAACCGACCAACAATGAACAAGCGACTTCCACCGCCGCAACTGAAACCGTCATCGATGGGCTGAATCATCCGGCCGGTGTGGCTGTCCACCCGGGGACTCAACAAGTCTACGTTTCCGACAGCGGGAACGGGCGGATCATCCGCATCAACCAGGGGCAGGCAGTCGACGTCGTCACAGGATTCCCAACCAGCATGTTAGCGGAAGATTTCGGCTTCCAGGCCGGACCGCTGGGCCTTCATTTCATGCCAGACGAAAGCCTGTTAGTCGCCGAAGGTGGCAGAGATTCGGCCACGGATCGAGTCAGCATTTTTCAGCTGGGCGATACGCCAACCACCAGCGACCAACCCAAAACGGCTTACTCGATTAAGCCAAGCTCCGACGCGCCGTTGGAGGGCGACTTCTTTTCACTCGCTCACACTAACGGAATCACCTATGTGATTGGACGCGGCGACGAGAAGTTTGGCTGGGTCAATCGGCTCTCCAGCCCCAAGGATACCCCAAAACGGAATTCAGATTCCGAACCTGAAATGGATTTGAAACGTTTCATCGACACATGGGCTGGCGTAGAGGAAAAGCGGCCCACCGCCATCGCGATCTCGCCCCAGGGTTTCGTCGCCGTTGGATTCAAAGGCGAGAATGACGATCGGTCGGTACTCGGTTTTTTCGATCAGGCCGATGGACAGTTGCGAGCAAAATTCACCTTGCACCAGGAAGGCATCATCGCCGTCGCCTATGGTCCAAATGCCCAACGACTGTACGCCCTGTTCCATTCCGACGAGCCAGCCGCCAAGAATGGTTTGTACAAACTTGTCGGACGAAACAGGAATACGGAATGCGAATGTCAGTTGATCGTGGAGCTTGAAAACCCGCGTGCGATGGCCTTCGACACATCCGGACATCTTTTTGTCGCCGCTGGAAACGAGGATGGCAAACTGTTAAAAATCAGTGACCTCGACCCTCCCGCCGCTGCAGAATCGACTGAGTCAAAGTCATCCTCAGACGCTTCCAGGTAAACTCCCTCAACGATCTCTCAACGAATCAACATCCGACTGACCATCCAACCATGAATCACCTTGTCCAAATCGGAGTCCTCGGATCGATTGGCCGATTCCGCGCCTTGGACATGCGGCAACGCCAACGTGGAACTCAGGTTGTCTGTCGAACCGAACGAGGCCTGGAAATTGGTTCTGTACTAAAGCCTTTGCACGAAGCCGACACGGAATCCGACTGCGATGGCGAACTACTGAGACAAGTCACGCCCGACGATCGCTTGATCATCAATCGAATCGACCGCTTTCGCGACAGAGCTTTCAACGCTTGCCAGGGTTTGTTGGCTGAACGTGGCCTGCAGGCGACTCTGGTCGATGTCGAGCATCTGTTTGACGGACAAAGTCTGTATTTCTATTTTCTTGGCGAGGTCAGCGAACAGGTGAATCAATTGACCGCCGAGTTGGCTGAGGCGTATGAAGCGAAGGTCAAGTTTCGCAAGTTCAGCCAAACGCTGGCCGAAGGATGTGGCCCGGAATGCGGCACCAAAGAAGGTGGCGGCTGTGGAACGTCCGGTTGCGGATCGTGCCCGGTTCGAACGGCCTGCAAAAGCTGAATGGCGCAGAAATATAGCAAACAGCCATCCTAAAACATGCTGCTTTTTGCGAACTTTGCGTTTCTTTGCGGCAACCTAATCTCGAGTCGTGAACCTACCTCAACGAAATTTTTGGCCGCAAAGAACACAAAAAGTCGCAAAAAGTTTCTGGTAAGAATACAAGCACGAAGCGCCATACAAGCACGAAGCGCGAGCGAGTGGTTTTGCGGCTCGGAACCACTCGCTTGCGCTTCGTGCTCGCACTGCTGGGACCGAAGCCGTTTGAAAAATTCAAAACTCAGTGTTCTCTGCTTCTTGCGAACTTTGCGTTTCTTTGCGGCTACCTAATCTCGCGTAGTGAACCCCATCA
>CAZPOL010000128.1:6219-13488 GCA_964588195.1 uncultured Pirellulaceae bacterium | reverse complement strand
CTCGGCTTCATTCTGTTTATCGGTGACCAACAATGAAGCAAGGTAAATCTCAACCGCTGTCTCCGGCGAGTCGGCAGATGCGGCAACCTCGGCGATATCCACCGGCTTCTGCAATTCAGTCATTAGCAGGCTGGAAACGGATTGATCGAGTCCCGAATTTTCAATGTGCTCGGTAATCGCCTGCTGTTCATTGGCGTCGATCGTCGAGTCCGCTTTGGCGGCCGAGATCATTGCCTTGATGATCGAAAGGCTGCGATCATTAGCGGACTGATCGGTAAGAGCAGAAATCGCATGACCAGCCACGTTGCCACCCTGTGATTTTTGCCAATCCGTGTAGACCTTATATCCGATGCCGCCGAGTGCCGCCAACGAACCGAGTTTCACGGCTGGGCTAAGCACCTTACGGCCCTTGCGAGTACCCACCAGCAGAGCCAACAGACCGCCAGCCGCGGCTCCGACCCCCAGTCCCTTCAATACCTTGTCACGCTGCGGCCCTGCTTCGGGAAGTCCAAAGTTCTCGGTGGCAAAGTCCAGCCCCTGACCAGCCAGCTGCTTGCCCTTCTCTAAACCTTGGCCGGCGAGTTCTTTGCCTTGCGCGGCAACCTCCGAACTCTTTGACATTCCTTTTTCGGCTAACTTCTTGCCTGAATCGAGAAGTTGCTCCAGCAGTGCTTTGGGATCCATGATATTTCCTGGTGGGGTTTGATTGAAAAGTAAGATATGTGCCACGACAAAACATGTCGCCACGGCAGCATTATCTCATTTTCAAGCAACCGGACCAACCACGCCAAAAACTTGCGATTTCAGAAGGAAATTGGCGTTTGGACACTCCATCGACTTCCTCTCGACTTCCTCAAGGGATCAAGGGACGTATTTCAGAAATTCGCTCTGGGACAGCGCCGCGGTGGACGTGGCCGTCACTCGAACTTGCTCTCGGCGCCGTTCGTCGGTTTCAAATTTCTTTCGCAGCACAGTGAATACCACCCAGGAACCAACCAGGCTCAACAAAGAAAGCGTTCCGTAGAACCAGACGATTAGACTGAGCGTCGACTCGCTCGATCCGATTCGTAAAGGCGCTGACGCAACTGATTGGCCAAAATCCTCATCTGCATTCGGAATCAAGAAGTTATTCAAAGATCCATTCGAAGGTTCACTTGAAGAGGTCATCTGTCCCGATTCCGAAGCTGTCGCTGTTGCGACCACCGTGTCACTCAGATCAGACGCGTCCGTGTCCGGCAAGCATTGCTCGTCGAACATTCCTGCTTGCTCGTCGAACATCCCTGCTTGATCGTCGAGCATAACAATCGACTCGGAAACGGAAACCGGAGAGTTCTGTATCGAGTTGTATGCGGCGATAAGTTGCCAGGTTCCAACCGCTGGAATCGCCAGGTTCGCAACAAACACGATTGCCAGCAAACGCCGGTACATACTTACAGAATACATCGAAACATTCCCCAGCTTCTGGCCAAGACTGACAAGGCGTTTCTGCGCAAACCCCGTTTCTGCTCAAACGCCTATTGAAAAGCTACTTCGAAATCAGTCCGGAGGCCGACTGAATTCCTGAACAACCCGAACGACCATCACGTCTACGTCCGGTTATTCCGGTGATAGTAATTACGAATCGCGGCGACGACGACAGCCCATGCGTTCCCGCAATGAGCAGCATTGACTGACCACACACTTGGGCGTGCGAGAGCCTTACTTGGGCAGAGCCTTGATCTTTTCGTGATTCAACAGGAACGCGGAACGCTTTTCGGCAAACGCGCGTAAAGATGATGAATCCTCATCCGGTTCGTCCGGGTTGGTCGCCTGCAAGAATGCCTCCAGCGAAGACAATTTTCGCGTATCGTTTTCCACTTGCTCCTTCAGTAATTCGCGAACCATGGCAACTTGTGGACCAACGTTTTCCCATTTCAGCATCTCCGCGATCTCTCGCAAGTACATCAGGTATTGCTGTTGATATTCGGGATGATTCAACAGAACGCTTCGTAGCGGCATTCGCTCCTGATCGATTCCATAAAGCGGATCCAGAGTCGGTCCACCGCCGCGTCCAAATCCGCCACCGCCACCACTACGCCTGGAACGTTCCCCCTGCTTGCCCTTTTGCGTTCGACCGCCGCCGCCACGAGTGCTGCCGCCTCGGAACGCTTCATTCATATCGTGTGGCAGGATGTGGAACTTCCCTGCTTCGTTCATGAAGATGTTGTAATCACTAGCTCGAGTCCAGTATGCGTAGATGTTGGAGAGCGCTACATCGACGGCTAAAAACCACAAGCATCCCTGGACGTCCAAAATGGGCTCCAGTTTTTCCTTGAGCTCATCTTGTGGTGTTTCATTCAACACCTTGCACAAGTTGATCAAAGCGTCCCATGATTTCTGCTTGTCTTTCGACTTAATTTCGAAACGTTCCCGGTATTCCTCTAGTTCTTCGCCAAGATATCGCAGTCCGCCATCGCCACGCGGATTTCCTGGCACTTTCCAACGAGCACCTTCGCCATTTTCGAAATGCTCTGCCAGGAAGGTCTTGTTGAACTGTTGCGAGTTTACATACACGCCCCAACTTCGGCCGTTGATCACGACTCGCACGTAGTTCACTTTAGGCGTCGCGATTCGCTTGCTTGAAATGCTGGAGTACAAAAACGAACTCATCATCGACGCGTCGCCGTTTACATTCAGCAAGTTAAGCGATTTGTAGCCGTAGAGTGCCTGGTCATCGTCTACAAAATCCATCGAAATATTTAGCGAACGCTTCAATCCTTCGGGAATCATAAAAAACGACGAAGCGCCTCGGAAACTGACACCAACATCAGGATACGGCTTTCCGTCCACCGTCATCTTTGCGGCGATCTCCACGTCGGTCGGCTTGAACATTTCAAGCTGTTTTTCCCAATCGTCTTCGTCGAAGTCCAGAAAAATCGTACGGAACACGCTGGGCTCAAAAAACGCGGCGTCTTCCACCGCGACTTCGTTAACTGCAACGGCCAGTCCTTCGGTGCCTTTGGGACGATTTCGTCCGCCGCCTCTGCGCCCGCCTCGACGACCCCGGGTATTTTGTTTGGCACGTTCACTCTCGATAAACTTGATTGCTTCCGATCGCTCTTCAGCATTCAGAATCCCGTTTTCATCCGCATCGAACTTTTCGACCAGCTTCATATCAGGACCCATTCCCGGCTGCGCGCAAACCGGACTGGCAACGAACAGCATGGCAACGTTCAACAAAGAATAGCAAGCAAACAACGAGAGGGTCGTTTTCAGTTTCGTCATGGGATTCCAGATTTCAGGATCAAATTGAGGTAGCACCAACCGCGAAATTGGCTGGGAGCGTTTTAATTTTCGGCCAAAGTCGATTCAGACTATCTGCCGGTTGGCTCGGGACCAATCCATTCTAACCGATCCAGTCTACCGTCGCTCAGTCGCGATCTCGACCCCGCTTGCGCTGGCGTTTCCCTCGGCGACCCGATGTGCCTTCCGAGCCATTTGTTGGAATCTCGTTTTCAAACTCGACTCCGTCCCTTCGACCAGCCCGCACGTGTTGATCGTAATCCTTGCGAACCTCCACAGACGCAAATTCCTGATTGGCCTCCAGCAATGCTTCCTTGATTTTGTCTTCGCCAGCATCAATCGCGACTCTGGCAAGCACTTCGCCATCGACTCCGAATTGCCCGGAGCGAACAAGCATGATGCCCGCTCCTTCCTCGGTACCGGACAAGACTTCCTGCCAATTTTGGTCCGTTTCCGCATTTAGAAAATTCAAATGGAACTTACCCATGACTGATTCGTTGGTAAAAACGTTTTGCAATGTCGACTGAACCGATTCCCGCTCCGAATCATCGGCGTTGACCACGACCAACAGGCGTTGATCGGCAGAAGCACAATTGAGCGCCTGACGCAGCGAGTGGAAATCTTGCAGGATGGCCTCCGACGGCTCACCAACCGATTCGTAATCTCCGGCGATCCGATTCAGTTTGCGAATGATCTCCTTGTTGTCCTTACCTGTTGTATCTGTGCGATTGTTAGCCAGTGACATACCGGGCGATCGCGACCCTGGTGTCAACTTGCTGGTCCCATCCGGATTCAGGATTGCGAACGCAGTGTTGGCAAGCTGCCCGCCCAACACACGCTTAACGAGTGATTCTGATTCCTTGTTTTCGAAGGTCTCAATGCGGACGCAAACGAATTTCCGTGACACGTCAATAAATTCTTCTGTCGAGAACAAACTGTTCTGCGCTTTGGTGTAGCCTGGTCAGAAAACGCCCGGGACGCCGGAACAAGTCGTGGCGGCCGACATGAAGAAAATTGGTCGATTCGATCGCTTGGCTTCCGCCAAACCTGTTTCCCAGGTGGTGTACCAGGCGACTCCCGATTCTCCGATGGCCAGCGGATTGGAGACACCGATTCGGTCAATCGCCTGGCCTCGTGAATTTCGCTTGCCTTTCTTGCGTTGTGCCTCGGCAGGTACATCGAACACCAACAACAACCCAACAGCCATCACGACGGACAAAAGGAGCGACTTTTTCATCTTAACCCTGTTTCTAAAAACGGAACTGGACGGCGTACTTCTCTACTTTACCAGTCACGCAACATTCAGGCGATCAGGACCGAAAACTGCTGCAACCTCGGTATTTCCAGCTGAAAAAGGTATTCCGCCGACGAAATCCAGTCTGACAAACTTTATCGATTCCTGAAACTTTTCGGACTGGTCTCATTATTCGGACTGGTCTCAATATTTCGGTCATCCGCATTGGAACAGTCGATGAAAACAACTGAATAATCTCCACTTCGAAGAGTATTAGAGGAGCTCAATCATGCGTGTTTTGGCATTGTTGATTTTAGCCACTGTTTTCAGTTTCGGACCATCCGATCGCGCCAATGGTCAATCGTTTGATGATGGAGGACTTTGGTTCGCGGCCTTGGGCAACGGAGATTTGAACGCCACTACGTTCACTGGACGACGGTTAAAGTGGTGGTTCGACGCGCACTACCGCCTGCTGGACGATGCCGATGGATTCAACCAAAGCATCGTGCGCCCCGGACTAGGCGTCGACCTTGGAAATAACGCTGCTGCGTGGGCTGGTTACGGGTGGATTCGCACGTCCCCGGTAACGGGAGATGATTTTGACGAGCATCGTCTGTTTCAACAATTTACCTGGTCGCCTTCCTGTTGCGGTTTAAAATTCTTGCATCGCTCCCGATTCGAACAGCGACTGGTCGAAACCGGCGACGATACCGGACTACGCTGGCGACAATTGCTGCGAGTCCAGGGCCGACCTGGCCCCCGCGGATTCTCGCCAGTCATCTGGGACGAAGTCTTTTACAATCTGAACAACACCGATTTTGGTGCTCGTGCCGGATTCGATCAAAATCGATTTTTCATCGGACTCCGATTTCCCGAACGTAGCAAGCTGTTCAAGTCGGAAGTTGGCTATCTAAACCAGGTGATTGATTCGCCCAACGGACCGACTCGTGTTAACCATATTGCCTCGATCAATTTCTTCTTTTAGAAGTCGAAATGCGACGGCCAAAACGGCATTCAAAGCTTGGCCAGGAAATTTCTGGCCAGGCAACAAACCCAAGGCTAGTTCATGATAATGGACAAAAACGCACCCAGAATCGTTGCCGCAACAAACATGATCACAATCAGCGGAATCTTCCACCGCAGTTCACTCCGGAATCGAGTAAGGCAGTGACAACAATTCGCTTCGGCAATCGGCGACATATTACTGCAAGTCCCGCAAACACGCCTCGTTGCCGAAACGTCTCGATTACACGAGTCACAGATTTTGTGAGCCGCAGGATGGTTGCAGAATGGGCATGCCCTTGACATTTCAATGGTACCTCGCTTCGATCAGGCGGTTAGGCAGAGAGTGCACTTAATGCTTCACCGATTGCCATCGCGTTAGGTCGATTCGATTTCGAGAATGCCCGATGAAACTTGGCAACAAAAGGCTTTTCGTCGTCTTTGATCTTGATCGTTGTAAAAATCGTCCCTGTTGAACTCGTCGACTGCATCGACTTAAGTTGATTCAGGTCATATTCGGCGGCCTGCTTGATTTTGGAAATTTTCGCGTCAACTTGCAGCACAATTAATCGGTTACCCGTCCAGCCGACCATGTAGTTCCTGGTCAACAATACAACTGCGATGACACCTGGCAGAATCCCCATTGCAATCAACACCATGATCAACAACATGTTTGGTTGCTTGACCCCGTATGCCCAATGCGTGAGTTCCTCTCCTTTGAGATAGGGTGCGAACATTTTTCGAGCTGATTCATCTGTCATTTTGGCCATTTCATTACTCCTACCGCTGTCTGTTGAAATTCTGTGTAAACAAGAGGTCCTAACCGCCTCGATTACCTAGAAACTGAAGGAGTCGCGATTTGGACACTCAGCAGACAGAATTTCCATTTTTTGGCAGCGACAGCCAGCGGCAGGACTGGGCGAAACCGTTAAAATCACCTTCGAACTCGGTAGAAACCGAAGACCGGACGCCTAGATTGGAACAAAAGAACAGAGGTCAAAATAAACGGTGAATTTCAGCGATTCCACCTCCGCAACTGGCGAATTGACCGTGCTCTATCAAGACCGGCAGGTGGTCGCGATCGACAAGCCGGCCGGATTGCTGGTACATCGCAGCCGCGTCGATGTGCGGGCCTGGGAATTTGCCCTGCAGAAATTACGTGACCAGCTTGGGCAGCTTGTCTACCCGGTTCACCGATTGGACCGACCAACGTCCGGAGTGCTGTTGTTCGGTTTGGACAGCGACTCTGCCCGCCAGTTATCAGAACAATTCGCACAACGTAAGGTCGACAAGTCTTACCGGGCGATTGTTCGAGGCCACACTGCCGAGAAGGGTCATTGGGACGAAGCACTACGTGAAAAGCACGACCGGATGACCGACGCGAAGGCAAAAAACAACAAGCCACCGCAGCCAGCCGTCACGGAATTCCAAACAGTTAACCGATGGCAAATCCCCTTCTCCACCGGAAAATACCCGAGCAGTCGATATTCGGAAGTCATCGTCCGACCGTTGATGGGTCGCAAACATCAGATCCGCCGTCACTTCAATCACTTCGCTCACCCAGTCATCGGCGATACCACGCACGGCGACCGACGCCACAACCGTTTGTTTCGAGAGGAACTTGGCATACACAGGCTGTTGCTGGTCGCTCAATCACTTCAGTTCCAACATCCTGTGACGAAGAAAACGATATTGGTCACCGCTCCATTGGGCGAGCTTTTTGAGAAAGCGATTCAACAACTGGATTCGTT
>CAZPOL010000128.1:4632-6119 GCA_964588195.1 uncultured Pirellulaceae bacterium | reverse complement strand
GATGGTTTGTTTACCGGGATTCTTGCTGTGCTCGCGCCCGTGGTTGGAATAACGATTGTGGGAGAATTTTTGGCGCAGGCCACCTTTCTAAGATTCGCTGGTTTTATCTGTGCGCTTTTCTCACCCGTGATTTGGGTCTTGAAAATATTGACGGCTCCAATTTCCTGGCCACTTGCCTGGTGTGTCAACAAAGCATTCGGAAAAGACGCCATCAAGAGACTTGATGAAAAAGACCTGCTTTCTGATTTGGAACTCGAGATGACGGAGTTTGCTGACTCTTCGCCAAACACCGATGATGGCAAACTCGACAAGCGAGAACTGCGAACTCTGATGAATGTTGCCATTGCCGATGATGAGTTGGCATCTTCGGTGGGCGAAGTGTTGGACCCGGACTCGATAATTGAGTTGGAGTTTGAAGGCACCAGGCCAATTTTCTCGAACATGGTCAATTTTGTCGAAGAGCTGCTTCAAAAAAGTTCGCACCCATGGTTTGTGGTGGTGGATGCAGAATCAAACCAACCAAAGCTTCTTTTGGACGTTGATGGATTCGTCAGAGGGTATTATCGCGACCCCGGGAATTTGAATCCGCAAGACCATCTTTACAATGCCAGTTATTACTACGATCCAAACGTAAAGCTGGGCGATGTTGTATCTGGATTCCAGGTCCGTGAAGAGCATCCAGGGGATGACGTTATTGATGTTGATGTCGCACTTATTTGGACGGAAGACAAAAAACACATTGTCACTGGCGGCGACATTCTCGGAAGAATTCTACGCGGCGTTTCCAAAAAAGTACCAGGGTGAAGATCCAAAGCGCAGGAAAACAACAAAAAAGAATAAATGCATGAGAAAGCTCACCATACGTAAATTGATTTGGATCACATCAGTTATCGTCATTGTGATTCCGTTTTTGTTCACTCCTTTTAATCCTTCTGTTTCCATATCCGAATTCCAAATCGATCCGAATAAGGCCCCGCCCCGTTTATTTGTTTCGGTCACAAACGATGGAATCTTTCCAATCTGACTTCAGCCTCCAACAGATCCAAGATATGAAGCAGAAGATACATCTTACGTGAAATATTTTGAGAATCGAGATTGTGACGGTGAGGAAGCGTGTTGGACAACTGCAGGTGATGCCGATGCCAATATTAGGATTTCACGCGGGCAAACAGCGGTAGTACGTTTCGATCTTATAGATGGATACCAAAGCGCTAGTTTGCATTTACAATTCAAGGATTGGCGTGGGCATCACAAAAACATCAAACATGATCAATTTGACTTGTCCGCGCTAAAAACCGCTACGGTATTCCAAGCGCGGGGAACAAAAGGACGGGTGCCACTGCTGGCTTGCCCAGCAGTGCTGAAGCTCAATCAATGATCACTTTCAGGCCATCGATTCTTGGCAATGCGTCGTCAAGTAGAAAATCCTGACGACGGGTGCCACTGCTGGCTTGCCCAGCAGTGCTGAAGCTCAATCAATGATCACT
>CAZPOL010000128.1:0-4532 GCA_964588195.1 uncultured Pirellulaceae bacterium | reverse complement strand
GACGGGTGCCACTGCTGGCTTGCCCAGCAGTGCTGAAGCTCAATCAATGATCACTTTCAGGCCATCGATTCTTGGCAATGCGTCGTCAAGCGGAAAATTCTGATCGCTGTAGAATCTGGCACTCGACCATCTCCAATCTGTTTTCCGCTCACAGAGTCCTCGTCGGACTGGATTCATGTGGATGTAATCGATAGCCGAACGGATGGCTGCATCAGACTCGATGTTTCGGTCGTACCCTGGCCCCTCCTGCCAAAATCGAAAAGTTTGAACTCCCGGTCGTTGTCGTACGGTTAGCTGACCAAGCAGAGGGCTTTTGGCAGCCTCAAGCAGTTTCTTAATCCGGTAAGAGAAGGGACGTTTCATTGCCTTCAGCAACCCGGAGACTCGACAATCAACATCGTGTGGCAATACGAGTAAATGCAAATGCTCTGGCATAAAAACAAAGGCAACCAGGTCATAACGGTGGTTTAGTGTTGCTCTGCTAATTGACACAGCCAGCATGGATTGCCAAACGTCATTGGTGAGCAATGGCTTTCGGTGAAAACACGAAAACGTCAATTCGTGAAAACAACGGTTGGCTTCGTAGTGTTTGACAGCCTTTCGATGAGTCATAGGAAACAGTTTGGCACAGAAAAGCACTGCTGGGCAAGCCAGCAGTGCCACCCGACACCGGACGGAAGTGCTACAAAGCCTCATTCAGGATTCGGTCAGTTCGCGGGGGTTCCTCATTACTGCATTCCGCATTTGGATTCTGTACTTCGGCCGGGTGCCACTGCTGGCTTGCCCAGCAGTGCTGAATCTCAATCAATGACAACTTTCTGGTCAACGACTCTTGGCAAATTGTGGTCAAGCGGCAAACCTTGATTGCTATTACATCGTTGGCGAGCAATTGTTGGCGGCCATAACACGAAAAAACGTCAGTTGGCTTCGTAGTGTTTGACGGTCTTTCGCTGAGTCATACGAACCAGTGTGTCAGAAAAAAGGACTGCTGGGCAAGCCAGCAGGGGCACCCAGCCGACCCCTTAATCTCGTCAATACCCGGCCGTATGATACACACCGAGAACAGTGCCTTTTTCTTTATCCAAATCAACCCATGCGGTCGCGTCGAAAGGGTAGTGCCACCTTTCAACGCCATTTTCTCGTTGAGTTTTTTTCGTTGGTTGGCCAAACCACCGAATCAACTCATCTGTTGTGCATCCCGTAAGAGAATGGAATTTGTCAAACTGAGCTTTGTTTAACCACTCGCCTTCCTTGGGTCGGAACTCTCCACTTACGATCGAGTTTTCTTTGGATAAATCTTGCGGCTCTTGTCGATCTGAACTTTCGGGCCTATTGAAAATCAACACACAAGTAACCGCAGTCACCACCACCGCGAATATCAGAATAGATACCTTCAGAATAGCTACCCTAGGTATATTCATATCGTTACGCCAATCAATTAGACCTGCTTGAATTCACTGTTCGTTGGTAACCGATCAGTAACCAAATCGTAATGACTTCAACTAATGAGTCACGTAACGATATTGTAAATTCAGAGTCGAAAATGCAAGAATCCCTCAACAACGGAAGCACTCTCGGGTGCTCGGGGCACTGTTGGTTTGCCCAGCAGTATCGAACCTTACTCGCCAGAGGAACGTATCACCTTCTTCGCGATTTAGACAACACTGCTGGACAAGCCAGCAGTGCCACCCAGCCGACGAACGCGGAGGTCGGCGCTGAAAAAAGAACAAACAGACGGGCTATTTGGGCAAGTTGACCATGACCATTTTCGGGTGAGTCAAAAGCACAAGCTGATGCCCAGCGGGATGGACAAGGATAAAATTTGTATTGCTGATCTCAATATCACGCCCAAAGTCATATGATTTGTTGACCAGACCTTTTCCAGTGAACGTGATTAATTCGGCACCATGATTCTGGCCGTACACCATGCCAGCCTCTTTGTCGAAGCCAATGGCTTTTGGATACGCACCGCCTTCGGCTTCAAGGATTTTTTCCTTGATATCGTGCACCTGGTAGACGAAAGTTGTGTAGCCTTTTCCGTTGCCGCCGCCAGCCGGCATTGCGACATACTGCGAATCATTACTCACAACAATCTGTCGCGCATTCCCACCAATCCTCGGACCTGATTCTGCAAACTCAAGGCCATTCTCAGTGACAAGAAACCTTTGCATGCACTCATGAGAAACGCAGAAAAAGTACTGTCCGTCTGGTGAAATTGTTGGATTGCCAAAGCCATGTACTCGTCCGGAATTTGATCGAAAATCGTCAGGCCGGTAACTTCGCTGAGTCTCACCTGTCGCCAAATCAACCAATCGCAAATCTCCGCCAGCGGCAATATATGCCAGTGAACTCTCCGGTGAAGCGGCAAAAAATTCAGCCTCACCAATCGGGATAGATTTCAATGGATTCAGGCTTTCCGGTTCCAATACGATCAGATCCTGAATTCCCGGACTCAAGACACATAACCCTTCTTTGGAAATCTGCATCCAACTGCACTTGGAACCAATATCAATCCTTGTAACCTCGACCAGACCGGGAAATGATATTTTCCGTAACAGACCTTCTGTGCTCAAAGCAAAAAAGTGTTCGTGTTCTGCGTCCCAATGCAATTGTGGGACCATGTTTGATGATTCGAAATCGAGTGTTTGACATTTGGCATCAACACAATCGAATTTGACACCAGCAACCGAGGTGTTGGAGGATTCCGGTTCGATTTCCGGAACGCTCCCTGAACCATTGCGGGCACTGCCAAGCCAACCTTCACTTTCAGTTGCCCTCTTCTTTCTTGTGTTTCGGTTTTGCTGCTTGTCATTACCAGCAACATCGCCTTTTCGTGACCTGTCTGAGCCTCTGCCCTTTCTTTCGGCGATTCGTATCACGTATTCACCGGGAGAAGTATAAAACGTGTCACCACGACCGTTAACGAACTTGACCTGATGAATGAGTTTTAGCTGCTCTCCAAATTCTCCACGGAACATGGTTTTTCCGGTCGCGACTTGCCCATCGATCTTCAGCTTGACCTCTTTCATGCCACTGGAGAGCCTTGACCACTTTCCGTTTTCGTCCGCGGAATGATCTTTCAGATCGATTCGATCCGCATCAATCACCATGAAGGAAACGCTTTTTACCTTTTCGAGCGGATCGATCAACTTTGCCTTGATTGAACAACTCGTTTTTCTCGGTCCGTTGGCTTCTTGTGACAGCCCCATACTGCCAAGGCGACCAAACAGCATGTCTCGCAGGCTTTTCCCAGGAATACCAACTCCAATATTGGTGCCCAACACGGTAGCCACCGAAACGCCCATCAAAGTTCCATCACTAAAAACAATTGGTCCGCCTGAATTACCGGGGTTAAGATCACCGTCAATCTGCACTTTTTCCAGGTTGCCGAAGTCGTCACTGCGGACACTCGAAATAGTACCTCTGCCGATCGTCACATTGGGACCCGACCGATTGGTCGACAGACTCTCACCAAAGGGGAATCCCAAAATGTACACAGGCAACGTTTCACGGATCTCGTTCGACGAACTAAGTTTGACCGGATTTGGCAAACTGTCGTTACGGACTCTCAAAACGGCCAAGTCACGCGATTCGTCCTCGCTAACAACCGTGGCCTCCAGGCTTTTCCGCTCTCTCGTTCCACTAAAAAAGTCGACTTCGACCGTTCGACTGGCCCGTCCCTGGCGACGAATAACGTGCTCGTTGGTAACGATATAGGCATACTCCTTTTGCTTTCCAATCAGGAAACCGGAACCCGTCGAACCTTCGTTCCCCGTCTCAACACGCACAAAAACAGTCGCGTCCTTAAGCGCCTTCAATGTATTTTCCGGGATCGAATCCTGGGCCATCACAAACCCGGATCCAGTCATGCAGAATATCAAAGCCAACACCAATGGCGTTGCCAACCTGACCAACCCCAAGGTAGTGTTTCTGTTCTTTTTGAATCGAATCATTTTGATGCCTGTCGCAACTTTCACAATTTTGAAATTTCAACGAAACGGGTTGTTAAAATGCGAAATCCAAGCTAACTGACTGGCGATTTCATGTCAATTATTAACTGCTCGGGTGCCACGGCTGGCTCGCCCAGCAGTGCTGAAGCTCAATCAATGATAATTTTCAAGCCAACAACTCTTTGCAAATTGTGGTCAAGCAGAAAACCCTGATTGCTATTACATCGTTGACGGTCGTTGGTTGGCGGTCATAACACGAAAGCGTCAGTTCGTCGAAACAATGGTTGGCCACACGACCAGGTGCCAGTGATTAGGCATTACGCAAAATGACAACAAACGACACTCGGCTTGGTCCCGACCCCTTAATCACCGACCGACCCCTTATAAAGCTGAGGAAAGAGGAGGAAGGGAAGCAGCCTTATTTAGTTCTATTTGATGCCACCTTAAATGTCAAAAATCAGCCATTTCGAACCTATTCCCTTCCCCAGCTCCCATCAACATCGTGCGGCAATTCGAGTAATTGCAAATGCCTGGCATGAATACAAACGCAATCAGGTCATAACGGTGGTTGCTCTGCTAGTT
>CAZPOL010000127.1:8331-14098 GCA_964588195.1 uncultured Pirellulaceae bacterium | reverse complement strand
CACTTAGTTGGTGCAACATGCTGGGTGAAATATTGGGCGGAGGCTTGGCTCAAGCAAGAGATGGCTGCACTACAGAAGATCAAAACCAGGACCAGAGAGCGAACTGCCAAAATGGTTGATGCCGTCTCAGTCCAAAATGAGTCTCCCAATTTTTTGCAGTTCCACAACGAACGCATTGAATTGGTTGGCAACTGAACCTGCATGTTCATCCCCGTCAAATGAAACCAGTATAGACTCAATTGAGACGTAGGAACCAAATCATTAGTTCCAATCTAATTTGCGGTTATCCAGCGACTTCCCCGTTGGATAGAGAGAGAGTCAATCCAGTTTCGACCAAGAAGAAACTGATGTATTGAAGAACTGCATCAAACGTGGCTGTCCATTCGGAACAGACAAGTGGGTTCGGGCAACGGCAAAAAAGCAAGGCAAGGCACTCACGCTACGCCCCAGAGGAAGACCAGGGAAACTCGTCCGAAATGCCAATTTGGCTGCTGACTTCCGGACTCCTTTCACGTTGCATTCGTTCTCACAAATGCTTTTTGCATGCATTTTCAAAATCTCTGATTTTCACCGACGAATCCTGCTTGTCTCCAGACTCTAGTCAGTTGGCGGAAGACAATTCTAGAAATTCTAGTGAGAGAAAACGATGAAAATTGCGAAAATGATAAATACTCTTTGTTGCGGCTTGGTACTGCTGGCGTTGTTGACGACTCGCGTTCATGCCGAGGCATCGAAACAAAACGGAAATGGCCATGTGTTCCTGCAGGGCAGAGACATCGCAGAGTTCGTGACGATTGTTAGAGAAAAAAACGGGGATATCTCGTTGATCGTGACGGACGAGTTCAATTCAACTCAACGTTACCACACGTACGCTAACGTCACGAGTTTGACTCTGTCGCTGGGTGATGGAGATGATACGGTTACGATTTCGGGGCACGTTTTGATTGACGGCGATTTGACAGTCCATTTCAGCGACGGAAACAGTCTATTTCAATCGAGGCCGACGCACTCCGATTCGCTGTCCGTAGCTGGTGACTTCATTCTGACGGCTGGTGAAATGGGGACCAACGAGTTTGAGTTCAGCAATCAGGGCGATGCGATCAGCGTCGGTGGGGACATGGAACTCGACACAGGTACATCCGGTATCGCCGGAATCAGAATCGGAAATTGCACGGTCGAAGGAGATTGCACGATTCAAACTGGAGGAGGAATCGACAGTGTGATCCTGGGTATTAACCAGAATGGAAGCTCGCAGATTGACGGGATTTCCACAGGCGGAAACCTGACGATTCATACAGGAAAACACGGCCATACGGACTTTGTCGTGGGTCATTTCTGTTCGATCGGCGGGGCGTTGTCTGTTACGAGCGGTGATGGCGAAGATCAGGTTAATTTTTCAAATACTGATGTCATGGGCAAAACCACGATCAAAGCTGGACGCCACGGTGACCTGATCGGATTCAACAATTCCAACTTGTATGGAGACGTGTTGGTTGATGCAGGAGTCGGAGACGATACCGTAAATATTGGCGGTTCCCGATTTGTTCGAGCCACCAAGTTCATCTTGAAGAACGGTGATGACCATTTGTTCTTGGTCAACTCGATTTTTGAACTCACTACTTTGGTCAATGGCGGCAACGACTTCGATACCGGAATGGAAATCAATAGTACTTTTGAAGGAGGTTTGCTGGGTGTGTTTATGGAAGATGCAAATTTCTAGCAGACCCAGACGGTCAGTCGAAATATAGATTGCGAGAAAAACAAGAGCTGGAGGTTTGACGCCTCCAGCTCTTTCGCCTTTTACCATTTCGCGACTACTACCTTTTTTGATTCGACAAACATGGAACTCTCGAATTTTGCGATTGAGAAGCTCGGTACCGGAACTGATTTTTTCAGTCATACCAGACGATTACAAACAAAACACACCTGTCTTGATGAGTGGCCGTACGCCGCGAGTCGTGAACCTGTGCCGTCAAACAGTTGATGTTTGTAAATGTTGAAAAATGAGTCGCTGTACCATTGCGACCAGGAGGCCTGTCGTGTTGACAATCGTCTGTTTCCCGGCAACATTTTAAACAACACAATGATTGACTCCCTCCCTCGCAATTCACATTTCCTGCGCCAAGGATCAGCCAAGGATTCATAATGAGATTAAGCACATTGCTCTTCGTTCTCGGACTCGCCGCTCTGACTCTCCCAGGATGCGAACAGCCCGCAACCGAATCTGGTTCAACGGAAAATTCAAGTGAACATTCAGAACCGAAGAAGGATACTCACGTATCGATTCTGAGCGAAATGACTGAACTGATGAACGAAGTCCATGCCATCGTCATACCCGTCAACGATCAGACCTCTGCAGAGGCAGCCGCAAAAAAGCTGGAGCCATTTTTCCCAACAGCAAAATCGATAACCGATCGTCTGGAAGCTCTGGAAGAGCCACCAGAAGACGAAAGAGAACGGCTGGGAGAACTCACACGAGACGAACTCACCGAACTCAAACGCAAGATCGAAGAAGTGCAAAAGGTCGGATCGAAATATCGAGAACTTAAAAAAGCGATCACCGATGCGATTCCAGTGTTCTAAACGCCATTAGAGTGGGCAAGTCGATGTCAACTTTTTGGTATCGATAATTCGAAGGTCTCCACTAGTTCAGTGAGAAGTCTTTTAATGTTGATGCTTTGCGTGGGCGTTCTTTTGCTTACGAGTTGCCACTTGCCTCCGATCGACGGGGGACCAGACCCCCATTTGAGCGCGTGTAGGTCATGTGCGACTAATATTCATGAAATCATCAATGCAATCCACAAGTACGAGTCCGCAAATGGCACGCTACCGCCGGCATTCACTGTTGATGCGGACGGCAATCGTCTGCACAGTTGGCGTTCATTGATATTGCCGTATCTCGATGAAAATGAATTGTACGAGATGATCGATTTCTCAAAACCATGGGATCACTCATCGAACAGGATTGCGAGCGAAAAAATTGTTGATGTGTATTTGTGCCCAAGCGCTCCCCTGGAAGGTGGACAAACAACTTATCTCGGTGTTTACGGCCCTGACTGTTGTTTTGCCGGGAGTGTCCCCCGAAGGTTCTCCGAGATTACAGACGGGCGCGATAAAACGGCAATCATTTGTAACGTAAATTTTGAAAGGGCTGTGCACTGGATGTCGCCCCACGACGCAAGTGTGGAATCAATTTTGGAGTACAGCCTTGATTCACAAATGCAACACTTCGACGCTTTCGGAGTCGGTTTTTGTGACAGCAGTGTCAGGTGGGTTCCATTGCATCTGGAAGAAAAAGAGACTCGAGCGTTGCTAACGATTGCCGGCGGTGAAGCTGTCAATTTCGATTGGAAAAAAGAGAGCGGGCAAGGGCAATAGGATGGAAGAGACGCTCGTCAAAGAAAACGACGCTTGGCCCGTTTCTTTCGTTTGAGCAGAGATAGATGGAGGAGGCGGGTGAATGAAAAAATGGTCCAGTCGAGTCTGAATGGCTGAATTCAGTTTGCCGCAAAAAAACACAAGAGACGCAAAACCCCAAGTGGTAAATGTGTCCCATGTCTTTTGCGATTCTTTGCGCCTTTTTGCGGCAATCGAAAAATGGGAACGAGTTCGGCGACGCCCAGTTGGTTCAATTTTTCCTGGAGTCGTCACACGTCATCCCGGCTTTATTGGCTCGGAAGGCTTTTAGGTCGTCAGAACCAGAACGGCAAACGCGGCTCAATCCCATCGCAACTGCAGACTCTTTTCGACTGCTGATCACGGGCGATGTCTGGATTGAGGCCGTGTAAGAGAAATCGGATGGAATTTGAACGGGTGAGCATACACGCCGCGTGTCGATTTGAGAGACACGTGGCGTAGGGCCCCCGTTTTTTACCTTTCCAGTTGTCTGTAAGTAACAGTCGCGGACTTTGGTTAAGTCTTCTTGAAAAGCACGTATGTCGTGTTCGCAGTTGCGTAACTGAAGTTGTCAGTATTGACGTTCTATTTATCGCCTTCGGTAAGTCTCGACTGTTCAGCACGTTCGGCTTCGATCTCCTTTGCCAGCTGAAATTCCCATTCCGTCCTTAGCAGTTTTTGAACCTCGTCGACCGCTTTGGTGAACGTGCGTGCGTATTCCCGTCCCTGCGGTTTTAATTCGTGCATCCACATTACGAACGGTTGAACGGTGGCAACATATTCATCGTGCGAGAATGCTGCTTCGCAAGAATTGTAGATGCCTCTCTTGATCAGCAAATTGCTATCGCGCAGGTTCTCGTTTGCCTCATCGTCTTCATCGATTTCGCCAGTGTATAGCACGGCGGCCACGTTCAACTTGACGGCCAGATCGAATACGTGCTTACAGTCGGAGCCAAACTTTTCTTCGATCATCGCACTGACTGAGTCGTTGCCGTTCAGGAGGTGCTCGTATCCGGCCCAAAAACCTTCATAGCCCATTTGTGTTGGGGCATCAGGAAACGAAAATTTGAATCGAGTCTCGATTTGCTCGATAGAATCAATTTGAGTCTGAAGGTACTCGGGTTTGGTGGACTCTTGAGTTTTCAAAAACACCAGATGCCCGTAGTTTCTTCCAAGTTGGAAGCTGATGTATCGCGATGAGATTCGTCCGATTGACCCGTCAGGCTTTTCGTAGCTGACGATCTTTATTTCACGCCGGGCGGTCGCGTCTTCAGATTCCGGTGCCTCCGCTTCGCCGTTATTTGTTTTATCAGAACCTTCGGTGCGTTCAGCCCGCACTGCTTCGGCAGCTTGCAGGAATTCGTGTTCTACCAGTTCTGTTTTAAGTAAACTCTCTATGCCGGAAATGGTTGACAACAACAGCTTGCTCATTTCATCGTTGTGAGGTTGCTCATTGCTTACCCAGCGAAAGAAGGGGCCTGCCGTTTCAACAAAATTTTGTTCGTGTTTGAAGTTTGCCTGATTGCCAGCCATTGCCAAAGAATCGAGAATCGTTTGATTCATCGCTTTTTGCGTTTCAGCCGAGTCTTGATCGGAAAAGTCGGGGCTATACAAAGTGGGTGCAATCGCCAAGGTTGTGGCCAGCTCAAAAAGAGCTGCGCATTCGAGACCATGCTTGTTACCTACTAGTTCTTTTACGCTTCCTTCTTGTCCCATTAGGAAATCGCGACCTTTCCAAAAGTTTTCGAAGTCCGTGATTTCAGGCATGGCTGGCAGGTCAATTCCCAGTACCTTCGACAACCCACTGGCCGCATCGATCATGGACTGTCGCCTTTCAGCTGGAACGCCACGAGCGCTTAGCGCCATATTAAATGCCAGGTTTTTGCCCAGGAGGTAACACGCTTGGCGAGTGCTAAGTGATTCGGCACCATCGCCGAATTTCAACACCGTAATTTCCGGTGGTTGCTTGGCAGGTGTATCAATTTCCGTCTTGCCTGCGCCGTCGTCTTGTGGCGTCTTGACCTCCGCCCGAGCATCCTGGGCCAGAGTCGGAGTAGCACGCAATACGCAGCACATCAACAGAGAGCAGGCGAAACAAATGACGAGGTAACGAAACGGTACACATGGGTTTGACATTGGTTTTGCCTTCGCTCTTAAGCGATTCAAAGTGAATCAACAGATTAGATCTTGTGGCATGCTTAAAACGCTGTACGTGACCAGGTCAGCAAGCCGTCTCTAATACCATGAATCCCAAAACATCACGATTCCGCCAACAAATATCATCGAATTTTGAGTTTTCGAACTCTCATCACTGTGGTTCGCACCTCGTTGCGAGCGCAATAAGGTAATTGCAACAAAAAACGCCGCTAAG
>CAZPOL010000127.1:0-8231 GCA_964588195.1 uncultured Pirellulaceae bacterium | reverse complement strand
AAGACGGCGTCTCGTTAATTGGATCTGGCCTAGTTTCTGTACGTTTCCTGTACCAAGCGTTTTGCCGCAAAAAAACACAAAAGACGCAAAACCCAAGGCGGAATGTGTGTCCCATATCTTTTGCGTTTCTTTGCGCCTTTTTGCGGCAATCAAAAAAATGAGAGCAGTTCGGGCAGGCTCAGTCGGTGCGATTGGCGGCGCGGTGGTGTCGGAAGTTAACTTGAGCTATATCTTTTGGTTGATGGCCGTAACGCTATAGGGACAAGAAGATGTGCGCGCCAGCGTTTCTATTCGTCCAGCAACAGTGTGCCGAGGTTGACTGATGCGATGGCGAGTTCATGTTCGGCTTGCAGCAGGTCCAGGCGAGATTGCAACACCTGGTCGAGCGCAGTTTTGAGTACCAGAAATTCGATCTCGCCAATTTCGAATGCTGAACGGACCTGTGCCAAATTCTCCTTGGCTTTCGGTATGATCACGTCTCGAATGTTGATGACGCGGGAACGCAGGCGAGCCATTTCACCTTCGCCGATCGTGTGTCGCGCCTGCAATTGCATCTGTTTTAACCGTACTTCCTCAAGTCGTCGGCGGTACTCGGCATTGGCTGCGCCGATGGCCCCGCTTTTGTTGTCGTACTTTTGAACGGGTACGCCAACCTGGAATCCAGCAAACACACTGTCCGTTTCCGTGTCGTAGTTGACGCTGCCTTGAACCTGGACGTCCGGGTTGCGTTCGGCTTTAGCCAGCGAGACACTCCAACGACTCTGTTCCGCCTGGGCCAGTGCGAAATTCAGTTGAGGGTGCACCGCCACCCATTCATCTTCGAATGAGATCGAGTCGGCATCCATCAGCTCGTCGACAGTCGCTTGCCACTCAAAATAGACATTCGGCAAATCGGTCGCGGGTAGCGTCGTATCAATACTCAATCCTAACGGAATGGCCAGAGCACGGATTTCGAATTCTCGCTTCAGTTCCAACTCGACGAGTTTTTGTTTCAGCGTTGCCAATTCCAATTCGATATTGGAAATGCCAATTCGGGAAACCTCGCCAGCCTCGAACAGTTTCTGTGTAAACTCCAGAATCTCTTCAACCGCAGTCATCTGGTCTTCCGTGACGCGACGTTCTTCCGTGTACCTGGATGCACTCAGGAATCGTGTGCCGATGTTCCGAGCAATCTGCCAGCGACGAATGTCGTATTGTTGTTGCAACGCAGCGATGGCAATTGAGAAATAGCGATGCTGTAGCGTCTGCCGATTGTTGCGAACAATCGTCTCCGACCAGAACACGCCGTATTGGCCGCCCGAACCGTCGTTGCCAATTTCATTGGCCAAAATCCCGGTCGAAGGGTTTGGCAGACGAGTCGCCTGGTGACGTTCGCTTTTGGCCTTCTGGATTTCCCAGCCAATCTGTTGGAAACGTGGATCGTTGGAGACTGCCAAATGCACCGCTTGCCCGATATCCAGTCGGTCCAATTCTACCGCTGACTGAATCGTGGGCTCGGTTGTTATGGCATCGGCTTTCTGGAATTCATGGTCAGCCGTTCGCTTGTTGGCTGATTGATCATCGTCCGACTCATTCGGTTCATCGATTTCACGGATCTTTTCAACTTCATCTGACTGCTGCAGGCAAGTTGTCGGGATTGCAGATCGACTGGCAAGTGTCACGCTGGTGTCCATCAAAAGTAAGCAGCACGCCACGAGCACAAACGCCGCGATGCGACGAAGCATGATTCGAAACCGATTCAGTTTCGCTTGTTGCATTTGTGCTGTTGGTGACATTGGGCGATGACGCTCGGGGCTCCGGTTGTGCTGGATATCATCTATTTTCGGCTAATTCCGATCTTGTCGACCGTTATTCAGCGTTTCGAGCGTTGTATGGATAATTCCGGTTATTCGGATTGCCGAAAGACTTCCACTGACTGAGCAGCATTTGACGAGCAATTTGTCAGGTATATCCTTCGTTTGACGCCGATCATCATCTGAGTCTTGTGCCCGTCATTGACTGGTGGCAGGTGGCGTCGGACGATGATCGTCACAGCCACGCTATTGAGTCCCCGAATTGGTTGATTGGCTGGTGTCGTGATGCTATTGCTAAATCGGTACTGTCGACGTTTCCGATGCAATTTGTGGGGAGTCTTTACTTGCTTGCATTGGAATCTGGCGGTTGGTGTAAAAGACGTTTCGTTGGTTCTGCTTGATTACGAGCGCATTTTGTGTGATCGTTGAGTTTTGCGGCGGCGGGTCAATCGGTGCATTCGTTATTTCTTCTCAATGTGAAACCGGGAAGGCGGGACGCTGGTTGTGGTTTGTATTCGAGGTTGTGATGTCCAATAAAAAGAAGCTCGGCATATTCGCTTTGGCGCTCGTTCCGCTGGCAATCGGGTTGGCTGTTGGAGTGATCGTTCCGGTCGATTTCTTGCGTGACAAGATCGCTGCGAAACTGCAGGACGACAAGCCTGCCGAGGACGATGCTCATGCAAGCCCCGATTCCAATGCGGTCGAATTGTCGCAGACTTCTCAACAAGCAATGAATCTGACAACTGGTCGGATTCAATATTCGGATTACCGATCATCGTTCGACGTGCCGGCATATGTTCGAGAGATCCCGGGTGCCAGTGACTTGCATGTCTCCAGTCGGTTTTCGGGGCTGGTGCAACGTGTCTTGATCAGCGAAGGCCAGACGGTTGTGCCAGGGCAACCGATTTTGGAAATCGAATTGACGGGTGATTTGTTGGCCACCGCGCAAGCTCAATTGTTGGACGCTTACCAACAGATCGCGATTGTCAAAAAAGAGATCGAACGATTGGAGCCCTCGGTGCGGAGTGGCGGTGTAGCCAGCAAACGACTGATCGAAAAGAAATATGAACGGGAGCGGCTGTTGGCCACTGTCGAAACGAAGACCCAAGAGTTGTTGGTGCGAGGCATTTCTCAAACGCAGATCGATCAGATGACGAGCACCAGAAAATTGTTGCGAACCGTGACTGTCAACGTACCTTTCCACCTGGTTCCACCGCAATTGAACGCGGGGCAAGTGATCGAGGGAGTTAAAGAGACGTTTTTGGTCGAGCGGTTGGTGGCCAAGCCGGGTGCCATGATGCAGTTGGGCGAAGATTTGTGCGAGCTATCTTTTCACGCCGTTCTGGTTGTGGAAGGCCAGGCCTATGAAAAAGATCTGCCTCGGATCCGTGAAGCGATTGCTAACCAAACGGCGGTTGATATTTCGATCGGCCCAGACAACGCTCACGAACACATTGAGGGGTTGAAGATTGCTTTTCTTTCCAACCATGTTGACGAAGCCACTAACACTTACCCGTTCTACCTGTATTTGGAGAACATCGATCTGTTCTCAAAAGAAAGTGTTCCAACCGATCTGCCTGATCTGTCCAATACGTCGTTTGCGAGTGGCGGGGATCGATCCGCCAGGGATTACGTGACGTGGAAATGGAAGCCTGGTCAGCGTGCTCATGTAGAGATTCCTGATGAACTATTTGAAAAGTCGATTGTGATTCCGCGAGAAGCGTTAGCCGTCGACGGTTTAACGAACTACGTGTTTCGCTGGGCTGGAATCGTGGAGCACCACCTGGATCACGGAACCGATCACACAACGACCGGGTCGGAAGTCGATGAAATTGAGATTGCCGACAAATACGAAGCCGTGGAAGTGATCGTCGTTCACAAGGATCGCAGACAAGTCGTGATCAAAAAGAGTGATGGGTTGGAACTTGGTGACCGGATCGCTATTAACAATGCCGGGCGGTTGTTGTTTGCGATGCAGTCCAGTAGCAGCGGTGGCGGGAACCATCACGGACACAGCCATTAGACAATTCGACTAGACCTTCCGCAGTTTCCGCTGGAACATTCATGCTGAATTCGATCATCAAATTTGCGCTCGACAATCGTCTGCTGGTCATCCTGGCAGCCATGATCGTTGCGTTCTATGGTGTGCGTTCGGCAATTGAGTTACCGATCGATGTGTTGCCGGATATCACTCGACCTCGCGTTTCGATCCTGACGGAATGCCCTGGCTTTGCGCCGGAAGAGGTCGAGGCATTGGTGACTCTGCCCCTGGAATCGGCGTTGAATGGCGCGACGGGTGTGGAGACGATTCGCAGTTCATCGGATATCGGACTGTCCGTGATTCAGGTCGAATTCGGCTGGGACCAGGAAATCTATCGGGCTCGCACGATCGTTCAGGAACGACTCGCGGGCGTCGTCGGCGATTTGCCGGTTGGCGTAGAGCCGAAACTGACGCCGATCTCTTCACTGCTCGGTCAGATCATGATGATCGGAATCTGGAGCGAGGACGGAACGACAGGGCCAATCCAGCTGCGCACGCTGGCCGATTGGACGGTGCGAAAACGCCTGACGCAAATCAAGGGCGTTGCCGGTGTGATTTCGATGGGTGGTGGCAAGCAGCAGTTTCAGGTGCTGATCGATCCTCACAACGCTCATCAATTTGATGTTTCGATTACTGAAATCGAAGAGGCGTTGGCGGCCAGTAACGTCAACGTGGCCGGTGGCTACCTGGAGGACGCTTCGCAAGAATTTGTGATTCGCGGAATTGGTCGCGTAAAGAGCATCGAAGACATCGAACAGATTGTTGTAAAGCGGCAATCCAAACGATCGGTGCTGGTAAAGGATGTTGCCCGGGTCGTGATCGGAGCGCAAACGAAACGAGGCGACTCGTCGGTCAATGGCAAGCCTGCCGTGGTGTTGACCATTCAGAAGCAACCGCAGGCGGACACCCGGCAATTGACTCAGGAAATCAAGGACGCCCTGGAATCGCTCAGGGCTGCCATGCCAGACGACGTGCGGATTCAGACGACGTACGAACAACGCGAGTTCATCGATTACAGTGTTGGAAACGTCATCGAAGCGATTCGCGACGGCACGATATTCGTGATCCTGATTCTGATTCTGTTCTTGTTGAATGTCCGTACAACCTTGATCACGTTGACGGCGATTCCGTTGTCGCTGATGACCACCTTCCTGGTGTTCCGATATTTCGGATTCTCGATCAACGTGATGACTCTGGGCGGGTTGGCGGTCGCTTTGGGCGAATTGGTTGATGATGCAATCGTCGACGTGGAAAATATTTTCAAACGACTCAAAGAGAACGCTCGCCTGGAAGAATCGCAACGAGAGAATGTTGCCAAGGTGATCTATGAGGCCAGCAGTGAAGTCCGCAAGGCGATTATCAACAGCACGATCATTGTGATCCTGGTGTTTACGCCGCTGTTCGCGTTGTCGGGCATCGAAGGCCGTTTGTTTGTTCCGTTAGGCGTCGCCTACATCGTGTCGATTCTGGCATCGACCGTGGTTTCGCTTACCGTGACACCTGTCTTGTCGTATTACTTACTGCCTCGTTCGGGTGCGGTTGGCAAAGGCAGTGACACGATCACAATGCGGTTCTTGAAGTCGATGTTCCAGCCGGTGATTCGGTTCAGTATGACGAAGCTGGGCTTTATGCTCTCCCTGGTTTCAACTTTGTTGTTGGTCGTGTTCTCGGGGCTGATCGTTTGGCAAATTGGCAAGGACTTCTTGCCGCCCTTTGATGAAGGCGCGACTCAGGCAAATCTGTTTCTGCCACCGGGTGCCTCGCTGGACAACTCTCGTCGGATCTCCAAAATCGCCGAAGACCGGCTGTTGCAAATGGTTCGCTCGGACGCCAACCCGGACGCTCCTTTCGTCTGGTTCACCAGCAAGTCGGGCCGTGCTGAGGAAGACGAGCATGTCATGGGCGTCAACACGACGGAGATTACGTTGTCGCTAAACCCTGACAACAAGATGTCACAAGACAAGTTGGTGAAGTTGCTGCAAGATGAATTGGGCGACATTACCGGAGCGACACTGGAAGCCGAGCAACCGATTGGGCATATGATTGGCCACATGTTGTCGGGCGTGGCGGCGGAGATTGGCGTCAAGATTTATGGCGAGAATCTGACGGTCCTGAAAAACAAGGCGGACGAAGTAAAGGCGATTTTGTCAGAGATCGACGGGCTAACCGAACCGATTGCTGACCAGCAACAGATGGTTAAGCAGTTGCGAATTGTGATGAAGCCGGAGCAACTGGCTCGCTACGGATTGAATTCTGACTACGTGAATCGGATGGTGGAAACGGCGTTGCGTGGTCGCGTAATCAGTAGCGTGCTGGTCGGTCAAAAATCATTTGATTTGATGGTTCGATTCGACGAGCCTTATCGTCGCGATACAGACAATCTGGAACGAATGCCGGTTGAGTTGCCGGACGGTTCGAGAGTTCCGCTATCGGAAGTCGCCGATGTGTCTCGTGATGCCGTCGGGCCAAACACGATCAACCGCGAAAATTCGCAACGGAAGATGGTGATTCGTGTTAACACTTTGGACCGCGATCTGATTTCAGCAGTCGAAGAGATTGAAAGTAAATTGAAAGAGACGTTGACGTTGCCCGAGAGTTATTTCTGGCAGATGGGCGGGCAATTCGAGGCTCAACGTTCAGCAACCCAAAAGATCTTGCTGTTGGGCGGGTTGGCACTGGTCGGCATATTCGTGGTGTTGTTTTCGAATTTTCAGTCGGTAAGTCTCGTGCTGCAAATCCTGGTCGCTCTACCCGTCGGCTTCATCGGCGGCGCGATTGGGTTGATGCTGACCGATCAGACGCTTTCGATCCCGGCGACGGTTGGCTTTATTTCGTTGGGAGGCATCGCCATTCGCAACGGGATTTTGTTGATGGAATCGTACCAACGGTTTGACGAGGAAGGTTTCGGGTTGAAGGAGTCTGTGGTGCGTGGCTCGCTGGACCGCTTGGCTCCCGTTTTGATGACGACTTTAACAACCGGTTTTGCATTGTTGCCATTGGTGATTCACGGCACGATGCCTGGCAAAGAGATTTTGTATCCAGTAGCCACGGTCATCCTCGGTGGCTTGATTACGTCGACGATCGCCGAGTACTTGTTGCGGCCTGGCTTGTACTACTTTCTTACCAGCGAAGAAGAGACGGAAACGTCGGAGTGATCTTGGAGGTGGCGTCGGCCTGTTTGTTTTTGCATCAAGCTACGATCAGAACTTCGCCACGACCGCCACGGATCATGTCGCCGTGCAACAGTCGGAACAGTCGTTGGCCAATCAGTTTCGAGAAACCTGTTTCGCTCAGGTAGTCGTCGATCAGGTTGGCAACGGGCATCGGATGTTGGCCTCCGTCGATGAAGCCTGCGAACTCGCTTGTTGGCTCTTGCATCAATAGAATGGTGCCTCGCGTCATTTCCAACCCGACGCGTTCTTGCACTTTGCCGAACACGACTATGGTTCCAGCATTCATCGTGTATCCGCAGCCATTGCCGGCATCGCCGCCGATCGCAATCAGGCCTCGTCTCATCGAACTGCCAACCCGCCCACCGGCAGAGCCTTCGATCAAGATCGCTCCTCCGTTTTGGCCGGATCGTCCAGCGTCACACGCCGCCCCGACGAAGTTGCCGGCGTTGCCTTTGACGTGGATTAGTCCGTCCGTCATTTCGGCCCCGACATAATTTCCTGCAGATCCAGAGACGTGAATGGTGCCGCCGCTCATTCGAGTGCCGACGTGATTCCCGGCGTCACCTTTGATTTGAATCCAGCCTGCGGACATGCCGTGGCCAAGCCCGCCAACGTTCGTAAGGTCGCCCGTCCAACAGTGGTGCAGGTCAGAGGCGTCACCTGATACACTGAACCAATCGCCAAGTCTTGCCGTTCGGTTTCCCAGATGGATCGGCAGCTCCATGATTTGGTCGACGTTCATCCCGGCCAGACGATCGGGTACGATCTGGAAGACCTCGACCAACGTTGGTGGTGGCTCTCGTAGCTGAAGATTCAGCATCCCTGACAAACTCCTGGATGATCCGGCGAATATTTGATTCGCTGTCCATTATGACCGAACGATCCGACAAAGAGAAACCTCGCTTGCCGTACCCGGCGCTAATTTTGTGCGGCGGGCGTTCGCAACGGATGGGTAGCGACAAGGCTCTGTTGCCGTTGGGATCCAAAACTGTCTTGCAACGAGTGGTCAGGAATTTTTCCGAGTTATCCGATTCGTTGGTGTTGGTGATTGGTCACCAGGCTGAGACGCCGCCCGACAACGGTGGGTTTACGGAGGTGATTCGTGACGAGCACCCCGATTTTGGACCGTTGGAAGGTTTGCGAGTCGGGTTGCAGCACTTGCAACAGCATGACTTTGTGATGGTAGGTACTTGCGATGCCCCGTTGGTCGTACCGGATGTTTAT